>NZ_CDDB01000081.1 GCF_000820105.1 Aeromonas schubertii | reverse complement strand
CCCCTGGGCCACCGTCTCGTCACTGAATTGCTCTGCTTCGTCGGCACGGGCCGTCGGGGGGAGGGAGGGGGGCAGGGGCAGCTCATCCACCTGCTCGCGGGGCAGCGGGACCAGGGCGCCGCCACGCACCGCGAAGACCCGGTCGCAACGGGCCAGCACTCGGGGATCGTGGCTCACCAGCAGTCGGGTCGGCCCGGGGCGGAAGGTGAGGCCGCGCGCCAGCACCTGCTCGGCCACCAGGGGATCGAGGGCCGACAGGGGGTTGTCGAGCAGCAGGATGTCGGCCCGGGTGTAGAGGGCTCGGGCCAGGGCCACCCGTTGCTGTTGGCCGCCCGAGAGGCGGGTGCCGAGTTCGCCCACCAGGGTCTGGTCGCCGTGGGCGAGCAGGGCGAGGTCGGTCTCGAGGGCGCTGGCCCCCAGTACCCACTGGTAGCGCGCCTCGTCCCAGGGTTGGCCGAACAGTATGTTGTTGCGCAGGGTATCGTTCATCAGCCAGGGCTTGTGTCCCAGCAGTCCTACCTGGCCGGCGCGGCGCAGGGAGCCGGAGAAGTCGTCGTCGAAGCCGGCGATGAGGTGCAACAGGCAGCTCTTGCCGCTGCCGGTTTCCCCCGTGATGCCGATGATCTCTCCGGGGGTGACCCGCAGGTCAACGTTCTGAAGTACGGTGCGATCCTGGTGACGCACTCCGACCCCTTCGAGCACCAGGGCCCCGGCGGGCAGGGCGGGGTCATCGAGTACCCTGTGCTGCTCCGGGGTGTCGAGGAAGTCGGTGACGCGGCGGATGGCGGTGTTGAAGTTGATCGCCAGGCGCACCTGATGGGGCAGGCGCATCATGGGCATGCGCAGTACGGCGAACAGGGCAATGGTGGTGAATACCTGGGGCATGGTGAGGGACTGCCCCGCCAGCAGATAGGTGGCGAAGGTGGCCAGGGTCACCAGCAGGGCGGCACCGTGGCTCAGTGTGTCGTGGAGGGCATCGAGGCGCAGGATGCGGCGCAGGCTGGTGAGTTCCTCGGCACGGCGCGCCTCGGCGCGGCGGATGAAGAAGGGGCCGAGACCATTCTGGCGCACCAGCCGCAGCTTCTTGATGTACTCGGCCAGGATGCCGTTGCGCTCATCCTGACGCTGCTTGAGCACCCTCTCCTGACGGTTCATGCGGCGCACCAGCTCGGAGGAGCCGATCAGCAGCAGGGCCAGCACGGCGCAGCCGACCAGCCCGGCCTCGCCCACTTGCCACACCAGCAGGGCGACGGTGCCGATCAGCTGGAGCAGGGTGAACAGCAGGCTGAGGGGCTCGGCCAGCATCCAGGAGACATCCCACACATCCTTGTTGATGAGATTCTGTACCCGGCCACCGGCACGGTCGTCGAACGCCTTGCCGCCGATGCGCAGTACCTTGGCAAGCAGGGCCTCGGTGAAGAGGCGGCGCAGCGGAATGTGGGACTTGAGGGCAAGCTGCAGGGCGTGCTCGGCCAGCAGGCCACTCGCCAGCACGCTCAGGGTGAGCGCCAGAGCGAGCCCGAGCTTCTCCCACAGGGGGGCCGTACCGCCCAGATCCGTCATGGCCCGGTTGAGCAGCCAGGGGCTGGCGAGGCTGGCGAGCACCGCCAGTCCCTGCAACAGGGTGCCGAGCAGGAAGCGGCGGCGCACGGTACCGAGAGCGAAACGGCACAGTCCCCAGGCGCTGGTGCCGGGGCGGGCGGTGAGGGCGAGAAAGGCGTCGGCACGGTGGCCGCGGCGATCCTGGGGGAGCAGGGGATAGAGATCGTCCTGGCTGACGGCGCCGGGCTGATAGCCCTTCTGCACCAGGGGGTGCGCCCAGCGATAGAGCAGGCGGCTCAGCCAGGAGGCCGAGCGTTCCGGGTGGTTCACGTTTGCTTCCTTGTCGTTGTCTTGGGCCGCCTCTTCCGTGGGCGGCCCTCTACTATCGGGGCTTTCTGGCTCCCGATCAACGGTCGCGATTGAGCGTGATGAGGCGATCCAGGATGCGCTCACCGTCGGTGCGGATGCCGTTGTGCTCGTACTCGTTGGTGATCCAGGCGCGGCTGTTGCCAAGGCCCTTGAGGGTGTCGCGGCTGTAGTCGAACTCCACATACATGTCGTCGGCGTAGACGGCGCAGGCGACCGGCACCCGGTTGGCGGCCAGGCGCGCCCGGTCGTAGAGGGGGCCCCAGTCGCTCTTCATGGCGAGCCGCTGGGCCGCCGCGCGCAGGGGCAGCAGTTCGCAAAACTGCTCGAACATCCAGGGGTAGATCATCTCGCCGGTGAAGTGCAGCGGCTTGCCCGGCGCCCAGTCGAGCTCGGGGTGACGGCCGCGCACCCGCTCTGCCGCCCAGCCGGTGGCGACCCCTTCGGCGTAGATGGCCTCGTGCAGGATGGCGAAGATGGGGTGACCGTTGAACGGTTGCATCCCCTGCAGCTGATAGAGGAAGGCGTCACTGAGGCGCTCCCCGTCGAAGGCCCCCTCGAGCAGGAAGTAGAGGGACTCGGGGCCGCCGCTGGCGCCGAGATCCAGCCCCTGCTGCTGGAACTGCTCCACCGTCAGGCGCTGACCGTTCGGCAGGCGCACGTCGTGGTGATAGAGATGCCCGGCGAGGCGATCCAGCATCCCCTGCATGGCCGGGAAGCGCGCGCACAGGGCTGCCTGCTTGTCGGCTACCCGGCGCAGGGTGGCCTCGTAGACCTCGTCGGCGCTGCGCCCCACGGGCGGGATCCCGCCCGTGATGTAGACCTCATGCAGAGCCTCGGGGAAGAGGGAGAGGTAGGTGAGGCAGCAAAAACCGCCGAAGCTCTGACCGAGCAGGCTCCAGGGACGGTCGGGGCTGAGCCTTGCGCGCAGCCACTCGGCGTCGCGTACTATGCTGTCGGCGCGAAAATGGCTCAGGTACTCGGCCTGCTCCTCCACGCTGAGGTGGGTGAGCCCTCGGGCGCTCACCGCCGTGGAGCTGCCGGTGCCGCGCTGATCGAGCAGCACCACCCGAAACTCCTGCAGCGCCCGTTTGATCCAGCCGCTGCGGGCAGTCGGACGCGGCGCTCCGAAGCCAGGCCCCCCTTGCAGGAACAGCAGCCAGGGAAGATCCTCGTCGCGCCGCTGCGCGTCCACCAGAGTGCGGGCGAACAGGGTGAGCTGCGCCCCGTCCGGCTTGGTGTGGTCGAGGGGAACCTCAAGGGTCATGGGCTGGCAGTACATGCCGTCGAGCTGGTAGGGGGTCATGGATGCATCCTGGCAAGGGAAAGGCGTCATGATAGCGGGAGGCTAGGGCGGGGTCACCGGATTGTTAATAAACCCTTGAATAGGGTAGGGTTCACCTCCATCTAGGGACGACTGATTCGAGTGAGAGGTTGGGTAATGAGTAGAGAAGAAGTAGCCGGTGTTGCGATGCAGGGAAGCCGTTTGGGGCGTGTGATCTTCTGGAGCCGCTGGCTACAGCTGCCCATCTATCTGGGATTGATCGTGGTGCAGGGGGTCTATGCCTGGAAGTTCCTCGCCTCCCTGTGGGAGTTGCTGCACAACCTGACCCGGCTGACCGAGACCGAAATCATGCTCTCGGTACTGGCGCTGATCGATGTGGTGATGATCGCCAATCTGCTGCTGATGGTGACAGTCGGGGGCTATGAAACCTTCGTGTCACGGCTGCGCATCCAGAATCATCCGGATCAGCCCGAGTGGCTCGGTCACGTCAATGCCTCTGTGCTCAAGGTGAAGCTCTCCATGGCCATCATCAGCATCTCGTCGATCCACTTGTTGCAGACCTTTATCAATGCCAGCCGGCTCGACGAGCACACCATCAAGTGGCAGCTCTTCATTCACCTGGCCTTCCTGCTGTCGGCGGCGGCCATCGCCTTTACCGACAAGCTGCTGACACAACATCAGGAACACTGACAATAAGGCACTGGCTACCAATTGACTAACCTGTCAGACCGCAGCATCATGCCGTACCCCCACAGGGAGTGGGGTTGCGGGAGTGGTCATGAGAGTGAGTCGCAGGCGAGGTGTTCACAGGGGGTGGAGGGTCTCTCCGGCCACCGTGTTGGGATGTGGCATGTTGCTTTTTTCTTCCCTGTGTGGGGCCGTGCTGCTCCATGCCGTTGCCAATGTATATTGAGAGAGGGCCCGCGACGCGGGCCTTTTTCGTGCTCGGCGCCGGAAAAACAAAAAGCCCGCTCTGTTGAGCGGGCTTTTCAAATTTGGCTCCTCCGACTGGACTCGAACCAGTGACATACGGATTAACAGTCCGCCGTTCTACCGACTGAACTACGGAGGAAGAGTCTTGGTGCCCAGAGACGGAATCGAACCGCCGACACGGGGATTTTCAATCCCCTGCTCTACCGACTGAGCTATCTGGGCAACGGCGCGCATTAAACCCCGTATGCCTTTGAGTGTCAACCGCGAGATGCACTTTTCTCGTCGTTTCGATTCGTTCGCTGTTTTTTTATCCCGTTCGTCGAGAAACCATGCAGATATCCCCCATAGACCCGCTTCCCAAACAGAGATGCCACTCCCCGGGGAGTGGCATCTTCGGGCAGGAGAGGCGCTCGATCAGACCGGGTCCAGGGTGTCCAGTGGCCAGCGTGGCACGGCCTTGACCTCGAGCGTCTCGAATACGCCGGCCTTGAGGCGCTGCATACCGGCGTAGGCGATCATGGCGCCGTTGTCGGTACAGTATTCGGTGCGCGGATAGAACACTTCGCCGCCGAGATCTTGCATCATCTCGGCCAGCTGGGCGCGCAGGTAGCGGTTGGCACTGACGCCGCCCGCTACCACCAGACGTTTGAGGCCGGTCTCCTTCAAGGCGCGGCGGCACTTGATGGCGAGCGTGTCGACCACGGCCGCCTGAAAGGCGTGGGCGATATCGGCGCGGGTCTGTTCGTCGCTCCCCTCGGCGGCGATGGTGTTGGCCGCGAAGGTCTTGAGGCCGGAGAAGCTCATATCGAGCCCGGGGCGATCGGTCATGGGACGAGGGAAGAGGAAGCGGCCCGGGGTGCCCTTCTCGGCCAGACGCGACAGCAGCGGGCCGCCGGGATAGTCGAGCCCCATCAGCTTGGCGGTCTTGTCGAAGGCCTCGCCGGCTGCGTCATCGATGGATTCGCCGAGCACCTGATAGCGGCCGATGCCATCGACCCGTACCAGCATGGAGTGACCGCCGGAGACCAGCAGGGCAACAAAAGGAAATTCGGGGGCACTCTCTTCCAGCATGGGGGCGAGCAGGTGCCCTTCCATATGGTGTACCGCCACGGCGGGTTTGCCCCAGGCCATGGCCAGGGAGCGGCCTATGGTAGCCCCGACCAGCAGGGCGCCGACCAGGCCGGGACCGGCGGTGTAGGCGATGCCGTCGATATCCTCTTTGCCGAGGCCGGCTTCTTTCAATGCGGCCTGGATCAAGGGGATCGTCTTGCGCACATGATCGCGACTCGCCAGCTCGGGGACGACACCGCCGTAATCCGCGTGGAGCTTGACTTGGCTGTAGAGCTGGTGGGAGAGGATCCCACGTTGATCGTCGAAGATCGCGATCCCGGTTTCGTCACAGGACGTCTCGATTCCCAATACTCGCATTGCTTTAAATTTTCACTGCTAAAATGAGGCGGCTATGGTACCCTTCACGGGTTTTTTAGACCAGCGATCTCTGCCGGGTTTACTTTCATTCCCGAAACTGAGTATAATTTCGCACCATTTTAAGTCATGCTGTTCGCGCCTTGCGCCCAGCAACCCATTTATCACCGAGGTGAAAGGCACATGCCCGTAATTAAAGTCCGTGAAAACGAGCCGTTTGACGTAGCTCTGCGTCGCTTCAAGCGTTCTTGCGAAAAGGCCGGTATCCTGTCCGAAGTTCGTAGCCGTGAGTTCTACGAAAAGCCGACCACCATCCGCAAGCGCGCCAAGGCTTCCGCTGTTAAGCGTCACGCCAAGAAGCTGGCTCGCGAAAACGCACGTCGCATCCGTCTGTACTAATCCGGATTCACAGCCGTGTCTCTGAAGGATCTGCTCAAGGATCAACAGAAAACTGCCATGCTGGCCAAACAAAAGGCTCGCCTTGGCACTATTCGTCTGTTGATGGCCGAGATCAAGCAGCGCGAAGTAGACACTCGCACCGAACTGGGTGACGAGGAGATCCTGGCCGTGGTGACCAAGATGGTCAAACAACGCCGGGATTCCATCGCTCAGTTCGAGGCCGCCGGCCGTCAGGATCTCGCCGATATTGAATCCGCCGAGATCGTGGTGTTGCAGGAGTTCCTGCCGCAGCAGCTGACCGCCGAAGAGATCGCCGCTCTGATTGAGCAAGCCGTTGCCGATACCGGCGCCGCCGCCATGGCGGACATGGGCAAGGTGATGGGTGTTCTCAAGCCGAAGATCCAGGGACGTGCCGACGTTGGCGCTGTCAGCGCACAGGTAAAAGCCCGTCTGGCATAAGGCGACCGCGTTAGTCAAAAGAAGCCGTGCTTCCCAGGATGCGCGGCTTTTTTATTCTCTGAAAAAGGGCAACCATGGCAGGCAGGATCCCCCAATCCTTTATCGATGACCTTCTGGCCCGCACCGATATTGTCGAGCTGATCGACAGTCGGGTGCGCCTCAAGAAAGCCGGTAAGAACTACCAGGCGTGCTGCCCTTTTCACAACGAGAAGAGTCCCTCCTTCTCGGTCAGCCCCGAGAAGCAGTTCTATCACTGCTTCGGGTGTGGTGCCCATGGCACCGCCGTCGGTTTCCTGATGGAGTACGACGGCCTCGAGTTTCCCGATGCCATCGAGGAGCTGGCCAGCCTGCATGGCCTCACAGTGCCGCGTGAGCAGAGTGGCGGCGGTAGCGGATCCTACGGATCCCAGCCTGCGGTCAGCAAGGATCTGTTCGATCTGATGGCCCAGATCGCCCGTTTCTACGAGTCCAACCTCAAGGGGGCTCCCCAGGCGGTGGAGTACCTCAAGGGGCGGGGACTCACCGGTGAGGTGGTGAAGAAGTTTGCCATCGGTTATGCCCCCAACGAGTGGGATCAGGTGCGCCGCCGCTTTGGTGCCGGTCACGAACAGGAACAGCAGCTTATCACCGGCGGCATGCTGATCCCGCGTGACAACGGCCCGGGCAGCTATGATCGCTTCCGCGATCGCATCATGTTCCCGATCCGCGACAAACGGGGCCGGGTGATCGGCTTCGGCGGTCGGGTGCTGGGGGAGGGGACGCCCAAGTATCTGAACTCTCCCGAGACCCCCATCTTCCACAAGGGGCGCGAGCTGTTCGGCCTCTATGAGGTGCGGCAGGCCCACAAGGATCTGCGCCGGCTCCTGGTGGTCGAAGGGTATATGGATGTGGTGGCCCTGGCCCAGTACGGCATCGACTATGCGGTGGCGGCACTCGGTACCGCGACCACCAGCGATCATATCCACACCCTGTTTCGCACCACCGCCGAGGTGGTCTGCTGCTACGACGGGGATAACGCCGGACGGGAAGCCGCCTGGCGGGCGCTCGATAACGCCTTGCCCCACCTGCAGGACGGGCGCGAGCTCAAGTTTGTCTTCCTGCCGGATGGCGAGGACCCCGACTCTCTGGTGCGCCAGATTGGCAAGGACGACTTCGAGACTCTGCTCGAGCAGGCCCAGCCCTTCGCCGAGTTTATGTTCGAGCGCCTCGAGCGGGATGCCGCCCTCTCGGGAGAGGCGGGCAAGTTCGAGGTCGCCAACAAGGCGGCTGAGCTGATCCGCCGGGTACCGGAAGGTTTCACCCGCGAGGGGCTCATCACCCGGCTGTCGCGCATGATGCGCTGGGGTGAGAACAAACAGCGTATCGACGAGCTGTTTGCCCGTCACAGCCAGCCCAAGGCGGATACGCCGCGTCTCCAGAAGGGCAAGTTGACCCCGCTGCGCCGGGCGCTGGCGCTGATGGTGCAGTATCCGGCTCTGGCCGCCGAGCTGCCGGTAATGCCGGAGCTGGCTGGCCTCAAGGTGGCGGGTATTCCCTTCCTGCTGCAGCTGCACAGCCAGATCTGCGAGTGGCCCGAGGTGACGACTGCCATCTTGCTCGAACATTGGCGTGGTACCAAAGAAGGAGAGATCCTGGCCCAGCTCGCCATGCATGATCTCTATGAAGGAATAGAGACCGAAGAGGGGGCCGTTCAGCAAGAGCTGGAAGATACCTTCGTCGGTTTTATTAACCTCTTTCTCAAGCAGCGCATCGAAGAGCTGCAGGGGAAGGTGGGTCAAGAGGGGCTGACACCGGAGGAGACCCGGGAGCTGCTGTTGCTGCTCAAGGAAGTTTCGCTTGAAAAAAGAAGTGACAACGGGGCTTGATATTTAAAGGGCTAGCCCCTATACCAGTGCTGTTGCCCGAATTGACGGGATGAAAAGAAGCAATATGAACAATGACCACCTGGCCCTGAGCAGAGCGAGGGCAGGGGTTTCTCACCGCTACGTAGCCACCGGGCATAGCATGTCTGGCGGTTTTCTATTAGAATTGGCTATTTGCGCGTCAGCGCATTGAATCGCGCAACCTAGCATCACCAACCGGATGAGTTCTATGGAGCAAACCCCGCAGTCGCAGCTTAAACTCCTTGTCGCCAAAGGTAAAGAACAGGGCTACCTGACCTATGCCGAGGTGAATGATCACCTTCCGCAGGACATTGTCGACTCCGATCAGATCGAAGACATCATTCAGATGATCAACGACATGGGTATCCAGGTGGTGGAAAACGCCCCCGATGCCGACGACCTGATCATGTCCGACGCCACCGCCGACGAGGATGCTGCCGAAGCGGCAGCCCAGGCGCTGGCATCTGTTGAATCCGAGATTGGCCGTACCACCGATCCGGTCCGCATGTACATGCGTGAAATGGGTACCGTCGAACTGTTGACCCGTGAAGGCGAAATCGACATCGCCAAGCGGATCGAAGACGGTATCAACCAGGTGCAGAGCTCCGTGGCCGAATACCCGGAAGCGATCACCTACCTGCTCGAGCAGTACGACAAGTTTGAGGCCGAGCAGCTTCGTCTCTCCGACATCATCTCCGGTTTCGTCAATCCCGACGAGGCCGATGAGATGGGCCCGACCGCCACTCACATCGGCTCCGAACTGGGTGAGGATGACCTCGCCGACGAGGACAGCTCCGACGAAGAGGAGGAAGACGAGGACGAAGAGGGCGACGGTAACGACGACGACGGTGACGGTGGTCCGGATCCGGAAGTGGCTCGCGAGAAGTTTGCCGAGCTGCGCGCCCAGTACGAGATCACTCGTCAGTCGATCCGCTCTAACGGTCGTGCTCACGAAGAGACTCAGGCCGCCATTGCCCAGTTGGCCGACGTGTTCCGTCAATTCCGTCTGATGCCCAAGCAGTTCGACCGCCTGGTCAACAACATGCGCGAGATGATGGAGCGCGTGCGCGTGCAAGAGCGCCTCATCCTGAAGATGTGTGTCGAGCAGGCCAAGATGCCGAAGAAGACCTTCGTCTCCGCCTTCACCAACAACGAGTGCGAGACCGCCTGGTTCGAGTACCAGAAGCAGGCCGGCAAGGCCTGGTCTGCCCCGCTCGCAGCCATGGAAGAAGAGGTGTTGCGCTCCATCGGCAAACTGCAGCAGATCGAAGAGGAGACCGGTCTCTCCATCGCCCAGATCAAGGATATCAACCGCCGCATGAGCATAGGTGAAGCCAAGGCTCGCCGTGCCAAGAAGGAGATGGTTGAGGCCAACCTGCGTCTGGTTATCTCGATCGCCAAGAAGTACACCAACCGCGGCCTGCAGTTCCTGGATCTGATCCAGGAGGGCAACATCGGTCTGATGAAGGCCGTCGACAAGTTCGAATACCGTCGTGGCTACAAGTTCTCGACCTATGCCACCTGGTGGATCCGTCAGGCCATCACCCGCTCCATCGCGGATCAGGCCCGCACCATCCGCATCCCGGTGCACATGATCGAGACCATCAACAAGCTCAACCGTATCTCCCGTCAGATGCTGCAGGAGATGGGCCGCGAGCCGAGCCCGGAAGAGCTGGCCATGCGCATGGGCATGCCGGAAGACAAGATCCGCAAGGTGCTGAAGATCGCCAAGGAGCCCATCTCGATGGAGACCCCCATCGGTGATGACGAAGACTCCCACTTGGGCGACTTCATCGAGGACACCACCCTCGCCCTGCCGGCCGATGCGGCCACCAGCGAGAGCCTGCGCAACGCGACCCGCGACGTGCTGGCCGGTCTGACCGCCCGTGAAGCCAAGGTACTGCGCATGCGTTTCGGGATCGACATGAACACCGACCACACCCTTGAGGAAGTGGGCAAGCAGTTCGACGTTACCCGTGAGCGTATCCGTCAGATCGAGGCAAAGGCGCTGCGCAAGCTGCGTCACCCGAGCCGCTCAGAGGTGCTGAGAAGCTTCCTGGACGACTAAACCGCCAAGATGAAAAGGCCTCTATCGAGGCCTTTTTTATTGTCCTCTGGCTGGCTAATCCTTGCTCAAGTGATTGATATGCCTATGGACTGCCCCTGGTGATTCCCCTATAATCGCCGCCACTCGCAAGAGTTTCGGCCCCTTAGCTCAGTGGTCAGAGCAGGCGACTCATAATCGCTTGGTCCCCAGTTCAAGTCTGGGAGGGGCCACCAGATTCCAGAGGGCAGCGCATCGCGCTGCCCTTTTTCTTTGATGGCTGCCGGCCATAGTCCCCGCCTATTTATCCGCAAGGAAAGAGCCATTGGCTCATCCCACCTGTCTCCCTGCACACTGGTCTCCTCAATCTGATACCAGGAGTCTCCCATGCTGACCGTACGCCACTATATGCTGCATCAATTCCCCCTGCTCCAGGTGGATACTCCCCTCTCCCTGGCGCTGGATGCCTTGCGTCAGAGCGGGCTGGGAGGCTTGCCCGTGGTTAACGGTGGGCGGCAACTGATCGGTTTCCTCTCGGAACGGGATTGCCTGCCCACCCTGCTGAGCGCCAGCTATCACTGCGACGTTCGTACCCGGGTGGGGGATCTGATGAGCCAGGAGCCTCTCGCCGTGGAGGGAAAAGAGAGTCTGCTCGCGTTGGCAGAGCGAATGACCGCTTCGGCTCCGCGCCTCTATCCCGTGGTTGAGGGAGGGATCGTCATCGGGGTGATTGGCCGTCGTCAGGTGATGGATGCGCTCCACCACCTGCTCAAGGCGTGTCAACCGACCCGAGACTAGCCCTTCTCCTGATCGATGACCCGGCAGCGGATCGGCAGGGTAGCCATGGCACAGCCTGCCGACAGACTACGTACGAAGGCGACGGCCTTGACCAGATCCCCGGTGGCGATTTTCAGCTCGTTGGGAATGCGGCCGTCGTTGGTCATGTCGGTATCGACCACGCTGGGACAGAGGCAGCAGACTCGCACCCCATGGGGCAGCAGCTCCTGGTAGAGGGATTGGCTATAGCTGACGATGGCGGCCTTGGTGGCCGCATAGGCGCCAATCTTGCCAACCGGCTCGAGCCCGGCCATGGAGCCGATGTTGTAGATCTCCCCCCGGCCCTGGGTTTTCATCTTGCGTGCCACCAGATTACAGATAGCCATGGTGGTGATGAGGTTGATGTTAACCATGGTGCCGAGCTGCGCCAGATCCATCTCCACATGACCGGCGTTGAGGACTCCGGCGCTGCTGACCAGCACATCCAGTCTGGTATGGCGTGCCAGCAGAGCCTCGACCTCCCTGAGCGCCACATCAGGTGAGGCAAAGTCAGTCGCCAGTGTCTCGATGACGATCCCTTCATGGCTCGCTTGCAGTGCCTGGCGGCACGATGCCAGCTGGTCGGCCGAGCGTGCAACCAGCAGCAGATCATACCCCTGGTCGGCAAAATAGACGGCCAGGGCCCTGCCGATCCCCCGGCTGGCCCCCGTGATCAGGGCAATTTTCTTCATCGCTTCACTCCTGCATCAATGAAGGGGCATGGTAGCGCAAATGGCTGCATTGGGGGAAAAGAGGGAGCCCGGCTCCCCCTCACAGGATCACTCCTGCTTCTCCACGACGGCCGTCATGTGACCACGGGGCAGCAGCAGGTTGAGCAACATGGCGGTGATACCGCCGGTGGCGACCCCGAACGAGAGCACGCTCTTGAGCAGATCCGGCAGGTGTTGCAGCACCTCGGGTACCTGAGCGACGCCGAGGCCCATGGCCAGCGACACAGCCAGTATCATCAGGGCGCGGCGATCCAGAGCCTCGCGGGAGATGATGCGTACCCCGGCGGCGGCTATGGTGCCAAACATGACGATGGTGGCCCCCCCCAGCACAGGCTCGGGGATCTGCTGGATAAGGGCTGCGACCCCGGGCAGCAGGCCGAGCAACACCAGCATGGCAGCGATGAAGAAGCCCACGTAGCGGCTGGCCACCCCGGTCAGCTGGATCACCCCGTTGTTCTGGGCGAACACCGACATGGGGAAGGTGCCAACCAGGGCGGCCAGCATGGAGTTGAGACCATCAGAGAGCACGCCCCCCTTGATGCGGGCCATGTAGACAGGCCCCTCCACCGGCTCGCCAGAGACGTCCGAGGTGGCGGTCATGTCACCGATGGCTTCAAGGGCCGTCACCACGAAGATGACGGTGATGGGGATGAAGAGATACCAGTCGAATGCCAGTCCCACATGCAGGATGCGCGGCAGGGCGATCCACTCCTCTGGCAGGGTCGGCAGGGTGACACGCCCGAGCAGGAAGGCAACCCCGTAGCCCAGCATCATGGCGATGACGATGGCCGACAGGCGCAACCAGGGGTTCTGACTGCGCTGCAGCAGAACTATGGTGAGCAACACCAGCAGGGAGAGGCCGAGGTTTTGCAGGCTGCCAAAACTGCCGTCCTGCATGGCGGCAAAGCCGCCGCCCATGCTCACCAGTCCCACCTTGATCAGGGTCAGGCCGATCAGCAGCACGACGATGCCGGTCACCAACGGGGTGATCACCTGGCGGATCAGGTGTAGGCAGCGGCTCACGACGATCATGCTGAGGGAGGCGACCAATATGGTGCCAAACAGGGTGGCCAGCATCTGCTCCTCGGGCATGGCGGCCTGCTTGAGGGCCAGCCCCGAGGCGATGATGGGGCCGAGGAAGTTAAAGCTGGTGCCCTGTACCGACAGGAGTCCGGAGCCTACGGGGCCGAAGCGGCGGGTCTGGATGAAGGAGGCGATCCCTGACATCAGCAGCGACATGGAGACGATGTAACGGCTCTCCCCGGCGCTCAGCCCCAGGGAAGAGGCGATGATGAGCGGCGGTGTGATGATGCCGACGAACATGGCGAGCATGTGCTGGAGGGCCGCGAACAGGGTCTGGGGCAGGGGTGGCCTGGCCTCGAGGCCGTAGATGAGGTCGCTGGGCGCATGGGGGCGGGCACTGGTCATGATGGTACTTCTCTGTCTTCGGGTTGCAAGAGACCGCTCGCGCCTGGAGACGCGAGTCGGTGGAATGGGGTAATGAAAGGGCCCGCAATGCGGGCCCTGTTTCGGTGGGCGTTACTCGCCCTGTTCGCGCGCGATGGCGCGCCAGCCGATATCGCGTCGGTAGAAGACGCCGTTCCACTGGATGCGGGCCGCCAGCTGGTAGGCGCGCTTCTGCGCCTCGGCGACCGTGTGGCCCAGCGCAGTGGCGCACAGCACGCGGCCGCCGGCGGTGACGACAGTGTCCCCCTCGAGGCGGGTGCCGGCGTGGAACACCTTCTCTCCGCTCGCCTCTTCCACCGGCAGACCGCTGATGGGCAGCCCCTGGACGTAGTCGCCCGGGTAGCCGCCGGCGGCCAGCACCACGCCGATGGCGGTGCGCGGGTCATAAACGGCCTCGACTTGATCCAGCTTGCCGGCGCAGGCGGCCAGACAAAGCTCCACCAGATCCGAGCGCATGCGCAGCATGATGGGCTGGGTCTCGGGGTCGCCGAAGCGGCAGTTGAACTCGATCACCCTGGGGTTGCCATGACCGTCTATCATCAGGCCGGCGTAGAGGAAGCCCGTGTAGACGTTGCCCTCGGCCGCCATGCCGCGCACGGTCGGCAGGATCACCTGCTCCATCACGCGCTGGTGCACCTCTGGCGTCACCACGGGCGCCGGGGAGTAGGCACCCATGCCGCCGGTGTTGAGGCCTGTGTCCCCATCGCCGACCCGCTTGTGATCCTGGCTGGTGGCCATCGGCAGCACGTGCTCGCCGTCGACCATGACGATGAAGCTCGCCTCTTCTCCCTCGAGGAACTCCTCGATCACCACCCGGGCGCCGGCGTCGCCGAAGGCGTTACCGGAGAGCATGTCACGCACCGCCTCTTCGGCCTCGTTCAGGGTCATGGCGACGATCACCCCCTTGCCGGCGGCCAGGCCGTCGGCCTTGACCACGATGGGAGCACCCTTCTCGCGCAGGTAGGCCAAGGCAGGTTCAATCTCGGTGAAGTTCTGGTATTCGGCGGTCGGGATGGCGTGGCGCGCCAGGAAGTCCTTGGCAAAGCCCTTGGAGCCTTCCAGTTGGGCCGCGGCGGCAGTCGGACCGAAGATGGCCAGTCCCTCGGCACGGAAGGCATCGACCACCCCCTTCACCAGCGGCGCTTCCGGCCCGACGATCGTCAGGCCGATGCGCTGCTCCTTGGCAAACGCCAGCAGGGCCGGGATGTCGGTGGCCGAGATGGCCACGTTCTCGATGCTCCCTTCGTGGGCCGTGCCGGCGTTGCCGGGGGCGACGAAGACGCGGGTCACCAGGGGGGATTGCTGGGCCTTCCAGGCCAGGGCGTGCTCGCGGCCGCCGTTACCGATCACCAGTACTTTCATGGTCTGTTTCCGTTGCTCTTGTCGTCGTGGTTAGCCGCAGGGCAGCCTTGGCTGCCCTGGAGTCCGTTATCAGTGGCGGAAGTGGCGCATGTTGGTGAACACCATGGCCATGCCGTGCTCGTCGGCGGCGTCGATCACCTCCTGGTCGCGCATCGAGCCACCGGGCTGGATCACGCAGGAGATGCCGGCGGCGGCCGCCGCATCGATGCCGTCGCGGAACGGGAAGAAGGCGTCGGAAGCCATGACGGAGCCCGCCACGGTCAGCCCCTCATCCTCGGCCTTGATGCCGGCTATCTTGGCGGAATAGACGCGGCTCATCTGGCCGGCGCCGACGCCGATAGTCTGGCCCTCTTTGGCGTAGACGATGGCGTTGGACTTGACGAACTTGGCCACCTTCCAGCAAAAGAGCAGATCCTTGAGTTCCTGTTCGGTGGGCTGGCGCTTGCTGACTACCTTGAGATCCCCCAGGGTCACCATGCCGAGATCGCGCTCCTGCACCAGCAGACCGCCGTTGACGCGCTTGAAGTCAAAGCCCTGGGCCGGCGCACTCCACTGGCCGCACTCGAGCAGGCGCACGTTCTGTTTGGCAGCGACCGCGTCGCGGGCTGCCTGGCTCACGATCGGGGCGATGATCACCTCGACGAACTGGCGATCGACGATGGCCTTGGCGGTGGCGCCATCCAGTTCACGGTTGAAGGCGATGATGCCGCCAAAGGCGGAGGTGGGGTCGGTCTGCCAGGCGCGCTCGTAGGCGGCCAGCAGGTCGTCAGCTATGGCCACGCCGCACGGATTGGCGTGCTTGACGATGACGCAGGCCGGCTGGTCAAACTCTTTGACGCACTCGAGCGCAGCGTCTGTGTCGGCGATGTTGTTGTAGGAGAGGGCCTTGCCCTGCAGCTGGATGGCGCTTGCCACCGAACCCGGAGCAGCCTGCTCTTCGGCATAGAAGGCGGCGGCCTGGTGGCTGTTTTCGCCGTAGCGCATGTCCTGCTTCTTCACGAACTGGCTGTTGAAGGTGCGCGGGAAGCGAGACTCCTCGTCGCCCTCCTTGTTATCGCCATAAGAGGGAACCAGGGTGCCGAAGTAGTTGGCGATCATGCCGTCGTAGGCGGCGGTGTGCTCGAAGGCTTTGATCGCCATATCGAAGCGGGTGGCAAGGCGCAGACTGTTGCCGTTGCCGTCCATCTCGCGGATCACGCGGTCATAGTCGGCCGCCTTGACGACGATGGTGACATCCTTGTGATTCTTGGCGGCGGAGCGGACCATGGTCGGCCCGCCGATGTCGATGTTCTCGACGGCGTCTTCCAGGGTGCAGCCGGGCTTGGCGACGGTGGCGGCGAAGGGATAGAGGTTGACCACCACCATGTCGATGGGGGCGATGGCGTGTTCGCTCATGATGGCATCGTCACGATCGCGACGGCCGAGGATGCCACCGTGAACCTTGGGGTGCAGAGTCTTGACGCGGCCATCCATCATCTCGGGGAAGCCGGTGTAGTCGGAGACTTCGGTGACCGGCAAGCCGGCGTCGGCCAGCAGCTTGGCGGTACCACCGGTGGAGAGCAGATCGACACCACGCTCGCTCAGGGCGCGGGCGAACTCAAGGATTCCGGTCTTGTCCGAGACACTCAGCAGGGCACGGCGGATGGGCCTGGCTTGTTCCATTACTCTATCGTCCTCAAGGTGATAGGGACCCGGCACGCGCACGCACAGCAAGAGTCCCCGTGACTGTGATGGGGGAATTTCTCAAAGGCGACTGGACCAGTCGACTTTAGGAAATACCCGCTTGAGGGTGAGGCTGCGTTGTCGGCGCGCATTCTACACAAAAAATGTGAGCCGTGGGGGATTTTTTAAAGCGGCAAAGCCTTGTGTGGTGCGGCGGTAAACGTTTGTCTTTGATTTTGCGGAAAACGATTGCCTTCTGCTCCTTATTCGGACGTTGATGGCATGGCGCGGGTTGGGTCGGTGGGCATTGACGTGTAGAGTGGTGCCACCACAGAGGAGGGAACATGTACCGAATTGGTGAACTGGCCAAGGTGTGCGGCATCAAGGCCGACACCCTGCGCTTTTACGAGAAGAGTGCCCTGATTGCCCCGAGCATTCGCAGTGAGGCGGGTTACCGGCTCTACAGCGAGGCGGATCGGCGCCGTCTCGAGTTTATTCTGCGGGCCAAGTCGGTGGGTTTCTCTCTGGCCGATATCGGCGAGCTGCTCGCCCTGGAGCAGAACAAGGCCAATGTCACCTGCCAGGAGGTCAAGGGGGTGGCCGACGCCAAGCTCGTCCAGGTGGAGGAGAAGATCCGCGAGTTGACCCGTTTTCGCGAGAATCTCAAGGCGCTCTCGGATATTTGCTGCGGTGGGCCACGCTCGGCCGAGCACTGCGCCATCCTCGAGACCCTGGAGTCGGGGGGGGCAAGCAGCCACGAGCACCACAGCCACTGCGAGGAGTAAGGGCGAGCGCCCTTGCATAGTGGGCGGCTTGGGCGCACAATCGGCGCGTTTTTTGACCGCCCCGCGGGGCATGTAACCGAGACAGAGAGGAGCCGATATGGCCAGGAAGAAGCCGGTGGTCGACGCCACCATCGCCCACGATCATCAGCGTGGCACCGTGAATGACAACCACCTTAAGGCGCTGGTGACTTCGCCCCTGTTCCAGGTGCGGGTCGAGAAGAGCGGCAAGGGAAAGGGCAGCTTCCAGCGCACCCCCAAGCACCGCAAGGGGTGGGAGTGCGGTCAGCAGTCGATGATGTTCGTCGCCTGCTGAGCGCATTTCCCCCTCTTATTCGTCCATAAACAGCTCGAGCAGCACGTTGAGATAACGGTGACCCAGTGCGGTCAGCTGCCAGCTATCCCCGTGATCGATGATCAGCTCCTTGGTCCTGGCGATCGCCAGCACACTCTCGACTCGCTCCAGCGCCAGCCCGGTGTAGGCGGTGAACTCCGCCTTGGGCACCGGTTCAAACAGGCGGAAGCGGTTCATGAAGAACTCCAGCGGCAGATCGTCCTCCTCCACCACCCAGCGTTGATCCAGATAGGGCCGGCCCGGATCCAGATACCCCTTGGGGTGTTTGACCTTGGCGGTGCGCACTATCTGTCCCTCGGCGGGCAGGGTCAGCTTGCCGTGGGCACCACAGCCGATGCCGAGGTAATCCCCGAAACGCCAGTAGTTGAGGTTGTGATGGCACTGATACCCCTCTTTGGCGTAGGCCGAGATCTCGTACTGGCGGTAGCCGCTGGCGGTGAGCAGGGCGTGGCCACGTTCATAGATATCCCACAGCACCTCGTCTTCGGGCAGGCGTGGTGGCTTTGAGGCGAACGCCGTGTTCGGCTCTATGGTGAGCTGGTACCAGGAGAGATGGGGCGGGGCGCAGGCGATGGCCTGCTCCAGATCGTACAGGGCGTCGTCCAGGCTCTGATCCGGCAGGCCGTGCATCAGATCCAGATTGAAGGTGGGCAGCTCAATGACATGGGCCAGCGCCGCGGCGGCACGCGCCTCTTCGGGGCCGTGAATGCGGCCGAGTCGGGCCAGCTTCTCCTGCTGGAAGCTCTGCACCCCGATGGAGATGCGGTTCACCCCGGCGGTGCGAAAACCGGCGAACTTGCCCGCCTCGACCGTGCCCGGGTTGGCCTCCATGGTGATCTCGCACCCATCGACCAGGGGAATGCGTGCGCGTACCCCGTCCAGCAGTGCCTGCATCGCCTCGATGCTGAGCAGGCTGGGGGTGCCACCGCCGATAAAGATGGAGTGCAGGGGGCGACCCTGGGCCATCGGCAGATCCTGATCTAGGTCATCGAGCAGGGCGGCCACGTACTCGAGATGGGGCAGCTCCCCCTTCTGGGCGTGGGAGTTGAAGTCGCAATAGGGACACTTCTGCACGCACCAGGGGATGTGGATATAGAGGGAGAGGGGAGGCAGTTGCAACATGGCGGTTCCAATCAACAAAACGGGGCCCATGGGCCCCAGTTTATCGCACTTTGTGAGGGTCAGTCGGCGGCGGCGAGGGCGGCCTTGAGTCGGGCCAGGGCCTGGCCGCGGTGGCTCAGCTGGTTCTTGCGCTCGGCCGGCAGTTCGGCACTGGTGCACCCCTCACCGGGGACGAAGAAGACAGGGTCGTAGCCAAAGCCGTTCTGGCCGCGCAGCTCCTCGGTGATGAGACCCTCCCAGCTGGCCTGGCAGATGAGGGGGGTGGGATCGTTCTCGTGGCGCATGAAGACCAGCACACACCAGAAGCGGGCGGTGCGCAGGTCGGCCGGTACGCCGCTCAGCTCGGCCAGCAGCTTGTCGATGTTCTCCCGATCGCTGGCCTGATCGCCGGCGAAACGGGCAGAGTAGACGCCGGGGCGCCCCTGCAGCAGATCCACCTCGAGGCCAGAGTCATCGGCCACCGCTGGCAGACCGGTTACCTTGGCCGCATGGCGGGCCTTGATGATGGCGTTTTCGACGAAGGTGGTGCCGGTCTCGGCCACCTCACTCACCGCAAACTCGCTCTGGGGCACCACCTGGATGTCGAGATCCGCCAGCATGGCTGCCAGCTCCTTGACCTTCTTCTGATTGCCGGTCGCCAGTACGAGTTTGTTCATCATCCACCTCCGAAATTTAGACCCCCGCATTCTAGGGCCAGGGGGCTGGCGGGGAAAGCTGCATTTTTCACACCATCTGTACGGTGATGGGGTGGGTCCACCCCCCGTATGGGGAGGGGTGTCAGAAAAGGCAGGGGCTGTTGACTAATTTATAACCACTGACGAGTGGGCTGAGTGCTCAGGAGCAGGTGTTCGCGGGAGGCAAGGATGAGAGAAGGGACGCGTTGGCCGTTGCATTACCGATTGATGGCGATCTGTTTGTTGATAGCCCTGATTCCGGCGCTATTGGGGGCCCTGCTTATCGAGCGCAGTGCCAGCCGAGCCCTGCAGGAGCAGGTGTTCGGCCATCTTACCTCGGTGCGGGAGATCAAGCTGACCCAGATTGCTGAATACCTGGCACGGCAGAAGGAGATGCTCAGGGTACTGTCCGATACCCTCTCTGATCTCTCGGAAGATGGCAGCGACTGGCAGCATCACCACGATCTGCTCGACGGCTATGTGAAGCAGCTTCACTTCTACGATCTCTTCGTGATCGATGAGACTGGCCGGGTCGTCTACACGGTGGCCAGGGAGCCCGATTATGGCACCGATCTGGTGAATGGCCCCTACCGGGAGTCCGGACTGGCCGAGCTCTTTCGGAAGGTGACCGGGAGCGGCGCCTTTGCCATGGTCGACTTTGCCCCCTATGCCCCCAGCAAGGATGAGCCTGCCGCCTTTATCGGCCAGCCCCTTCGTCTGGCCGATGGCCGCACCCTGGTGCTGGCATTACAACTCTCTATCGATGCCATCAACCGCATCATGCAGACGCGAGAGGGGATGGGTCAGACCGGCGAGAGCTATCTGGTCGGTCCCGATGGCCGTATGCGTTCCGACTCCCTGCTGGATCCGGAGCAACACTCGATTCGAGCCTCATTTGCCGGCACGCTGGAGCAAAACGGTGTCATGACCGAGGCGGTGAGAGGGAGCCAGTCCGGTGAGAAGGCAACTCGCCTCATCCTGGATTATCGGGGTAACCGGGTACTCTCTGCCTATGCACCACTGCATTTTGAGGGGATCTCCTGGAGCCTTGTCGCAGAGCAGGACGAGAGCGAGGCGCTGGCGCCTGTTCAGAGCCTGCAGCACTTGCTCTGGGGGATCCTGGCCGGTGCTTCTCTGCTCTCTCTGGGGATCTCCCTCTGGGTTGCCCGCAGTGTCACCAATCCTCTGGGGGGGGAGCCCGAGCAGATGCTCTCGCTGACCCGGGCTATCGCCAGTGGCGATCTCACGGGCAAGCTGGAGGCAAGCAGGGACGAAAGTGTCTGCGGTGCTCTTGGGGTGATGCAACATAGCCTGCGGGAACTCATTGGCAGCATCAGTCGGGCCAGTACCCTGATCGCCCAGAAGGCGGAGGAGACGAGCACCGTCTCTTCCCAGAGTACCGGGGCCATCACGGCACAGAGCCGGGAGATCGAGGTGTTGGCGAGTACCATGGACGAGATGGCCGCCTCGGCCGCGGAGATCAGCCAGCATGCCCAGGCGGCGGCGAGCGATGTGCAACAGATCGAGGAGAGCCTCAGGGAGATGGGCCAATCGGTGGCGGTGACCCGGACCCGGGTCGAGCAGGCCGAGACGGCGGCCGTCGAGGCCAATGCCTCCATGACGCAACTGGAGAGGGATGCCGGTGCCATCAGTGGTGTCCTGGGCATCATCACCGGTATCGCCGATCAGACCAACATGTTGGCACTCAATGCCGCCATCGAGGCGGCCCGTGCGGGTGAGCAAGGGCGGGGATTTGCCGTGGTGGCCGGTGAGGTCAAGACCCTGGCCGAGCAGGTGCAATCCTCCATCCGTGACATAGAGCACCTGGTCACCAGCCTCAATGGCAGTGCCGGCAAGGTGTTGGGGGGGATCCGCCACAGTGTGGAGCTGTCACACCTGACTCTGGAGGGGACGGCGGGCTTGCAGGGCGCATTGGGACGGGTGGCCGATGCCGTCTCCGAGATCAATGGTCACGCCCTTCACACGGCCACCGCGGCCGAACAGCAGGCCAGTGCAGCCGAGGAGATCGCAAGGGCGATCAACGGGATCGGCGTGGTGGCCGAGCAGAGCCGCGAAGGGGCCAGGCAGACGGCGGCGGCAAGCCAGGCGCTGGTCGAGCTCTCCTGTGAGCTGGAAGGACTGACCCGGCGTTTTCGTCTCGACGGCCTCGTCAGCCAAGCAGGGTAAGGTCACTCACCAGGGTGAGCTCACCGTTGTAGGTGGCGCCGGTATCGAGCCAGCACAGGTTGCCAAGGCGCAGCCAGCGGCTATCGCGCAGAGGAGTGTGGCCCATCACCACCCGGTCGATGCCGCTCACCTCCTCCGGATGTTGTCCCCCCAGTTGCCATCCCATCAGGCGGCCCCGCTCCCAGAGCAGGGTCCGCCTGTGCTGCAGGCAGAATGTCTCGTCGAGGTCGTTCCAGTCGCTGCTGCCCGGGTCTGCATGTACCACACCAATGTGGGCCCCCCTCGAGGTCTCGACCGTCAGTGCAAGAGGCAGGGCTGCGAGGCGTGGCAGGAAACGCCTGGCTTGCTGCTGCTGTTCGGCATTCAGTCGATCGAACCACTCCCCCCCATTCCGTCGCCAGCGTAGCCACTCCTCTTCACTGCCCTGCAGTGCCCCCAGCATCATGGCTTCGTGATTACCCAAGACGGTGCGAAACCAGGGGCGCTCGAGCAGAGAGAGGCAGGCGAGGCTATCGGGGCCCCGGTCGATGAGGTCCCCCACGCCGATGAGCATGTCCCCCCGCCCAGGATTGAACCCGGCATCGGCCAGCTTCTCGCGAAGCAGGGAGAAACAGCCGTGCAGGTCTCCCATGAACCAGGCTCTGCCATCGACCTTCAGGGTTTGGTGGGGATGATTGGGTTCTGTCAACGATGGCTCCGGTGCAAACGATTGCAGTATTTCCCTTTCGGAATAACAGTGGTGAACAAATGCCATTTCCATTCATGTCATTGAGCCCGTAGACTGCGCCGACTTTCACTCATGGGTCAAGAAGGAGGGATTGAAGATGGGATTGCTGTCTCTTTTGGTGCTGCTGGTGTTGTTCAGTCCTCTGGCCATCGATATCTACTTGCCTGCTATTCCCCAGATGGCCGAGTCTCTCGGCGCACCGGTGGAGTGGATGCAGGGCACCATCACCTGGTTCCTGTCCAGCATGGGAGTGGGCCAGTTGTTGGCCGGCCCGCTGGCCGACCGCCACGGGCGTCGACCGGTGGCCCTGTGCGGTATCCTGCTCTATTGTGCCAGCGCCGTGCTGGCGGGCTTTGCCAGCAGTCTGGGCGCCCTGATGATGGCTCGGGTGTTGCAAGGCCTGGGAGCCTGCGCCACCTCGGTGGCCGCCTTCTCTGTGGTTCGTGACAGCTATGGCCCGAAAAAGAGTGGCCAGATGATCTCCTACCTGAACGGTGCCATCTGCTTTATTCCGGCGCTTGCGCCTCTGCTCGGTGGCTGGCTTACCGCCCGCTTCGCCTGGGAGGCCAACTTCTGGTTTATGGCCGGCTATGCCGCGATCGTCGGCAGCTGGCTCTGGTTCACCATGCCCGAGACCCGCCCGGCCGAGACCCGCAGCGAGGGGCCATTGATCGCCTGGGAACGGTATCGCCCGGTGCTGGGAGACAGCAGATTCCTGTTCAATGCCTCACTGTGTATGTTGGCGATGGCGGTCATCCTCGCCTACGTCACGGCAGCTCCGGTGCAACTGATGGTCAAGTTGGGACTGGACATGAATGGCTTTAGCCACTGGTTTACCGCCAACGCCGCCCTCAACATCATCGCCTGCTTCATGGCGCCGCGCCTCATCGGCCGTTTTGGGCCGCGTCGAACCCTGCGTGCCGGTCTGCTCGTGATATCCTCGTCGGCACTGCTGCTGACCTGGCTGCGCGGTGTCGAGACGCCGCTCGCCATGATGGGGCCCGTCTTCCTCTCCAGTATTGGCTTTGCCATGGTGATGGGCTCGGCTGCCGGCATGGCCCTGGCACCGTTCGGCCACTGTGCCGGCACCGCTGCCGCCCTGCTTGGCCTGCTGCAGATGAGCGGTGCCGGAGCCCTGGTCGGGGTCACGGGGGCGCTTGCCACCTCGTCCATGCAGCAGCTTGAGATGCACATGTGGCTGATGTTGCCGCCCCTGTTGTTGCTACTGACTCGACGTGGCCGCCGCCTGTGTGATACCGGAGTCTGAGAGAGGAGTTCGTGATGGCGCTGAATACCGCTCTGGTCGGCTATGGCTATGCCGGCAAGACCTTCCACGCCCCGCTGCTGCGCAGCGCCGAGGGCATAAGGTTCACCACTGTGGTCAGCCGGGATGCTGACAAGGTGCATGCCGACCTGCCCGGAGTACGGGTGTGTGACATGGCCACCATGCTGGTTGACCCCGAGATTGCGCTGGTGGTTATCGCCACGCCGAACGACACCCATGCCCCGTTGGCGCGGCAGGCCCTGTTGGCCGGCAAGCATGTGGTCATCGACAAGCCGTTTGCCCTCGATACCCGTGAGGCCGAGTCGCTGATCGCCCTGGCCGAGACGCAGGGACTACTGCTCAGCATCTTTCACAACCGCCGCTGGGACGCCGACTTCCTGACCCTGCGCCGTCTCATCAATGAGGGGCTGCTTGGCGAGGTGAGGGTGCTGGAGAGTCGCTTCGATCGCTTCCGCCCCACGGTGCGTCAGCGTTGGCGCGAAGGGAGTGGGCCCGGTGCCGGGCTCTGGTTCGATCTTGGCCCGCATCTGCTCGATCAGGTATTGCAGCTGTTTGGCGAGCCAGACTGGTTGCAGGCGGACATCGCCGGCCAGCGCGAAGGCGCCATGAGCGATGACTACTTCGAGGTGATCCTGGGCTATGGCCGGTGTCGGGTGCTGCTGCGTGCCGGCTCCCTGGTCTCCCATGCGGTGCAGCGCTTCACGGTACACGGTACCCGTGCCAGCTATGTCAAGTCGGGTCTGGATCAACAGGAGAGCTGGCTTAAGGCCGGGCTCTTGCCCGGCCAGCCTGGCTGGGGCGAGGGGGAATCCCGGGGGAGGCTCTACACCCGACAGGAGGAGCAGATCGGTGAGGTGACCATTGCCCCCGAGGCAGGGGCCTACGCCAGTTACTATCCGGCCGTTGCCCGCGCGGTGCAGGGGGAGGGGGCCAACCCGGTGCCGGCTGGCGAGGCGCTGCGGGTGATGGCCCTGCTGGCCCTGGCTCGTGACAGCGCCGGGCAGGGGTTGCGCCTGCCCTGCGGGTCAGCTTCTGTCTGAACTCATCACCCTTGGGCAATTTGTTGCTGTGAGGGGAGTTGTTGCTCGGCAGATGAAATAATGAGCCATCTGGGGCGTAAATAACGCCAGATTAGTGGAAGATCCTACAACGCATGCAAATATAGCCATCTTTCATCCACCGAAGAAAAAAATCTCATTGAAAGACACGTTTTACTTCCGGTTCCATAGGGATATAGTGCGCGCCGTGTCAGGCCGGAATGTGATCCGGCGCACAGGGATGGTGCCGACCATCTCTCAACCTGTCTTCGAGGAATGACTGATGAACAAAGTACTGGTAGCCGGTATCCTGGGTTTGATGTTGACCGCTTGTGGCCAAAAAGAAGAGGCCAAGGCCCCTGCCGCCGAGCCGGCTCAAGCCGCCGCTGCCGCCGTGAGCGATGCTGCTGCGACCGTTGAGCAGGCTGCCGACAAGGCCGCCGAGAAGGTTGAGCAGGCCGCCGATGCCGCCAAGACCGAAGCCGCCGCCGTGAGCGATGCCGCCGCGACCGTCGAGAAGGCTGCCGAAGAGAGCAAGAAGTAAGCACCGAGATCGGTTTGGCGTCTCGGGACGCCGAATTGACATAGAAAATCCGAAACCCGTCTCCGGGTTTCGGATTTTTTTATATTCTGCCGTGTCGGCAGAGGGTGACTATCAGGGATGCTGGCTGATGATGATGCGACCCGTGGTCATGTTGCGAGCCTGGCCCGTGACCTGGATCTTCAGTCCGTATTCGGGCAACTTGCGGCCCGCATCGGGAATGTCGTCGCTGATGTAGCGCTTGCTGTCCTTGAAGACCCGACGCGGAGCCAGCCACAGATCCCGCAGGAAAGACCCGCTCGAGTGTTTGATCTCCAGCGGGCGTTGGAAGCCCAGGCTGAAGGTGGCATCGTGGATCTGGTAACGGGTACTGGCGACGGCGCCGTCGCTCCATTTCAGGGTGTGTTGATCCGCATCGACTACGCCGAGGAAGCCTTCACCGGGATGGACCCCGACCCAGTTATTCTCCTGGCTGCCATCCACGTACCAGAGCAGCATGCCCGGCTCGTAGCGCATCATCTGTCCGGCAACGTTGATGTGGGCCAGTCCCTTGTCGACACCGGCGTGATTACGCCATTCGGCCAGGTAATAGTGCTCCTTGGCTTCGCTGCCGTCATTCCGGGCGAAACCGGCCAGGGTGAAGGCACTCGTCCCCTCGGCTCCGTCGTTCAGTACCAGGTCGCCGTCGGCTTGGACGGTCAGCTCATCCACGAAGAAGCCCTTCTCGGCCACGCCACCGTCACTCAGGTACTGCAGGGTCAGCTCGATGCGCTGGCCGGCCCAGGGAGTGAGGTCAAACTCGGCATCACTCCAGCCATCCGAGTTACCTGTGATACCTGCGCCAAAACCGACGCCATTGGGATCGTTGCTGGTGGTCAGGTTACCCGTGATGGGTTGGCCATTGACCAGCACCCTGGCGTAGTCATAGTCCTGCTCGATCTGGTACCAGGTCTTGAACGAGAGGGTGGCCTGGCTGCGACCGGTGAGATCGAGCGATACACTCATCCGGTTATCCAGGTTGTTGCCCTTGCCGCCATGGTATTGGAACTGGCCGGCGTAGGGGGCATTGAGCGGCACCTTTTTGGCGGGCAGATTGATACGCACCACGTCGTCGTTACGCCCCTTGTCGTTGGCCTGATCCAGCATGTAGACGTTGCCACGGGCGCCGAGATCGTCGACGTGAACATTGCTGCCATGCTGCCAGTTACCGCCCAGAGAGGCTTGCAGGAACTCTTTGGCCCAGGGTGAGAAACCGGTCGGCTCGGTGCCACCGATGACGCCGGCCCAGGAGCCCGACGACATGACGGACCAGGTGGCGATAGGTTCACCCTTGCCGGTGTACTTGGTGTCGTACTCGTCCGGCAGCCCCAGGTCGTGACCGTACTCATGAGAGCAGACGCCGGCCGCCGCATCGATGGGCTGGATGGTGTAGTCATAGGCCGAGAAGTTGGTACCCGGCAGCTGATAGACCTTACCGAGGTTCCAGCGGTGGGCCCAGATGGCATCTTCACCCAGATCGCCGCCACCGGCTTCTTCCCCGATGCTGGAGTGGAAGATCATCAGGTGGTCGATGAGGCCATCGGGCTCGTTGCGGTTGCCATCTCCGTCCAGATCGTAGCGATCCTCCTGGTCGAACTCGGACAGGTCGATAGAGGGATCGTTGGCCACCTGGTTGAGGGCTTCCCGCACCAACTCCCGGACGGCAGTCTGGTTCTTGTTGCTGCCGTAATAGGCGGCATTCTGGCTCGCCGTGTACCAGCCGGCGACCTGACCGGCCACGCTATAACTCTGGCCGGACTGCTGCTCGTAGAACTGGCGCATGGAGATGAACTTCTCGCCACTCGGGCCGGCATAGCCCTTGGAGGAGAAGAGCAGATCCTGATAGTGCTCCGGCGCATAGTCCGGGTAGTACATCTTGGTCTGGTCAGGCTTGATGCTGTTTTTCGGGTAGTCCGGGAAGTCGATCAGGATGGCCAGGATGCGGTCGGTTCGTTTGCCGCCGCTCCACTGCTCCTTCTCGATCCCCTTGAGCAACAGGGTCGGGATACGATCGCGCAGGCGCGCCGTACCGTTGAGCTTCACCTTCTTGAGGATTTTGGCGCGAATGCGGGACTCCTGAAAGGCGAGATCGCCGCTGTGACCATTGTAGGCGCTGGCTTTATCCCGATAGAAGCGGGAGAGGATGTTCTGCTCCGCCTCCGGGGTAGCCAGTGCCGGTATGCGTCCACTGTCGCGCAGCATTTGCAGCACCTTCTCCTCGTCTGCCAACGGGGCGTCAAAGGGGCCGTGAACCGGGGCGGCAAATGCGTGGCTTCCAATCATAAGGGTGGAGCCTATTGCCAGGCTCACTATTGTTTTTCTTGTCATCGTTCATGTGCTCCTTCACACGATGGATATGGTGCGAGTCTTCGCTCGCCGTCCCTTGATAACCTCCCGTGCGCCCCTTGTCATCGTGCTGTCATCAGGGGATGCTGTGGTATTGAGCCTGAAAGTTAACGATATGTTGCGACTGAGCGCTGGCTGAGCATCTGGATCCACTGGTCGGATGGGTTGTTGTGGAATAAGGTTTCGATCTGGCTTTTTTTCTCTCTCCCCCATTCGGGGGGAGGGAGAAGCGATTGAGCCAAAGAGGGGGGCGCGTTATCCTTGCGCCCAACTTTCCTGCCCTGGAGGCGTTATGAGCACCAACCTGCAAGAGTGGCGTGAAGAGACTCTCGCCATCATCGACGAGCTGCTGGCCGATGGCAGCAATCCCGACGCGGAGTACGAGATTGAGCACCACTTCGCCTGTCAGGACTTTGCCCGTCTGGAGAAGGCCGCGGTGGATCTGTTCAAGGCCGGTTACGAGGTGACCGATGCCGAGGAGATGGAGCTGGACGACGGCGCCACCATCCTCTGCTTCGATGCTATCACCCAGAAGCCCCTCAATGCCGACGCCATCATGGCCGATGTGGAAGCCATGCTCCCCATCATCGCCAAGCATGGTGTGGAGTACGACGGTTGGGGAACCTACTTCCAGGAGTAAGAGATCCTTGCCAAGAGGCCGCTCATTGAGCGGCCTCTTGATTTTTCGCAAGCGTCAGGAAGCGCTCGGCAAACTGTATCGGAGGCAGGGGAGGGCTAAACAGATAGCCCTGCAGCCGTTGACAGCCGGCAGCTACCAACCAGCCGTGCTGTGCCTCTGTTTCGACCCCCTCGGCGGTGATCTGAATGCCCAGCTCCTGAGCCAGGCCTATCACGGAGCGAACGATGGCGGTGGTGGTCGGATTGCTCTCCAGCTCGCGAATGAAGCTGCGATCCAGCTTCAGATTGTGCACCTTGAGGCGGGAGAGGTAGGCGAGGGAGCAATAGCCGGTGCCGAAGTCGTCGATGGCCAGGGAGAAGCCGGCGGCCAGCAACTGACGAAGATTGCTATCGATCTCCTCGGCATTTTCCATCAAGACGCTCTCGGTGATCTCCAGCTCCACTCTCCCGGTGGAGAGGCCGCACTCATCGATGATGCGGCATAGCTCAAGGCAGAGTCCGGGGTGGCGAAACTGCAGCGGCGAGAGGTTGACCGAGAGCAGCAGCCCGGGGTGATGCGGCTGCCAGCGGGCAAGCTGGGCGCAGGCTCGCCTCATTACCTGCAAGCCAAGAACCCCAATGAGTCCCATTGATTCGGCCAGCGGGATGAACTCATCGGGAGAGATGGGGCCCAGCTCGTCATCGTGCCAGCGGCAGAGCACCTCTGTGCCCAGCAGCTCTCCCCGGGGGGCGCCCATGATGGGTTGATAGACCAGATGCAGGCGCTCCTGACGAATGGCCACGGGCAGGGCCTGTTCCAGATGACGGCTGCGTCGGATGCGGGCGGCCAACTGGGGATCGAAGGGGTGGCAGGTGATGCGCTCGCGCTTGGCCTGAGCCAGGGCCGCCTCCGCATGTCCCAGCAGGAGTTCGGCCTCACTGCTCTCACCTTCGGCATAACCCAGATGGCACTCAATCTGAATCAGGTGATCCTGTACCTGATAGGGAGGGAGAAGCTGGCGGTGGAGCGCCTTGACCCAACTGGCCAGAGGCAGTGTCAGATGGTGCAAGGGCAGCAGCAGGCAGAAGTCATCGGCGGCGAGACGCCCGATCAACGCCTCTCTGGGGGCCAACTGCTGCAGGCGCACGGCAATCTGGCTCAGTAACTGGTCTGCCACTCGAATACCGAAGCGGTCATTGATCTCGCGAAAATGCTGAACGTCCAGCATCACCAGGCCGACCGCTTGACGTGGCAGACGCTGGGTCTGCTCGAGCAGGGTCGAGAGTTTCATCAAACCGGTCAGGCTGTCGAAATGGTGAGCGCGCTTGAGCTGCTTCTGGGTCGAGCGCAGTCCGGTGACGTCCCGATAGAGGGTCAGCAGGGCGGGCTCTCCCAGGCCGGGGACGCAGAGTCGGGTCACGGCCAGTTGGTGGAGGCGCCCGGCGGCATCCTTGAGGGAGATTTCGACTTCGGCAGCGGGGAGCTCATGGAGTGGATGTCCGGCCAGAGGGAGCGGGAGATCCTCGCGGCGAGCCCCGAGAAACTGCAGCAGGGCGTGGTTGCACTCCAGTAGCTGGCCGTCCTCCCGGGTCAGGCTGATGAGATCCGGTATGGCGTCGAGTACCCTGCGCAGCAAGTGCTGATGAAGAGAGAGTGCCTCCTCAACCCCCTTGAAGTGAGTGATCTCCTCCACCATGCCGAGCACGGCCAACGCCTCTCCCTGTGCGCCGAAGAGAGGCAGTTTGTGGCTGTTGATCCAGCACTCTTGGCCACCCTCCTGACAACGCGTCTGCTGCCCGATCAAGGGGGCGCCGTGGGCCAGTAGCCGACGATCCTCGTCCCGGTAGCGATCTCCCCAGGGCAGCTCGTGATCGTAGCGTCCTACCAGGTCATCCGGAGTGGCGAAACCGGCCTGCCGGGCAAAGGTGAGGTTACAGAAGAGATAGCGTCCCTCTGGGTCACGGCAGAAGAGGCTGATAGGCAGTTGGTCGAAGACCTGTTGCAACCAGTCGGGAAGGATCAGGGTGGTCACGGGAAGACTCAGGCTACGGTTTGTCCGCAATCTAAGCGAGCGTCGCGGGCTTGTAAAGAAAGGCTCATGCAAAACCGGGAGAGGCTGACAGTTTTTACGGGGCGGTGGATAATACCGGCCTGGCCAGAGGGCCAGTCATCCAAACGAGAAAAGAAAATGAAGAAGGCTTATGGTGCCGCGCTGGTAGCCCTGCTGCTGGGCGGTTGTGCCGGTGACAATGGCAGCAATGAGGACTATCGCTACACGCCCCCCCAGGCGATGGCCACCAACAACACCCAGACCATGCAGATCCCGGTGGATCTGGTGTGGTCCCGGGCCGAGAAATGGTTCAAGGATCACGGCCTGCAGATCGAAAACAGCCAGCGTGGTGCCGGTCTGATGACGGCCTATCTGCCCGAGGCGGCCGACGGCCTGAAGTGGCTCGACTGTGGCTCCATGGGGGCCAAGGTGGTGGCGGGTGAACCCAATGTGCAGGTGAACCTCATCATCACCCAGAGCGGTGACAACAGCGTGGCGACCGTCAACGTCAAGGGCAATACCCGTCTCTACTATGTGGAGTCATCCGGCGAGCGCATCGCTGCGCCTTCCCTCAAGCCTGTCTGCATCTCTCGTGGCGAGCTCGAAAATGGTCTGTTTGCCACACTGGGCAACTGATCTCTCCCGACAGGCGGGATGACCGCCTGTCACTCTTCATCGAAGTGCCACTCCCGTCGCCGCGGGTCTTCCAGGCAAGTTTCTCCTTCGACCATTTGCAGCGGGAATCGCTTGCAGGAGGCGTGAGCCTCTATGCAGGAGGCCAGTACCGGACTGTGCGTGGTGATCCAGAGCTGTGAGTAGCGGGCCGCCTCGGCGATGAGGCGCCCCAGCGCCGGCAGCATATCCGGGTGCAGGCTACTCTCGGGTTCGTTCAGAACGAGCAGGGGAGCCGGGCGGGGGCTGAGCAGCGCAACGGTCAGGCAGAGTAGCCGCAGGGTGCCATCGGAGAGCTCTCGGCCATCGAGGGGGCGGACCAGTCCCCGACGCTCCATCTGAACGGCAAAGCCGGTCTCGAATCGGGTGACTCCGAAGCGGGTATCGGGTAGAGCCTCACCCAGGATGCGATGCAGCAGTTCTTTGTCGCCAATGTCTTCCACCGTCGCGAAGGCCGCCGCCAGATCCTGGCCATCGTGGCCCAGCACGGGAGTGAGTATGCCCGGCCTGGGATGGCGCAGGGGAGAGCCGGGGTGGGTATCGAAGTGGTGATAGAAACGCCACTGACTCATCAGGTGGCGCAGCTTGGCCAACTCGGGGTAGCGATCCGGCTCGGCCAGGTGTCCGAACACCGATTCATGATGGAGCATGCCGGGGGCATACTCCACCTTCTCCCCGTCCAGATTCTGAGCCATGACGGCCTGGTTGCGGCGCAGCAGCAGCTGGTTGGCAGGAGAGCGGCGCAGGCCGAGCCAGGCCTCTTCCTGTTTGATCTGGGGATCCTGGGTGAAGCGGGAAAAACCGGGGATGGGGGGCGGCAAACCAATCTGCAGCTCGTACCCAAACTGCTCGCTCTGCATGCCGAGTATGATACGGCGCGGGGATCCCGCCTTGTCTCCGCGGCGCCAGCCGCCTGCCCACAGGGCCTGGCTGATGCCTCCCTCGGCGCTGAGGGTTTGCGCGAGATCGCCTGCCGCGCTGCGGGTCAGCAGGCGAAGGGCGTGATAGAGGTTGCTCTTGCCACAGCCGTTGGGGCCCTGCACCAGATTGATACGATCGAGGGACATGCGCAGTTTGCGTACCGAGCGGTAGCCGCTGATCCAGATCTCGTGCAGCACAGGGGAATTCCGGGTTATGGGGCGCCGTAGTTGTGGAAGCGGGCGTGGCCATCCTCGCTCAGCACGAAGCCGCGGCTGCGCAGCAGAGACCAGTCGCCGCTCTCCCACATGGGTTTGTCACCCCGGTTGCGACGGGGCAATACGATGGCGTCACGCTCCGGCAGATAGACTTCGGCCTCGCTGTTGTCCCGGGCGACCAGCACCCAGGCGGTTCGGTCATCGCCATACTTGAGAGAGCCGAGTCGGACCGCCTGCTCGGCGGGGATGAGGCAGCGTTCCATCAGGGGAGACCAGCGATATCCTTCGCTGCGCAGGCAGCCGTGCTGGTCGCGGACCAGGGCCTCATCATCCCACCAGGGCAGCAGGCTGCAGCCGGGCAGTAGCGTGATCATCATGACGATCCCTGTCATGCGTAACATGGGTTACTCCTGTTCGTCTCTCACGATGACGATGTCGCTGAAACCGAGTTCACGGAAGTAGTTCTCGCGAAACTCCTTGAGCATCTTCTTGTCGCGGCGGCTGATGTTGGCCACCTGCTCTTCCATGGCGCGGTAGCGCACCATATCGATACCCTCGGCGGCGGCAATGGCGTCAAAGATGCTGTGGTGTTTGTCGTTGGCGTAGCCAATCGACTTCAGCTGTTTACGATACCGATAGGTGATGGTGAATGCCATGATCGTTCTCTGATTTATGGTTTTTGCCAGATAGTGGCCTGCTGCCGGGTCAGCAGATAGAGGGCCTCTACCTTCTCGCGGGCCCAGGGGGTGCGGCGCAGGAAGGTGAGGCTCGACTTGATGCTGGGGTCATGGGTGAAGCAGCGCACCGGGATCTGCCGCCCCAGCTCGGGCCAGCCGTAGTGATCCACCAGTTCGGTGACCATCATGGCGAGGGTCACCCCGTGCAGGGGGTTGTTCGACTGGCTCATAGACTCATCCCTTGAGGCGGGCAAACGGGGCGCCCATGCGGGTGACCACGCCCGGTTGCAGGTGCGGCTCGAACTGCTCGAGCATGCCCGGTCCGAACAGGCAGACGACCGTGCTGCCAAGCTTGAACAGCCCCATCTCCTCGGCCTTCTTCAGGGTGATAGCCTGCTCACCCGGGTAGTCCCAGCGCTTGACCTCTTTGCGACCGCACGGGGCGATGCATCCGGCCCAGCTGGTCTCGATGCTGGCGACTATGGTGGCGCCGACCAGCACCATGGCCAGGGGGCCGTGTTCGGTGCGGAAGGTGGCGACCACCCGCTCGTTGCGGGCGAACAGGTTGGGCACGTTTTCGGCGGTCAGGGGATTGACCGAGAAGAGATCCCCCGGCACGAACACCATGCTTTCAAGCACACCGTCCAACGGCATATGGATGCGGTGGTAGTCCTTGGGCGCCAGGTAGATGGTGGCGAAGTCACCGTCTTTGAACGGGGCCACCAGATCGTCATAGCCCCCCAACAGCTCGCGGGCGCTGTAGTCGTGGCCCTTGGCCTGGATGATGCGGCCCTGGCTGATGGGGCCGAGCTGGCTGACGGTGCCGTCCACCGGCAGGGCCAGGGTCATGGGATCCTCGACCACGGGGCGGATTCCCTCCTTGAGCGGACGGGTGAAGAAGGCATTGAAGCTCTTGTAGTGAGCGGCCTCTTCATGCAGGGCCTCGCTCATGTCCACGCCGTAGCGACCAATGAAGTATTCGATGATGCGGGTGGTCAGGGTGCCCGCCTCGGCCGCCGCCAGTTTGCCCACCAGACGGGAGAGGGCGTGTTTGGGCAGGCAGTATTGACCGGCAATTTTCAGGGTATCGGTGAAGCTCATGATGCTCTCATTCGAAAAGTGGATCAGAGGCGGGCTTGCTGCCGGCCGTGACGGGTTTCCTGCATCGACTCCAGGATCCGGTGATAGTTGCCAAAGCGCTCGCGGGTGATCTCGCCCCGCTCGACCGCCTCGCGCAGGACGCAGCCGGGGTCATCCTTGTGCTTGCAGTCCCGGAACTTGCACCCCCCCAGGTAGTCGCGAAATTCCACGAAACACCAGGTGACCCGCTCCGGCTCCAGGTGCCAGAGGGCGAACTCGCGAATCCCCGGGGAGTCGATGAGATCGCCGCCGCTCGGGAAGTGGTAGAGGCGCGCCGTGGTGGTGGTGTGCTGGCCCAGACCCGAGACCTCGGAGATCTCGCCGGTCAGCACATCCAGCCCGGGCAGCAGGGCATTGGTCAGCGATGACTTGCCTACCCCGGACTGGCCTACGAAGATGCTCACCTTGTCGGCCAGGGCGGCCTTGAGGGCGTCAATACCCTCGCCGCTCTTGCTGCTCACCAGCAGCACCGGATAACCGAGTCCACGGTAGATATCGAGTTGACGCTCGATGGCGACGCGATCGGCGTCCCCCAACATGTCGACCTTGTTGAGGACGATAAAGGGGGTGATCTCCACGTCTTCGGCGGCTACCAGGTAGCGGTCGATGATATTGCTGGAGAACTCCGGCATGACGGAGGAGACGATGACGATCTGATCGATGTTGGCCGCCACCGGTTTGACCCCGTCATAGAAGTCGGGACGGGTCAGCACCGAGTGGCGAGGATGGACCGCCTCGATGACCCCCGGAACCCCTTCGTTGCTGCCCGGTCGCCAGATCACCTTGTCGCCGCACACCACGCTGCCGAGGGTGCGTCTCAGGTTGCAGCGGCCCAGGGTGCCATGTTGGGACTCCACATCCGCATGCTGGCCGAAGCGGCTGATGACCACCCCCTCCTCGGGGGCGCCCAGCAGGCTGTCATCGATCTGCGGCGCCTTCTCTTTTTTGAGGTCGTTCAGGCGCTTGTCGCGGTTGGCTTGTACCCGCCGCTGCTGTCCCAGATTGAGTTTCGCTCTCTTTGCCACGCGATTCGCCGTTTTGCTGCTAAAAACAAAGCCAGTATGATACATGCAAATTCACAAAATGCCGCCAAGAGTAAGCAAGATGACCGTTTCAGAGCAGAATCTGGTGTGGATCGATATGGAGATGACCGGCCTCGATCCCGATGAGTGCGTGGTGCTGGAGATCGCCTCCATCGTCACCGACAAGGATCTCAATGTGCTGGCCGAGGGGCCTGTGCTGGCCATTCATCAGAGCGAGGCCGAGCTGGCCAAGATGGACGAGTGGAACCAGAACACCCACGGCGCCTCGGGCCTGATCGACCGGGTGCGTGCCAGCCGGCACGACGAGGCGGCCGCCGTGGCCGAGACCCTGGCCTTCCTGCGCCAGTGGGTGCCCGAGCGAACCAGCCCCATGTGCGGCAACAGCATCGGCCAGGATCGCCGCTTCATGGTTCGCCACATGCCGGAGCTGGAGTCCTTCTTCCACTACCGCAACGTCGACGTCAGCACCATCAAGGAGCTGGTGCGTCGTTGGAAACCGGAGATCCTCGGGGAGTTCAAGAAGCAGGGGACCCACCAGGCTCTCGATGACATTCGTGAGTCGGTGGCCGAGCTGCGTTTCTATCGGGAGCGGATCTTTACCATCTGATCCTCGGCCATCGGGGGGCGGGTGAAAGGCCCGCCAATTCGGCGAGCTTTTAGGCATTCGCACCAGCGTGGCCGAAAAAGCCCTTGCAATTGAAGTGCCCCCTCGTATAATTCGGCTCCCGTGCAGTAGCGCAAGCTGCCGTACGTTGCGGGAATAGCTCAGTTGGTAGAGCACGACCTTGCCAAGGTCGGGGTCGCGAGTTCGAGTCTCGTTTCCCGCTCCAAATTTCGTCGGTGATGCCCGTTGCGGGAATAGCTCAGTTGGTAGAGCACGACCTTGCCAAGGTCGGGGTCGCGAGTTCGAGTCTCGTTTCCCGCTCCACTCATCGCGAAGACAATCTGTTGCGGGAATAGCTCAGTTGGTAGAGCACGACCTTGCCAAGGTCGGGGTCGCGAGTTCGAGTCTCGTTTCCCGCTCCAAAATATCGCCGATGGCACTCCGTTGCGGGAATAGCTCAGTTGGTAGAGCACGACCTTGCCAAGGTCGGGGTCGCGAGTTCGAGTCTCGTTTCCCGCTCCAATCCATCGCGATGACAATCTGTTTTGCGGGAATAGCTCAGTTGGTAGAGCACGACCTTGCCAAGGTCGGGGTCGCGAGTTCGAGTCTCGTTTCCCGCTCCAAAAATATCGCCGATGGCACTCCGTTGCGGGAATAGCTCAGTTGGTAGAGCACGACCTTGCCAAGGTCGGGGTCGCGAGTTCGAGTCTCGTTTCCCGCTCCAAACCATCGCCGATAACACTCCGTTGCGGGAATAGCTCAGTTGGTAGAGCACGACCTTGCCAAGGTCGGGGTCGCGAGTTCGAGTCTCGTTTCCCGCTCCAAAATCTCCTTCTCTCGAATGGCTCTTCGCCCCTTGCGGCACGTTTTGTTCCACTTTCTCCCGGTTGTCGATTTATTCGCCACTTCTTTGACTTGTCGCAATCCCTCTCTCGGGACCGCTTGGCGCCGTTTTTCCCTCTGTAGATACTGGGATCGAGTCAATGACCGGAGGAGTTCATCATGCGCTTCCAACAGATCAAGGACTTGCTGCACTACCTGGAGCAGGTGCATCAGATGTTGTCACGCCTCTATGGCCGCCTCGAACGACAGGCGGATGCCGAGCGCAGCCGCCTGCTGCTGGCCTACCTCAGGGGGCGCGAGGAGTCGGCGCTGGTCCATCTGCAGGAGTACCGGCGGCAGATGAGCGAGGGTGTTTCAGATACCTGGCTGGAGCTGGGGTTTGCCGACGACCTGATCCCCCTCATCAATCAGAGCGAACTGCCGGCCACCATGACCACGGATCATATCGTCTCTCTGGCCGATGGCATCGAGAGCCGGCTGGTGAGCGAGCTCTCCCGTCTGGCGCGCGAATGCCCGACCGAGGGGACCGCCAGCCTGCTCGACACCCTGGCCGCTCTGGAGCAGCAGCGGCGTCACCGCCTGATCCACGGTGCCCACCGTCTCGACGATATCTGATGACATGGGAAGAGGGCGTGGTGCCCTCTTCTGTCATCCGCGACGACTCTGCTTGCGCCCCTGGCGGCTGGCGGCATAGAGGGCTGCCCCTATGATACCGGCCTGGTTCAGGCTGGCCGCCGGCAACAGGGGAGCCCGGGTGGCTATCTTGTCGATGAACTTGTCCATCTTGGCGGCGCTGCCGCCACCCAGGATGAAGAGATCCGGGGAGAAGAGAAATTCGAGTCGCGCCAGATAGTGATTGAAGCGCTTGCCCCATTTGCCCCAGCCCAGATCCTCGCGCTTGCGTACCGCGTCGGAGCAGTAGTGCTCGGCGACCATCCCCTCCAGCATCAGATGGCCCAGCTCGGTGTTGGGCAGCAGATGGCCGTTCACAAACACGGCGGTGCCGATGCCGGTGCCGACCGTAATCAGGATGACCACCCCCTCGTGCCCCTTGCCCTCGCCGAAGCGCATCTCGGCAATGCCTGCCGCATCGGCATCGTTAAGTACAAAGCAGGGCAGGCCGGTGATCTCGCCAAACAGTCGCTCGGCGTCGGTCTCGACCCAGCTCGGGTCTATATTCGCGGCACTCTTGGCAATCCCGTGATGGATGATGGCCGGAAAGCCGCACCCTACCGGGCCTTTCCAGTCGAAGTGCTCGACCAGCGCCTTGAGGGTGTGGGCGATGGCCGCCGGGGTTGCCGGCTGCGGGGTGGGGATGCGGTGGCGTTCGCCGATGAGCTCTCCCGTTGTGGTATCGACCAGGCATCCCTTGATGCCGCTTCCACCGATATCGACTCCCAAAATGTGCATGCTCTACTCCTTGTCTGCACGGGTGACGGCACAGGATGAAAAACCGGATATCCCGGTGCAAGCCCTGCGATGGCTAGGCGTGATCCGGTAGACCTTTTTCGATGCAGCGGATCAGCCTTTGAGTCTTCTTGTTCTCTTCTTCGGCGCGACTCTGGAGGGTGGCGAGGGCCCAGTCGACATGCTCGGCCACCAGGGGCGTAGCATGGGGGCGTGCCTGTTCGAGAGCCGTGATGACCGCCCCGTCGGCCGGTCCGTTGCCGAGCGCTACCGCCAGGTTGCGACGCCAGCGCTGGTAGCCGATACGGCGGATCGGGCTCCCCTCTGTGTGCTTGAGAAAGGTCGGTTCATCCCAGCTCCACAGGGTGAGCAGGGGGGGGCGGTGCAGATTGGGGCGCGGGGTGAAGTCCGGCTCGGGGGTGGCGTCCGCGTAGCGGTTCCAGGGGCAGATCAGCTGGCAGTCATCGCAGCCATAGATACGGTTGCCGAGCGCCGGTCGCAGTTCGACCGGGATGGGCTCGTCG
>NZ_CDDB01000080.1 GCF_000820105.1 Aeromonas schubertii | reverse complement strand
GTATCGCGCAGGGAGAGGTAGTCACCGAAATAGGCCTGTGCCTTCCCCTCCTGCAACAGCTGGTAGGGAGAGACCCCTGCCGGAGCGGGCTTCAGGGCCAGCTCCGGCAACAGTTCCCCCATGGTGTCAGGACTCAGCCAGGCGGCGGGTACCATGGCCCCCCCCCTCCTTGCCCCCGCCCTGTAGAGCAGTGCCGAGCGCACCGTGAAGAGGGGCCGACTCTGCACGCCAAGCAGAGGATCCACCCCCTCCGGGCTCATGATGGGCAGCAGATCGCACGCCCCCGCCAGATAGGCCTCCCGGGTGGCACGCCAGGTTGGATAGGAGAGATAGGTGACGCGCGACCCCAGAGAGTCGGTCAGTTGTCTGATAAGATCCCGCGCCAAGCCACCCCCTTTCACCAGATAGGGAGGGTAATCGATGGCCGGATAGCAGAGGGAGATCTCGGGTTGGCTGGCCAACCAGGCGCGGGTAGGCTCGCTCAAGGGTAATGAGCCGGCCAGGGCTGGCACGCTAAAAAGGGAGAGTGAAAAAAGCCAGGCTAGGCCTGGCTTTTTGTTACTCCTTGAGCGGTTCGACATTCTCGACCCTCGCCTTGAGCTTCTGCCCGGGTCGGAAGGTCACGACGCGTCGCGCCGTGATGGGAATGTCTTCACCGGTCTTGGGGTTGCGACCCGGTCGCTGGCTCTTCTCTCTGAGATCGAAGTTGCCAAAGCCGGAGATCTTGACCTGTTCGCCCCGCTCCAGGGCTTGCCGGATCTCCTCAAAGAAGGCTTCCACCAGCTCTTTGGCCTCGCGCTTGCTCACCCCGAGTTGGGTGAACAGGTGCTCTGCAATGTCGGCTTTGGTCAGCGCCATAGATCAATCCCTCAAGGATGCGTTCAACTCTGCCGAGAGAGCCTGAACCACGCGATCGACGGTTTCGGCAATCTCTTTCTCCTCCAGGGTGCGCTGGGTATCTTGCAACACCAGACTGATGGCCAGGCTCTTCTTGTCCTCGGCCATACCAGCGCCCTGGTACACGTCAAACAAGTTTATTCCAACTACCTGATTTCCGCCAACTTTTTTAATTACGGCGAGAACGTCACCGGCCAGGACCTGACGGTCAACCACCACGGCAATGTCGCGGCGGTTGGCCGGGAACTTGGAAACTTCGGCCGCGACCGGCACCTTGGCCGGGGTCAGCTTGTCCAGCTCCAGCTCGAACAGGACGGCACGGGTCTTCAGGCCCAGGCTCTTCTCGAGGCTCGGGTGGATCACACCGATATGACCGATCACCACACCATCGCGCAGGATGGCGGCGCTCTGGCCCGGGTGCAGGGCGCTGTGCTCGGCACGTTCGAAGGTAAAGGAGGCACCCTCGGCGGTCAGATCCAGCACGGCTTCCAGATCGCCCTTCAGATCGAAGAAGTCGACGGCACGGGCCTTGGCGTCCCAGTGTTCATCACCCTGGTTACCGGTGATGATACCGGCCAGCATGGGCTCCTGGCGGATGCCGTTCTCGGCCGACGCATCCTTGATAAAACGCAGACCCTGCTCAAACAGGCGCACACGCGGCTGCTGACGGTTCTGGTTGTAGACGACAGCCTGCACCAGACCCGGGAAGAGCGACACGCGCATGGCGGACATCTCGACCGAGATCGGGTTTGGCAGCACGATAGCGTCGCTTTGCGGGAACAGGATCTGCTGGGCCTTGGGATCGACGAAGCTGTAGGTGATCGCCTCCTGGAAGCCGCGGTCGACCAGCAGGTGGCGAACACGCTTGAGGGTCACCTGCCCTTCGGCCTGCTCCACCATGGCGAGCGACGCAACGGGTTTCAGGTTCGGGATGTTGTTGTAGCCATAGATACGGGCTACTTCCTCGATGAGATCTTCCTCGATGGCGATGTCGAAACGCCAAGAGGGGGCCAGCGCGGTCCAGCCGTCGGCATTAGCGGTCACCTGCATGCCGAGACGGGTCAGGATCTCGACCACCTGCTCATCGGCAATCTGGATGCCGATGACACGCTCCATCTTGCTGCGACGAAGGGTGATGGGTTGTGCCTTGGGCAGGTGCTCGTCGGATTTGACCTCGATAACCGGGCCCGCTTCGCCGCCACAGATATCCAGCAGCAATCGGGTGGCCCGGTCCATCACCTTGGCCTGCAGCTCTGGATCCACCCCGCGCTCGAAGCGGTGGGACGAATCGGTGTGCAGGCCATAGGCACGGGCACGACCTGTGATGGAGAGCGGCGCGAAGAAGGCGCACTCGAGCAGGATGTCGGAGGTGGTCTCACACACGCCGGTGCGATCGCCGCCGAAGATGCCGGCCATGCAGGCAGGGCCCTGGGCGTCTGCGATAACCAGCGTGTTCTCTTTGAGCTTCACCTCGGTGCCATCGAGCAGGGTCATGGGCTCGTCAGCCTTGGCGCGGCGCACCACCAGCTCACCGTCCAGCTTGGCCAGATCGAAGGCATGCATCGGCTGACCGTATTCCAGCAGCAGGTAGTTGGTGATGTCGACGATGGCGTCGATGGAGCGGATGCCGCCACGGCGCAGCTTCTCTTGCATCCAGAGCGGGCTCTGGGTCTTGAGATTCAGCCCCTTGATGACGCGACCCAGATAACGGGGACAATCGGCAGGCGCCTCAACCCGGATCGGGAAGCTGGCGTCAATGGTGGCGACAGCCGGCGTCCAGGTCGGCTCGATGACGTCGGCGCGGTTGAGTACGCCGATTTCGCGGGCCAGACCCGCAATACCGAGGCAATCTGCACGGTTGGGGGTGAGATCCACGTCGATGGCGACGTCGTTGAGCGCCAGGTAGTCGCGGATATCGGTGCCGATAGGGGCGTCAAGCGGCAGCTCGATGATGCCGTCGGCTTCGACGTCGATACCCAGCTCGCTAAAGGAGCAGAGCATGCCGTGGGACGGCTGGCCACGCAGCTTGGCTTTCTTGATGGTGAAATCACCCGGCAGGGTCGCCCCGACCTTGGCCACGCAGACTTTGAGGCCGGCGCGGCAGTTCGGCGCACCGCAGACGATGTCGAGCAGCGCTTCTTCACCCACGTTGACCTTGGTCACCCGCAGCTTGTCGGCGTCCGGATGCTGGCCACACTCGACCACTTCACCCACCACCACGTTGTTGAACTGGCCGGCCACCGCTTCCACGGCGTCCACTTCCAGACCGGCCATGGTGATCTGCTCGGCCAGTGCATTGTCACTCAACTCGGTGCGGACCCACTCCATCACCCAGGATTTACTGAATTTCATGTTCTCTCGCCCTTACTTGAACTGCTTGAGGAAGCGCAGGTCGTTTTCGAAGAAGGCACGCAGGTCGTTGACCCCGTAGCGCAGCATGGTGAGGCGTTCAACGCCCATGCCGAAGGCAAAGCCGGAGTATTTTTCCGGATCGATGCCGACCGAACGCAGCACATTCGGGTGCACCATGCCGCAGCCCAGCACTTCCAGCCACTTGCCGTTCTTGCCCATCACGTCCACTTCGGCGCTCGGCTCGGTGAACGGGAAGTAGGAGGGACGGAAGCGAATGGTGAGATCTTCCTCGAAGTAGTTGCGCAGGAAGTCGTGCAGGATGCCCTTGAGCTCGGTGAAGCTGGCATGCTCGTCAACCAGCAGGCCTTCGACCTGGTGGAACATGGGGGTGTGGGTCATGTCGTAGTCGTTACGATAGACGCGGCCCGGGGCAATGATGCGGATCGGGGGCTGCTGCTGCTGCATGGTACGGATCTGCACGCCCGAGGTGTGGGTACGCAGCATCAGGTCCGGGTTGAAGTAGAAGGTGTCGTGATCGGTTCGCGCCGGGTGGTGGGCCGGGATGTTCAGGGCATCGAAGTTGTGGAAGCCATCTTCGATCTCCGGGCCACGCGCCACGGTAAAGCCCATCTCGCCAAACAGGCGCTCGATACGCTCTATGGTGCGGGTCACCGGATGCAGGCCACCGTTTTCGATGCGACGACCCGGCAGGGTGATGTCGACGGTTTCGGCGGCCAGCTTCTGATTCAGCACGGCAGCTTCGAGGGCATCACGGCGCAGGCCCAATGCATCCTGTACGGCCTGCTTGGCCTGGTTGATCACGGCACCGGCGGCGGGACGCTCTTCCGGCGACAGGGCACCGAGGCCCTTCATCTGCTCGGTAAAGAACCCTTTTTTCCCCAGATACTTGACCCGGACTTCGTCGAGCGTGGCGATGTCGCTTACGCCCTCAATTTCGGCCTTCGCCTGGCCGACCACTTCTTCAAGCTGCTGCATGTCTTCCTCGTCACCACTCCCCTTGGGAGCTGCTCCAGCAAAAAATAGGAAAGGGCATGATAGTACTAAAAAAAGCGGGATCCTGCCTAGGGTAAAGCGCGTCTTGTCACGTTTTTCCCCTCAAGGGGGTAAAACCCCTCCCACGAATGGCCATCCCGGGTGCCGGTTCCCATGAAACATGGGATTCGGCGGGATATCACGGTTCAGGCGTTTGGATGTGTTAAGCTCACCTCATGCATGCCTTTTGCGGGCCCCGTGATGAGATGCCTCCCTGCGCTTTTGTTACTGTTATCGCTCCTGCCCACCTCCCGCGCCGAGACGCTGGATGCCTACTGCGATCACTGGGAAGATTTTTGCAATCGGGACGGTAGCGGCATCTATCTCGACCTGCTCCGGGCCGTCTATGGTAGCGACATGGGGGTCGCTCCCCATATTGTCCCCTACAAACGCGCCATAGCCCTGACCAGGAGTGGCGTTCTGGCGGTGCTGCTCGGTAGCTATCGCAATGAAGTTGACACCCTCCACTATGCAAGCCAGCCCGATGGGGTAGATCTCATCACCGTCTATATGACCCGGGAGAAAGCCGCGCTCTGGCAAGGAATCGATCAGCTCAAGCGCGGGCGGCTCTTGCTACAGAAGGGATGGAGCCTTGACGAGACCCTTGGCATAGAGGGCACCTATACCGAGGTAGAAAGTGCCGACAAGGGGTTCGCCCTGCTCACCAAGGGGCGTTACGACTATTTTGTGACCGATGCCCTGCCCTCCAGTCGGGTTCCCCCTCCCATAATGGCAAAGAAACTGCAGGGTGAGCCTACCTATCCCGCCTTTACGGCAACCCCATCGGGCGCCAAGGCCCTGTCACTCTGGGAACTTCGCATGCCACGGCTCATCGCGTCGGGCCAGGTTGCCCGTATCTATGAACACTATGGACGCCTTGCCGAGTTCAACGGCTACCTGCTCCCCCTCTATCGAGAAACGAAACGATAAAAAAACCGAAACCCTCACGGGTTTCGGTTTCGTCGTAACAGTATCAGGGGATATTAGCTGACTTTACAGCTCTTGAGACCCCAGATCCGAGCCACATAGTCCTCGATGGAGCGGTCGGAGTTGAACTTGCCCATGGTCGCGGAGTTGATGATGGCCTTCTTCGCCCACAGGGAAGGGTCACGATACCAGGTATCGATCTTGCGATGCGCCTCGGAGTAGGAGACAAAATCAGCCAACGCCAGATAGGTATCGCCCCCTTCGAGCAGAGCCCGCTTGATGGAGGAGAGCTCCCCCGGACGGCCCGGCGTGAAGTAGTCGGTATCAAACCAGTCCAGCACCGCCTTGATCTCGGAGTTGGCGTAGTAGAAGTCGTACGGGTTGTAACCGCGCGCCTTCAGTGCCTTCACCTCATCCACCGTCAGACCGAAGATGGCGCAGTTCTCTTCACCCGCCTCCTCGGCGATCTCGATGTTGGCGCCATCCAGGGTACCGATGGTAATGGCACCGTTGAGCGCCATCTTCATGTTGCCAGTACCGGACGCTTCATACCCTGCGGTAGAGATCTGCTCGGAGACATCGGCGGCCGGGATCAGTTTCTCTGCCAGGCTGACGCGATAGTTGGGCATGAAAACGACCTTCAGCTTGCCCTGGATCCGGCTATCGTTGTTCACCCGCTCGGCCACCTTGTTGATGGCGTAGATGATGTCCTTGGCCAGCTTGTAGCCAGGCGCAGCCTTGGAGCCGAAGATGAACACCCGCGGGTGCATATCGTAGTCCGGATTGGCCAGCAGACGACGGTAGAGAGCCATGATATGGATAAGGTTCAGCTGCTGGCGCTTGTACTCGTGCAGACGTTTTATCTGAATATCGAAGATGGCCTCGGCACTCACCTCGATGCCAGTCTCGGCCTTGATCACCTGAACCAGCTTCTCTTTGTTGTGACGCTTGATGGTCATGAACTGCTTCTGGAAGGCCTTGTCATCGGCAAACTTCACCACAGAGCGCAGCAGATCCAGCTTGAGCGGCCACTCCTTACCCACCACCTCGTCATAGAGGGCTGCCAGCTCGGGGTTACAGGCCAGTAACCAGCGACGAGGGGTGACCCCGTTGGTCACGTTGCAGAGCTTGTCCGGCCAGATCTGGTCGAATTCGGGGAAGAGATCTTCTTTGACCAGACGGGAGTGCACTTCGGCCACACCGTTGACCTTGTTGGAGCCGATGACGCACAGGTTACCCATGCGTACCTTGCGGACATCCCCCTCCTCGATGATGGAGAGCTTGGCCTTGATGGCATCGTTACCCGGCCACATGGGCTCAACCTTCTCGGTAAGGAAGCGGCTGTTGATCTCGTAGATGATCTCGAGGTGACGGGGCAGTACCCGCTCGAAGAGGTAGACGGCCCACTTCTCCAGTGCCTCGGGCAGCAGAGTGTGGTTGGTATAGGCAAAGACCCGGTAGCAGATATCCCACGCCTTCTCCCACTGCAGATCCTCTTCATCCACCAGTACCCGCATCAACTCGGGAATGGCGATGGTCGGGTGAGTGTCGTTGAGCTGGATGGCGATCTGGTCGGCAAAGTGGCTGAAGTCATCACCGTGGGCACGCTTGTAGCGACGCATGATGTCTTTGATCGAGCAGGCGCAGAAGAAGTACTGCTGGATGAGACGCAGCTCCTTGCCGGCTTCTGTTTCGTCGTTGGGATAAAGCACCTTGGAGATGGTCTCGGCCTGAGCCTTCTCAGCCTGGGAGTCGAGGTAACCTCCGGCGTTAAACACATCCCAATCGAAGAACTCGGAGGCGCGAGACTCCCACAGGCGCAGTATGTTGACAGTGTGACCGCCAAACCCGACCACGGGGATATCCCAGGGCACCCCTTTGATCTTGCGACCGGCGTGCCACACCTTCTTCATGCGGCCATCGTCCCCAAACACGGTTTCGACATAGCCGTAGAGCGGGATCTCCTGCACCGACTCGGGACGGCAGATCTCCCAGGGGTTGCCGTACTCACGCCAGGAGTCCGGACGCTCGATCTGGCGGCCATCCTGGATCTCCTGACGGAACAGGCCGTGCTCATAGTGGATACCGTAGCCGATGGCCGGGTAACTCAGGGTAGCCAGGGAGTCGATGAAACAGGCGGCCAGGCGGCCCAGGCCGCCGTTGCCGAGGGCCATGTCTGGCTCGCATTCGCACAGGTCGCTGAGATTCAGTCCGAGATCGGCCAACGCCTCATCGCAGACTTTATAAAGAGAGAGGTTGTGGAGGTTGTTCGAGGTCAACCGCCCCATCAGGAATTCGGCCGACAGATAGTGGATGGCGCGGGTGTCTTGCTTGAGGTGGGTCTGCTGGGTGCGAGTCAGACGCTCGTACACCTGCTCGTTGACTGCGGCTGCGGTTGCCTTCCACCAGGACTCTTGAGAAGCCTTCTCTTCACTGGTGCCGAGCGTGGAGCGCAGGTGACGGACGATGCTCGCCTTGAGCTGCTCCTTATCCAGGAGAATGTCGGTCTTCTTCTTGGTTGCCATAAGCTTTTCCCTTCGTTACTGAAATGCGGGGCCAATTTCCCGGCTCATAGAGTGAGTCAATTATTATGTTCATCATGAAAACTGGCTGGAGGCATACTAGCGAAACCAGTTCGATGAAAAGTGAATCCAAGTCACACTTTAAACGCCAGAAATGACAGGAAAATGATGAAAACCCTTTCTTTTCACCTTGTTCAAGGATTCTTTTTAATCCCTTCCAATTCAATTAGATATGAAAGCATTTTCGAGACAAATGGCTGAATAGGTTTTCATAAAAACGGCCCTCCAGCACATAAAGAAAACAGACAGCACCAATGCCAGAAAAGGTACTGTCTGTCCAACCTGTGCTACCACCCTTTGAACTGGTTGCTGGCAGGGTCGTAGCGGTAACCAATCTCCCGCAGACGGCGGCTCAGCACCTCTTCATTCATGTCGTAATAGGAGAGCAACTCTTCCAGTGAGCCGCACTCCAAACGCAGCTTCTCATTGACGATCCCAAGCAGAATATTGGCATCCAGCAGCCTGAGCTGACTCGCATCCATGATGGCCCCTCCTTACGTTGCCTGCATCTATAACCATGGACACTGGCGGCGACCGCGGCAAGCCCCCCCCCCCTGCAGTGCTCACATTTTTAGCAACAGAGGTTGATCCGAAGGCACGAACAAACTACTGTATACCCATACAGCTTGTTTTTATGTACAGGTGAGATATGACCCAGTTAGCCGCAATCCACTCCCACTCCAGCGCTTTCACGAGTTGGCCACGCCACAGACCTTGCCTGCGCCCTGATCCGGCGGCTCAGGACACTATCCTCGACCTGCTTAAACGCACCCGGTTGCACACGGGCTGGATCCTGTTACTCGCCCCACCGGGCGCTCCCAGCGCCGCCGATCTGCAATCCAAGGGGATCGATCCCACCCGAGTATTGCTGCTCCCCCGAAACCGCATCAAGAACTGGCAAGGGGTCCTGGAGAAGAGCCTGGGAAACGGCTGTTTCAGCGCTGTACTCGGCTGGCTGCCCGAAGACATCGATCTGGACTTTCAGCGTCTGGATCGCTCCCGCCAGGCAACAGGCACACTGATGCAGATCTTTGTCCCGCCCTTGTGCCACCCCTTTGGCCAGAATCTGTTTCATAACCATTGAAAATATGGGGCGGCCTCTGCCGCCCCTTTGCCCGATGTCATCACCGCCGATGATTAAGGCAGAAATCAGCGGTACCTGGGTCAGTCTCCATTTCACCATGACTGATGATAAGAAAGGCTCTCTGCCATCCTTTGGGCCTTTATCAGTCGCAGCACCCTGAATGGTCGGCCACTGCGTGGCCCTGTCGTCAGGCCCTGTAACCGCAGATGCAAAGTAACCGGCATTGAGGCTTTTTATCGCCCCCCTCTTCGAGTGCCACTCACCCAATTTGTGCAGCAGATCGACAATCTGCTCAGGCAATGCGCATTACAAGAACAAACTGTTAACAGTTCGTTATCTATTGTGTATTCTCCCACTACTGGTCTGATTTCTTACCTCCTACCAGATCATTAGAATCACGCCGGTATTCAATGGGATATGAAGCTAAAAAACAAAGATCTTGCCGCCATCTGAGTGGCACGGGTCAGGATTGACCCGAAAAGATCAACACCAAGAGAGACGATCATGACTACTGCTTCCTTCAAGAAGAGCCTGCTGGCTGCCGCCGTGGCCCTCGCCAGCACCCAGGCTTATTCCGCCGCCTTCCAGCTCAACGAACACTCTGCCTCTGGCCTTGGCCGTGCCTATGCCGGTGAAGCCGCGGTCGCCGATAACGCCTCCGTGCTGGCTCGCAACCCGGCCGCCATGACCATGTTCGACAAGATGGCGGTCTCGGTTTCCGGCACCTATATCCACCCGGATGTGGATGTTAATGGCCAAACAGATGGCGACCTAACTCTGCCCAACGGCGGTAAAGTACCCAACTTCTTCGATAGAAATGCAAGTGAAAGTGGCATCGCACCGAGTGCCTTTGTACCGGCCGCCTACTTTATCCAGCCCCTGAAAGAGGATCTGGCCTGGGGCATCGCCATGTTCTCCAACTACGGCCTCTCCACCGAATATCCAGAGACCTTTGCTGCAGGCTCAGGTGCCGGTAATACCGAGCTGCTGACCTTCAATATCAACCCCAACCTGGCCTATCGCGTCGCTCCGGGCTTTAGCCTCGGCGCCGGTATTAACTTTGTCTACGCCGAAGCCGAACTTAATCGTTATGCTGGGGTATTGAGTTCCACTAAACCCCAACAAATGAGCCGCGACACCAATATCAGCCATATGAAGGGTGATGACTGGGGCTTTGGCTGGAACGTGGGCGCCCTCTACGAGTTCAATCAGGACAACCGCCTGGCCCTGACCTACCGCTCTCAGGTCAATATCAAGTTTAAGGGTGACTACAAGGGGCTCTCCACCATTGGTGCGGGCAAACCCGGCCAAACCGTGGATGGTGAGCTGAATATGGAGCTGCCGGCTCAGGCCGAGCTGGCTGGCTATCATCGCCTCAACCCCCAGTTTGCGGTGCACTACTCCGTCAACTGGACCGACTGGAGCGCCTTCCAGGAGCTCAAGGCCACCAGCGACAGCTGTGTCAGTGCCGATGGTGCCGGCGTCTGTCTCTACAAGCCTGAGAAGTTTAAAGACTCCATGCGCTACGCCATCGGCGGCACCTGGTACATCAACCCGAGCTGGGAGGCCCGCATCGGCTTTGCCTATGACAACAGCCCGATCGAGCCCGAGTACCGCAGCCTGAGTATCCCCGATTCCGATCGTATCTGGTACAGCGCCGGTGCCACCTACCATATCGACAAGGATATGAGCGTCGACTTCGGCATGGCCTACCTGGATGGCAAGGAAGTGGAAGTCAACGAAGGTCTGGTCAACCATGATGGCACAGTGAACAATCCACGCTGGAAGGGTACCTCCCACGGGAACGCCTTCCTGGCTTCAGCCCAGTTCAACATGAAATTCTGATTTCACTGTTTCACAAAGGCGTCCTTCGGGGCGCTTTTTTTATGCTCACGATCTCTATTTCGGCGTACGCCTGTAGCGCACACCTGTTCGCTTTTCCTTTTTAATCAAACTATTAAGTAACAGATGTACAGCAGTAGCTACTGTTTTACCCCCTCCGACCCCATTCCGGTTGCGATACTCCTCAGACCAGATAAAATTCTGCCGCCATAAAAACCACAATAGAAACGTCAGGGAGAGCTATGCGTACTTATTTCAAACCTTCTGTGATTGCCTTTGCGCTGGCAGCAAGCCAGGCCCACGCCGCCGGCTATCAGTTGGCCGAACAGTCAGCCACCGGTCTGGGCCGCGCCTTCGCCGGTGAGGCCGCCATTGCCGACAATGCCAGCGTCCTGGGTCGTAACCCCGGCGCCATCACCCGCTTCGACGCCCCTGCTCTGTCGGGTGGCCTCATCTACTTGAAGCCGGATGTAAACATCGATGGCCAGGTAAAGGACATCACGGGAACCAAGGGGGCCAATGCCCACGACATCGCCGACGCGGCCTGGATCCCCAACCTCTACTTCGTCACCCCACTCAACGATCGCCTGAGCCTGGGCCTCTCTGCCACCTCCCACTACGGCCTGGGAATTGAGATGCCACAGGGCTATGATGCCGGCCACTTTGGCAATGTCTCCGAGATCAAGACGGTCGATCTGGGAATGGCACTGGCCTATCGCATTACCGACATGCTCTCCTTTGGCGCCGGGCTCTCCCTTATCAAGGGTGAGGGAGAAGTGGGTGGCACCTATCCCACTACGCTGACCAACGGCCAGAGTGTGATCGCCAAACACGTAGAGGGAGATGGCAACGCACTGGGGTGGAATGCCGGCATCCTGCTGACCCCGAGTGAGCAAACCCGTATCGGTCTCTCCTATCGCAATGGCGTCAATCTGAAGCTCAAAGGTGACGCGACCGTCAGCAAACCGGTTGCCCCGGGCAAGTTCTCGACCATCAGCGATCAGGGCAGTCTGATCCTCCCCCTGCCCGCCACTGCCGAGTTGGCCCTCTATCAAGCGCTGAGCGAGCGCCTGGCTCTGCATGCCAGCCTCAACTGGACTGACTGGAGCAAGTTCAAGTCTCTGACCGCAGAGCTCGATCATCTGGGAACCCTCCCCATCAAGGAGGAGCACTGGGAAGACAGCTGGCGTTATGCTCTGGGGATGACCTATCAGCTGACCCCCAAGTGGCAGCTGCGCTCCGGGCTGGCCTACGATCAGAGCCCGGTGCCGGCCGATCGTCGCACCATCTCCATCCCCGATGCGGATCGCATCTGGTACAGCGCCGGCCTGGGCTATCGCCACAGTGACGCCCTCTCGGTGGATCTGGGCCTGACCTTCATCGATGGCAAACGGGTCAGTGTACATGAGAGCCTGAGCCAACCGGTCGTCATCAATGGTCAACCCATGACCTATCGCTCCGACTTCAACGGCTACTCCGAGGGCGATGCCTGGCTGGCCGGAGTGCAAATCAACTATCAATTCTAACCTTTCTGCTACCGGCGCCCGTTCGGGCGCTGGTACACTTCCCCGCTACGCCATACACTCTGGGTGATTCTTATTGCGGAGGCCCCATGTACTCCTATGTCGCCAGACAGCCAATCCTCGATGCGCAGCAGCAGACTCATGCTTACGAGCTGCTGTTTCGAGACAGCCTCAGCAATGTCTTTCCCGATATCTCATCGAGCACGGCCACAACCCAACTGGTCGTCGAGCAGTTTCTACACCAGAACATCGATCAACTGCTGGCCGGTAAGGTGGCACTGATCAACTTTACCCATGAGCTGCTGCTCTCCGGGCTGGCCGAATGCCTGCCGCGGGAGAAGGTGATCATCGAGATCCTGGAAGATGCCACGCCCGATGCGGCCCTGCTGGAAAAGGTAAAAAACCTCCACGCGGCGGGCTACCGACTCGCCCTCGACGACTTTACCCTGGCACCGGCCTGGGAGCCCTTCCTTCCCTATATTGAGCTCATCAAGTTTGATCTGCGCACCACCCCCATGCTGCAGATCCGCCGCTTTATCTACCAGCATCGCCATCTTGACCTCATCTATCTGGCCGAGAAGGTCGAGACCCTGGAGGAGTTCGAGCGAGCCAAGGGTGCCGGCATTTCACTCTTTCAGGGCTACTTCTTCAGTCGTCCCGAGCTGGTCAAGCGGGCCAGCCTTAAACCTTCCCAACTGGTGGTGATGCAGTTACTGCAGGCGGTCAACCAACCCGAGATCGATCTCAGGCGGGTGGAACAGCTGCTCGGTCAGGATCTCTCCCTCTCTCTGAAACTGCTGCGTTATGTCAATCATCTCAAGGGAGGCGCCAACCCTATCTCCTCCTTTCGTCAGGCGGCTATCTACCTGGGTGATGAGGAGCTGCGCCGTTTCGTGGCCTTGGTCGCGGCCGGCAATGCGGGGATCGGCAAGAGTGACGAGCTCTACCAGATGTCTCTGATCCGGGCTCGGTTTTGTGAGTTGTTGGCCGAGCATCAGGGTCGCTCCGGCGCCTCGGAAGCCTTTATGACGGGGCTATTCTCCCTGCTCGATGTGTTGATGGAGCAACCCATGACCAGCCTGCTGGAGTCGATCCCCCTGGCAAGCGTGATCAAACAGGCCCTGCTCGAGCGAAGCGGTCATCTGGGGACCTATCTGCTGGCCGCCGATGCCTGTGAGCAGGCCAACTGGCCCGCCCAGACACGCTATGCCACCACGCTACAGATGAGCGACGAGGTTCTCTCCCAGCACTATCTCACCGCAACCATCTGGACCAGTCAGTTGATGGCTCCCACCTAAGGAAGCGCCAATGCCAACGCCGTGGCCTCCCCGCCACCAATGCAGAGAGATGCCATGCCACGACGCGCCCCAAGACGGTGCATGGCGTGGATCAGGGTCACCAGGATCCTCGCTCCGCTCGCCCCCAGAGGATGACCGAGGGCGCATGCACCGCCATGTATGTTGACCCTGTCATGGGAGAGATCCATGGCTTTCATGGCCAGCATAGGCACCATGGCGAAGGCTTCATTGATTTCGAACAGATCCACCTCGCGGCTGTGCCACCCCAGCTGCTCGAGCAGCCTGACCATGGCACCAACGGGGGCCGTCGTAAAGCCGGCAGGTGCGGCCGCATGAGTGCTGTAGCCACAGATCTTCGCCAGGATTGGCAACCCGCGGCGCTGCGCCTCATCCCGGCTCATGAGCAGTAGCCCTGCGGCGCCATCCGAGATTGAGCTGGCGTTGGCCGCCGTGATCGATCCTCCCTCTCCAAACGCCGGTTTGAGATGAGGGATCTTCTCGGGCCTGGCTTTACCCGGCTGCTCATCCACCTCGAGCAGGCTCATCCCTTTGTTATCGACGACACTCACCCACTCGGAAAAAAACGCGCCCTCTTCGATGGCCCGGCGAGCCCGTGACAGAGAGGCAATGGCATACTCATCCATCTCGGCGCGCCCGATGCCCTGCTCATCGGCCACTTTCTGGGCATAGTGCCCCATCAGGTGACCCTCATAGGCATCCTGCAAACCGTCCAGGAAGAGATGATCGAGCAACGTCTGATGGCCCATGCGCAGGCCAGATCGCGCCTTGTCGATGAGATAGGGAGCACGGCTCATGCTCTCCATGCCACCGGCCAGCACCACCTTGCTCTGCCCGAGGCGGATCTGATCGGCCGCCACCATGACGCTCTTCATCCCCGAGCCACACACCTTGTTGATCGTGGTACAAGGGACCCGCTCCGCCAATCCGCCCAACAGGGCCATCTGACGGGCAGGCGCCTGCCCCAACCCCGCCGAGAGCACGTTCCCGGCATAGAGCTCTTCCACCTCATCCCCCGCCAGCCCGCACTGGGTGAGCAGCGCCTGTACCACCCTTGCGCCCAGCACAGGCGCCGCGAGCGGCGACAATGCCCCCATAAAACTGCCCATCGGTGTCCGACGGGCGGCAACGATCACCACTTCCATGTCTGAATTCCTCCTGGTTACATTTTCACAACATTACCATTATTCCCTTGCCGGACAAGCGGTTGCACCGGCAGGTCAGTTTCGGTAAGGTGCCATGCAAAATTGACACACCAGTGGCACCATGGGAAACAGGGAAGAGAGCTACACCATCAGCGAGTTGGCGCGGGAGTTTGATATCACGACCCGCAGCATCCGCTTCTACGAGGATCAGGGGTTACTGCAGCCCACTCGGCGCGGGCAAAGCCGCATCTACAGCCGTCAGGACAGGGTCCGCCTCAAGCTGACCCTGCGTGGCAAACGCCTTGGCTTTAGCCTGGCCGAGATCCGAGCCCTGCTCGATCTCTACGAAACCGACAAGAGCAGCCGCACCCAGCTCACCACCATGCTCACCATGATAGAGAGCCACAGGGCCGGCTTGCGTCAGCAGATGGAAGATATCCGGCAGGTGCTGCAGGATCTGGAGGCGGCCGAGTCGCGCTGCCAGAGCGCGCTGACGGCTCTGGGTGACGAGCAGACACCAACATAGAAGAAGGGGCCCATCGGGCCCCTTCTCTGTTATGCCGCCTTGTTCCAGCGGTTGGGATCAAACTCGGGACTGTACTTGTCGACGATCACGGCGCAGGCCGCATCACCCGTGATGTTCAACGCGGTACGCACCATGTCGAAGATGCGGTCGAGGGCGAACAGCAGGGGCAGGCCCTCGATGGGGATCCCCGCCGCCAGCAGCACCGCCACCACCAGGAAGGTCGGCCCCGGCACACCGGCCTGGCCGATCGCCCCCAGGGTTGAGGTGATGATGATGGCCGCCCAGGCGCCCATGCTCAGATCGATCTGGAACACCTGGGCAAAGAAGATGGCGACCAGACCGTAGTAAATGGCGTTGCCGCTCATGTTGATGGTGGCACCGAGGGGCAGCACGAAAGAGGCGGTGGCATTGGTCACCTTGAGCTCCTTCTCGACCACCTCCATGGTCACCGGCAGGGTTGCCATGGAAGAGGCGGTGGAGAAGGCGACCACCTGGGCCTTCTTCATGGCACTCATGTAGCGCATGACCGGGGTATCGGAGAAGAGGGCCACCAGACCCGGATAGATCACGAATCCATAGATGAGGATGGCCGCCACATAGACCACAAACAGCTTCATGACGATGGTCAGCACGTCGAAGCCGTAGGTACCAATGGCATCGGCCATCAAACCGAAGACCCCGAGGGGGGCAATCAGCATCACCTTGTTGATCATCCAGACGAAAGCATCAACCAGGGTGTTCATGCCATCGATAAGCGGCTTGGATTTCTCGCGCGGCTGTTTGGCGATGGCAATACCGAGGAACAGACAGAAAACCAGGATCTGCAGGATATTGGCCTGGGTCAGAGACTGAAAGACGTTGGTCGGCACCATGCCCAGCAGGGTGCTGATCGCATCGGGCAGTACACCCTTGTCGGCATACTCTGCCGAGAACATCCCCTCGACGCTGGAGAGATCGACTCCCACGCCCGGCTCGAACACCTGCCCCATCACCAGGGCCAGCAGCACGGCCAGGGCCGAGGTCAGCATGAAGAAGGCCAGGGTCGTGACCCCGATCTTGCCTGCAGCAGGGCTGGCGCCCAGGTTCGCCGCCCCCGAGATGATGGCCACCGCCACAAGGGGGATCACCAGCATCTTGATGAGCTGAATAAAGAGATTACCCAGGGGGGCAAAGAGGCTGGCCTGCTCCCCCATTGCCGCGCCCACGGCGGCACCCAGCACCATGGCGACCATTACCTGGAAGCCAATGTTCCTAACGAGTCCTTTTGATAACACAGGATTTTCCTTATTACGTGCTATTAACAGTTTTGGATTTTTTTACTAACAGGGGCGTTGAACTCCTGTTCAACGCCCCGTGGCGGTGCTTTATCGCACATTTAAATGCTAAATAAAATGGCAGGTTTCGAATAATCACGCTATTGATTTTACGAACAATTTAAAGAGATTCGTCCGTATCGTTATCTCCCCTTCCCATGGGCCTCTCAGGCTTCACTCACCGCCTCGGCAGACTTCTCGAGCAGTGACTTGTCCTCGGCCATGCAGGCCGATGCGGTGAACAGCACGTCGGTAGAGCTGTTGAGGGCCGTCTCGGCAGAATCTTGCAGTACCCCGATGATGAAGCCCACGGCCACCACCTGCATGGCGATGTCATTGCCAATGCCAAACAGGCTACACGCCAGCGGGATCAGCAGCAGGGAGCCACCGGCCACCCCGGAGGCACCACAGGCGCTAACGGTGGCCACCACGGAGAGCAGCAGGGCGGTGGCGATATCGACCTCAATCCCCAGGGTATGCACAGCCGCCAGACTCAGCACTGTGATGGTGATGGCCGCGCCGGCCATATTGATGGTCGCGCCGAGGGGAATGGAGACCGCATAAGTATCCTCCGGCAGGCGCAGCTTCTCGCACAGGGCCATGTTAACCGGGATGTTGGCCGCAGAGCTGCGGGTGAAGAAGGCCGTCAGACCACTCTCGCGCAGGCAGGTGAGCACCAGCGGATAGGGGTTGCGGCGAATCTTCCAGAAGACGATGAGCGGGTTCACCACGAAGGCGATAAAGAGCATGCTGCCCAGCAGCACCGCCAGCAGTTGGGCATAGCCAAACAGGGCGTCGAAACCGGTCTCGGCCAGGGTCGAGGAGACCAGACCCAGGATCCCCAGCGGAGCACAGCGGATCACCGCCTTCACTATCCAGGTGATGGCGTGGGAGAGATCAACGATCACGGCCTTGGTGCTCTCACTGGCATGACGCAGGGCGACCCCGAGACCAATGGCCCAGGCCAGGATCCCGATATAGTTGGCATCGAGCAGCGCTTTCACCGGGTTGGTCACCACGTTGAAGAGCAGGGTTTGTAGCACCTCGGTGATCCCGCCGGGGGGCGAGAGCTCGGCACTGTTGGCCACCAGATGAAGGTTGGAGGGAAAGAGGAAGCTTGCAATCACGGCCACCAGGGCTGCGGCAAAGGTGCCCAGCACATAGAGGAAGAGGATTGGCTTCATATTGGTCTTTTGACCCTGCTTATGGCCAATGATGGCCGCCATGACCAACACGAAGACCAGTACGGGAGCCACCGCCTTGAGCCCGCCCACGAAGAGGGAACCCAGCAGACCGACCGATTTGGCCAATTCGGGAGCAAAGGTGGCGAGCAGGACGCCAAGGACCAGACCGACCAGGATCTGGCTGATGAGGCTGGTGCTGTTGATAAGCCTCAGCAAGGGGTGTTGTTCTTTTGTCATCGTCATCGAATCCCTGAGCACTAACGGGCGGCGTCCATTGCTGCGGCCCAGGCATTTCGCGGCAAGTTGACGCAGGGGGCGATCCCGCCCACCTCACGCACCGTTGGCGCCATATTATTGTGTTAGTACGCCCGCCTGAGCAGAGGCACTATCCCATCAAGCTGATGGGATTTCCACTATAAATAAGCGTGAACAACCAATGAATAGACAAAAACCAGATTGTTATCCCAAATTAACAGGAGTAACCAGACTGCAACACAAGGAGCGCAAAGGGCTATCAATGAACAAGGGCCCCATCAGGGGCCCTTGTACTAGGCGGCTTCCAGATGCAATCGATCAATCACCTCGTTGACCTCCTGCACCGTGAGTCGATGGGGCTCATCGGGTTGGGGCGGCATCAGAAGATGGCCCCCCTCGAAATCAAAGCGACCTCGACCGTGAACATAAATCCGCCCTTTGAAAAAGGTTTTGACATGCTTGGCAATCATCAAAGGCAGATACTTCTTAAACACGCGCATGCGATATCACCCTCGTTAGTTCTACTCAGTTGACCACAGCGTCTGCGAAAAAGTTCTGATTATTTGGTTTTTTATTCTCTATTTTTGATACCAGCCACATTTGCAACCAAATGTTACAAATTTGTTTACCTGATTGTATGCGGCCCCTCGAGCCAGCGCAACTCTCCTCGCCCATTCTCGAAATCGATGCAGGCCATCCCCGAGGTGGCAAACAGGGGGGCCTCATGGCCGGGACAGAGCGCATGCACCAGATAGCCCACCAGAGGAAGGTGACTCACCACCAGCAGGCTCTCGGCGTTACCGGCAAGGGCCTCCAGATAGCTGGCAACCCGGGCCGCATCCCCATAGGGGGTGATCTCGTCACTCTCTTCGACGACGCGAGCCTCGGGAAGTTCATTGCATATAGCAAGCCAGGTCTCTCGTGCTCTCAGATAAGGACTGTGGATCACCCGATCCAGTCCGGTCATCTGAGGGGCCAGCCAACGCGCCATCTGCACCGACTCGTGGATCCCTTGCTCGGTGAGGGGACGCGACTCGTCACTCTTGGCGTTCATGCCGGCCTGACCATGACGCATGATGTAGATCTTCATTACTACCTCGCCCACAGGGCCTGTTGAATGCGCTCGGGATCTTACCCTGCCCGCCAGGGCGAAACAATTGCACCAAGTCGCAGAAAAGGGTTTGCCTCGTCATCGGCACAGGTCAATAATTGTCTTTACTTCCCAATCACTTGCGCATCGGGTCCCACTATGACTCCCCTTGTCAGCCCCAATGATGACCGACTCTACCGCTACCTTGTGCTCGACAACGGCCTGAGGGTGCTGCTCATCGAAGACCCGGCTGCCGACAAGTCAGCCGCATCGCTGGCAGTCAACTGCGGCCACTTCGATGACCCGGCCGATCGGGAGGGGATGGCCCATTTTCTCGAGCATATGTTGTTCCTGGGTACCCGGGATTTTCCCAAGGCCGGTGAATACCAGCAATTTATCAGCCGCCATGGCGGCAGCAACAACGCCTGGACCGGGACCGAATACACCAACTACTACTTCGATATCGACGATGACTATCTGGAGCCGGCCCTTAAACGCTTCGCCCAGTTCTTCATCTCCCCCACCTTCACACCTGAGCTGGTGGACAAGGAGCGCAATGCCATCGAGTCGGAGTATCGCCTCAAGCTGCAAGACGATGTGCGTCGCAGCTATCAGGTACACAAGGAGACGGTCAATCCTGCCCACCCCTTTGCCAAGTTCTCTGTGGGTAACCTGGAGACCCTGACCGACCGGCCGGGGCGGGCCTTGCGAGACGAGCTGCTCGACTTCTATGAGCACCATTACAGCAGCGATCGCATGGCGCTGGTACTCCTGGCCCCCCGCCCCCTCGATCAACTGCAGGCCTTTGCAATCGACCACTTTACTCCCGTATTGAATCGCAATCTGGGAGCCCCGACGATCCGGACGCCCCTCTACCGCCCTGACGATCTCGCCATTCGTATCGAACTCACCCCGGTCAAGGAGAGCCGCCGTCTCTCGGTGGTCTTCCCCTTGCCGAGCCTGGATCATCTCTATCGCCAAAAACCGCTCACCTTTCTGAGCCATCTCATCGGTGACGAGAGCAAAGGAAGCCTGCTCGCCCTGCTCAAGCGGCTCGGCTGGTGTAATCAACTCTCGGCAGGCAGCGGCGTCAGCGGCAGCAACTTCAAGGACTTCTGCGTTACCTTCGCCCTCACCCCCCAGGGGCTCGAGCGGGTGGACGAGATTGTCGAGCTGCTGTTTGGCTATCTGGCGCTGGTGCGGCGCCACGGCCTCGAGCCGTGGCGCTATGAAGAGAAACGTTGGGTACTCGAGTCGGCCTTCCGCTTTCAAGAGCGAGCACGACCCATCGATACCGTATCGGGGCTGGTACTCAATCTCTTTGCCTACGCCCCCGACGATCTGCTCTACGGGGACTACATGATGACGGGGTGCGATCCGGCGCAGCTCGCCGGCCTGATGGATGCCTTTACCCCCGATAATATGAGGCTGATCATCACCGCCCCCGAGGCAAGGGTCGACCGTCATGCCCTCTGGTACCATACCCCCTATGGAGTGACGCCGCTGCCGACACGGCTACGCCAGATCTGGCGCGAGGCAGCACCCCATCCTGAGCTGGCGTTGCCCGAGCACAACCCCTTTATCTGTCAACGTCTCAGCGCCCGGCTCCCGACCCTCTCCACCGATATTCCGGTCCCCCTCATCGATCGCCCCGGCTTTCGCCTCTGGCATCTGCACGACGATCATTATCGGGTGCCCAAGGGTAACCTCTATGTGGCATTTGACAGCGAGCACGCGGTCAAGAGTCCGCGCCATATCGCCATGGCCCGGCTGGCGGTCGAGTTGTTGAGCGATCATCTCGGTGCCCTCACCTACCAGGCAGAGCTGGCGGGCCTCTCTTATCAGATCTACGCCCACCAGGGAGGTTTCTCCATCGCCATTCAGGGTTTCTCGGAGCACCAGCTTGCCCTGCTCGACATGATCCTCTCCAACCGCACCCTGGGTTATCCGGATCCCGAACGCTTCAGGGAAATCAAGGAGGCGCTCATCCGCAACTGGGAGAATCAGGCCCACAGCCGCCCCATCAGCCAGCTTTTCAACCAGCTCACCTCCTTGCTGCAGCCCAACAATCCTCCCTTCGAGCAGCTGTTGCCGCACCTCAAGGCCACCGAGCTTGGGGACATGCCCGAGTTTGTCGCCAGCCTGTTTCAGGAGATCCACGTGGAGTGTCTGGCACACGGGGACTGGCTGGAAGCTGAGGCGATGGCCCTGGCCGCCCTGCTCGAGCGGCACCTTGCCCCCTACAGCCAACCAAGCCGCGAGACCCGCCGTCGCCTGATCGATATCGGCGGACGCGGCACCCTCATCCGCGAGCATGGCTGCGAGCACGCCGACTCGGCTCTGCTGGTTTACTACCAGTCGCGCACCACCCGCCCCAGAGATATCGCCTGTTTCACCCTGGCCAACCACATCATGTCGTCGACCTTCTTTCACGAGCTGCGCACCCGCCAGCAGCTTGGCTATGTGGTGGGCAGCGGTAACCTCCCTCTGAACCGTCACCCCGGCCTCATCTTCTACATCCAGTCACCGGTAGCCGGGCCCCAGATCCTGCTCGATGCCATTGAGGAGTTTATCGATCTCTTCCCGCTGGCCATGCTCGAGCTGACCGAAGCCCAGTGGCAGGCGAGTAAAGCGGGGCTGCAGGCGCAACTCTCCGAGCGCGACGCCAATCTGCGCACCCGCGGGCAGCGGTTGTGGGTCAGCATAGGCAACAAAGACTGGGGATTCGATCAACGGGAGCGGGTGCACGACGAGGTGGGACGCCTCACCCGCGCCGATCTCATCCGCTTTATCACCCGGCTGCGTTCGCGCACCTCCGACAGGTTGATCCTCTGCAGCTACGGCCAGGGACACCAGCACGACGAGCGGATCGAGGGCAGGCTCATCGATGACACCCGGGCGTTTCGCCTGAGTGCCCGCAAATTTTACAACCTCTAGCTACAGCAAGACCCGCCACGGCGGGTCTTCTTCTGATGTTCCCTGTGCGAAACCCAAAAGAAAAAGCCGACCCTCTGGGTCGGCTGGAAATACCACATCAAATACGGCTTGGCCGCAAAGTGAACATGAGCGTGAAAATCAGACACCGATTGTGTCGGGCAGCCTGGCCGCCGCGAAACCAACAGTGATTGAGAAACAGGCTCATCATAGGGAGTCGGGGCGGCAGTGGCGTTGATCTACATCAAAGGTGGTAGCGTCTTGTGGGCACGGCGTACCAGGCGGTAACACACCTCATCGAAGTAGGAGAGCTGACCGCTCACCACCCTGGGATGAGTCACCTCGCTCTGGCGTCCCAACACGCTCACCGAGAAGTAGGGCTCAAACAGGCGACGCACCTCGAGCTCGCTCACCGAGAAGGGGGGCTCATGCTGAGGATCGGGCTGATACTCCACCGTCACCAACAGGATCTCCCCCCCCTCCAGCACCATGCGGGCCAGTTGCTGGGCATAGCGAAGACGCAGGGGAGCCGGCAGGGCGATCAGCGACGCCCTGTCGTAGACCAGGCGGTAGCGCTGATCCAATTGCCAGGCGGCGAAAAAATCCCCCTGATAGATGTGCAGATCCCCATGGCCAAGCCGCTGATAGGGTCCCACCTCGGTCCGCTCCGGGGTCCACCCCTGCTCGCCAAAGAACTGCTCAACCGCCAGTGGCGACAGCTCGAAGCCGTGCACCGGATGGCCCTGCTCACAGAGCCAGACCATGTCCCGTGATTTGCCGCACAGGGGAACCAGGACCGGCTCATCCATGGGCCGCTCCGCCCACCAGGTCTTGAGCCAGCCATTAAAATCGCTCTGATGGAACCCGATCCGGTTCTCTTCCCAACGCTGATGCCAGAATGCAGCTTCCATCGTCTCTCTCCGAAGGTGTATAGCCAGCCCCGGCCTCCCACCCGGGGAAAACCCGGCGTGCAGCACCGGGGCGGCGCCAAAGGTGTGTAACGCATACCACTATGCCCAAGGGGCCCGGGGTCAGCAAGGGGCAATCGCCCCCTCACGCCATGGCGACGTGCTCCTGGCTCGCCATCTCCTCGAGCCGGGCCGCCAGCATGGCAAAAGCAGGACGCTCTTCCCCTCTCTCTGACAGGCAGGACGATGCCAGGTGAGACAGACCGCTCACGGCCGCCATTGCGCCATCTCCAGAGGCCTGACTGCGGGCCAGCAACTCCTCCATCAGGCAGCCAAAGGCACGCACTTCGATGCTCTCGAGGGCCCGCCCCAGTGGGGTGCCCGGCTCATAGAAGGAGGCGGCACCAAAGTCGCCGAGCAGAGCCCGGCCTCTGGCGTCGTGCAGAATATTGTGACCATAGAGATCCCCGTGCAGGATCCCGCCCCCATGCAGATGCGCCCCCACCGAGGCGATGGTCCAGAGCAGCCGGATCGCCGCGCTCAGAGTAAGATGAAAGCCCTGTGGGTAGATATCCCGGGTGCAGGAGTCCAGGCTCGGCGGTCCCGCCAGAGTGACCAGGGCGGGATCGACAAGATCCATCACCAACGCCGGTGACCCTTGAGGGTGAGCCTCCACCTCCCCAAGCAGCGGGATCAGACCCCGGTGCTCCCCGGCAGCAAGCGCCGCCGCCATCTCACAGCCGGGCAGGCCGTCACTGGTCATGGCCCCCTTGAAGAGCTTGACTGCCACGGGGCGCTCGCCCGGGAGCCTAGCCGAGAAGATCCGGCCCGAGGCCCCCTCCCCCAGCAGTTCCCCGAGGCGCAAGGCATCCCAGGGGATCGCCGGAGTCGCCCCCCTTTCCGGCTCGGCGCAACACGGATTGCCGGCAAAGGCAAGCCAGCTCAGGCGCGGCAATGTCAACAGTGAGGATGGCAGCACCCGTAACCGGTTGGCCGACAGGCGCACCAGCTCGAGACGCCGGCAGCGGGACAGATCCGGCAAGGTGCAGAGCCGGTTGCCCGCCAGCATCAGTTTTTGCAGGCCGCCGCATTGGCCCAGCTCGTCAGGCAGGCGTTCAATTGCATTGTCGGTCAGGATCAACCAGCGCAGATGTGTGGGTAGCGAGGCCCCGGGCACCCTCACGATGCGGTTGGCCTTAAAACCCACCATGGTGAGCGACGGGCAGCGTCCCAGCACCTCGGGCAACTCGGTGAAGTGATTCTCCGAGCAGAAGATGATGCGCAGCTTGCTGAACCCGGCCAGCGCGTCCGGAAGTGTATTTAGCTGGTTGCCGGTCAGATCCAGCACCTCCAGCGTCTCTTTAAGGCTCAGGATCTCGGGCGGGAAGGTCGTCAGGTTTTCACTGAGTTTCAAATAGCGAGCGCCGTCCAGCTCGCCCGAGCGCAGCTGCTCAAGGGAATGCATAACCGTATCTCTGTTGTGCTGGCCCGATCTAACCTGGGCTATCAGAGGCCGCCGAGTGGCTCGGTGGCCATAAAAAGGGGAGCATTATAGTGGATTGGGGTCAGAGATCGCCCCCTTTGTGCGATAAGGCTCACGCCTCGCAAGTGCAAGCTCTGATTAGGGCCTTACTCCTTGGGCAGACGCAGCTCCCCTTTGAGGATCACATAGGCCTGACCCAATATGGCGAGCCGCCCGTTGGGCTTTCGCTCCAGACGCAGCTCGCCGCCGCGGCGGGAAGCCTGACGGGCCATCAGCCGGCTGCGCCCGAGTCGCTCGCCCCAATAGGGGGCCAGGATGCAGTGGGCCGAGCCGGTGACCGGGTCTTCCTCGCACCCGACCCAGGGGGCAAAATAGCGCGAGATAAAATCGAAGGCCGGGTCAGCGGATGGCGCGCTCACCACCACACCGCGCCCGGGCAGACGGCGCAGCGCACCGTGGTCGGGCGCCAGCGCCTCGACCAAGGCGGGCTCATCGACCACCACCATCACCTTGGGACCGCTCATGGCGTAGCATTGCACTCGACTGCGTTCAATGCCGAGGGCCACCAGCAGCGCCGAGTCAGGCTCGCACGGCGTCGCGGGCTGCTCGGGAAAATCGAGGGCAAGCCACTCACCCTGCACGCTCACCGACAGGGGCCCGGAGAGGGTCTCGAAGGTTTTCCCCTCCCCTTCGCCGAGTATCCCCTGCTCGCGCAGCACGGCCCCCACCGACAGGGTGCCATGGCCGCACAGCTCGACCTCTACCTCGGGGGTGAACCAGCGCAGGCGCCCGGTATCAAGCGCCAGGAAGGCGGTCTCCGAGACCGCCATCTCGGCGGCGATGGCCTGCATCAGGGCCGGTGTTAACCCCTGATCCGTGATACAGACGGCGGCGGGATTGCCCCCAAACGGGGTCTGGCTGAAGGCATCGACCTGATAGACGATGAGATTCATAGTGCGCTCCTTATGTTGGCTGAGCGCGAGTGTACCAGAGCACCAATGGTGCCGATATTGACCATAAGGGACCGTGACACGCCGAGGCATTGCCATGGAGAAGCATTGTGGCCGCTGCCACTATGGCAGGGGACGCCCTGGCTCAACGCCATGCACAGGCAGTCCCTATTGAGTCGTTCGCCTGCCCCCTGTAGACCTGGATTGCTCGAGCTCTACGGCTGGCCTTCTCGCTCCCACCTGACAGCGCATTCACGATCAAAGTACTGGCGATTGCAGATAAACAACGTAGTAGATTTCACTTGGCACCAAATTTGAGGCGTCTATCGTGCAGCCGAAGACGGCATTTCATATCCATCATCGACCACGACTGTCAAACATTGATGACTCTGGATGGGTCCCCAAAGATGCAAGCGTCGAGCAGAGCACTAGAAGTAAAAAAGACGCCGCAGTGGCGTCTTTTCATTGCAGGTTTTGGGGGCGTCACCGCTGGCCAGCCCCTCCCCCACCACTGCCCGCGATTAGATGGGAGTGATGGAGGTGATATGAGCAGAGCCGTCCAGCGACTTGAAGATCTGCACGACAGCCTCGCCGTGAATGGGCGTCGGTAACGGTACTGTGGTCTTGCATTTGTAGCGGTAGTTCATCCCCGCGACCACCTGGGTGGACACCTCAAAGGGCTGATACTCCACCCCGACAAACCCTTTCATGGCTTCGTTGAACACCGCTTGATCCTCGGCGGTCAGCTTATGGTATGCAGTCCATCCGCCAACCAGCACAGCTTGATCCGACATAACAAACCCTCCGTGATGACTCATCCCTACTCATATGGCTGTTCGGGTTCCGCCCCGTTGATTTAGGTGGTGTCCGGACTCCACCGGGAAGCCATGCCAAGGCTTTCGGCATGAAAGACTCCCACAGGGTGTAAGGCAGCAGGCTGCCATACTCCCATATCGCCATGACAGCGCCGTCTCGAAAGCGGTCTCATTTGGCATTAATGAGCGTAGAGTGGGTTTCAAAAAGCGCCCCTGTTACAAATGACAGTCACCCTGTTCTCGACTCCAGATCTCAAGAAGAGTGAGACGCAAACGATTGGAAAAAGAAAAGACGCCCCAAGGGCGTCTTTTTAACACTTTTGGCTGCGCTCGGGGCGCGGCCGCTTATTCCCATTCGATGGTGGCGGGCGGCTTGCCGGAAACGTCGTACACCACGCGAGAGATGCCATTGATCTCGTTGATGATGCGGTTCGACACGTGGCCGAGGAAGTCGTACGGCAGGTGGGCCCAGTGGGCGGTCATAAAGTCGATGGTCTCGACGGCACGCAGGGCAATGACCCAGTCATATTTGCGACCATCGCCCATGACACCGACCGAGCGCACCGGCAGGAAGACGGCGAACGCCTGGCTGACGCGGTTGTAGAGATCGGCCTTGCGCAGCTCTTCGATAAAGATGGCATCGGCGCGGCGCAGCAGGTCGCAATACTCTTTCTTCACTTCGCCGAGCACACGCACGCCCAGGCCCGGTCCCGGGAACGGGTGGCGATAGAGCATGTCGTAGGGCAGACCCAGTTCGAGACCGACGCGGCGCACCTCGTCTTTGAACAGCTCGCGCAGGGGCTCGACCAGTCCCATCTTCATCTCTTCCGGCAGACCGCCGACGTTGTGGTGAGACTTGATGACGTGGGCCTTGCCGGTCTTGCTGGCGGCCGACTCGATGACGTCGGGATAGATGGTGCCCTGGGCCAGCCAGCGGGCGTTTTTCAGCTTCTTCGCCTCGTCGTCGAACACCTCGACAAAGACGCGGCCGATGATCTTGCGCTTGGCCTCCGGCTCGTCTTCGCCGGCCAGAGCGGTAAGGAAGCGCTGCTCGGCATCCACCTTGATGATGTTGAGACCGAAGTGATCCCCAAACATCTCCATCACCTGGGTCCCTTCGTTCAGGCGCAGCAGGCCGTTGTCGACGAAGACGCAAGTGAGGCGATCGCCGATGGCGCGGTGCACCAGCATGGCCACCACAGAAGAATCCACACCGCCGGAGAGACCCAGGATCACCTCGTCATCGCCCACCTGCTCGCGAATGCGGGCGACCGCGTCGTCGATGATGGTGGCCGGGGTCCACAGGCACTCGCAGCCGCAGATGTCTTTGACGAAGTGCTCGAGCATGCGGGCACCCTGGCGGGTGTGGGTCACTTCCGGGTGGAATTGCACGCCGTAGAAGCGCTTCTCTTCCCAGGCCATGGCGGCGTGGGGGCAGGTCGGGGTGCGGGCAACCGTGGTGAAGGCCTCGGGGATGGTGGTGACCTTGTCACCGTGGCTCATCCAGACGTCCAGCATGGCGTTGCCGTTATCGGCGATGGCGTCTTCGATGTTGCGCAGCAGGGCGCTCTGGGCCACCACCTCGACCTGGGCGTAGCCAAACTCGCGCTCGGTGGAGGAAGAGACCTTGCCACCGAGTTGCTCGGCCATGGTCTGCATACCGTAGCAGATGCCAAACACGGGCACACCGGCGTTGAAGACATATTCGGGGGCGCGCGGGCTGCCCGCCTCGGTGACGGACTCGGGGCCGCCGGAGAGGATGATGCCGCTCGGATTGAATTCGCGGATCTGCTCTTCGGTCACGTCCCAGGCCCACAGCTCGCAGTAGACACCGATTTCGCGCACGCGGCGGGCGATCAGCTGGGTGTACTGGGAACCGAAGTCCAGGATCAGGATACGGTGATCGTGAATATTTTTACTCATGTTCATCCTGTTTCAGGCTGGTGTGGGGGTAAAAAGGTTGGAAAAACGGGGCGCAGGGCCCCGTCTTGTTAGCCCATCCGATAGTTGGGGGCTTCCTTGGTAATGGTCACGTCGTGGACGTGGGACTCTTTCATCCCGGCGCCGGAGATCCGCACGAACTCGGCCTTGGTACGCATCTCGTCGATGGTGGCACTGCCGGTCAGGCCCATGGAGGAGCGCAGGCCCCCCATCTGCTGGTGGATGATCTCCTTGAGGCGGCCCTTGTACGGCACGCGCCCTTCGATCCCTTCCGGCACCAGCTTGTCGGCGGCATTGTCGCTCTGGAAGTAGCGATCGCTCGACCCCTTGGACATGGCCCCCAAGGAGCCCATGCCACGGTAAGATTTGAAGGAGCGGCCCTGGTAGAGCTCGATCTCGCCCGGAGCCTCTTCGGTACCGGCAAACATGGAGCCCACCATGACGCAGCTGGCGCCGGCGGCGATGGCCTTGGCGATGTCGCCGGAGAAACGGATGCCACCGTCGGCGATGACCGGAATGCCGGTACCCTCGAGGGCCTCGACGGCGTCGGAGATGGCGGTGATCTGGGGCACGCCCACGCCGGTGACGATACGGGTGGTGCAGATGGAGCCGGGGCCGATACCGACCTTGACCGCGTTGACGCCGGCCTCGGCCAGGGCGCGCGCGCCGGCCGCAGTGGCGACGTTACCGCCGATGATCTGCAGGTTGGGATAGGCCTCACGGGTCGCCTTGATGCGATCCAGCACCCCCTGGGAGTGACCGTGGGAGGAGTCGATGAGCAGGACGTCGACACCGGCCTCGACCAGGGCGGCGACGCGCTCTTCGTTACCGGCACCGGCACCGACGGCGGCGCCGACGCGCAGACGACCCTGCTCGTCCTTACAGGCATGGGGCTTGCGCTCGGCCTTCTGGAAATCCTTCACGGTGATCATGCCCTTGAGCGTGAAGTCGCCGTTGACCACCAGCACCTTCTCGATGCGGTGTTTTTGCATCAGACCCACCACCTCGTCACGGGCGGCGCCTTCGCGTACCGTGACCAGACGATCTTTTTGGGTCATGACCTGCTCGACGGTGAGGGAGAGATCGGTGACGAAGCGCACATCACGGCCGGTGATGATGCCCACCAGCTGGTTGCCCTCGGTGACCACGGGGTAGCCGGCAAACCCGTTACGGTGGCTCAGCTCCTTGATCTGGGCGATGGTCATGTCGGGACGCACGGTGACGGGGTCGGAGACCACGCCGCTCTCGTACTTCTTGACCTTGCGCACTTCGGCAGCCTGCTGCTCAACGGACATGTTCTTGTGGATAAAGCCGATGCCCCCTTCCTGGGCCAGGGCAATGGCGAGGTTTGCCTCGGTCACGGTATCCATGGCGGCGGAGATCATGGGGATGTTGAGACTGATCCCGGAGGTCAGCTTGGTGCGAAGATCGGCGGTATTGGGGAGAACAGTGGAGTGGGCCGGTACCAACAACACGTCGTCGAAGGTCAGCGCTTCTTTGGCAATCCTGAGCATGGCAATATCTCACCTGTGGTGTGGGGGTGTAAAATATTGCCGGCGAATTCTACCGATGAATCGGCCTGTCGTAAAGTATTAAATTTGAATTTTTTACGACAAATCCCGTTTATGCCTTCCAACACGGCAAAAGATCAACAATATCAGGCCAAAACCGGCCCGGTTTGCCGAGAAATGATCTTTTTGCTTATCCCAGGTAGCGGCCCGGTTTGTGCCAGACCATCAACATGGCGTTCATGGCCAGGGCGCTCAAGGCTGACCAGAGCAACAGCGGGAGCGGCAGAGTCAGCAGGGAGAGGGCAAAGACCAGCAGATCAAGTGCCATCTGGCTCTTTCCCGCATTGATGTGAAAGCGCCGCTGCAACCAGAGAGTGACCACCCCGACCCCGCCCACCGAGGCGTTGTGGCGCGCCAGCGAGAGCACCCCCATGCCGAGGAAAGAGCCCCCCACCAGGGCGGCAAACAGGGGGTGGATGTAGGTGACGCTCAACAGATGGGGCACCAACTGGGTGGCCGCCGAGAGCAGCAGGTTCACCGCCAGGGTCTTGAGGGTAAAGTCGCGCCCCATGGTGAAGGCACAAAAGATCATGAAGGGGGCGTTAACCAGAAAGAAGAGCACGCCAATAGGCAGCGCCACAAAGTGGGAGAGCAGCAGGGCGATACCGGCAATCCCCCCTGTGATCATCCCGGACCACTTGAGCAGATTGAGTCCCATGGCGATAAACATGATGCCAAGGGCAAGGGCATAGAGATCATCGAGACGGGTATGGGGCACCCGGCTGGTGAGGGTGGTATCAGACATGAATAAAGGCTCCCTGAAATAGCGGCGACCGGCGTCCTGCCAGCCCCCACAGCGACGTGAGTCGCGGCGGGTGGGGGTAAGATACCCCAAAGTGCCCTTATTCGGAATATAGGACCAAGGGTGAATAAAAAATCAGAATAAAGCGCCAACTCAGCTTGGGTAAATGGTTAATTCATTAAGTTCCACTCCCCATCGTCCCCTTCGGGGCAGCATTTTTTCTCCCTCGTCTGCTCCCCCTTGAGCCCTGCGAGTGCGCCCGCCGACCACCAGAGTGCGCCAATCGAACCCGGCATGTGGCTCATAGGCTATCTAACGCCCTCTCTGACACCCTCCCTAACAGGAAGGATTCTGGGATAAGATAGGCCCCACGTTTCTCCCCGCCTCCGGGCGGCTACCGGCATAAGGGACCGTTTTGACCCACCCATCCCAGGTCTATACCGTCACCCGGCTCAACGGCGCCGTGCGCATGCTGCTTGAGCACGAAATTGGCACCGTCTGGCTCAATGGCGAGATCTCCAACCTCGCCATGCCGGCCTCGGGCCACTGGTACTTCTCCCTCAAGGATCTCTCCTCCCAGGTGCGCTGCGCCATGTTCAAGGGGAACAACCGCCGGGTGCCCCTGCGCCCACGGGATGGCATGCAGGTACTGGTACAGGCCCGCGTCTCCCTGTTTGAGCCGCGCGGCGACTACCAGCTCATCATCGAGAGCATGCAACCCGCCGGCGACGGGGTGTTGGCCATGCGCTTCGAGGAGCTCAAGCAGCGTCTCACCATCGAGGGGCTGTTCGATGCCGGGCGCAAGCGCCCCCTGCCAGCCCAGCCGAGGGCGGTCGGCATCATCACCTCCGCCACCGGCGCCGCCCTGCACGATATGCTGACCGTGCTGCGCCGGCGCGCCCCTGCTCTGCCGGTGATCATCTACCCCACTCAGGTGCAGGGTCAGGCCGCCATCGGCCAGATAGTGCATGCCCTCTACACCGCCAACCGACGGGCCGAGGTGGATGTGATCATCCTGGGGCGTGGCGGCGGCTCGCTCGAAGATCTCTGGTGCTTCAACGAAGAGGCGGTGGCACGGGCCATCGCACAGAGCGCCATCCCGGTGGTGAGCGCGGTCGGTCATGAGGTGGATGTCACCATCAGCGACTTTGTGGCCGATCTGCGTGCCCCCACCCCGTCGGCGGCCGCCGAGCTGGTGGCTCCGGATCAGGGTCAGCTGCGCGAGCGCCTGGGGGCGCTCGATCTGCGGCTGCGCCGCAGCGCCTTGCAACTGCTGCAGGGGAACCGGCACCACCTCACCTTGCTGGCCAAGCGCCTCGAGCACAGGGATCCCCAGCGCACTCTGGAGCAGCAGTCCCAGCGTCTCGATGAGTTGGCCCTGCGCCTGGAGCGGCAGATGAGCCGCCAGCTGCAAGGCAGCGAGCGGCGTCTGGCCCAGCTTGCCCAGCGCCTCGAGCGACACACGCCGGCACGGCGTCTCGAGGAGGGACGGCGCCGCCATCAACTGGCCGGCGAGCGCCTCACCGCCGCCATGGGGCGTCTGCTGAGCGATCGCGGCCACCGCATGGGGACCCTGGCCGCACGCCTAGACGGGGTGAGCCCTCTGGCCACCCTGGGTCGGGGTTACGCCATCTTGCGCGATGAGGAAGGCAAGGTGGTGCGTACCCCCCGCGATACCCGGGTGGGGGCACGCCTGTCAGCCCGCCTCGCCGAAGGCGGCCTCAGGGTTCGCGTCGAGGAACTCGAGTAACCCGGCCTGCAGGTTAACGGTCCAGAAACGCCCGGCCAGGGTGAGGCTCACCCCTTCCTCCCCCACCCTGGCCAAACCGTGCTCCTGCCAGCGTATAAACAGGGTGGCAAGGGGCGCCCTCCACGGCTCGGGCAAGATGGTCCAGGGTAACAAGCCCTGATCCAGGGCGCCGCTCACCCGCCCCAGCCAGGCATCATTCGGCCCTTGCCCCATCATCATGGCAGGCACCGGCACGCCGGCCGAGAGCGCCTGGTGCCACGCGTTCAGATCTCGCCCGTTCATCACCCTCATGCCTTGAAATACCCCCCCGGCCCCTGCGCCGAAGGGGAGGATCTCGGCCCCCGACTTGGCCAGCCGGTTGTAGCGGCTGCGCTCACGCCCGTCGCGTCGCCAGTGACAGCAGGAGAGGCGCTCCCAACCGGCCTCCTCGAGGCGCTCGGCACCACAGCGATACATGAGGGCACGCTCGGCACTGGGCAGCCCCTCGGGTTGGCGCCCCGAGGCGTTGAAGCGCTCGAGGTTGTTACCGGGCAGACCGATGAGCTGGTAGAGATCCACCCCGTGAACCCGGCTGGCCAAGAGATCGTCCAGATCCTGCGCCCAACTGGCGTGGCTCTGCCAGGGCAGGCCGAAGATAAGGTCGGCCACCACCACGGCACTGTCTCGTTCACTCAGGGTTTGCAGCCGTGCGAGCAGCGCCTCGCGCTCATCGAGGCGGCCGGCGGCCAGACGCACCCGGCTGTCAAAGCTCTGCACCCCAAACGAGAAGCGGTTAACCCCTCCCTCCAGGGCCGCTTGCCACTTCTCATCGTCAAAGCCGTTGAGGCGCCCCTCCAGCGTCACCTCGGCATCGGGGGCAAGCGGAAAGCGGCGCACTACCTCGAGCAGCCGTCCTATTTGATCGGCCGTCATGTCGGTCGGGGTGCCTCCCCCCAGATAAACGGCGCCAAACGGGCGACTCTGGGCGAAGGGGGTGTCGGCACGGCGCTTGATCTCCCCGCACAGGGCGGTGACATAGGCCTCCATGCGCGCCGGATTGGCGCCATTTTCGAAGAAGTTGCAGAAGCTGCAGCGCTTGCGGCAAAACGGGATATGGAGGTAAAGGGCACGCCGGGCCGCCGTCGAGGCTTGCTGCCAACGCTCTTGCCACTGCGGTTCATCAAGGGCAAGGGGAGCGCCTCTTCTGCCCGCATGGGGAGTGTGCTTGGCGACAAAGGCAAACTGGAGAGGGGATGGGGTCGCCATCCCGGTCATGGTGGGGGTAAAGATCATGGATTTTCTGCTTCTTTGTGATCACGCAATCCATTAATGATATTGATTATCACTTTCATGCGATTGCGCTGGATCAACTCTGTGCGCTGGCGCCCAATAACCGAGCCCTTTGACACCCATCAGGTTAAGTTATTGATAAACTGCGCCGATAAGGATGTACCCCTGATGTTGCCACCTCGTCATGGCGGCAAATGATGACGACTCATGAACATGGACGCCAAACCATGCGTAATCTCTCGCTAAACCAGAAGATCTTTCTCCCCCTCTCTCTGGTCATAGGCTCAACCTTTTTTCTCTCCTACGAACTCTCGGCCTGGCTGCAGCGCGATCTCTCCCTCAAGCTGGTCACCGAGAAGATCGACAGCGCTGCCAACACCTATATGGATCAGCTCAATGTGCTGATGATGACAGGCACCATCGGCAACCGACAGATGGTCCAGACCAAGCTCAAAAGCGAGCCGGGTGTGGTCGAGGCCCGTCTGGTGCGCGCCCCCGCGGTCAGCGCCATCTTCGGCCCCGGTTTTGCCGATCAGAAGGTGGTGGACGAGTGGGACAAGAGGGCCATCGAACAAGGGGAAGAGATCCTGGCGGTCGAGGGTGAGCGACTCACCCTGATCAAACCCTTCAAGGCCTACAAGGAGTACCGCGGCACCCAGTGCACGACCTGCCACCAGGTGCCTGAGGGAACCGTGATGGGGGCGGTACGCATCACCTATGATCTCGGCCACACCTTTGCCGAGATCAGGCACAACAACTGGCTTCTCGTCGGTGCCATGACCCTGGTATTTGGCCTCGGCTTTGCGGTGCTCGCCTGGGTACTACAACGCTATATCAAACGTCCCATCAAGGCGCTGCAGGGTACCGTTACCCATATCGCCGCCAGCCGGGATCTCTCCCTGCCTCTGCCCCGGGCCGGCAAGGATGAGCTCGGTGCCATGACCCGGGCGGTGGACGAGATGGTGCAAGGGTTCAAGAGCAGCCTGCAAGAGGTGGAAACGGCGAGCCGCCAGATCCTGAGCGAATCAGAGAAGATCCGCGGCGTCGCCGCCAGCACAGAGCAGCACGCCAACAGCCAAAACGATCAGACCGATCAGGTGGCCACCGCAGTGACCGAGCTCGATGCCAGCTCCAGCGAGGTGCGCCAGCACAGCGAACGCAGTGCCGAGCTCTCGGCCCTCACCGACAGGGACGCCGCTCAGGCGAGCCGCCTCGCCCAAGCCTCTATCGGCAGCATGGGTGAGATGTCGGCCGAGATCAGCCGGGTCGATCGGGTGATCCAGGCTCTGGACGAGCGCTGCCTGGCGGTGGACGGGGTGCTGGAGGTGATCAAGGGGATCGCCGATCAGACCAACCTGCTGGCTCTCAATGCGGCCATTGAAGCCGCAAGAGCCGGTGAGCAGGGTCGCGGCTTTGCGGTGGTGGCCGACGAGGTGCGGGCGCTGTCGAGTCGCAGCCGCGCCGCCAGCGAGGACATTGCCCAGATGATCAAGGCGCTGCAGGAGGAGGCTCAGAGCGCCGTCGGCGTCATTGGCGATGCCGAACACAAGGCCGAAGAGAGCATCATCCGGACCCGGGAGACCCTGGATGCCATGCAGACCATCATAGAGCGCATCGCCACCATCAACACCCTTAATGGCCAGATGGTGCAGGCAGCGTCGGAGCAGAGCCGGGTCTGCCACGACGTAAGCCTCTCGGTCAACGGCATCCGCGACGTGGCCCATGAGACACTCTCCCAGGCCCGCGCCGCCAACATGGCCTGCGCCGAGCTGGTGACCCTCTCCAACCGCCTCGAGTCCCTGCTCAACACCTACCGCTGGTGATCTCGCCGCGATAAAAAGGCGCATCCTTTCGGATGCGCCTTTTTGCTTCTGATCCCGCCCCGGGCTATCAGGAGGAGAGCTTGCCGTCGAGCTCGGCAATCTTGGCCGACCAGAAGGCCGGGCCAGTCTCGTGGATGTTGTTGCCTTGCGAGTCGACCGCCACGGTCACCGGCATATCTTCCACCTCAAACTCGTAGATGGCCTCCATGCCCAGATCGGCAAAGGCGACCACGCGGGCCTTCTTGATGGCCTTGGCCACCAGATAGGCGGCGCCCCCCACGGCCATCAGGTAGACGGCCTGGTGCTCCTTGATGCACTGCACGGTTTTCGGACCGCGCTCGGACTTGCCGATCATGCCGATGAGGCCGGTCTGGCCCAACATCATGTCGCTAAACTTGTCCATCCGGGTGGAGGTCGTGGGGCCGGCGGGGCCGACCACTTCGTCACGCACCGCATCGACCGGCCCCACGTAGTAGATGAAGCGGTTGGTGAAGTCGACCCCTTCCGGCAGCCCTTCACCGCGCGCCAACATGTCGGCGATACGCTTGTGGGCGGCGTCACGACCGGTGAGGATCTTGCCCGACAGCAGCACGGTGTCACCGCTCTTCCAGCTGGCGAGCTCGGCCTTGGTGATGCCATCGACGTTGACCCGGCGCACGTTGCCCCCCGCCTCGCGGGTGATCTCGGGCCAGTCTTCGAGCTTGGGCGGGGTCAGCTCGGCCGGGCCGCTACCGTCGAGTTCAAAATGGACATGACGGGTAGCCGCACAGTTGGGGATCATCACCACCGGCTTGGAGGCGGCGTGAGTCGGCGCGGATTTGACCTTCACATCCAGCACGGTCGTAAGGCCACCGAGGCCCTGGGCACCGATGCCGAGCTTGTTGACCTTGTCATAGAGCTCGACGCGCAGCTTCTCTTCAGTGGTGACGGGGCCGCGGGCGATCAGCTCCTGAATGTCGATATGCTCCATCAGGGCCTCTTTGGCCAGCACGGCCGCCTTCTCGGCGGTGCCGCCGATGCCGATACCCAGCATGCCGGGCGGGCACCAGCCGGCCCCCATGGTCGGCACTGTCTTGAGCACCCACTCGACGATGTCGTCGGAGGGGTTGAGCATCACCATCTTGGACTTGTTCTCGGAGCCACCGCCCTTGGCGGCGATGCTCACCTCGACCTTGTCACCCTGTACCATCTCGATGTGGACCACGGCCGGCGCATTGTCTTTGGTGTTCTTGCGGCTGCCGGCGGGATCGGCCAGCACAGAGGCGCGCAGGGGGTTATCCGGGTTGGTGTAGGCGCGGCGGGTGCCTTCGTCCACCATCTCCTGCACCGTCATGTCGCTATCCCACTGCACCTGCATGCCGATCTTCACGAAGCAGGTGACGATGCCGGTGTCCTGGCAAAGGGGGCGGTGGCCTTCGGCAGACATGCGAGAGTTGATCAGGATCTGGGCCAGGGCATCCTTGGCGGCCAGATTCAGCTCTCTGTCATAGGCCGCCTTGGCAGCCTGAACGAAATCGAGGGGATGGTAATAGGAGATGTATTGCAGGGCATCTGCGATGGAATCGATAAAATCCTGTTTTTTTATGATGCTCATAATTGCCTCACTGGCCTTGCCTAACGTGCTGAATATCCTGGCAAGGGTGCCATGACGATGCCGCGATCGGACTGAACTGCTAGCTGACCGCTTCCCGCGGCGACTTTGCTCCATTTTGCCGGGCTATGATACGCTCCCGAGCACCGAAACGACTAGGGATCAGGTCGCAAAACTGCCGTTTGCCGGTTTAACGCCTTAAAAAACATGACGACGCATCGATACATAGCCCCCTTCCCTGCCGCCAACCTGCGCACCTTCTTCAGCCGCCTCGCCGGTGAGCCTTGGGCCATGCTGCTCGACTCGGCCGGAGAGCCCGGCGAGGACAACCGCTTTGACATCCTGGTGGCCGATCCGCTGGCCACTCTGGAGACCCGGGGAGCCTCCACTCATATCCGCCAGGGTGGAGAGACCCATCACAGCACCGATGATCCCCTCGCCCTGCTGGCCCAGTGGCAGGCGCAACTGCTCGGCCCCCAACAGGTAGAGACGATACCTCTGCCGTTTACCGGCGGAGCCCTGGGGCTGTTTGGCTACGACCTGGGGCGCCGCTTCGAGCGTCTGCCAAACCAGGCCAAGGCCGATCTGCGCCTGCCCGATATGGCGGTGGGGATCTACGACTGGGCCCTCATCCGTGACCATGAGATTGGCATCACCCAACTCGTGGTACAAGGCGACAAGGCGCAATGGCAGGCCCGCCACGACTGGCTGCTGGGCCACCACGAACCGCCCCCCGCCCCCTTCGCCCTGACCTCGCCCTGGGCCAGCAACATGAGCCGCCAGGAGTACGGTGAAAAATTTGACGCCATCCAGGCCTATCTGAGCGCCGGGGACTGCTATCAGATCAACCTGACCCAGCGCTTCTGTGCCGGCTATCGGGGGGATGAGTGGCAAGCCTATCTGCGCCTGTGTCAGGGGAACCGGGCTCCCTTCTCTGCCTTTATCAGGCTGCCCGGCGCCGCCATCTTGAGCCTGTCGCCGGAGCGCTTCTTGCGCCTTGCAGGGCGAACAGTCGAGACCAAGCCCATCAAGGGAACCCGGGCACGCCATCCGGATCCCGAGCGCGACGCCGCTGCCGCCATCGAGCTCTCCCAGGCCCCCAAGGACAGGGCCGAGAACCTGATGATCGTGGACTTGCTGCGCAACGACATCGGCCGGGTCTGCACGCCGGGCACGGTGAACGTCCCCCATCTGTTTGCCATCGAGAGCTTTCCGGCGGTCCATCACCTGGTCTCCACGGTGCGCGGTGAGCTGGCCGCAGGCTACACGGCGGTGGATCTGCTGCGTGCCTGCTTCCCGGGCGGCTCCATCACCGGCGCCCCCAAGATCCGCGCCATGGGGATCATCGAGGAGCTCGAGCCGGTGCGCCGCTACGCTTACTGCGGCAGCATCGGCTATATCAGCCAGCATGGCCAGATGGATACCAGCATCACGATCCGCACCCTGATCGCCGAAGCCGGTCACCTCTATTGCTGGGCCGGCGGCGGCATAGTGGCCGACTCCCAGGTCCATAGCGAATATCAGGAGACCTTCGACAAACTCTCGCGCATCCTTCCCCTGCTGGAGTCACCATGACCCGCGACGAGCTGCTCGTCCGCTATCTGCTCACCCGGCCTGCGGCGCCTGGCGCCGCCCACCGGGCCGATCTGGATCAGGCCGCCGTCCTGCTGCCCCTGGTGCTGCGCGAGAGCGGATGGCAGCTGCTGCTTACCCGCCGCGCCCGCCACCTGCGCCACCACGCGGGCCAGGTGAGTTTTCCCGGCGGGCGGCGCGATCCGGAAGATGCGAGCCTCATCGCCACGGCCCTTCGCGAAACCCGGGAAGAGCTCGGCATCCCCCCCTCACACCTGACGGTGCTCGGCCACCTGCCCCCGATGCCAACGGTGTCGCGCTTCTGGGTACAACCCGTGGTCGCCCTGCTGAGCCCCGACTATGTGGCCACCCCCAATCCTCACGAGGTGGAGCGCGCCTTCGAGGTGCCCCTCGCCTTTCTGTTGACCCCCGCCCACCATCAGGGATGGGCGGTCGAGCGGCGCGGTGAGCGTCACACCATCTGGTTTATCCCCTGGCAAGAGGAACTCATCTGGGGAGCCACGGCCGCCATCATCCGACAACTGGCCAGTCAGCTGGCCCCACAACATTTCCGAAACACAAAAGAGCCCCAATAGGGACCCATTAACATTCAATTTACGTTTAAACCTTTTCAAAAAAGTTTAAAAATTATCGATAAGATCACGATTCTATACATTTGTTGATATGAACCCCGTGAAAAGTGGAATTTGATCAACATTTTTCACTACAAACCCTGTATTCTTGCGCCGCATCATAAGAACCACACACATATGGGGTGTTTACATGTCTGACAACGTCACAAGCGCGCAAGGAATTGCTAGCCGTCAGGAGCAAGGAATCAGCTCCGCCACGTCCTGCGGTTGGACGAAACAAGACACAACCTGGGTGATCAGCCTGTTCGGTACCGCCGTCGGCGCCGGTATTCTGTTCCTGCCCATCAATGCCGGTATGGGCGGCTTTTGGCCCTTGGTGGTCATGGCCCTGCTGGTCGGTCCCATGACCTATTTTGCCCACCGCGGTCTGGCTCGCTTCGTGCTCTCCTCCAAGCAGAAGAATGCGGACATCACCCAGGTCGTGGAAGAGCATTTCGGCATGGGCGCCGGCAAGCTCATTACCCTCCTCTACTTCTTCGCCATCTATCCGATCGTGCTCATCTACGGTGTCGGTATCACCAACACGGTCGAGAGCTTCATGGTCAACCAGCTGCAGATGACGGCGCCACCGCGCTGGATCCTCTCCATCGTGCTGATCATGGGCATGATGTCGGTGATGCTGGCCGGTGAGAAGCTGATGCTGAAGGTCACCGAGCTGTTGGTCTACCCGCTCATCGCCATCCTGGCCGGCCTCTCCCTCTACCTCATTCCGGACTGGAGCGGCGCTGCCCTGTCCCAGGTACCGAGTGCCAAGGATTTCGCCACCACCCTGTGGCTGACCATTCCGGTGCTGGTGTTTGCCTTTAACCACAGCCCGGCCATCTCCAGCTTTGCCCTGGCCCAGCGCCGCGACAACGGCGACAACGCCGTGGCCAAGTCCGATGCGATCCTCAAGCGCACCAGCATGGTCCTGCTCGGCTTCGTCATGTTCTTCGTCTTCTCCTGCGTGATGAGCCTGACCCCTGCCCAGCTGGCCGAAGCCAAGGCCCAGAACATCGCCGTGCTCTCCTACCTGGCCAACCAGCACGCCAGCCCGATCATCTCCTACTTTGGTCCGCTGGTCGCCTTTGTGGCCATCGTCTCCTCCTTCTTCGGCCACTATCTGGGTGCCCGTGAAGGCCTCAAGGGGATCATCGTTCAGCAGATGCGCAGCAGTGGCAAACAGCCGAACATGAAGAAGATCGAGGTGTTCATCATCGCCTTCTTCATCCTGACCCTGTGGGGGACTGCGGTGGCCAACCCCTCCATCCTCGGCATGATCGAGTCCCTGGGCGGCCCCATCATCGCGACCATCCTGTTCATCATGCCCATGTACGCCATCAAGAAGGTACCGGCCATGGCCAAGTATCAGGGCGCCATCAGCAACGTCTTCGTGACCGTGATGGGTCTGACTGCCATCTCCGCCATCCTGTTCCAACTGGTTGGCTAAGAGCCAAGATCGCCGATCCAAGGGGCTGCTTTTGCAGCCCCTTTTCATTTCTGGGCCCTGGCTCACGCCACCACCTTTCCATGAGGCTCAAAAAAGTGACAATATTTAGACAAAATTCATAATGGAGCCTCGGCCCATGATCAGCGTGTTTGACCTCTTCTCTATCGGGATCGGCCCCTCCTCTTCCCACACCGTCGGCCCCATGCGTGCCGCCCATGCCTTCATCCAATTCCTGGCGCAACAACAGAGCCTGTCACGCACCACACGGGTCGAGACCGAGTGTTATGGCTCCCTCGGCCAGACTGGCAAGGGGCACGGCACCGGTAAGGCGATCATCCTGGGACTGGCGGGTTTTGAACCCGACACAGTCGATATCGATCTCATCCCGTCCTTTCTCGGCGCCGTCGAGCAGAGCGAAACCCTGGCGCTGGGCGGGCAACAGCCCAGCCACTTCCCGCGCCTCGGGGCCATTATCTTTAATCGCCGCAAGAGTCTACCCCTGCATGCCAACGGCATGACGTTCAGAGCCTTTGACGGCGATACGCTGCTGTGCGAACAGACCTACTACTCCATCGGGGGCGGTTTTATCATCGAAGAGAGCCAGTTTGCCTCGGCACGGGAAGAGGCCAATGAAGAGGCACGCCAGCACCCCATCCCCTACCCCTTCGACAGCGGTGCAGAGCTGCTCGCCCACTGCAGGGAGAGCGGCCTCTCCATCGCCGCCGTGATGCTGGCCAACGAGAAGGTGTTTCGCCGCGAGGAAGAGATCAAGGCGCGGCTGCGCCGGATCTGGGAGACCATGCGTGCCTGCGTCACCCGTGGCTGCAAGAGTGAAGGGATCCTCCCCGGTGGACTCAAGGTCAAGCGCCGGGCGCCGGCCCTGTTTCGTCAGCTCACCAGCGAGGCAGGGTTTAACAAGGATCCCCTGATGGTGATGGAGTGGGTGGATCTCTTCGCCCTGGCCGTCAACGAGGAGAACGCCGCGGGGGGGCGAGTGGTGACCGCACCGACCAACGGCGCCTCCGGCATTATCCCGGCGGTACTGCACTACTACGATCGCTTCGTGCACCCGGTCGATGACGATCACCTGGTGCGATTCTTCCTCACCGCCGCCGCCATCGGCATCCTCTACAAGAAGAACGCCTCCCTGTCGGGGGCCGAGGTGGGATGTCAGGGAGAGGTAGGCGTCGCCTGCTCCATGGCTGCCGGCGCCCTGGCCGAGCTGCTGGGGGGAAGTCCGGACAACGTGGAAAACGCCGCCGAAATCGGCATGGAGCACAATCTGGGGCTCACCTGCGATCCGGTGGGCGGCCAGGTGCAGGTGCCCTGTATCGAGCGTAACGCCATGGGGGCGGTCAAGGCGATCAACGCCGCCAAGTTGGCCTTGCGCGGTACCGGGGAGCACAAGGTATCGCTGGACAAGGTGATCAAGACCATGCGTGAGACCGGGCTCGACATGAAGACCAAGTACAAGGAGACGGCGCGCGGGGGGCTGGCGGTCAATATCACCGAGTGTTGAGCTATCCCATGGTGCGCGGGCATCGTTGTCCCCATCAAAAAAGAAGCCAGCCCCGGTGGCTGGCTTCTTCCATGACACGGGTACGGCTAGGAGGAGGCCACCTCCGGCATCCAGCTGTCGGCCTCTTCCCACACCGACTGCACCAGCGCCTCAAGCTCCTCGCGCTCCTCCTTGCTGACCCGGGTGATGTTCATGGCCATGGCGCTGCCATGGGCCACCCGGATCAGGATATCGGGATAGATCTCCTGCAGTCGCGCTTGCAGCGCCTGATAGAGGGCATCCATCACTACCTGGGTGATCTGATGCTTACGGTCGATAATGATCTCTACTTTCATCCTTGTGCGCCTCATCACGCCTCACGAAACACCTGTATTTTTATACAGTGCATTTGTTTTGTAAAGGATCATCGCGAGGGGGGCAAGGGGAAAGCGGGACGGAAATAACAGCTCGGCTCACTCCCCTCGGGCCAGTGCGGAGCCTGACCAGGCTCCACCAGCACCCAACAGGTGCGCTCGGGCAGGGAGAGTTCGGCGATAAGACCCGCGACCCGTGGCGCCACCCCCTCGCCCTCCTCGAGGGTAAGGGGAAAGGGTCCACAGCAGATCTTGCCAAGGTAGAGATAGAGTTCCCACTGCATGGATAATGACACCTCCTGCCAGCTTATTGACTCATGTATCAAAGGAGGGTCCCAAGGTAGGTGGCCGGAGCGGGCAAAGATATAGCCCTTTGCCTATGCTGTTTCAAAGATGAAATACCTGTCAGATCTGACAAGGCCATCACCATGAGCACGGGCAACCGCTGAAGGGAGTTGCCCCATGAGAAAGATCCGCAAAGCCTATCTGAGCCCGGCCGACCTCGACTATGTGAGGGCGGCCAAGCTGTACCTGAGTCAGCTACTGCTCGAGCGGGGCTGGAATGCCAAACACCTCGCGGCCCTCTCCCATATTCCCGCCTCCACCATCAGCCGCTGGCTCTCCCCCGAGCGGGAGGAATTTATGACTCTGGCCGACGCAGCCGTGCTCAGCCGACTGCTGCGACTCCCCCTCGCCGAGCTCTTCCCTCCCGAGCCTTGGCCCCATGAGGGAGGCAGACTGGATCCGGCCCTGCGCCAGCTGCACACCCTCCCCCCCGAGCACCTCTACTGGCTGCTTGGCCTCTACCATCAGGCGCGAAAACTGTTCCAACCTTGATCTGCACCAAGCCAGGGTGTGGAATTTCAAGCCACCGATTCGAGGCGCCGCCAATATGTGGCATAATGTCGCGTCCTGTGGCCCGAAGGGCATTTGCCACTTCCTCTGCGCCACACCGAATTTGCGGCCCCTGGCCGCCCTTTTGCGAGGTCAACATGTCTTCCGTTCGCCTGACCCAATACAGCCACGGTGCCGGCTGTGGTTGCAAGATTTCTCCCAAGGTGCTCGACACCATCCTCAAGAGCAACATCCCCGGCTTCACCGACCCGACCCTGATCGTCGGCAACAGCAGCAAGGATGACGCCGCCGTCGTCGATATCGGCAACGGTCAGGGCATCGTCTCGACCACCGACTTCTTCATGCCCATCGTCGATGACCCCTTCACCTTCGGCCGTATCGCGGCGACCAACGCCATTAGCGATATCTATGCCATGGGGGGAAGGCCCATCGTCGCCATCGCCATCCTGGGCTGGCCGGTCAATCTGCTCGCCCCCGAGATAGCCCAGCAGGTGGTCGACGGTGGCCGCCAGGCCTGCCATGACGCCGGTATCTCCCTGGCCGGGGGGCACAGCATCGACGCCCCCGAGCCCATCTTCGGGCTCGCGGTCACCGGTATCGTCCCCCTCGAGCGCCTCAAACAGAACGACACGGGCCGTAGCGGCGATCGCCTCTACCTGACCAAACCGCTGGGTATTGGCATCCTCACCACCGCCCAGAAGAAGGGCAAGCTCAAGGCCGAGCACGAGCAACTCGCCCCCGATGCCATGTGCACCCTCAACACCCTGGGCGAGCGCTTCGCCGCCCTGCCCGGCGTGCATGCCATGACTGACGTCACCGGCTTTGGTCTGGCCGGCCACCTGCTCGAGATGTGCGAGGGCTCTCAGCTCACCGCCGAGCTCGACTTCGATGCCCTCCCCCTGTTGCCCGAGGTGGACCACTACCTGGCCGAAGGATGTGTGCCGGGCGGTACCCTGCGCAATCACGACTCGTATGGGCACAAGCTGCCCGCCATGGATGAGCGGACTCGCAACATCCTCTGCGATCCCCAGACCAGTGGTGGCCTGCTGGTAGCCGTGAGCGGCGAGAGCGAGGCCGAAGTGATTGCCATCGCCGCCGAGGCGGGCGTGCACCTTCGCCCCATCGGGCGCCTGAAGGAGCGACAGCAACAGTGGGTCGAGGTCAACCGTGGCGTATAACCAACTTGTGACCGATCTGGCCCCCTTGTTTCTCGAGGATGTGCCCCTTGTCGACCTGCGCGCCCCCATCGAGTTCGAGGAGGGGGCCTTTCCCCACGCCATCAACCTGCCGTTGATGAGCAACGAGGAGCGGGCCCTGGTCGGCACCTGTTTCAAACAGCATGGCCAGGCCGCCGCCATCGAGCTTGGCCACTCCCTGGTGTGTGGCGAGGTAAAAGCCGAGCGGATGGCCGCCTGGCAAGCCCATCTGGCCGCCCACCCGAACGCCGTGCTCTACTGCTTTCGCGGGGGGCTGCGCTCCCAGACGGTACAGCAGTGGCTGGCCGAAGCGGGCCTGGAGCGCCCCCGGGTTGCGGGGGGCTACAAGGCCCTGCGCCAGTTGCTGATCCAGACGGTGGAGCAGAGCGCCCGTGACGATGCCTGGACCGTGCTCACCGGCATGACCGGCTCGGGCAAGACCCACCTGCTCAACCGGGTGGCCCGCGCTATCGATCTCGAAGGACACGCCCACCACCGCGGCTCCTCCTTCGGGCGGCTGCCCGAGGGGCAACCCACTCCCATCAACTTCGATAACGCCCTGGCCATCGAGATCCTCAAGCGTCGTCACCGGGGTGAGCATCACTTTGCGGTGGAAGATGAGAGCCATCTTATCGGCCGCTGCGCCATCCCCCTCCCCCTGTTCGAGCGCATGGGGCGCGCCCCTGTGGTGGTGGTCGAGGTCACCCGGGATGAACGGGCAGAGCAGATCCGCCAGGACTATGTGGTCGATCTGGCAAAGCGCTACCGGACTCGTCACGGTGCCGAAGCGGGCTGGGTACTCTTTTGCGAGGCACTGCTGGAGAGCCTGGCGCGCCTCAAGAAGCGCCTTGGGGATCTGGGCTGGCGCGAACTCGACGCCCTGATGCGCAGTGCCCTCGAGGAGCAGGCGCGCAGCGGTCACAGCGAAGGGCATCTGGCCTGGATAACCCTGTTGCTGGAGCGCTATTACGATCCCATGTACCTCTATCAGCTGGAGAAGAAGCAGGATCGCATCGTCTTTCGCGGCGATCGGGCCGCCTGCCTCGACTACCTCAACCAACTGGCCGATCCGGCCCTCTGACAGGAAATCCCATGCTAAAGTTCGAGGTGATCCCGGTCACCCCCTTTGCCCAGAACTGCTCCCTCGTCTGGTGTGACGAGACCCATGATGCGGCCCTGATCGATCCGGGTGGCGAGCCGGAGAAGCTGAAAGAGGCCCTGAGCCGTCATGGTCTGACCCTGCGCCACATCATTCTCACCCACGGCCATCTCGATCATGTGGGCGCCGCCGATATCCTGCGCAGCGACCTCGGCGCCCCCATCGTCGGCCCCCATAAAGAGGACGCCTTCTGGCTCGAGATGCTGCCCAAGCAGTCCCAGATGTTTGGCTTTCCCCACACCCCGGCCTTCGTCCCCGACCGCTGGCTCGATGCGGGGGAAGTGATCACCCTGGGGCAGCAGCGCCTCGAGGTCTTTCACTGCCCCGGCCACACCCCGGGTCATCTGGTGCTGCTCTCACGGGAGCTGCAGGTCGCCTGGGTGGGTGACGTCCTCTTCGCCGGCAGCATAGGGCGCACCGACTTCCCGCGCGGGGATCATGCCACCCTGATCCGCTCCATCAACGAAACCCTGCTGCCCCTTGGCGACGAGATTGTCTTCATCCCGGGCCACGGGCCCAGCTCCACCTTCGGGCGCGAGCGGGTCAGCAACCCCTACCTAACCCAACCCATCTGGTAACAGAGAGCCGCCCCAGGGCGGCTCTGCTCTGTCTGGCCATCTCGTTGCCTGACGCGCAAATGCAAAAAGGCCACCCTGAGGTGGCCTTTTTCTGAAGGTCGTCGGCGATTAGGCGCGAACGAAGTCCAGGTGAACCAGCTTCGGCTTAACCGGGTGACGCTGGATGTCCTTGACCTTAACCTTTACTTCTTCGCCGTTGATAACCAGGGTCAGCACTTCGCTGTAGAACTCCGGCTTCTCTTGGTCGATGATCAGCTTTTTGTGGTCCAGGGTAACGGAAACGGCTTCTTTGGCAGCACCGTAAACGATGGCCGGAACCAGGTCAGCATGACGCAGGCGGCGGCTCGCACCTTTCCCCATGTCAGTACGGACTTCAGCTTGGTATACGAAAGACATAGCAATATCTCTTATCTGGATGAATGAATGGTGATGACTGCGACCGGTCAACACCTCGCAAAACGAGCGCGAATACTAGCACGGCCCCTCTTGGCAGGCAAGCCGCATCATCGCTGCAAGGCGATCACCGCCGCCTGACGCTGGGCCGCCGTCATCGCCTGATAGCGCTGCAGGTGATCGGGCCCGGGGCAGCGCAGCTCGCTTCCCGAACGCACCTGACCCCGAGGGCCCAGACGGGCACGGTTTTCGGCGTGCAGGGCCAACACCAGGGTGTAGGTATCACTGCCCCGCTCCCGGGCCAGGTTATCGGCAATGCGCCAGAGGGTCTCCCCCGCCCCTACCCGGTGGCATACCCCCTGTGGCAGGGGGGAAGGGTCAATCGCCGGGGCCTGCTCGACCTCCCGGAGGGTGTGCGCCGTTTTGGGATGCCAGGGCTCCTGCCAACCGGCCCACTCCCGGATCAGAGGCACTCGCTGGGCAGGTAGCATCTCGATCTGCGAGGCAGGGGCGGGAGTCACTCCAGGCCGCACGCTGACCCCATAGGCCATCTCGTCGATGCGGCGCAGACGCATCTGATAGACGCGAGATAGCTGGGGGGCACCTTCAAACAGGGTAAAGGGAGGCTTGAGGCGGGCGGGGAAGAGCAGTTGCCAGCGGCCGTGACGCTGCTCTGTCTCCAGCACGGGAAACTGATTGCCGTGCCAGGCCGCGAAGATCTGTGGCAAGGGACGCGAGGTGGGATACCAGGCGGGATCGAGTGACACCCAGGTCTGCTCTGCCAGCGGCATATAGCCGCTGACATTCACCGAGACCAGTGCAAGCCAGCCAAGCAGCATTCCCTTGCCTCCATTTATCGCTTTGTTATCAGTTGCTTGAGCTTAGCATGCCTCGATGGCGTTCAATACCCGCTTGTCCGAAACCGGATAGGGGGTGCCGAGATTCTGGGCGAAGAAGGAGACGCGCAGCTCCTCGATCATCCAGCGGATCTCGGCCACCTCGGGGGCCATGGGCTGCCCCTTGGGCACCTTGGCCTGCAGGGCCTGATAGGCCTGCTCGACACTCTGCACCTTGAGCATGTAGACCCGATCCCGGTTGGCATCGACCGCCAACTTCTCGAGCCGGCGCTCGATGGCGCGCAGGTAACGAAGCAAATCGGGCAGGCGCTTCCAACCGGTCTCGCTGACGAACCCCTTGTGGATCATCCGCTCCAGCTGGGCCTGCACATCCGACATGGCAAAGGCGGTGTCGAGCTGCATCTTGCCCTTGAGCCGTTTTCTGATGTCGTGGGCCAGGGTCAGCACCGCCTCCACCTGGCTGGCGACCTCCACCACCACATCGTTCAGCTCGGCGCGCACAAACTCCTTGAGCGTCTCGAACTTCTCGCCGTCCCAGGCCACGCCACCATGCTGTTCAATCAGCTTGTCACAGCCGCAGGCGATGCAGTCATCGATAAGATCGCTCACCTTGCCAAAGGGGTTGAAGTAGAGCCCCAGCTTGGACTTGTTGGGGAGCTTCTCCTGCAGGTACTTGATAGGCGACGGCACGTTCAGGAGGATGAGGCGACGCTGGCCGGCCCACATCAGCTGCTGCTGCACCACCGGGCTCTCGACCAGGGTAATGGCCACCGAGTCCTTCTCATCCACCAGCGCCGGATAGGCTTTCACCTCGAAGCCGCTGCGTTTTTGGCTGTACTCCCTGGGCAACTCACCAAAACTCCACAGGGTCAGACCCGACTGCTCGATGTCGTCATCCGCCACCCTGGAGAGGGTCTCTTGCACCTTGCCACGCAGGGACTCCTTGAGGGCGAGCAGATCCTTGCTCTCGGCCACCTTGCGCTGGCGCTCGTCCACCACCCGGAAGGTGAGCTTCAGGTGATCGGGCACCCCGCTCCAGTCCCAGGCCTCGCGATCCACGCTGACACCGGTCATGCGCTTGAGGTGGCGCTCCATGGCATCGAGCAGCGGCCCCTGCTCGGGGCTGATGGAGGCCATCAGCGCCTCCGCATAGTTGGGGGCCGGCACAAAGTTCTTGCGCACCGGCTTGGGCAGGGACTTGATGAGGGCCACCAGGAGCTCTTGCCGCAGCCCCGGGATCTGCCACTCGAAGCCCACCGGCTCCACCTGGTTGAGCAGCGGCAGCGGGATGTGCAAGGTGACGCCGTCGGCGGCCTCCCCCGGCTCAAACTGGTAGCTGAGCTTGAGCTTCAGACGCCCCTGATGCCAGCTGTTGGGGTAGTCGAGCTCACTCACGTGGGCGGCATCCCCCTTCATCAGCATCTCGCGCTCGAAGTTAAGCAGTTCAGGATCGCGCTGCTGCGCCCCCTTCCACCACTTGTCGAAGTGGCGTGCCGAGACCACCTCCTCGGGAATGCGCGCCTCGTAGAAACGGAACAGGTCCTCGTCGTCCACCAGGATGTCGCGCCGGCGCGACTTGTGCTCGAGGGCCTCGACCTCGGCCAGGAGCTTGCGGTTCTCGCCAAAGAAGCGGTGGCGGGTCTCGAAATCCCCCTCCACCAGGGCATGGCGGATGAAAAGCTCGCGGCACAGTGCCGGATCGAGACGGCTGTAGTTGATGGGCCGCTCGGCGACCAGGGTGAGGCCAAACAGGGTCACCTTCTCGCTCGCCATGACGGCGCCCTGCTTCTTCGACCAGTGGGGCTCGCTGTGGTGCAACTTGATGAGATGGCCGGCCAGCGGCTCTACCCACTCGGGCTCGATGCGGGCGTTGATGCGGGCATAGAGGCGCGAGGTCTCCACCAGCTCGGCGGCCATCACCCACTTGGGCGGCTTCCTGAACAGACCCGAGGCCGGGAAGAGATGGAAGCGGGCATTGCGCGCCCCGAGAAACTCGCTCTTCTCCAGATCCTTGTTGCCGATGTGACTGAGCAGGCCGGTGAGGATGGCGCAGTGAATGCTCTTGTAATCCCCCTGCTCGCTGTTGTTCTTAAAGCCCAGCTCCTTGACGGTCTGGCGCAGCTGGAAGTGAATATCCTGCCACTCACGCACCCGCAGGTAGGAGAGAAACTCCTTCTGGCACTGGCGACGGAAGGCATTGCTCGAGAGCGCCTCCTGCTGCTCCTGCAGGTAGTTCCACAGGTTGAGGAAGGCGAGAAAATCCGAGTCTTTGTCGTCAAAGCGGCGGTGCTGCTCGTCGGCGGCCTGTTTTTTTTCCATCGGGCGCTCGCGCGGATCCTGGATGCTCAGGGCCGAGGTGATCACCATCATCTCTTTAAGGCAGCCGGTGGCAGCCCCGGTGATCACCATCTTGGCCAGACGGGGATCGAGGGGAATGCGCGCGAGCTGGCGACCGGTCTCGGTGAGGCTGAGTGCCTCACGGCCGTCGCGGCCACGCCGCTCCTCAACCGCCCCCAGCTCTTTGAGCAGGGAGAGACCATCTTTGATGTGGCGCGACTCGGGCGGCTCGACGAAGGGGAAGGCCTCCATGTCCCCAAGGCCCAGGGAGAGCATCTGCAAGATGACCGAGGCCAGGTTGGTGCGCAGGATCTCGGGATCCGTGAAGGCGGGGCGGCCGTTGAAATCCTCCTCCGAGTAGAGGCGGATACAGATCCCGTCCGCCACCCGGCCGCAACGCCCCTTGCGCTGGTTGGCACTGGCCTGGGAGACCGGCTCGATGGGCAGGCGCTGCACCTTGGTTCGCCAGGAGTAACGGCTGATCCGCGCCGTACCGGGATCGATCACGTAGCGAATGCCCGGCACAGTGAGGGAGGTCTCGGCCACGTTGGTGGCGAGCACGATACGCCGCCCCGCATGGGGCTGGAACACCTTGTTCTGCTCGGCATTGGAGAGGCGCGCATAGAGCGGTAACACCTCGGTGTCGCGCAGGTTGAGCTTGCGCAGACCATCGGCGGTATCGCGAATTTCCCGCTCTCCGTTCATGAAGACGAGGATATCGCCGAGCCCCTCATGGCTGAGCTCCTCGACCGCATCGAAGATCCCCTGCAGCTCGTCCCTGTCATCCGCCCCGTCGGTCAACGGGCGATAGCGCACCTCTACCGGGTAGGTGCGGCCCGATACCTCTATGATGGGCGCCTTGCCGAAGTGGCGGGAGAAGCGCTCCGGATCGATGGTGGCCGAGGTGATGATCACCTTGAGATCGGGCCGGCGCGGCAGCAACTCCTTGAGATAACCCAGGATGAAGTCGATGTTGAGGCTGCGCTCGTGGGCCTCGTCGATGATGATGGTGTCGTACTGGGTGAGCAGCCGGTCATGCTGAATTTCGGCCAGCAGGATACCGTCTGTCATCAGCTTGATGTGGGTCTGCTCGCTCACCTGATCGGTAAAGCGCACCTTGTAACCCACGTATTGGCCGAGTTCGGAGTGCATCTCCTCGGCAATGCGCGCCGCCACGGTGCGGGCCGCGAGACGCCGCGGCTGGGTGTGGCCGATGTAGCCCTTCACCCCGCGCCCCAGAGAGAGGCAGATCTTGGGGATCTGGGTGGTCTTGCCCGAGCCGGTTTCGCCGGCGATGATCACCACCTGATGATCGCGAATAGCGGTGGCAATTTCATCCGCCTTCTGGCTGACGGGGAGATTCTCGGGATAATTGACCCTGGGAACACCCGCCAGACGAGTCTGGTAGCGCTGCTCGGCCTGACGCAGATCGGCGTCGATGGTGGCGAGCACCGCCTCCTGTTTGGCCGCCGGCACCTTGGCGACACCGTACAGACGCTTGGCCAACTGGCGGGCGTCGAGGTTCATGCAGTGGGCGAGTCGTGCCCGCAGGGCAGGAAGAGTAAGAGACAAGAGAGAGATTCCTGATAGCCATCGATGGGGTCACCCTCACAGGGGAATGACCGATTAACGCAATGGCACGATCCTAAAGATCCCCTCGGACTGGCGCAAGAAAAAGGCGGTCGGCAATGACCAGGAGAAAGGGACGGGTTACCCCGTCCCTCGTCGTCGATGCATCCTCAAGCCGGATGATTGATAAAGCAGTCCTGCAGTTGCTCGTTGATGGCCTTTAACACCAGATGACGGTTGATGACCCCCACCAGGCGCCCGTCTTCAAGCACCGGGTACATCTTGGGTTTGTGCTCCGTCATCATGCTGGCCAGCTCCAGCACCGAGCTCTCGGGCCCGACACTGAGTACCTCTTTGCGCATCACATCCCCCACCAGGGCTACCCGCTCGCAGTGATAGGTCTCCTTTATCATGGTGGCGATACAATCTTGTTCCGAGATCCAACCCAGCAGGTGTCCCTGCTTGTCCACCACGGGTCCCCCCATCTGGTTGCTGTGCAAAAACTTCTCCACGGCAGCAGGTATCGTGGTATCGGGCGACAGGGTCACCGGGCGCACCAACATATAATCCTTTACTTTCAATGAGTGCATATCTTCCCCCAACGCGTTGCGACTGCTCAGGCAGCGACACCTTGAGTGTAGACACGCCTCATGAAATGGATTGCAGCAAGAGCAAGAGCTCGCTCTGACTGTGACAATCGGTCTTCTTGAAGACACTCTTGAGAGTCGAGCGAACCGTTTCGACCTTGACTCCGCGCAGCTCGGCAATATCACTACTGCTGTAACCCTTGCTCAGCAACAACAGCAGTTCCCGCTCGCCGCTGGTCAAGGGATAGAGATTGCCCATGGCGGCGATATCCGGTGAGAAGGCGTGGTCCGGATCGCGGATCACCAGCTCGATATAACGCTCGGCATTGCGCAGTCCGCTCATCAGGCTGGCCTGCAGCAACAGGGGTCGTAATCCTCCCCCTCGGGTCACCGACAGATAGCGGGGAGAGCCCGGCGTCGAATAGGTAAAACCGGCGAGCAATTCGCGAAATTGACGTTGCTGATCCTTGTTGTTGACCGACAACACACCATGTTGCATTCGTAATTCATGATTATCATCTGCAATACGGTTAAATTCCGCGTTGGAATATTGCACCCCACCCTTCTCGTCAACGATGGCTACCGCTTTATTCTGATGTTTGATGAGCTGCTGCAATTGATGATTTTGCAATTCGAGCCCAACCAGATTCCAATAGTGACGACTCCAGGAGGCCAATCCAAAATAGAGGCCATCCCAAACATCAATTTCCTTATCACCGAAGTCTGTCTGCTGCTGATCCCGATATGAGCTGACGCTCGCCAGACCATAACCGCTGACACGACACACGCCCCCGATGGCAAAGTGAGCGCCAAAACCGGCCAGCAGGCCCGCCTTGTTGCTGAGGGTATTGGCCTTGACGACCCCTTTGCACCCCTTCTCGAGATAGTGGTTGAACCAAATATCCTGGCGATGATGCTGAATGTAATAGTGATGCTGAGCCTCGCTCAGACCACTGGAAAAAAGCGTAATCCTGCCATTTCTCTCTTCATCTCTGAGCAGCAGCAGAGATAATGCACTCCCAGAATCTCTGCGCACCTCTTCCAGCACCAAATTGATATCGGAATCATTTATACCGCACTCATAGAGTTGCGCTAAATAGTGCGGCAATCTTTCTTGCGCTGTCCTCAACACCCCTGAACTCCTTTTTATTATTTTGCCAAGCGATACTAACCGGATGTGAATTCTGTGAGAAGTAAAAGATAAGCACTCCCATCTTCATTGGCCAACGATGCTCACCACCATTACTGTCAAGTTCTTTATCCAGATGGCATCGACCCCCCCTGTGTGGTGAGCGTAACCCGCGGGGGTCATACCCGCGCGGCTATCGGAAAGTGACCCCGTTGGCGTCTTGGCCGCGAGCCGCCCATGATGGAGCCCATCAAATCCCAAGGTTGTTTTTCACACAAAAGCACGACAGGAAGTGGCACTTCACCCACCACATCATACAAATCGACCATTTCTTACAAAAAAAGAAGCCTTCAGAGGGCTGCCGCATGAAAGAAATCTGCAAGGTGGCTTGCTCAGCCTTTCTTGCAACCATCTCACCCGCTCTCTAGCAAGAACTTAAACAACCATAAAAACAATTACTTACCAAAACAAAAGACACAAAAAAACCACACCTCCCCCGCCCAAATTACTCACAAAAGAAAGATGGAGAAAACAAGGTTAAAACCAGACAACCATAGATACGGCTACATTTTTTCATGTTTTCTATTGAACTAATGTCTCTGAATGGTATGATTGCTTCATAATCAACCACATCGAGGAGAGCGGAGATGAAAGAATTTATCGTTACTGCAGTTTTTACCGTCTTTTTTGCCCTGATTGCCACATCCGTTCCCTCTTTGGCCCAGATGTGAGTCAAACCGGCGCTGGCGCTGAGAGTTAAAGAGACAGACGTCTCCAAAAGCGGGGCGATAAATGCTTGTTGCAGGCATTTATCGCCCCTTTTTTGTGCCTGAAAAAACCATCCGGTCACACATTTACTGCTCCTACCAGAAGATCAACCCCCTTGCCTGCCAGGCCCAAGGGAGCACAATAGCCTGCGTATCGCTGACGAGGAGAAAAAGATGCACGTCGATGAGCTGGTCACGTGGCGACGGGATCTGCACCGCTACCCCGAAGCCGCCTGGAAAGAGTTTCGCACTACCAGCCTGATAGCCCGTCACCTGGAGGCATCGGGATACTCCCTGCTCCTTGGGGAGAGTCTGCTGGCGGCCCCCTTTGTGATGGGTCGTGAGGTCGATGTGGCGGCCGAGAAGGCCAGAGCCTTGCATCAAGGGGGCGATCCCGCCTGGCTCGAGCGCATGGGGGATCTGACCGGTGTCATGGGCCTGTTGGAGACCGGTCGCCCGGGCCCCACCCTGGCCTTTCGTTTCGACATCGATGCCGTCGAGGTGAGCGAGAGCGATGATCCCCATCACCCGCCGGTGCGAGACGGGTTCTGCTCACAGAATCCGGGATGGATGCACGCCTGCGGCCATGATGGCCACACCGCCATCGGTGTTGCACTGGCAACCAGGCTGATGCAACACAAGGCGCAGCTTTGCGGCCGTATCAAGCTGCTGTTCCAGCCTGCCGAAGAGGGGTGCCGTGGTGGCAAGGCGATGGCATCGGGCGGGGCCCTCGATGATGTAGACGCACTGCTCTGCCTGCACCTCGGGATCCATGCCGACAGTGGCGAGCTAGTCCTCAATCCCACCGATTTTCTCTGCTCCACCAAGTTCGATGTCCACTTCTTCGGCACGCCCGCCCACGCAGGCCTGGAGCCCAACGCCGGCACCAACGCGCTGGCGGCCGCCTGCAGCGCCACCACGGCACTGTTCGGCATTCCCCGCCATCGGGATGGCATGACCCGGATCAACATAGGCACCCTGCAGGGGGGAAGCGGGCGTAACGTGATTGCCGAACATGCCCTCCTGTGCGGGGAGACCCGTGGCGCCGCCCCTCACCTCAACGACTATATGTTCGGGCAGGTGCAGCGGATCGTGGAGGGTACGGCACTCGCTTACGGAGTGACCTATCGCATCATCAAGCAGGGAGAGGCACAGGGCCTGGCCAACTCCCCCGAGCTGCTGAGCGAGTTGGCGCCATTGGCCCGGGATGAGGGGCTGGAGGTGGTGCCGACCCGGCGCTTCGGTGCCAGCGAGGATGCCGGCTTTCTGATGGAGCGGGTGCAGCGCGCAGGGGGGCAGGCGGCCTATCTGGTGCTGGGTGCCACACTCGCAGCCCCGCACCACCACAACGCCTTCGACTTCGATGAGGGCGTCCTGGTGCAAGCGGTCAACCTGCTGGAGCGATGGGCCCTCACCCGGGCCCGTTGATACACCAAGGGGGCCGGCATGGCCCCCTACTCATCGATGCCGATCACGTCCAGCAGTTGGGAGATATGGTGGATATGGTGGGTCGGGTGACAGACAGTATCGCTAAAACCGGGATCGTACCAACAGGTCGACAGACCCGCCTCGGCCGCACCGGCAATGTCCGCCAGGGGATTGTCTCCGACCATCAATACGCGTCGGGGCTCGCTCACCGCTAACTGTGACAGGGCCAGTTCAAAGATCCCTCCGTGAGGCTTGGAGAGCCCCACCTCATCCGAGACCAGCACAGGGTTAAACCAGGTATCCAGCTGATGGCGCTGCAACCGGCCGCGCTGGGGCAGACTAAACCCGTTGGTGATGATCCCCATGCCAATCCGGCCACGCAACCTGCCCAGCGTCTCCATGACACCATCCAGAGGACGGCTCAAGGCGATGATCGCCTCAAGATAGAGGCGATTGAGCTCCAGGGGATGGTGACCGGTCAGCTGGCCGATGCCGACAAAACGTTCATGCTGCAGGTGATGGGCATCGATCTGCCCGGCATTGAAGCGCTCCCACAGGGTGTGATTCGTCTGTTTATACTCCGCCAGCACTGTGGCATGGGGCTCCAGTCCCACCTGGGTCAACATGGCCAACAGGGCCTCGTGGCCAGGGAAGTCAAAAAGGGTCTCATCCAGATCGAACAGGATCCAGTCATAGGCGTAACGGCTCATCTCAACGTCCCTGCTTGCGTGTCTTGGGAAGAAAACGGCCGTCGGCCAGCAGGGCCAGGGTCAAGCGAACACCAAATCCGGTGATCTCACCGGTCACAATCCCCTGCCCTCCCTTATGCCGGAATCCCGAGAGATCGAGATGTAGCCAGGGGGTCTGGGCCGGCACGAAATGGCTCAGGAAACGGGCTGCGTCGATATGATCGCATGAGGCACCGGGGGCGCACTGCAACAGGTCAGCCCACTCGCTCTCCAGAGTCTCGTCATAGTCTTCATCCAGGGGGAAGGGCCAGATCCGCTCCCCACAGCGTCGACCCACCTCGATCAAGGGGACCAGCCAGGCCTCGCGATTGGTAAAGACGCCACTATAACGGCTCCCCAGGGCCCGCTTGCAAGCCCCGGTGAGCGTTGCGTAGTCGATCAACAGATCCGGGGTATTTTCCGCCGCCATGGTGAGGGTATCGGCCAGCACCATGCGTCCCTCCGCATCGGTATCGACCACCTCTATGGTCTTGCCATTGATGGCGGTGACAATATCCCCGGGACGATAGGCCCGCGGACCGATATGGTTTTCGGCGATGGCCAACCAACAGTCCACCCCATAGGGCAGTCCGGCACGGGTGATGGCCAGCAGGGCGCCCAGGGCCACGGCGCTGCCGCCCATGTCCAGATGCATGCCATACATGGAGCCGCCGACCTTGAGGTTGTAGCCTCCCGAGTCATGGCAGATCCCCTTGCCCACCAGCGCCAACCGGCCACGCTTGTCACTGACCCGGTGGCGCAGCCGTACGATAGCCCCCTGATCGTCATCGGCCCCCCTGGCCACCGCCAGAAAAGCACCGGCGCCGCGCTCGGCCAGTTGCACCTGATCGTAATCGTGGCACTCCCACCCCTCCTGTTGGGCCAACTGACGGACAAAGCGGCGATATTCACGGGCCGTCAGCTCGCTCGAAGGCAGGGCCGAGAGATAACGGGCCAGGGCATTTCCCTCCACCTCGGCCGTAATACGCGCCGTGTCGATGGCCAATGCGGGGGAGAGAGAGACCCGGCTCAAGGGCCACTGCTCTTTCGGTGCAGACTTGTAGCTCGGCAACGTGACGCGCTGGCTGAGCAGTACCCCGAGCGCGGCGTCGGCAATCAGAGCTCCGGCCTCGGGCTCGAAGCCGTAGAGATGGATGGCCACGTGTTCGGCCCGAAGCGGCCCGATCTGGCTCACCATAGTCCGCAGCTTCTTATAGAGCTGCGCCTCCGACTCCAGGGCCGCGGGCAGGAAACCGATCCACTGCCACTGACCACCCTCGACCCTGTGTATGACACTGCCCTGATTCAACTGCTCTTGCAGTTGCAACTCGGGACTCTGAACCTCACCAAGGAAGAAACCCTTGCGATCTTCGGCAACCAGAATGAGTGCCACAGCGGCGTCGGATTGGGGAAGCGCATCCAGAGACTGTTCGAGCAGATGAATAGAGGGAGGGGTGTAGCTAAATTCCAACATAGATGAGGCCTGATCCTTGACGACAGACCATTATGATAACCAGCAAGCGAGGGACAAGCCACGCTAACAGATGCTAAGGGGATGAGTAATAAGGAAGAAAAATCAAAAGAGAGGATCAGAATAGTGGTTGCGGGGGCCGGATTTGAACCGACGACCTTCGGGTTATGAGCCCGACGAGCTACCGAGCTGCTCCACCCCGCGTCCGAATTGTCACCCCGATGTGAGCAGAACATCGAAGCCTTTGCCTTGCGGCTCAAATTGGTTGCGGGGGCCGGATTTGAACCGACGACCTTCGGGTTATGAGCCCGACGAGCTACCGAGCTGCTCCACCCCGCGTCCAAATTGTCACCCCGATGTGAGCAGAACATCGAAGCCTTTGCCTTGCGGCTCAAGTTGGTTGCGGGGGCCGGATTTGAACCGACGACCTTCGGGTTATGAGCCCGACGAGCTACCGAGCTGCTCCACCCCGCGTCCGAATTGTCACCTCGATGTGAGCAGAACATCGAAGCCTGTGCCTTGCGGCTTAAATTGGTTGCGGGGGCCGGATTTGAACCGACGACCTTCGGGTTATGAGCCCGACGAGCTACCGAGCTGCTCCACCCCGCGTCCGAATTGTCACCTCGATGTGAGCAGAACATCGAAGCCTGTGCCTTGCGGCTTAAGTTGGTTGCGGGGGCCGGATTTGAACCGACGACCTTCGGGTTATGAGCCCGACGAGCTACCGAGCTGCTCCACCCCGCGTCCGAGGTCGCCAATAATAGGGCGCGCGCTTCATATTGCAAGGAATATTCATAAAAATATTTGATGAAACTAACTGACTGCCTGTTTGAGCGGCAAGATGAGCAACTCTCGCACAACCCTTGGGTAATAAGGCGTCAGAGGCAGCCACACTTATCCCTGACTAGACTGTGAGGCACTGGCGTCAAAGGAGCTGTCTTATGAGGATTTCACGCGGCCACTGCACCCGGCTGGGGGCACACCTCGAGGGAGATGGGGTAAACTTTGCCATCTGGGCACGCCTCGCCAGCCATGTCGAGCTGCTGCTCTTTGCTCATGAGACCGACACCAATCCGGCCGTGATCCCTCTCTCTCCCCGCCTCAATCGCACCGCCTACTATTGGCACATCCATGTGGCCGGGATTGGGGCCGGCCAATGCTATGGTTTTCGCATCCACGGCCCCTGGCGTCCCTATAACGGGACCCGTTTCGATCGAGACAAGGTGCTGCTCGACCCTTATAGCCGGGCTGTCGAGCTTCCCCCCAATTACGATCGTCTGGCGGCAGCCAGACCGGGCAGTAATCTGCACTGCTGCGCCAAGAGCCGGGTGGTCGATCTGGGCCACTACGACTGGGAAGGGGATGAACTGCCCGCCCACTCCCTCTCGCGCTCTGTCATCTATGAGTTGCACCTGGCCGGTTTTACCCGTGATCCCGGCTCAGGGATCCCCGCAAAGCGCCGCGGCACCTACCTGGGTCTCATCGACAAGATTCCTTATCTGCAACAGTTGGGGATCACCGCCGTCGAGCTGCTCCCCATTTTTCAGTTTGATCCCCAGGATGCTCCTGCAGGCCTTGCCAACTACTGGGGTTACAGCCCTATCTCTTTCTTTGCGCCACACGCGCAATATGCCGCCACCAGCAATCCGGTCACCGAGTTTCGCGACATGGTCAAGGCGCTGCACCGGGCCGGGATCGAGGTCATTCTGGATGTGGTCTACAACCACACCGCCGAGGGGGGAGACGATGGCCCCACCTTTTGCTATCGCGGCATCGACAATGAGGCTTACTACATCCTGAACGATCAGATGCACCACACCAACTACTCGGGCTGCGGCAACACCTTTAACGGCGCCCACCCGGTGGCCCTTCGCATGATCATGGACAGTCTGCGCTTCTGGCGTCAGGAGATGCATGTGGACGGGTTCCGGTTCGATCTGGCCTCAATACTCTCCCGCGACGAGAGCGGCATGCCGGTCACCAACTCCCCGACCCTGCGCACAATAGATACCGATCCTCTGATCACCGATACCAAGCTTATCGCCGAAGCCTGGGATGCCGGCGGTCTCTATCAGGTGGGGAGCATAGCGGGGGCCCGCTGGCGTGAGTGGAACGGTCAGTTTCGCGATGATGTCCGTCGCTTTATTCGTGGCGATGACAACAGCGTCCGGGCCTTTGCCGAGCGACTGTGTGGCAGTCCGGACATCTACCACTACCACCATGCGGATCCCGAGAAGAGCATCAACTTCGTCACCTGTCACGATGGCTTTACCCTGTGGGACTGGGCCAGTTACAACGAGAAGCACAACGAGGCGAACGGTGAACACAATCGCGATGGCTGCAATGAGAATTTCAGCTGGAATCATGGCCATGAAGGCGTAACGGGAGATCCGCAGATCAATACCCTGCGCCTGCGACAGGCCAAGAATATGATGGTGGCCACCCTGCTCTCGGTGGGCTCTCCCATGATTCTCATGGGCGATGAGGTGCTCCACAGCCAGGAAGGCAATAACAACGCCTATTGTCAGGACACTCCCTTGAGCTGGATGCAGTGGAAGTGGGATAGCCGCGCCCAGAATATGTTGCGCTTCATGCGGGAGCTGATCCTCTATCGCAAGCAGCTGCTGGCTCGCCCCGAGCAAGATGGCATGCCCCACTCCCTGGCCGAGATCCTGCGCCACAGCGAGATCTGCTGGCATGGGGTGGAGTGCTATCAACCGGACTGGGGCGGCCACTCTCATGCCATCGCCATGTCAGCCCTCTCCAAGGAGGAGCGGCTCGCCTTTTATCTGGTCTTTAACAGTTTCTGGGAGCCTCTGGAGTTCAAACTGCCGGCCCCCCCACGCGGGGTCGGTGGAGAGTGGCATCGCATCCTCGATACGGCCCTGCCCACTCCCCAGGACATCGTCTCCTTTGGCAGTGAATTGGCCATGATCAAGGGGCACTATCGGCTGGCAGAGCGCAGCTGCTGCCTGCTGGTCAGCGGGGCAGCCGGATTCTGCCCCGCCTGAGCAAGCCTTAGATGAGGGCGAAGAGACGGGCCCCGGCACACTGGGAGAGGAGCAGGATAAAGAGGGTGGTGGAGAGCACCACAGGGGCGTTGTCACGGCGGCTGAGAAGGGGGAAGAACCAGATCCCGAGCCCCATGATCATCAGGAGGCTATAGCCCAGCACCCAGGGGATCAGGGTATCGAGCAGGGCCGCATCTTGCTGCATCAGAGTCACGACGCCAAGCCATACCAGCCCCGCCAGGGCGCCGACGAGGCCCCCCAGAGGCAACAGCAGGTTGAACGCCTGCAGCCGATGACGAGCACGAAGCAGCATCAGGTGGGCGAAGGCGCAGCCCAGCACGATGAGTTGGGACAGTGCCGCCCCGCCCTCACGGGCCACCAGCAAGAGACCATAGAGGGCGAGCGGCAGTGCCGGCACGGCAAACCAGCCAGAGGGAATGGAGCGCTTGGCCTCGAGGCGCGACTGAAAGATGGCGAGAGCAAAACCGGCGATCACTGCCCCCCCTGCCGGGGCGATCAGCCACAGAGGGGCGCCGGCAGAGAGAGCCAGCAACACCGACAGGGCCGTCATCACCCACACCGAGAAGATCTGGGTCGAAATCCGGGCGCGCTGACCGGGGCAGAGATCCCCTTTCCACAGCACGACCCCCAGTAAAAACAAGGCGCCACAGGCCATCAGGCCGAGCAGAGGGTAGAGCCAGAGGGTGAGTTGAGCAAACATGGCAAGACTCCTGAGACAAGAGCCGCGCAGTATACCCAATTCACCCCGGCAGCCCAATCCATCAACTCTGACCACGCGCCATGGCGACCACTTTCGCAAACATCTGCCTGAGCACGGGGGGGATCTCACCCAGCCGCTCCGCCTCCTCCACCACGGCCAGGGCCATCCCCGGCTTGCTGCGATGATGGATAGCCTTGTCGATAATGCGCCCTGTGCTCAGCGGCGTCTTGTCGCCGACCCCGGCCTCGCGCCGATAGACACTCTCGAAGCCATGCTGATAGAGGTAGTGTTCGATATCCGCCGCCGGCAACAGGGTGAGACGATCTCGCTCGCGCTCTCCCTTAAGCTGCCCGCGCACCGAGTTGGCATACTTGACGCCGGCCTCATCGCCATCGGCCAGGAGATGCCACTCGATACCAAAGTCACGGGCAATCTTGATAAGGGGTGTCTGCCCGCACTGGGCAAACTCGATGATGCGCACCCCCTCCGCCCTCAGGCTGTAACCGCAGATCTGGGCCAGCTCCGAGAGCAGCCAGATCTCGGTCTCCCCTTCCACCAGCAGCCAGCAGCGGGCAAACAGGGACATGGGGCGGTTGATGCGCACATGAAAGGCTATCTTGCGCAGATCGTCGCTGCTATAGCGCTCGCCACCAAGCTGGTGACACTGGATATCCCCGTCCCGACGCACCAGACGGCGCACCTCGGAGAGCGGAAGCGAGGAGAGCAGGTCCCCCGAGTTGGTGGTGAGCAACTTCTGCCCGGGGAGCTGCTCGAGCAGCCCCCAGGCCAGGGCCAGCATGGTGGGGTGCAACCGACTCTCGGGATCTTCGAGGATCAGGATGGGGCGCGCCCCCTCCTCCAGCTCACGGTTACCGCGTGCCTGCAACAGGGCGCCCGCCACGCCGGCCATGGCCAGTTGCAAGGCCCGGCTGTCGGAGCTGGCCAGCATATCGTGCAGATTGGCCGGGTGACGCAGGGTCATGGGCTTGTTGATGATCTCGCGCTGGGTACGAGGCTTGTGTTTGAGCGGCGAGAGGGCCCGAAAATAGTGCTCCATCAGGTGACGCACCGCCTGCAGCGCCCCTTTGAGCTCCCCTTCCGTGATCCCCTGAGGATCGTCTTGCATCCGCTCGCTCAGATCGCTCAATGACTGCTCCCACTGACCGTTGAGCGCAGGCTCGGTCGCCCTGGCGGCGCGGGCGTCGCGCAGCCGAAACACCGGGTTCATGGTGATCAGCTGCTCCACCAGCCCGACTTCATTCAAGGTCAGTGCCTTGCCGGCGCTATCGAGAAAATCGTGGCGCGTCTCTATCTCGCCACTCTCGAGGCGCACCGCCATGGCCCGATAGTGGATCCGGTTGAACTTGTCTTTGTGTTTTACCCAGGCCGGGGCGAGTCGCGCCAGGCGGCTGGAGTGCAGGGCGATATCGGGACGGAACTCGCAGAAGGTGAGGACAATATGGGCATGATCGGCCAGGGGCAGACCGGGGTCTTCGGGGCGGTAGAAGTCATCGGCGGTAAACTCATAGGGCTCGGCCTCTTGCCCCAACAGGCACCAGAGCGCCCGCAGCAGGCTGCTCTTTCCCCAGGCGTTCTCCCCTATCAGTACTGTGGTCTGATCCAGCCCCATCGAGAGGCGGTTTATCCCGCGAAAACTGCGGATATCGATGCGTTCCAGATACATTCAGGGGGAGTCCGGCTGGTCATTTTCATCCAATAGTGACAAAGCCGGGCCCAAAAACCTATGTGTTGAGCGTGCTTATTACCGGGAACTGTGAGGCGTTTGGCGATTTTGTGCCGTTTCGCTGGGGGCGGTATGCCACACAGGCCCGTTCCAGTGGCTGAACCAGAGTTGACGATGACGCAGCTGACGTTTTTTATGTCCCATGACTCTCTCCTTGGGTTGCAGCCACCACTATCTTTGCTGCATATGACAACAAGATGACCATTGGGCTCGCCACTGCCCCGGCGTCTGTCCGAAGGCTGCCTTGAAGCGATTGCCGAAGTGAGCCTGGGAGGAAAAACCGCAGCGCAGGGCGATCTCTGCCAGTGGCAGCCTCCCCTTGAGCAGCTCCACGGCCCGGGTCAGCCGGCGAGTGGCGAGATAGCGATGGGGAGGTAGTCCGACACTGGTGGCAAACATCCGGGCGAAGTGGTATTCGCTCAGTTGCACCAGGCCGGCCAGCTCGGCTAGCGTGACGGGCTCGCCCAGGTGCTGCTCTATATAGTCGCACACCCGGCGCACCATCACCGGGGCCAAGCCTCCCCGGATCCGGGGTAAACGGGGCGCCGCCCGGGTGTGGCAGCGATAGAGCTGCAGCATCAGCATCCAGGCACAATGGGAGAGGGAGAGTCTATCCAGTGGCGAGGACCAGTCGAGGGCGAGCAGAGGCCCCTGCACCAGACTTGCCAACAAGGGATCTTCGATAAAGGTCTTGTCTTCGAGCTCGAGGTGCCGCCCCTCCCGATCGCACGCCTGTTCGGCAATACGCACCAGATGGGCCGGGGTGAAGTAGAGGTGGAAAAAGGCAAACTCGTCGCGTACCAGCCACTCCGACTGATGCTGATCCGGCATGATGCAGATCTTGCCGGCCCCCCCGCGCCCGCGCGGGCCATCGAGGCGCTCGGTCTGCTCCCCACCCTCGAGATAGACGCTCAGGGTGTGGTGGCCCGGCTTGTCGTAGCGCGTCTGATCGAAGCGATTACGCCAGCGGACCGCGCCAAGCCCGGGCTCCAGCCAGCACTCGGCCTCGAGCCGAGCCCCGCTCCGTTGCAATGCCTGATAGACGCCATCCTGCCCCATGCTGCCCCCTCTCCGTTGAGGCCCATTCTAACCATACCGGCCTGCGGGGCGAGAGAGGGCGTGAACAAAAGCGCAAGAATCTGCAAAAGGCGCACTCTGCTGCAAGACAGAGCCCGGTATGACGCGCCACTGTGGCGTCTCTTACCCTCGTCAGGAGTTTTCCATGAACCTTGCCCTCTATCTCTCCACCACCCTTATCTGGGGCTCGACCTGGATTGCCATCAGCTGGCAACTCGGTGAGGTGCCCATCGAGGTGTCGGTGCTTTACCGCTTTGCACTGGCGGCACTGGCCCTGTTTGCCATTCTGGCCGCGGCCCGTCGTCCCCTGCACCTGCCGCTTGCCGGCCACACCTATGCACTGGGTCTTGGGGTGCTGCTCTTTTCCACCAACTTCTTGTGCTTCTACCATGCCACCCGCTTCATCCCCAGTGGCCTCTCGGCCGTGGTATTTGCCAGTGCCAGCATAGTGAGTGGCCTGCTGCTGTGGCTGCTCGAGCAGAGGCGCCCCTCTGGGCGCTGGGCCCTCGGCGCCCTGCTCGGTGTGAGCGGCACCCTGCTGCTGTTTTGGCCCGAGCTGCGCCAAGGCGATGGCCAGACGCCCCGGCTCGGCCTGCTGCTCGCCTGCGCGGGTACCCTCTGCTTCTGCCTTGGCAACCTGGTCTCGGCCCGTGGCCAGCGGGCCGGCTTCACTGTGCTGCAACTGGTTCCCTGGGGCATGCTCTACGGCGTGGGGCTGCTGTTTCTCTGGGTCCTCGTCAGGGGTGAGACACTGACTATCCCCCACGGCGGGCGCTATCTGGCCGGGCTCATCTATCTGGCGCTGTTCGGATCGGTCGTGGCATTTTGTGCCTACCTCACTTTGGTCGGACGCATCGGCGCCGCCAACGCCTCCTATGCCACCGTGCTCTTTCCTCTGGTGGCCCTAAGCCTGTCAACCTGGTTTGAAGGGTATCACTGGACAACGACAGCCTGGGTCGGAGTCACCTGCTCTGTGCTGGGCAATCTCATTTTGTTTGCCCCGCGGCGCTTGCCGTGGCGGGCCTGACGCCCTAACGTGTCGGCAGCACGTCATACTGGGGAGTCATCATGCTGCTGGAAGGACTGGAAACCCTCTATCTGCTGGCCCGCGAGGGAACCATGGGCAAGGTGGGAAGTCGCCTCTATATCAGCCAATCGGCGGTCAGCAAGCGCATCGCCAACCTGGAGGGACGCCTTGGCAAGCGTCTGGTGGAGCCGGATGGCCGCAACATCCGTCTCACCGCCGATGCCCGCGATCTGTTGGCTCGCGTCAATCCGCTGCTTGAGGAGCTTAAAGGGGAGATCTCGGACAACCGGGCCATGAGCGATCACACCCCGTTGCCGCTCGCCTGCTCCGAGACGCTGCTGGCAGGCTATCTGGCTCCCTTCTTCGCCGCGTATATCCGCCAGCAGGACAAGGCTCTGGTGCTCTCCACCCACCACACCCCTGTCATCATCGAGAGAGTGCGCTCCGGCGATGCCCTGCTCGGGATCTGTGCCGGACGCCTTCCCAATGGCCACGGCCTGTTGGCCACCCGGCTGATGGACGAGCCCTTCTACCTGGTCGGAGATGAGGAGCAGGCCCTCAGGGAGGGGATCCTCACCATGGAGCTGGAGAACCCCTCCAATACCTATCTGGCTGCGACCCTGGAGGAGCAGGGACTGCGCCCGCGCATGCAGCTGGACTCCTACCTGGCCCTGATCGAGCTGGCCCGCGCCGGCGTGGCCCCCGTGCTGTTACCGGCCGGGCTGCTCGACAAACTGGGGGATGAGGCGCAGCCACGGCGCCCCCTTGCGGGGCTGACACGCCCCTTGCACCTCATCTACCGCCCCAACGCCCTCAAGCGAGATCGACTGGTACGGCTGATGGAGGCCATCGGCGCCCACTTCACCTCCCGTCAGATGGTGAGCAGCTGAGGGTAGTGTGCCAGCAGCAGCTTGACCGACATCACCAGGGAGACGGAGACCAGCAGAGGACGAATCAGCTTTACCCCCTTGCTGATGACCAACCGGGAGCCGAGTCTGGCCCCCAGAAACTGACCGACCGCCATCACCAGCCCTACACTCCACACCACCTTACCCCCCAGGGCGAAAAAGAGCAGTGAGGCGATGTTGGAGGTGAAGTTGAGCAACTTGGTATGGGCCGTGGCACGGGCCATGCCGTAACCCCCCAGGGCGATAAAGGCGATGGCAAAGAAGGAGCCGGTCCCGGGCCCGAAAAAGCCATCGTAAAACCCGACCCCACCGCCGGCCAACAACGCAAAGGGCAAGGGGGAGAGGCGGCGCTGACTCTCGGCATCGCTCACCCGGGGTGAAAACATGAAGTAGAGGGCGAAGATCATCAACAGGAAAGGCAGGATCTTCTCCAGCACGGCGGCATCGATGGTCTGCACCGCCAGCGAGCCTCCTGCGGCCCCCACAAAGGTCGCGATCACCGCAGGCCAAATGGTGTGCCACTCGAGCATGCCACGACGGGCAAAGAAGAGGGTGGCAGAGAAGGAGCCAAAACTGCTCTGCAACTTGTTGGTGCCGAGCACCAGAGCCGGCGGCATACCGGTGGCCAGCAGTGCCGGCACGGTGAGCAGTCCCCCGCCGCCGGCGATCGAGTCGATAAATCCCGCCAGCAGGGCGACGCCAAACAGCATCACCAGGGTCATTAATTCCATTTCCATTGGTCACCTCATCATCAGCAATGGCGCGATGTTACTCCCCTTCCCTCCCCCGGCACAGCGAAACGACGGCAGGCAACCTATTCCCATCAGGAATCAATTAACCCTGCCATGCCTCCAGGGCCTGGCACAGGAGCGCATCGTCGGGGGAACGGCGCAATTTTCCGGCCAGATAACGACAGCTAAAGAGGTTGAACCACTGCTGCAGGGCCGCCCCCTCGCGGCCGAAGCCCGCACTCTCGAGCACACAGGCGGCGACCTCGGCGGTGCACAGGTGCTCGTCGTGGGCGGCAACCCGCATGCCATACGTCGAGAGCTGCTCCGGACGCACCGAGAGCACCGGGAAGGCGTCGAGATAGGGGCTCTTGTTGGCCATGCGCCGCGCCTCACGCCAGGTGCCATCGAGGAGAATAAAGAGAGGGCGTTTGCCCTCTTCAAGCACAGGCGTGTGAAGAACCCGCTCGGGAGCCTTCTCGCAATCGGGAAAGACCAGGAAAGGCTGGTAGTCGGGATGGGCGAGCAGGGCCAGCAGCGCCGGATCCGGCTCGGTGCGGGACCAGAGGAAGGCATGGGTCGAGTCGGGCAGCACATCGGCGATGAGGCGCCCGGTATTGCTCGGTTTGAGGGGCTCGCTATCAAACATGATCAGGCAGAAAGCGGCGCGAGAGTGCATCACGGGCCGTAAATGGCAGGCACACAGCCCTGGCTGCAACAGACAGCCAGGGCAACGCTTGACGCTGCCGCCACGGGCAAGAAAGGGTCGGGTTGAGCGGGCAAGACGGACGGTGCGCAGGCGGTTGACTGAGTGATCCGGGGCCTGGGTCATGGAGAGTTCAATCCAGAAGATGAGCGAGGGGCGCATTCTAGCGGCCCTGTGGTGAAGGGGGAACAGTCCCTCCTAAAAAGCTAAAAAACTCATTAAATCTCAAAATGGGCCCACGGGATAATTGTCCGACCCCGAACCTGCATGCCAAACTGCATGCCACTCAACAGTGAGCAATACATTACAACAACAAATTACACACAGAGCATGAAAATCCACATTGCCCCATACGCTATCGATCTCATCAGCGGCGAAATCACCCAGGATGATGAGTGTCTTATCCGGCTCGGCGGTGCCGAGACCCGACTCCTGACGGCTCTGGTCGAGGCCAATGGCGACCCCGTCAGCCGTCAGGCTCTGCTCGAGCATGGCTGGCCCGGCAAGGTTGTCGGCCCCAATTCTCTTAATGTGGCTATCGCCAACCTCAGGCGCAGCCTGCCGCCACCGCTGCAACTCATCACCCTGCCCAAATTTGGCTACCGTATCGAAGGGTTCGTACACGACGGGGAGCTCCCGCTGCCCGAGCAGCTCCCTCCCCAACTGCGTCAACATGTCAGCCGCCTGATGGAGCGGGTCAGACAACTGCCGGATCAGCACTACGCGGATCACCTGGCCGCCCTGGCCGGTTTACATGAGGCCCTGACCATCATCATCGAGGAGGGGGAGCCGGAGGATTATCAGCGCTATTGCGACACCATCGCCGAGCTCTTTAACCCCCAGCCGGATCTCTCTGTGCTGGCTCGCGGGATCAGCCAGCTCACCCTGGAGGCGCTGGAGCACAAGTTGGGCAAACATTGACCACATGGTCGAGCGTCGGGAGTGAGCTGATGAAATCTGCGACAACCCTCTTCCCCTTGTGGCGAAGCCACCTGTCGTCAAGCCAAATAATTTGGTTTTTTTTGTCGGGGGAGGATCCTGCCAACACGACAACGCCATGAAAGGGAGGGCAAACCACTCGCTGTGAGCAGCCACTAACAGGGCGCAGAGACCCACAATTTATCCACAGGAAGTGCAGTATAGATGGATTGCAAAGGCGTGTTTGCCTCACTATCTTGTGCTTCAGCCAACAAAAAACATCTACATCTTGTGCCTCACCCCATGTTGTTCCCAATATGGGGTGTGGATTTTCGGGAAACTAACAATAGAAGGTCATCTCTCATGAACTTGCTTGTGACGAAACGGGACGGCAACAAAGAGCCCATCGATCTGGACAAGATCCATCGCGTGCTGGATTGGGCCGCGGAAGGACTCGACAACGTCTCCGTCTCTCAGGTCGAACTCAAGTCACACATCCAGTTCTATGATGGCATCCGCACCTCCGACATTCACGAGACCATCATCAAGGCGGCAGCCGATCTTATCTCCCAGGAGAGCCCGGACTATCAGTTTATGGCTGCCCGTCTGGCCATCTTCCATCTGCGCAAGAAGGCCTATGGCCAGTTTGAGCCGCCCCACCTCTACAGCCACGTCGCCAAACTGGTCGACATGGGCAAATATGACAAGCACCTGCTGGAAGACTACACCCAGGCCGAATTCGAGGAGCTCAATGCTCACCTCGACCACTGGCGTGACATGACCTTCTCCTACGCCGCCGTCAAGCAGCTGGAAGGCAAGTATCTGGTCCAGAACCGCGTCACCGGCGAGATCTACGAGAGCCCGCAGTTCCTCTACATCCTGGTGGCTGCCTGCCTCTTCTCCAAGTATCCGAAAGATACCCGTCTTGACTACATCAAGCGCTTCTACGACGCGGTCTCGACCTTCAAGATCTCCCTGCCGACTCCGATCATGAGCGGTGTGCGTACCCCGACCCGCCAGTTCAGCTCCTGCGTGCTGATCGAGTGCGACGACAGCCTGGACTCTATCAACGCCACCGCCAGTGCCATCGTACGCTATGTCTCCCAGCGTGCCGGTATCGGTATCAACGCCGGCCGTATTCGTGGTCTGGGCAGCCCCATCCGTGGCGGCGAAGCCTTCCACACCGGCTGTATCCCCTTCTACAAGTACTTCCAGACGGCCGTGAAGTGCTGCTCCCAGGGCGGTGTGCGTGGCGGTGCGGCCACCCTCTTCTACCCCCTGTGGCACATCGAGGTGGAGAGCCTGCTGGTACTGAAGAACAACCGCGGCGTGGAAGAGAACCGGGTCCGTCACATGGACTACGGGGTGCAGCTCAACAAGCTGATGTACCAGCGCCTTATCAAGGGCGGTGACATCACCCTCTTCTCCCCGTCTGATGCACCTGGCCTGTATGACGCCTTCTTTGCCGATCAGGAGAAGTTCGAAGCGCTCTACGTCAAGTACGAGCAGGATCCGAGCATCCGCAAGAAGACCCTCAAGGCGGTCGATCTCTTCTCCCTGATGATGCAGGAGCGTGCCGGTACCGGTCGCATCTACATCCAGAACGTGGACCACTGCAACACCCACAGCCCGTTCGATCCGAGCGTCGCCCCGGTACGTCAGTCCAACCTCTGCCTCGAGATTGCACTGCCCACCAAGCCGCTTAACAACATCGACGACGAGAGCGGCGAGATCGCCCTGTGCACCCTCTCTGCCTTCAACCTCGGCGCCATCGAGAAGCTCGACGATCTGGAAGAGATGGCCGATCTGGCGGTGCGAGCCCTCGATGCCCTGCTCGACTATCAGGACTACCCGATTGCCGCCGCCAGGAAGGGCAGCATGAACCGCCGCACCCTGGGGATTGGCGTCATCAACTATGCCTACTACCTGGCCAAGAACGGTGCCCGCTACTCCGACGGCTCCGGCCTGGCCCTGACCCATCGTACCTTCGAGGCGATCCAGTACTATCTGCTGAAGGCATCCGTTGGGCTGGCCCGTGAGTTTGGCCCCTGCCCGGCCTTCAACGAGACCACCTATGCCCAGGGGATCCTGCCCATCGACACCTACAAGGCCGATCTGGACACCCTGTGCAACGAGCCCCTGCACTACGACTGGGAAGCCCTGCGCGAAGAGATCCGCACCGTGGGTCTGCGCAACTCCACCCTGACCGCCCTGATGCCGAGTGAGACCTCCAGCCAGATCTCCAACGCCACCAACGGCATCGAGCCGCCGCGCGGCCTGGTCTCGGTCAAGGCGTCCAAGGACGGTATCCTCAAGCAGGTGGTCCCCGAGTACAGCCGCCTCAAGGATCAGTACGAGCTCCTGTGGCAACAGCCGAGTGTGGATGGCTACCTGCAGTTGGTCGGTATCATGCAAAAGTTTGTGGATCAGGCCATCTCCGCCAACACCAACTATGATCCGGCCCGCTTCGAGGGTAGCAAGGTCCCCATGAAGCAACTGCTCAAGGACTTGCTGACCGCCTACAAGTACGGGGTCAAGACCCTCTACTACCACAACACCCGGGACGGTGCCGACGACACCCAGACCGATCTGCAAGATGACGGTTGTGCCAGCGGGGCGTGCAAAATCTAACCAACGAGGGCGGGAGCAAGACTCCCGCCCGGCTGCTTTTGCCCCCGGATAACCCCAACAACAGTGTTCACACAGACAAGAGCCGAACATCCATGGCCTACACCACTTTCAGCCAAATCAAGAATGACCAGCTCAAAGAGCCCATGTTCTTTGGTCAACCCGTCAACGTAGCCCGCTACGATCAGCAGAAGCACGATGTCTTCGAGCGACTCATCGAGAAACAGCTCTCCTTCTTCTGGCGACCGGAAGAGGTGGATGTCTCGCGGGATCGCATCGACTACCAGGCCCTGCCGCCCCACGAGCAACACATCTTCATCTCCAACCTGAAGTATCAGACCCTGCTCGACTCCATTCAGGGGCGTAGCCCCAACGTGGCGCTGCTGCCCCTGGTCTCCATCCCCGAGCTGGAGACCTGGATCGAGACCTGGTCCTTCTCCGAGACCATCCACTCTCGCTCTTACACTCATATCATTCGCAACATCGTCAACGATCCGGCCCTGGTGTTCGACGACATCGTCACCAACGAGCAGATCCTCAAGCGCGCCGAGTCTATCAGCCACTTCTACGACGATCTGATTGAAGCCACCTCCGTCTATCACCTGCACGGGGAAGGCACTCACACCCTCAATGGCAAGAGCGTCACCCTGACGTTGCGGGATCTCAAGAAGAAGCTCTATCTGTGCCTGATGAGCGTCAACGCCCTGGAAGCCATCCGTTTCTACGTCAGCTTCGCCTGCTCCTTTGCCTTTGCCGAGCGCGAACTGATGGAGGGTAACGCCAAGATCATCAAGATGATCGCCCGCGACGAGGCACTGCATCTGACCGGGACCCAGCACATGCTGAACCTGATGCGCAGCGGTCAGGATGACCCCGAGATGGCCGAGATCGCCCGCGAATGCGAGCAGGCCTGCTTCGATCTCTTCAAGGAAGCCGCCATTCAGGAGAAGGAGTGGGCCGAGTACCTGTTCCGTGATGGCTCCATGATCGGCCTGAACAAAGACATCCTCTGCCAATACGTGGAGTACATTACCAATCTGCGCATGAGCGCCGTGGGTCTGCAGCCGGCGTTTGCCGCCAAGCAGAACCCCATCCCCTGGATCAACACCTGGCTCTCCTCTGACAATGTGCAAGTCGCTCCGCAAGAGGTGGAAGTGAGCTCCTACCTGGTCGGCCAGATCGACAGCGAGGTGAGCCACGAAGACCTGGGCGACTTCGAGCTCTGATGAGTAGTGGCGCCCTCCCGAGTCTCGATGTGCAGGCCGTCATCGAAACCGACTCGACCCGGCTGGTGGTGAAGGGAGCAGAGACCCTGCTCGATACCCTGGAGCGCCACGGGGTCGAGGTGGAGTACCAGTGTCGCAGTGGCTATTGCGGCGCCTGCCGCACTCCCCTGCTGGCCGGCACCGTCCGCTACCTGCTGACGCCTCTGGCCTTTGTCGGTGCCGGTGAGTGTCTCCCCTGCTGCTGCCGTGCCGAGGGCACCATTCGACTGGCGCTCGGGGAGCGCCAGTAAGCAAAAAAAGAGAGGGAGGCGCAGGCCTCCCTCTCTTTTTGCTTATGCCGTTACTGGGTCGAATCGAGATCCAGTACCAGTCCCTTCACGTCCGGGACACCGATCCCCAACATGGGCTTGTTGTCGTCATCACGAATGCCAAAGGCATAGACCGTCAGGGTATTCTGTGTCTTTGCCAGATCGCGCAAGGCAAGCAGCCACAACCGCTCCAGGTTGGTCTCAACCAGCGAGGTATTGTCGTAATAGTCGAAGCGGCACTGCTGCAGGCCACTGAGCACAATACGATTTAACCCGTTCCCCGCCTGCCCGCTCCCTTCCAGACGGCAACCGGCATGGGGCAACACCAGAGCCAGGTGCAATTCACCGCCATTGACGGTCGTCTCTGCACTGCTGAGCAGAGAGGCATTATCTCCCCCCTCATAAGTCCAGTGACGCGAATCCAGTGCCTGGGTCGGGTAGGGTTTCAGGGCAACCTTGCCGCTCCAGCCGGATATCATGCTCTTGCAGCTACCAGGTAGCTGATCCACGATCCAGAGTCGCTCACCAGTGTCAGCCAAATTGACATTACCCTGACTCATTGGTTTCAAAACTGCGTTGTCGATATTGCTACTACTACACATTTCTGATTGCTTATCTTGCTCCATAAGCTCAATCAAAGATTCAACCCTATTTGCATAGGGACTGACCCGACCAGCACTGCCAGTCAGTTGCAACAACGTAGCCTTGCTCTTATCGGCACTCTCCAGCGCGATCAGGCTGGTCCAGGGCTGCGCCTTCTCACCGGCCGGATAGACGATGGAGACTGAAAACTCAGGATCCAACGCCAGCGCCTTGTTGGCGCCATCGAGCAGATAGGGGGTATAGATACCAGCCTCGGGCATGGCCATGGGCTGGGGCTTGGGTTGGGGAGCCGGGGAGCCGCCCTCAGAGCCGCCGCCGCCACACGCAGAGAGCAGGGCCAGGGTGCTGGCCAAAATAGTAAACCTGAACTTCATCGTTGTTATCTCTTTGTTGTTTTATGAGCGGCAAGAGGATATCAATCAACTGATAAAAAACACACTCATCAGTTGTTACAACTCATTTCAACAACAAATACAAATAAATACTCCAGATGAAATCTAGTTCTCAGTATAAAGAAACGACAAATGACGCAATTCCTTCACCGGGCCAGCATCTTTATCCGGGCTAAAATAGTTATGCACTTTTTCAGATAAAAAAACGGCCAACACAGGTTGGCCGTTTTACTCTCGCTGGAAAAATCAGGATTTGGTCGTGAGCTTGCCCAGATCGGCGGTGATGTTGGCCGCCTCCTTGAGAAACTCATCCGGCGCCTCATAATCACTCGGCAGTTCATCGAGAGATTTCACCTGAGGCTTACCCATGCGCTTGAGACGCTCGTTGGTGCGCACCAGCGCCAACGCATCCTGCTTCTCTTGCTCGGCACGACGCTCAGCCTCATTGAGGGAGACGGATTTTTTGTCCTTCTCGCGCTTGTATTCGGCAATATCCTGCTCGACATAGGCAAACTCGGGATCGCTGGCAACCCGTTTCTCATAGGCCTGCTTGAGGGTGGGCAACTGCGCCGTGAAGTTGCCGACCCGTTGGTAGCTGGCCGAGGCAATCTTGTCCCACGGCAGGGCGTTGGGCTCCTGGCTCTCCCCCGTCTCCTCATGAGGAATGGCGGTCGGGAAGGCGATATCGGGCACGACGCCCTTGTTCTGGGTGCTGCCACCATCAATGCGGTAGAACTTGGCAATGGTGTACTGCACATGCCCCAGAGGCTCGTCGTAGAAGTCATACACCTTGGCCAGACTGCGGTGCTGCTGCACAGTTCCTTTGCCGAAGGAGTTTTCTCCTATGATGAGGGCCCGGCCGTAGTCTTGCATGGCAGCGGCAAAGATCTCGGAGGCAGAGGCACTGTAACGGTCGATCAATACCGTCATGGGGCCCCCGTAATAGACCTGACCGTCGTCGTCGCCGTTGACGGTGACCCGCCCCATGTGATCGCGGATTTGAACCACAGGACCTGCGGTGATGAAGAGCCCGGTCAGGGCAGAGGCTTCCGTCAGGGCTCCGCCCCCGTTACCACGCAGATCGACCACCAGGCCGTCGATCTTCTTCTTGTTGAGACTGGCCAGCTCCTTGATCACATCCTCGTGCAGATTGACATAGAAACTCGGGATTTCGAGCACCCCGATCTTCTTGCCCTCGGCCATCACCACCTTGGATTTGGCGGCGCGATCCTCGAGACGAACCTTGTCGCGCACCAGCTCGATCACCTCTGTCTTGGCGGTGGCACCCTTGCCACGCTGGATCTCGAGGCGCACCTTGCTGCCCTTGGGGCCCTTGATAAGGTCGACCACCTCATCGAGACGCCAGCCGATCACATCGACAATCTTGCCGTCGGCCTGGCCCACACCGGTGATCTTGTCATCGGGCTTGAGCTGGTTGGAATTGGCGGCGGGACCACCGGGCACCAGGGAGCGGATCACGGTGAAATCATCTTCGGCCTGCAGCACGGCACCTATCCCCTCGAGGGAGAGGTTCATCTCGGAGTTGAAACGATCGGCATTGCGGGGCGAGAGATAACTGGTGTGAGGTTCGATGGCGCGAGCAAAGGAGTTCATGAAGAGCTGAAAGACATCCTCGCTCTCGGTCTGGGACATACGCTTGATGGCATTGTTGTAACGCTTGGCGAGCAACTCCTTGATCTCGGGCCACTCCTTGCCGGAGAGCTTGAGACTCAGGGCATCGTACTTGACCCGCTGGCGCCACAACTCGTTGAGTTCACCCTCACTCTTTGGCCAGGAGGCGCCTTCCCTGTCGAAGAGATACTCATCCTTCTGGGTGAAATCGAAGGGAGTATCGAGCAGTGTCAGGGCATATTCGTATCGCTCATAGCGCCGCTGCTGACTCAGGTTGAACATGTCATAGGCAGGGTCGAGACGACCACGCTCCAGATCCTTGTCAAACCCCTTGCGGTACTTCTCAAAACGCTGGATGTCGGAGGCCAGAAACAGATTGCGGCTGTAATCGAGCGCCTCTAAATACTTGTCAAAGATCTCGGCTGAGAAGGCCGCATCCAGCTTGAATTGCTTGTAGTGGGAACGGGTGAACAGATTAGTGATCCGCTTGCTCGCCGTGGCGTGCTGGCTCTCTTGGCTAAGAACCGGGAGCTCACTCTCTTTCAGTACCGGCTCGACGGCCTGGGCGAGCCCGGCGATGGCCAGGCTCCAGGCGATGAGAGAATAACGAATGACACCTTGCTTCAAAAAAGCCTCCTTAGAGGACCAAGTGTTCGAACTTGACGCGCATCATCATGCCGGTCTGCAGCTGAACCTGCACGTCATCCTTGGTGATTTCCTTGATGGTAGCGGCAACCGGAGACTTACCCAGCACAACCTTGACCCCCTGCTCGAGCTTGAGCTCGTCGGCTGAGACCTTGCGCGGTTGCGGACGACGGGGCTTCTTGGGCTTGTCGCTCTTGTTGGTGACACGACGGCTGGCAAAGACGCGATCCTTGCTCTCCTTGAGCGCCTGTTTGGCGTGCTCGACATGCTCCTCGGTCAGCAGCTCACCCGGATTGCCATCGAGATCGACACGGGCGATCCCCGCCTTGAGGCCATGCAGATAACGCCAACTGGAGGTGTACTGACGCAGAGCTGAACGCAGCAGGGTCTTGGAGACCTTGGGGTCATCGGCCAGGCGGGCAGCCAGGTCCTGGAAGATACCGATCTTGAGCGGCTTGGCCTCCCCTTCTGCGATGAAGCAGGCGGGAAACTTCTCGATCAGATAGGCAATGACCTCTTTACTGTTCTTCAGCTTTTCAGTGTTTTCCATGTATAACCTTGATTTATTAATTAGCAGGGGCTCGAGCCCGCAGAGACGACAAGGGCCCCATTATAGAGAGGTTGGGAGCGTTTGCGAACTCTCATGCAACCTTGAAGAGTTCGGCCTCGAGTAACGAGACGATTTTTTCCAGTCCTTCCTGGTCCTGCTCGTCGAAACGAGCGATGCGGGGACTGTCAACATCGAGCACGGCCACCACCTCGCCCCGGGCACGAACCGGGATCACCACCTCGGCATTACTGGCCGCATCACAGGCAATATGACCGGCGAACTGATGCACATCGCGAACCAGCTGGCTCGCGTTCTCGGCCACGGCACTGCCACAGACACCGCGACCGACCGGAATGCGCAGACAGGCCGGCTTGCCCTGGAAGGGGCCGAGCACCAGGGTCTCGCCTTTGAGCAGATAGAAGCCCACCCAGTTGATCTCTTCGAGCTCCAGGTTCAACAGGGCCGAGACATTGGCCATGTTGGCTATCATGTCCGGCTCCCCCTCGATCAGGGCCTTCACCTGCTGGCACAGGCGCTCATAGAAGCGGGATTTGTCACTTGCTACCACAGGGGCATACTCCTCATCAGTTAACCAACAAAACAATCATGTCGGGTGCATCATCAGCCGCCCGACGGGGCATTAACGGGTCACGGTGAAGGGGATCTTCAGCGGTCTCTCACCCTCAGTCTCCACCACCAGCTGCCACACCATGGCGGGCTCGGTGCAGGCACCGACCATGGCATCAACGACCCAGACACCCGCCTCTTGTCGGGGCTCGAGGGGAATGCGCCCCATAAACATATCCCGCCCTTCGACCCAGGCTTTGGCGGGCGCCTTCCCGAGACCATCGAGCCTGATCACGAAAGGACTCTCTGCCTTGATCGGCCGGGGTGAGGCGGTGGCGGTGAGCACCTTGTCTCCCTGGATCAGTCGGCAAGCGGCGTGCGACAGATCACAGATTTGAATATCCGTCGACGGCGATATTCCGGCGTCAGAAGCCTGCCACAGGGTCCGATAAGTGAAGGCTGCCATTAAAATTGCCAGCACGATCACAATTTGAATCAGCTTGGCCCGGGTTAATTTGCCCTGCATCGTAAAAAACGCCCCAAAGATGTCGAATAGATGTACTTTTCTTGATCGAAAACATGGTCTTTTGGCTCTGCCACACCTTGTGGCGGGGCTCAAATATATCACAGTTTATACTGTTATTTTACCTGTCACTTCATTATCATCATCACCGAGTTTTCATTTACCACCCTTTTGGATTTCGTTTTGCTAACAAGCGTTAACAAAACTCGATTCAAGGCGGCAAATGAGGCCACTTCTCCAAGGTTGCTAGCGGTCTTCGGACCACATATCTAGAACAACAGCATCGGAAGCGGAAAACAACGATGAGCCATACTACTACCCACCCTGAGTACAACTACACCGTTGTCCGTCAGTTCACCGTGATGACCATCATCTGGGGAATTGTCGGGATGACAGTAGGGGTACTGATTGCAGCCCAGCTGATCTGGCCTGCCCTCAACTTCGATACTCCCTGGTTGACCTACAGCCGCCTGCGCCCCCTGCACACCAACGCGGTGATCTTTGCATTCGGCGTCAGTGCCCTGATGGCCACCTCCTTCTATGTCGTGCAACGCACCTGCCAGGCTCGCCTGTTTGGTGGCCCGCTCGCCAGCTTCGTGTTCTGGGGCTGGCAGGCCATCATCCTCTCGGCCGCCATCACCCTGCCCCTGGGCATGACCGGTGGCAAGGAGTATGCCGAGCTGGAGTGGCCGATTGATATCGCGATTACCATCGTCTGGGTGGCTTATGCGATCGTCTTCTTCGGCACCATGATCAAGCGCACCACCTCTCACATCTATGTGGCGAACTGGTTCTTCGGTGCCTTCATCATCACGGTCGCCGTGCTGCACATCATCAACAGCATGTCGATCCCCCTGACCCTGACCAAGTCCTACTCCATGTACTCCGGTGCCATGGACGCCATGGTGCAGTGGTGGTACGGCCACAATGCGGTAGGTTTCCTGCTGACCGCGGGCTTCCTCGGCATGATGTACTACTTCGTGCCCAAGCAGGCGGGTCGCCCGGTCTACTCCTACCGTCTCTCCATCGTGCACTTCTGGGCGCTGATCTCCCTCTACATCTGGGCCGGTCCGCACCACCTGCACTACACTGCGCTGCCGGACTGGGCCCAGTCGCTGGGCATGGTGATGTCCCTGATCCTGTTCGTGCCCTCCTGGGGTGGCATGATCAACGGCATCATGACCCTGTCGGGCGCCTGGCACAAGCTGCGCTATGACCCTGTGCTGCGCTTCCTGATCGTCTCCCTCTCCTTCTACGGTATGTCCACCTTCGAAGGCCCCATGATGTCGATCAAGACGGTCAACGCCCTCTCCCACTACACCGACTGGACCGTAGGTCACGTTCACTCCGGTGCGTTGGGCTGGGTTGCCATGGTCTCCATCGGTTCCGTTTATCACCTGATCCCGAATCTGTTTGGCCAGGGCCGCATGTACAGCGTCAGCCTCATCAACACCCACTTCTGGCTGGCGACCGTCGGTACCGTGCTCTATATCGTCTCCATGTGGATTTCCGGTGTGATGCAGGGCCTGATGTGGCGTGCAGTCAACGACGACGGCACCCTGACCTACAGCTTCGTGGAAGCCTTGCAGGCCTCCTACCCCTTCTACTTCGTCCGCTTCCTGGGTGGTTGCTTCTTTGTGCTCGGCATGTTGCTGATGGCGTACAACGCCTATCGCACCATCACTGCGCCCAAGGGCTCCCTGGAGCCGATTGCCCAGCCGGCCTGATCTGAAGAGGTAACCCATGAGCAACAACAACCGTCACGAAATTTTTGAAAAGAACGTTCCCCTGCTGGCGCTGGGTATCGTCTTCGCTATCAGCCTGGGTGGTCTGGTCGAGATCACCCCCCTCTTCTTCCAGAAGCAGACCACTGAGCCGGTCGATGGCCTCAAGCCCTACACCGCCCTGCAGATGGAAGGCCGCGATATCTACATTCGCGAAGGGTGCAGCGTCTGCCACAGCCAGATGATCCGTCCGTTCCGAGCCGAGACCGAGCGCTATGGTCACTATTCGGTGGCCGGCGAGAGCGTCTGGGAGCACCCCTTCCTGTGGGGCTCCAAGCGTACCGGCCCGGATCTGGCCCGGGTCGGTGGCCGTTACTCCGATGACTGGCACCGTGCCCACCTGATCAACCCGCGCGATGTGGTGCCCGAGTCCAACATGCCCGCCTTCCCCTGGCTGGCCAAGAACGAGATCGATGGCGATCTGACCGGCAAGAAGCTGGCGCTGTTCCGGGATCACTTCGGTGTTCCCTACACGGATGCCGACATCGCCGGCGCCAAGGATGCGGTGAAGGGCAAGACAGAGCTCGATGCGCTGGTTGCCTATCTGCAGTCTATCGGCACCGCCCTCAAATAAGGAGCAATGGATATGGATTACGGCACCTTTCGCGGACTCTATACCCTGCTGCTGCTGGCCATCATGATCGGTATCGCCGTCTGGGCCTACAGCAAGCGCCGCAAGGCCGCCTTTGACGAGGCTGCCAACCTGATCTTTGCCGACGAGCAAAACAGTGCCGATAACAAGAACGCAGGAGCGAAGCAATAATGAGCACTCTGTTGAGTATTTTTGTCACCGTCATCACCTTGGGGACCATACTGGGCTGCTTTGCCCTGCTCTGGTGGTGTCTGAAGGACAAGATGGGGGTCGAAGAGGGTCAGCCCATGGGCCACGCCTTCGACGGCATCGAAGAGATCAACAACCCGCTGCCCAAGTGGTGGACCTATCTCTTCATCATCATGATCGTCTTCGGTCTGGTCTATCTGGCCTCCTACCCGGGCCTGGGTAACTGGAAGGGTCTGCTGGGCTGGCAGAGCTCCAACCAGGACATCCGCTCCCTGGCGGACTCCAAGGCGGCCACCGCCTCGGCCCAGGAGCAGGGGCGTGTGGTGCAGTATGACCGTGAACATGCCAAGGCTGACGAGCTCTACGGCGCCAAGTTCCGCGAACTGACCTACAGCGCCGATGGCAAGACCTACAAGGCCATTGAGGAGATCGCCAAGGATCCGGAGGCCCTCAAGGTAGGCCAGCGTCTGTTCCTGCAAAACTGCGCCCTGTGCCACGGCTCCGATGCGCGCGGCGGCAAGGGCTTCCCCAACCTCACCGACGGTGAGTGGCAGTGGGGCGGCAAGCCGGATCAGATCAAGACCACCATCATGAACGGCCGCCATGCCGCCATGCCGGCCTGGGGTGAGACCCTGGGCAAGGATGGGGTCAAGGAGGTCACTGCCTATGTGCTGAGCCTCTCCGGCCGTACCGTGGATCCGGTCATGGCCCGCAAGGGACAGGCCCGCTTCGCCATGTGTGCTGCCTGTCACGGTGCCGAAGGCAAGGGCGGTGAGGCCTTCGGGGCTCCCGATCTGACCAACACCACCTGGCTCTACGGTGGCTCTCGCCAGACCGTCGAGGAGACCATTACCCATGGTCGTCAGGGTGTGATGCCGGCATGGAAAGATGTGCTGGGTGAAGACAAGGTGCATCTGCTTGCCTCCTACGTCTACAGCCTCTCCCATCAGCAGTAAAGCGTGACAACGCTTTGAGTAATCAGCAAAAAGCCTCGACTCTTCGAGGCTTTTTGTTATCTTGTGTTGGTATTTTTAACCCGCTCAGTTAACCATTCGTTTCACGGTAGTAGCATCATGTCCCAACCCTGGTATCGTCAGTTCTGGCCCTGGTTTCTCATCACCCTTCCCCTCTGCGCCGTCGTCGCCAGCGTCTATACGGCCATCATCGCCAGTCGTGGTGGCGTCAATCTGGTGGCCGAGGACTATTACAAGCAGGGCAAGGAAATCAACCAGGATCTCAGCAAGTTTCACCGCTCCGAAACCCTGGGACTCACCTTCGATCTGCGAGTCGAGGGCAACACCCTCACGGTGCGTAAACTGACCGGAGATATCCCCAACCAGGCCCTCTTTCTCTCTCTGTTTCACCCTACCCTGCCGGGCCATGACAGCGAGCATCTTCTGACGGCCGATGCCAGCGGCACCTATCGCCTGGTGCTCGATCAACCCCTTACCGGCAAGTGGCAGGTGCGCCTCGACGCCTTTAACCACGAGTGGCGCCTGCAAGAGACCATTCGTCTACCGCTGCCCCATGGTCAGGTGCTCGACCCCAAGGGGCGTTGATATGAGTGACTGCTTTCATTGTGGTGAGCCGGTTGGCACCGCCGATTACGCCCTCGAAATAAAAGGGATCAAACAACCCTTCTGCTGCCCCGGCTGTCAGGCTGTGGCCGAGACCATACTCGGCAGCGGTCTGGCCAGTTATTACGAGCATCGCACCGCCCCCGGCGCCAAAGGGGATCTGGTGCCGGAAGAGCTGCTGGCCATGGCCAACTACGATCTGGCCGAGGTACAACAGGAGTTTGTCACCGAACAGGGTGCCGAGCGGGAGATCCAGCTCACGGTCGAGGGGCTGACCTGCGCCGCCTGTGCCTGGCTCATCGAACGCCACCTCTTCACCCTGCCCGGCCTGCGCTACATCAACGTCAATACCACCACCCACAGAGCCAGGGTGCGTTGGGATCCCGAGCAACTCTCCTTAAGCGATCTGCTCAAAGGTTTTGCCGCCGTCGGCTATCGGGCCTACCCCTTCCAGACCCACAGCCAGGAGGCCCTCTACGCCAAGGAGGTGAAGAGCTATCTCTACCGCATGGGGCTCGCCGGTCTTGGCTCCATGCAGGTGATGATGTGCTCGGTCGCCCTCTACATGGATCTCTTTGTGAGTGTGGAGCAGGAGTTTATCGTCTACTTCCAGTGGATCAGCCTGCTGCTCTCCACTCCCATCATGCTCTACTCGGCCCAGCCCTTCTACGTGAACGCCTGGCGCAGTCTGCGCCAGGGTCATCTGTCGATGGATGTGTCTGTCTCACTGGCGCTGATCGGTGCCTTTATCGCCTCTATCTGGGCCACCGTCTTCAATACGGGTGAGGTCTATTACGACTCCATCACCATGTTCGTCTTCTTTCTGCTGCTGGGCCGGTTGCTCGAGCTGCGGGCCCGTCGCAAAGCCTCGGAGTCGAGCTCCAACCTAGCTCGCATGATCCCGGTCATGGCCACCCTGGTTGAGGCGCAGGGAGAGCGGCTGGTCGCCGCCAAGACCCTGAAGGTTGGCGATCAAATCCGGGTTCTGGCCGGCGCCACCCTCCCCGCCGACGGCATCGTTCTGGAAGGGCGCGCCAGTATCGATGAATCCATGCTCACCGGTGAGCCCCTCCCCGAGGTGCGCCAGGTGGGCGATCAGGTCTTCGCGGGGACCATCAACAGCGACAGCCCATTGCTGCTTCGGGTCTCCCACCCGATGAGCGAGTCGCGCATCGCCCAGATCATGCGCCTGCAAGACAGCGCACTGGACGAAAAGCCCGCCCTGGCCCTGATGGCGGATGTCATCTCCCGCTACTTCATTCTGGTGCTGCTGCTGATCGCCACCGCCGTTTGGCTCTTCTGGCACTTCCATGCCCCCGAAAAGGCCTTCTGGGTCACCCTCTCGGTGCTGGTGGCCACCTGCCCCTGCGCCCTCTCGCTGGCCACCCCCACCGCCCTCACCACCGCCACGGCGCGGCTCACCCGAAGCGGGATCTTGTTGCGCCGCGGCCATGTGCTCGATGTGCTGACCCAGGCCAACCGGGTGGTACTCGACAAGACAGGCACCCTCACCACGGGGGAAATCCGCCTCAAGCGGATTCAGGCCATGGAGGGGCAAGATGGACACTACCTGCAGCGGATCGCCGCCGCCCTGGAGTCCCGCTCCGAACACCCCATCGCCCGGGCCTTCCGACTCGGGGAGGTGCTGCTCCCGGTCAGCGACTATCGCCTCGAGATAGGTTGTGGCGTCGCAGGAAACATAGATGGCAAAGCATATCGCCTCGGCAGCGCCCAATGGCTCAAGGCCCCCACCGACTTTGAGCAGGGTCTGAGCATATGGCTCGAGGAGGAGGGACTACTGGTGGCCCGCTTCGAGCTCGAAGATACCCTGCGTCCCGATGCCCCTGCTCTCATCCTCGCCCTGCAACAGGCCGGCCTCGCCGTTACGATGCTGACCGGCGACAGCTCCGTCCAGGCCGAGCGCGTCGCGGCCGAGCTCGGCATCGATGAACTGATCAAGGGGGTCACCCCGGATGGCAAGCTGGACTACCTCAAGGCACGCGAGCGCAAAGGGGATGTCAGCATCATGGTCGGTGACGGGGTCAACGATGCCCCTGTGTTGGCCGGTGCCCATGCCTCCTTTGCCATGGCCGGCGGCACGGATCTGGCCAAAAACAGCGCCGATGCCATCCTGCTTGGCGATGACCTGTGCAAGCTGCTGGAGGCTCGTCGCCTGGCACGCCATACCCGGCGCATCATCAGGCAGAACTTTGCCTGGTCCCTGGGGTACAATCTGCTGGTGCTGCCGCTGGCAGCCAGTGGCTGGCTGCCCCCCTATCTGGCCGCAGCCGGCATGTCACTGAGCTCCCTCATCGTGGTGAGCAACTCCATGAGGCTCAACAAGCTATGAATATCGTCTTCGTCCTGATCCCGATCGCCATCCTGTTTGTCGTCATCGCCGCCCTGGTCTTCTTCTGGGCCATCCGCTCGGAGCAGTTCGAGGATCTCGACCGGCAGGGCTCCAGCATCCTCTTTGACGAGCAGACCCCGGATCAGAAGGGCGAACATGAGCGCCAACCTTGATCTGCTGGGAGCCCTGCTGATGGGCCTGGCGGGCAGCAGCCACTGCTTTGCCATGTGTGGCGGCGTCTCTGCCGCCCTCTCCATGGCCATTCCCCCCGCCCATCAACGCCCCCTCGGCCGCCTCACCTACCTTATCTGTTACAACCTGGGTCGCATCCTCAGCTACATGCTGGCCGGTGCCCTGGTGGGGGGACTGTTCGCCTCGGTGGCGGGGCTCGGCCAGGGAAAACACGCCCTGGCCTGGCTGCAGCTGTTTGCCGCCCTCATGATGATCGCGGTCGGACTCTATCTGGCAGGCTGGTGGCAAGGGGTGCTGCGCATCGAGCAGTTGGGTGCCCGGCTGTGGCCCCATATCCGTCCCCTCGCCAATCGCTGCCTCCCCCTGCAACGACCGCTGGCCGCCCTCCCCTTCGGCATGATCTGGGGTTGGCTCCCCTGCGGCATGGTCTACTCCATGCTGACCTGGAGTGCCGCCTCCGGCAGTGCCGGCGCCGGGGCCTTGCTGATGCTCAGCTTTGGCCTGGGTACCCTGCCAACCCTGTTTGCCCTGGGGGGATTGGCAGATCGCCTACGTTACTGGTTGACCCGACGGGAGCTGCGTCTGGCGGGGGGGTTACTGCTGCTGCTGCTCGGTACTCACACCCTCTGGATCGCCATCAGGCTACTTTGAGACTCTATCCAACTGGCGGTAGTTGATGGTAAACTCTTTGACATAAATCAATTCTTTCGAAGCGCCTTATGATTCCGGAAAAGAAAACGGGTAGACGCATACAGAGTGGCGGTTGTGCCATTCACTGCCAGGATTGCAGCATCAGTCAGCTCTGTATCCCCTTCTCCCTCAACGAGAGTGAGCTGGATCTGCTCGACAGCATCATCGAACGCAAAAAGCCCATCCAGAAGGGCGAAGAGCTGTTCAAGGCAGGTGATGAACTCAAGTCTCTCTACGCCATCCGCTCCGGTACCATCAAGTCCTATACCATCACTGAACAGGGTGATGAGCAGATCACCGCCTTCCATCTGGCCGGTGATCTGGTCGGCTTCGACGCCATCAGCAGGCAGAACCATCCCTCCTTCGCCCAGGCGCTGGAGACCTCCATGGTGTGCGAGATCCCCTACGACGTACTCGACGAGCTCTCCGGCAAGATGCCCAAGCTGCGCCAGCAGATCATGCGTCTGATGAGCACCGAGATCATGGGCGATCAAGAGATGATCCTGCTGCTCTCCAAGAAAAATGCCGAGGAGCGCCTCGCCGCCTTCCTCTATAGCCTCTCCGAGCGTTTCTCCGAGCGCGGCTTCTCCGCCAAGGAGTTCCGTCTCTCCATGACCCGGGGCGATATCGGCAACTATCTCGGTCTCACCGTCGAGACCATCAGCCGTCTGCTCGGTCGTTTCCAGAAGACCGGCCTCATCAGTGTCAAAGGCAAGTACATCACTGTGCTGGATCAGGCGGCCCTCGCCGTCATGGCCGGCAACACCAAACCCAGCTGCGGTTAATCAAAACCTGGGCCGGAATGCATCCCAAAGGGTGATCCGGCCCACGGCCTTTCCCTCCCGTCTGATCTAACCTTGTAGGTAGCAAGGTAATGATTCTTATGGCCCCAACTGGATGGGCCGGGGAGGAAAAATGGACAAGTACCGCAAGATCCTGGTGGTCATCAATCCGGAGCTGGAGCAGCAGGTAGCCCTGGAGCGCGCCGTGCGGGTCGCCCGCCTCGAGAAAGAGGCCGAGCTGACTCTGCTGCTTCCCATCTACGACTTTTCCTACGAGATGACCTCCATGCTCTCGGCCGATGAGCGCAAAGAGATGCAGGAGGGGGTCATTGCCCAGCGCAGTGACTGGCTCGACAAGCTGCTCGAGCCCTATCGCGCCGAAGGGCTCAACATTGCGGTCAAGGTGGTCTGGCACAGCCGCCCCTTCGAGAGCATCCTGCAAGAGGTGTTGACCGGCGCCCATGATCTGGTGGTCAAAGCCACTCACAGGCACAGCTTTCTGCAGACCTTTATCTTTACCCCGACCGACTGGCATCTGCTACGCAAATGCCCTTGCCCCATCCTGCTGGTAAAGGAGGGGCAATGGGTGCGAGGCGGCAACATCATCGCCGCCATCAACTGCTCGAGTGACGATCAGGATCAGCAAAAACTCAACGATCGCATCACCGCTGAGGCCCTCGAGGTCGCCGAGCTGCTCGATGCCAGCCTCTATCTGGTCAACACCTATCCGGGCACTCCGGTCAATATCGCCATCGAGCTTCCCGAGTTCGATCCCAAGGCCTACAACGACGCCATTCGCCAGCATCACGAGAAGCTGCTGCGCCAGCATGCCGAGCGTTATGGCATCAACGAGGCCTGGACCCGGGTCGAGGAGGGGCTGCCGGAAGAGGTGCTGCCCGAGATGGCCAACCGACTCGACGCCACCCTGATGATCATGGGGTGCGTCGGACGCACCGGGCTCTCGGCGGCCCTGCTCGGCAACACGGCCGAGCAGGTGGTCGATCAACTCGATTGTGACATGCTGATCCTCAAGCCCGAGGGCTATGTCTGCCCGGTGGATGCGCGGCGCAAGGGTTAACTTGCCCTGACCCGGGACACGGCTATAATACCCGCCTGTTTTTGTCCCGGGTTTTCGATGTCATGCAAGAAGAGCTTAACGCCAAAGAGAAGTACAACTTTAACAAGCTGCAAAAACGCCTGCGCCGCAACGTGGGCCAGGCCATCGCCGACTTCAACATGATTGAAGAGGGCGATCGGGTCATGGTGTGCCTCTCCGGTGGTAAGGACAGCTTCGGCATGCTCGACATCCTGATGAACCTGCAGCAAAGCGCCCCCATCCATTTCGATCTGGTGGCAGTCAACCTGGATCAGAAGCAGCCCGGCTTCCCCGAGCATGTGCTGCCCGAGTACCTCAATACCCTCGGCATCGAGTACAAGATCGTTCAGGAAGACACCTACTCCATCGTCAAGGAGAAGATCCCCGAGGGCAAGACCACCTGCTCCCTCTGCTCCCGTCTGCGCCGCGGTATCCTCTATCGTACCGCCCAGGAGCTCGGCTGCACCAAAATCGCGTTGGGCCACCACCGCGACGACATCCTCGAGACCCTGTTCCTCAACATGTTCTACGGCGGCAAGCTCAAATCCATGCCGCCCAAGCTGGTCAGCGATGATGGCAAGAACGTGGTGATCCGCCCCCTGGCCTACTGCAAGGAGAAGGACCTGGTTCGCTACGCCGAGATCAAGGCCTTCCCCATCATTCCCTGCAACCTGTGCGGCTCCCAGGAGAACCTGCAACGCAAGGCCATCAAGCAGATGATGCAGGAGTGGGATCGCCGCTTCCCGGGTCGCCTCGAAACCATGTTCACCGCCATTCAGGATGTGATCCCGAGCCATCTGCTCGATCACAAGCTGTTTGATTTCAAGAGCATCAACCGTGACTCCGGTATCATAGACGGGGGGGACAAGGCCTTCGATCCGCCCGAGCTGCCCGCCTCTCCCCTGCTCGACATCGAGGGGATGGAGATGCTGGACGTCATCGAGGTGCGTTAAGTCCAATGAAAAAGGAGCCGCCATGGCTCCTTTTTCGTATCCGTCAACCTCACTGGCCAAGCCAGGGAGTCACCCTGATCGGGGGCGTCGCGAAGGCGAGGTGGCCCTCCCCCTTGAGGGTCTCGTCATCGATGGCCAGGCGTCCCTGCTGCCAGAGGAGCAGACGCTCTCCCTCTTTTCCGTCGAGGGCGACCTGACCCCTGGGCTCTGCCATCTCCAGGTGCACCCCGCGCATGGGGGGCAGGAAGTGCTTGCCTATCATGCCGGCCATCTTGTCGAGCAGGCGCTGCATATCCAGGCGAGCGATCTCAAGCGTGCCTAATGTCACCACTCCGGGGGGCAGATCGGCCATCACCTGTACCGACATGCTGCAATCTTGGCCCTCTTTCTCCATCTCCAGCACGACCTTGGCCTTGTCGAGATTAAGATCCGGATCGAAGGGAAGACGCAGCTCCCCGTCAGGGGTGACGGTGGCCGGCTCATGCCGATCCAGGGTCTCGACGCTGGCGCTGCGAATGAGGCAGCGTTGGCCACTTTGTGACTCGGTCAGATAGAAGCCCAGGCGCGCCAAACCAAACTCGCCCTTGGCAAAGGTCTTCATCTGGCTATAAAACTCGCTGTAGCCAAGCTCCAGGGGTACGGCGCCGACACTGCCCGCCAGCAGCAATAACCCCATCCATGGTGCCTTCATCGTCTCTCCTTATGCGTTGAAATGGTCCGGGGATGCGGGTTTCTCGGTCACTTCGACCCCAATCCCGCAGAGATCCCGATAGAGGATCCCCTTGATGTTGTAATAGAGCGGTGCCACCCAGATAAGCCCCAGACCCATAGGGATCAGGGCCAGGAAGAAGAGCACAAACATGATCCCGTGAAGCAGCAGCAGGGTCGGCAACCCGCGAATGAAGAGACGCAGGGAGAGCAAGATGGCCTGCAGGGGCGATACGCCCCGCTCCAGCACCAGGGGAACGCTGAAGATCAGTCCCATGCCGAGTAAAACAGAGGGGACCAGGGCCAGGGTAACGGGTAACCCCAGGACGGCGAAGAGGGGGCCGAACAGGCTGGTACACAGGGTCGAGAGCAGGGAGAGAGAGCCGAGGCGCACAAAGTGGCGGAAGAAATCAAACACCTGTCCGGCCCGGGCGCGGACCCCGAGAGACTGCTGCAGACCCAACATGTCGAGGGCGGAGGTCATGGGGGAGATCAGCACAGTGATAAGCAGGCTCAGCAGCAGGGTCAGGTCCTGCTCCTCATCCCCTGCCAGGTGGGGCGCCACCATGACCTGGGTCAACAACAACCAGATGGCGACGACGCCGGCGATGGCCAGCAGGAGCCCAAAGCCGTGGACCCGGGTCTGGGTCCACCCCTCCTGCAGGATCCCTCTGATATCCAGGCGATAACCCTGGGTCAGGGAGCGCTCCATGTCACCCCCGATACGAATTCTGTTACTCACGTGATGGTCCAACTGACTTGCATGACGACATGGCTCAAGCGCCGCATTATAGCCTGAATGTCGACGGGGTCAGCCTTTTCCCCGCTAAACGGTGGCAGAATATGCCCCCCGTAGGGGAAAAGGCTTTAATTTCAAGGGGGGGGGCCCTAAAATGCGCGCTTCTTTTCCATTGATGGCCACCGGCTGGGGTGAGACTGCGTAGATGACAAACAACACCAGGACTATCGTTTCGCTGACGGGGATCAGCAAGGGGTATGGCGGAAAACCCGTCATTGAAGGCTTGGATCTGGCGATCATGGACGGCGAGTTTCTCACGCTGCTCGGTCCCTCCGGATGCGGTAAAACGACAGTGCTCAGGATGCTCGCCGGACTCGAATCGGTCGATGAAGGGCGCATCCTGCTGGGTGATGATGACATCACGGAGATCCCGGCCGAGCATAGACACATCAACACCGTCTTCCAGAGCTATGCACTCTTCCCGCACATGACGGTGTTCGACAACGTCGCCTTCGGCCTGCAGATGCAGGGGATTGAAAAGGGCGAGGTGCAACACCGGGTTCACGAAGCCCTCACCATGGTTCAGCTCGAGGCCCTGGCCGACCGCAAACCGGATCAGCTCTCCGGCGGGCAGCAACAGCGGGTGGCCATTGCCCGGGCCGTGGTCAACCGCCCGCGGGTATTGCTGCTTGACGAGTCCCTCTCGGCCCTCGACTACAAGCTGCGCAAACAGATGCAGAGCGAGCTCAAGGCGCTGCAGCGGCGCCTCGGTATCACCTTCGTCTTCGTGACCCACGATCAGGAGGAGGCCCTCTCCATGTCCGATCGCATCGTGGTGATGGACGGCGGACGCATAGTCCAGAGCGGTACCCCGCGCGACATCTACGAGACCCCCGCCAACCTCTTCGTCGCCCGCTTTATCGGCGAGATCAACGTGATGGAGGGGGAGCTCATCGCCCACCAGGAGGGGGATATCTGGCTGGCCCGGGTCGAAGGACGCGAATGCCGCATCCACTCCGCCCTCCCCTTCACACCGGGTCAGCGGGTGCTGGTACTGCTGCGACCGGAAGATCTGCGCATGGATGACTCCGGCGAGCGTGCCGACGGCCTGCCCGGCAAGATCCTGGATCGCAACTACAAGGGAGCCACCCTGGACTCTGTGGTCGAGCTCGACTCGGGCAAGCGCATACTGGTCTCTGAGTTCTTCGACGAGGATGACCCCGACTTTGACTATCGCCTCGGCCAGGATGTCGCCATCCACTGGGTCGATAGCTGGGAGGTGGTACTGCCCTATGAGCCGCACTGATCACCCGCACAGAAGCTTTGCCCACCACGGCTTTCGTAACGTGGCGATCGCCCTCATCCTGGGCTGGCTTACCCTGTTCGTGCTCTTTCCCAACCTGATGATCCTGGCGGTGAGCCTGCTTACCCGGGACGAGAGTCAGATGATTGCCCCTCTCTTTACCTTGGGCAACTACCTGCGGCTGCTCGATCCCCTCTACTGGCAGGTGATCCTTCACTCCCTCTGGTTGGCCATGGTCGCCACCCTCTGTTGCCTGCTGCTGGGCTATCCGTTTGCCTGGATAGTGTCGCGTCTGCCGGCGCGCTGGCGGCCCCTGCTGCTGTTTCTGGTGGTAGTGCCGTTTTGGACCAACTCCCTCATCCGTACTTATTCTCTCAAGGTGTTGATGGGTACCCGGGGACTCATCAACGGAGTGCTGCTCGATCTGGGCCTCATCGAACGACCGATACAGATGATGTACACCGAGTTCGCCGTCATCGTCGGTCTGGTCTATGTGCTGCTCCCCTTCATGATCCTGCCTCTCTATTCGGCCATGGAGAAGCTGGATCTGCGTCTGCTCGAGGCGGCCAGGGATCTGGGCGCCAACGGCTGGCAGCGCTTCCGGCACGTGGTGCTGCCCCTGACCCTGCCCGGCATAGTCGCCGGCTGCCTGCTGGTATTCCTGCCCGCCATGGGGATGTTCTATGTCTCCGATCTACTCGGCGGTGCCAAGCATTTGCTGATCGGCAATGTTATCAAGACGGCGTTTCTCAACACCCGTGACTGGCCCTTCGGCGCCGCCACCAGCGTCACCCTCACCCTCTTGATGGGGCTGCTGCTCTGGTGTTACTGGCGAGCCGGCAAGTTGCTTAGCAAACAGGAGGTGCTGGCATGATGCGTCTGCTCAAGGGGGGTTACCTCACCCTCATCTTTGCCTATCTCTATATTCCGATCCTGGTGCTGATCGGCAACTCCTTTAACCTCTCCAAATACGGGATCGACTGGCGCGGTTTCACCTGGCAGTGGTACGAGAAGCTGATCGCCAACGCCAGCCTGATGCAGGCGGCCCGCCACTCCATGGCCATCGCAGCCTTCTCGGCCAGCGCGGCAGTGATCATCGGCACCCTCACCGCCGTGGCCCTGTTTCGCTACCGCTTTCGCGGCAAGCCCTATGTGGGCGGCCTGCTGTTTGTGGTGATGATGTCCCCCGACATCGTCATGGCCATCTCCCTGCTCACCCTGTTCGTGCTGCTCGGGGTCAAGCTCGGCTTCTGGACCCTGCTCATCGCCCATATCACCTTCAGCCTGCCGTTTGTGGTGGTGACCGTCTATGCACGTCTGGTGGGGTTCGATGTACGCATGCTCGAGGCGGCCCGGGATCTGGGCGCCGGCGAGTGGGTGATCTTTCGGCGCATTCTGCTGCCACTGGCCATGCCCGCCATTGCCGCCGGCTGGCTGTTGGCGTTTACCCTGTCCCTCGACGATGTGGTGATCAGCTCCTTTGTCACCGGACCCGCCTACGAGATCCTGCCCCTCAAGATCTACTCCATGGTCAAGGTAGGGGTCTCCCCCGAGGTGAACGCCCTGGCGACCCTGATGCTCGGTTTCTCCCTGGCCCTGGTGCTGCTCGCCCAGTGGCTGCTACGCCGCAAATAAGCCGTCGCCCGGACGGGCGACTTTTTTGACAGCGGGCCTGCATGGCCCCAAACCCCGCAAGGAGTTTTGCGATGACGCACAGCGCTTTCAAAAAAGCGACCACCCTCGCCGCCACCCTGGCACTGGGGGCCACCCTGGTGAGCCAGCCGGTGCTGGCCGAAGAGAAGGTGGTCTACTTCTATAACTGGTCCGAGTATGTGCCCGACGGTCTGCTCGAGCAGTTCCAGAAAGAGACCGGGATCAAGGTGATTTACTCCACCTATGAGTCTAACGAGACCCTCTACGCCAAGCTCAAGACCCACCCGCAAGGGTATGATGTGGTGGTGCCCAGCACCTACTTTGTGGCCAAGATGGCCAAGGAGGGGATGCTCCAGCCTCTGGACAAGGGGCTGTTGCCCAATATCAAGCACCTGGATCCGACCCTGCTCAACCATGAGTACGATCCCGAGAATCGCTACTCGGTCCCCTACATCTGGGGCGCCACCGGTATCGGTCGCAACAGCGACGTTATCCTTAAGCCAGTGACCAGCTGGAAACAGTTGTGGGCCCCCGAGTGGAAGGAGAGCCTGCTGCTGATGGACGATGCGCGCGAGGTGTTCCACATCGCCCTGGTGCAGCTTGGCCACAATCCCAATACCCGGGATCCGGCCCAGATCAAGGAGGCCTTCGACTACCTGAAGCAGCTGATGCCCAACGTCAAGGCATTCAACTCCGACAACCCGGCCGATCCCTACATCGCCGGTGAGGTGAACCTCGGCATGCTCTGGAACGGCTCTGCCTATGGTGCCCAGAAGGAGTACCCCGGCATCACCTATACCTGGCCGAGCGAGGGCGCCATCCTCTGGATGGATAACCTGGCCATCACCGCCAAGGCCAAGCACGTAAGCGAGGCCCATGCGCTCATCAACTTCCTGATGCGCCCGGATGTGGCCGCCAAGGTGGCCGAGGCGATCGGCTATCCCACCCCGGTCAAGGATGCCCTGCCCCTGCTCAAGCCCGAGTTCAGGGACAACCCCATGATCTTCCCCGGCGACGAGATCAAGCAGAAGGGGCACTTCCAGTCCGATGTGGGCGAAGCCTCGGTGCTCTACGAGCAGTACTTCCAGCAGCTCAAGGCCATGGTGGCCAACGCGGGTTAACAAAAAGGGCGCCATCGGCGTAATGCCGATCAGTTAA
>NZ_CDDB01000078.1:188-749 GCF_000820105.1 Aeromonas schubertii | reverse complement strand
CGATCCTTCTGATGTGTGAAAATCCGAAACCTATTGATTGGTTTCGGATTTTTTATGCGCATCGAACAGGCCATCGATTTCCTGCACGCCAGCCAGGCTGCCCAGTTTGAGTCACTTTCCGACCTCATCCCCCCCGAGTTCATCACCACGTTACTCCGCGAGGAGGGTGTCGCTACCCTGCGCCGTCGCCGAATGCCCATGGAGCGCCTGGTGTGGGCCATCATCGGCATGGCTATGTTCCGACATGTCCCCATGAGCCAACTGGTCAATCAGCTTGATATCCTGTTGCCGGGTGAACGCCCCTTTGTCGCCCCCAGCGCCTTTCTGCAAGCGCGCCAAAAGCTTGGCGACAAGAGCATTGAGCGCCTGTTTCACGAGACTGCGGCCTGTTGGCACCAGCACGCCAATCACCCCGGTTGGGCCGGATTGCAGCTGCTCGCCGTCGATGGCGTGATGTGGCGCACACCCGATACCCCGGACAATGCCAGCGCATTTGCCAAACCCGGTACTCAACATGGGGAAACCGCCTATCCACAGGTGCGCATGCTCTGCCAGATGGAG
>NZ_CDDB01000078.1:0-152 GCF_000820105.1 Aeromonas schubertii | reverse complement strand
CGCACTCCGGACCACTCGCTCACCCTGTTCGATAAAGGGTTTTACTCCCTTGGCCTGCTGCATGCCTGGCAGAGCACCGGGCACGAGCGACACTGGTTGCTGCCGCTGAAGAGCGGCACGCAATACGAGGTGGTGCACAAGCTGGGCCGCCA
>NZ_CDDB01000077.1 GCF_000820105.1 Aeromonas schubertii | reverse complement strand
GCCAGGCACCCAATTTGAAGATAAAAAGACCATCTCGTTTGAGATGGTCTTTTTGCATTTGCAGTTTTGAAAGGCTAGCGAGCCAATAAGAGGCTATCCCACTTGGGATGGCCTCTTTCTCTTTGGGGTTTGCTCACTCTCACCGAGCGACCGCGAGCTCGGCAGGCCCTGGTTTTCCATCCGCGCCTCACGGCGTGTTCACGGCGAGCGGCAGTACCATGCTCACCAGGTTATCCTCCATCGACACCTCTACCTTGAACCCGACCTTGCGCGCCAGGGTGACCATGCCCCGGTTACTCGGCACCATGCCGAGATCTTGCTGTAGGCTTCACGCCTACTGTTCCGCTCGGGAGGTTATCGCCATCAGGGAATAAAAAACGCCTCCCATCGGGAGGCGTTTTGATGTTGGTAAAATACTGAATTTATAGGATAAAACGGCTCAGATCCTCGTCTTCAATCAGTTTGCCGAGATGGGTGTTAACGTAGTCGGCGTCGATGGTGAAAGTCTGGCCCGATTTTTCAGAGGCATCAAAGGAGATCTCCTCCATCAGGCGCTCCATCACGGTATGCAGGCGGCGGGCGCCGATGTTCTCGGTGCGCTCGTTGACCTGCCAGGCGGCCTCGGCCAGGCGGCGGATGCCGTCCTGGGTGAAGGCGATGGTGACGCCCTCGGTGGCCATCAGGGCCTGGTACTGATCGGTCAGGGAGGCGTTCGGCTCGGTCAGGATACGTTCGAAGTCCTCTGTGGTCAGCGCCCCCAACTCGACCCGGATCGGCAGACGACCCTGCAGCTCGGGGATGAGATCAGACGGGCGGGCCACCTGGAAGGCACCGGAGGCGATAAACAGGATGTGGTCGGTCTTGACCATGCCGTGCTTGGTGTTGACGGTACAGCCTTCGATCAGCGGCAGCAGATCCCGTTGTACACCCTCACGGGAGACATCGGGGCCCGAGACTTCGCCGCGTTTGCAGATCTTGTCGATCTCGTCGATGAAGACGATGCCGTTGTTCTCCACCACTTCGATGGCTTTCTGCTTGAGCTCTTCCGGGTTGACCAGCTTGGCGGCCTCCTCCTCGGTCAGGGCCTTGATGGCCTCCTTGACCTTCATCTTGCGCTTCTTCTTCTGGCCCTGCCCCAGGTTCTGGAACAGTCCCTGCAGCTGGTTGGCCATCTCCTCCATACCCGGCGGGGTCATGATCTCCACGCCCATGGGGCTGGCGGAGAGCTCCAGCTCGATCTCCTTGTCATCGAGCTGCCCTTCACGCAGCTTCTTGCGGAAGATCTGGCGGGTGTTGGAGTTGTCGGCCTTCTCCTCTTCCCCCCAGGTGTTACGCGGGTTGGGCAACAAGGCATCGAGGATGCGCTCCTCGGCAGCCTCTTCGGCGCGGTACTTCATCTTTTCGACCTCGGTCTCGCGCACCAGCTTGATGGCGGCGTCGGTCAGATCGCGGATGATGCTGTCCACTTCCTTGCCCACATAGCCCACCTCGGTGAACTTGGTGGCCTCGACCTTGATGAAGGGGGCGTTGGCCAGCTTGGCCAGGCGGCGGGCGATCTCGGTCTTGCCCACGCCGGTCGGGCCAATCATCAGGATGTTTTTGGGGGTCACTTCATGGCGCATCTCTTCATTGAGTTGCATGCGGCGCCAGCGGTTACGCAGGGCCACGGCTACCGCGCGCTTGGCGTCGGCCTGGCCGATGATGTGACGGTCCAGCTCGTGAACGATTTCTCTCGGGGTCATCTCGGACATGATGGGATTCCTGTGTCGGGGGCGGCGTGGCCGCCCCGCAGAATGGGGGGAGCGCTTATTTCGGCTGGTAATCCAGCACCTCTATGGTGTGGTGCTGGTTGGTGAAGACGCAGATGTCGCCGGCGATCTTGAGGGCCTTCTCGACGATGCTCTTGGCATCGAGATCCGTGTTCTCCAGCAGGGCGGTGGCGGCGGATTGGGCGAAGTTGCCCCCCGAACCGATGGCGATCAGATCCTGCTCCGGCTGCACCACGTCACCGTTGCCGGTGATGATGAAAGACTTGTTCTCGTCGGCCACGGCCAGCAGAGCCTCGAGGCGGCGCAGGGCGCGGTCGGTGCGCCACTCCTTGGCCAGGGCCACGGCGGCCCGCTCCAGGTTGCCCTGATGGGCTTGCAGTTTGGCCTCGAAGCGCTCGAGCAGGGTAAAGGCGTCGGCGGTACCGCCGGCAAACCCGGCCAGCACCTTGCCGTTGTAGAGGCGGTGGACCTTGCGGGCATTGCCCTTCATGACGGTGTTACCCAGGGAAACCTGGCCATCGCCACCGATGACGACCTGACCGTTACGGCGAACTGAAACTATGGTGGTCACTTGCTGTACCTCGCTTGGGGCCACGACCCCGGAGGCGGGGTCAACTGTGCATGAGAAGAGAGGTGGGGGCGCAGGAGGATTTTTTCAAGGCAAAAAAACGCCGGCGATGCCGGCGTCATGATACGGGATTACTGTTTGCGGGGAATGCAGCCGCTGATGCCGGAGGCCTGCAACCGCTTGTTGGCCGCATCGGCGGCCGCCTTGCCGTTGAAGGGGCCCACCACCACCTTGTAGACGGTGCCATTGGCGCCGTTCACGCTCTGCAGGCTGGAGGAGAGACCGGCGGTAAAGGCGATACGCGCCTTGAGCGACTCGGCGGCGTCCTGTGAGCGCAGGGCGGCGCACTGCATCATGTAGCGTCCGCTGTCGGCACTGGCGGCGGCCGCCTTGGCCTTCTCGGCCTGCTCCCGCTCCAGCTCGGCGCGTAGCTCGCGCTCCATCCGTTCCCGCTCGGCCTTGCGGTCGATCACCTGCTCCTGGGCCGTGGCAACCGGGGCGCCGGTGGCGGGTTTGGGGGCGGTAACCGGGGTGCCCGGCTGCGGTACACGAGTCTCCACCGGCTTGGGAAGGCGTTCGGGCTGCAGTGTAACCGTCTCGGCAGGAGGGGGAGGCAGCACACCCGGCTGGGGAGGCGGCTCGACGATGTCGACCTGCTTGTTCTCCAGCCGCTCCATGTAGCTCCACTTCTCCTGGGGCAGTGCCGGCTTGTCGGACTTGGGCTTGTTGGCCCGTACCTGCTCCTCGATGGAGGGGGACGAATCCCCCTTGCCATTGATCACATACAGGAAGCCGCCGAAGCCGGCCAGCAATACCCCAAGCACCAGCACAGGGATGAGCGGGAAGCTGCGCTTGGGCGCCGCCCGCTTGCTGTTACGTCCACCGGCCCTTCTGCGCGAGCCGTTGCCGACATAATCCCGTGTCGCCATGGATTACATGCGCTCCAGGGTGTGAATGCCCAGTACGTCCAGACCCAGCTTGAGCACCTTGGCGGTGGCGGCACAGAGCAACAGGCGGCTCTGACGGGTTGCCTCGTCCACCCCGTCCTTGTTGATCGGGCAGGCTTCGTAGAAGGTCATGAAGTTGCCAGAGAGCTCGTACAGATAGGTACAGAGCAGGTGCGGCATCCCCTTGTCGGCCACGCCGTTGACCGCGTCGGAGAACTGGATCAGCTTCTGGGCCAGGGTCTCTTCGGCGTCTTCGGTCAGGGTGATGGAGCCGGTCAGGGTCGCCGGATCCACCTCGGCCTTGCGGAAGATGGACTGGATACGGGTATAGGCATACTGCAGATAGGGGGCGGTGTTGCCCTCAAACGACAGCATCAGATCCCAGTCGAACACATAGTCGGTGGTGCGGTTCTTGGAGAGATCCGCGTACTTCACCGCGCCCATGGCGATGGCGTTGATCACCTTGGCGCGCTCCTCACCCTGGATGTCGCTGCTGCGGCTCTCGAGCAGGGCGGTGGCGCGCTCCTCGGCTTCGTTGAGCAGGTCGACCAGCTTGACGGTGCCGCCGGAACGGGTCTTGTAGGGACGGCCATCCTTGCCCAGCATCATGCCGAAGGCGTGGTGCTCGAGGGGCACGGACTCGGGCACATAGCCGGCGTTGCGGGTGATGGTCCAGGCCTGCATCAGGTGCTGGTGCTGACGGGAGTCGATGAAGTACATGACCCGGTCTGCCTTGAGGGTTTCATAGCGGTACTTGGCGCAGGCGATGTCGGTGGTGGTGTAGAGGAAGCCACCGTCACGCTTCTGGATGATGACCCCCATGGGCTCGCCATCCTTGTTCTTGTACTCGTCCAGGTAGACCACCAGGGCACCGTCATCCTCGACCGCCAGGCCGCGCGCCTTCAGATCCTCGGCGATGGCGGGGAGCATGTCGTTGTACATGGACTCGCCCATGATGTCCTTGTTGGTCAGGGAGACGTTCAGGCGATCGTAGTTGCGCTGGTTCTGCTCCATGGTCATGTCGACCAGCTTCTTCCACATGGTACGGCAGTACTCATCGCCACTCTGCAGTTTCACCACATAGGCGCGGGCGCGCTCGGCGAAGGCTTCGTCTTCGTCATAGTAGCGCTTGGCCTGGGTGTAGAAGGCTTCCAGATCGCGAAGCTCCATGTCGGAGGCGTGCTCGTTCTCCATCTTCTCCAGATAGGCGATCAGCATGCCGAACTGGGTGCCCCAGTCGCCGATGTGGTTGGCGCGCACCACGTCGTGGCCGAGAAACTCCAGGGCGCGCACCGCCACGTCACCGAGGACGGTGGAGCGAATGTGGTGCACCGCCATCTCTTTGGCGACGTTCGGGGCCGAGTAGTCGACCACCACGCGCTGGGGCGCCGGCAGCTTCACGTTGGCCTTGGGGCTGGCGTTGATGGCCTCGATCTGGCCGGCCAGCCAAGCCTTGTCGAAGAAGAAGTTGATGAAGCCGGGGCCGGCAATCTCCACCTTGGCCACCTGGCTGGAGGCGGGCAGGTGCTCGATGATGGCCGTGGCCAGCTCACGGGGGTTCTTGCCGGCCGGCTTGGCCAGCAGCATCGCCAGGTTGGTGGCCAGGTCGCCGTGAGCCTTCTCCTTGCATCGATCGACTTGAATACGGGCCTCCAGGTCGGCCGGCAGCAGACCGGCGGATTTCAGGTTGGCAACCGTCTGTTCAAGTAGATGATGAATATGCTCTTTCATAACTGACCACCAATGGTTATGCGTCGAAACGTGACTTGAGTTTAAGGGCGTGAATTTTACCCGTAACGGGCCGAGAAAACCACCACACGGGCGGGGTGGAGGGGGCGCGAGCAGGCATCTTCACTGGTATGGGGCACCCATTTCCGCAGGATATTTCGGATAAGTGGTGCTTATCCATTTTTACTGCATATCCAAACGGTTTAACAGTCAGATTTCGCCTTTCTTTTATAATAGTGACAGTGGATCGCGCTGTATCGGTATCAAGGCCGGAGTCTCTGATGGAGCTACCTCTCTTTCCCCTCACCGCACACCTGCTGCCCGGCGGCATCATGCCCATGCGTATCTTCGAGCCTCGCTATCAGCGCCTGGTCGCCCAGGCTTCCACTCATGGCTTCGTCCTCTGCATGCTCGATCCCCAGGCGTCACAAGCGCTCCGCAACATGTTGCCCATCGGTACCCGGGTCGAGATCGTCGACTTCGACCTGCTGGACGACGGCCTGCTCGGCATTACGGTGCGCGGAGTGGAGCGGGTGCGGATCGGCGAGGTGCGCCAGGAGGCAGATGGCCTGCGTTGGGGTGAGGTGGCGGCACTTCCCCCCTGGCCACCGGTGGCTGTATCACCGGCCTTTACGCCTTTGGTGGAGAAGCTCAGGGAGGTGTTTGACGACTACCCCGAATACGGCGCCCTCTATCGAGAGCCCCACTGGGAGGATGGCTGTTGGGTGGCCCAGCGCTGGCTCGAGATGCTGCCACTCTCTCCCCATCAGAAGCAGTGGTTGCTGGGGGAAGAGAGCTGTGCCCCGGTTCAGGCCCTGCTGGAGCGACTGGTGCAGCGGGGGTGAGTCTGGTCATCTGCCTGCCGGCATAAAACAGAGAGCCCGGCGCAGGCCGGGCTCTCGGGGGCATTACTCGGCAGCCGGGGTGTCGGCGGCCGGCGCCTCGGGCAGCGGGCCCGGTACTATGGCCACGGCGGGCTTGGCGACCACGGAGCGGGTCTCTTCCACCACCTCGGCCAGCTTCACGGCGAGGGTCTGGCCCAGCTCCATGATCGGCTCCTTGTCGAGGAAGACACGGCCGCTGTCCCAGTTGCACTCCAGGCGATCCTTGTTGTCGAGGATCAGCTTGGCCGGCACGAAGGCGACGGCGCCGTTCTCGCGCAGTCGCACCTTGAGACCGGCACGCATCACGTCGATGATCTCGCCCTCGAACACAGTGTCGGTGGCGACCAGGGGGGCCAGGAAGCGGGCATAGAGCCAGTCGGCGATGTCGCGCTCCACCATGCGGTGCAGGCGGCGGCAGTCGGTCAGGTGCTGGGTCAGCTCCTCGCTCGGGCGTGCGCCCGGTTGCTGGCCGGCGATGACGGCTTTGAGCAGGCGATGGTTGACCATGTCACCGTATTTACGGATCGGCGAGGTCCAGGTGGCGTAGGCATCCAGACCCAGGCCGTAGTGGGCTCCCGGCTCGGCCGACATCAGGGCATAGCTCTGGAAGCGGCGGATCTTGCCGTCCAGCCAGCGGGTGTCGAGGCCGTCGATCCAGCGGCGCAGGGCGCAGAAGCCCGACAGACTGGCGATCTCTTCCTTCTCGAACGGGGCCTTGGCGCTCTTGAGCAGCTCGATGGCGCCGTCGAGGGAGTCCTCGTCAAAGCCGCTGTGGACGTTGAAGATGCCGTAGCCGACGGTCTTGCCCAGCACGCGGCCGGCGCAGATGTTGGCGGCGATCATCGACTCTTCCACCATGCGGTTGGCGAGGCGGCGCGGCGACATATGGATGGCCAGCACGGCGCCGTTCTCACCCAGCTCGAAGTCGTAGTCGGGACGGTCCGGGAACACCAGGGCGTGCTCGGTGCGCCAGTTGATGCGCGCCTCTGTCATGGCTTTCATCAGCGGCAGCTGGGCCAGCACGGCGGCGTCCACGTCCAGCGGCTTGTCGTGCTCAAAGAGATCCGAGACGTCGTCATAGTTGAGACGGGCGCGCGAGCGGATGCGGGCGGCGAAGAACTCGGTCTGCTCGTCCAGCAGGCCATCCTTGTGGATGGTCAGGCGGGCGCACAGGGTGTTGCGCTCTTCGCCCTCTTTCAGGGAACAGAGCTCGTCGGAGAGGGTGCGCGGGATCATGGGCACGTTGCGCCCCGGCATGTAGACGGTGAAGGCACGCTGGGCGGCCTCCTTGTCCAGCTCGCTCCCTTCGGCCACGAAGGCGGTCGGGTCGGCGATGGCGACCAGCAGCTCCCAGCCTTGCTCGGTCTCACGGATGGCGAGGGCGTCATCCATGTCCTTGGTCTTGGGGCCGTCGATGGTGAAGAAGGCGACGTCGGTGAGATCCTGGCGCGGCAGATCCGCCTCCAGATCTTGCCACTCGGGCAGGTCGGCCGGCTCGATCTGGGCCAGGTTGTGGCGCGCCAGCACCACCCACCAGGGCACGTTGTGGTCTTCCTTGTCGGCGATCTTGTGGGTGATCTCGGCGAAGAAGCCGTTGTCATTGAGGGCGTGACGCTTGAGGGTCGCCACCACCCAGTCCCCTTCCTTGAAATCCTTCTCGTCCAGCCCCTTCTTCGGGCGGGCCTTCATCGCCTCCTTCATGTTGGGGTGATCCGGCACCACGTTGAGGCGATCGCGGAACATCTTCACGCGGGCCACGAAGCGGGTCAGGGAGGCCTCCAGCAGTTCATCCGGCTCGGCCACCTCCTTCTCGTTCTCGGTGCGGATCAGGGCGACCACGCGGTCACCGTGCAGCACCTTCTTCATGTAGGGAGGGGGCACGAAGTAGCTGGTCTTCTCATCGACCTCGAGGAAACCGAAACCCCGGTCAGAGGCGCGGATCACGCCCTCTTTCTTGGGGATATTCTCGCGGATTTGTTGCTTGAGCTGGGCCAGCAGCGGATTGTCTTGGAACATAATGGGGAACCTGATGGATTAACGCCCAGCACTATACGGCCTTGGCCCCCTCATGCCAAGAAACGCACCGTGGACGGCGCCATCTTATGGCTTATAATTTCGCCCTTTCCTCCTGGCTCGAGTCCATCATGGTCCGCCACAGCCCCATCTCGCTGTTGCAGCAGCGCTTCTATCGCCACTACCGCCTCATCCACGGGGTGCGCCTGGCCTTTGCCTTCATGGTGACCCTGTCGTTGATACGGCTGATCAAGCTCCCCAACGATGCCTGGAGCCTGGTAACCATGGTGGTGATCCTGGGCCCGCTCCCCTATTGGGGCAACATAGTCACCCGCACCTGGCACAGGGTGCTCGGCACCTGTGTCGGGGCTGCCCTGGGCATGGTCGCCCTCTACCTGCTGGGGAGTCTGCCCTGGCTCGGTATGATCTGGTGCGCCGCCGTCATGGTGGCGTGTGGCTATGTGGCCCTCGGCAAGCGCCCCTATGTGGGGCTGTTGCTCGGCATCACCCTGGCGGTGATCGTGGGGCCTCACCCCTCCTCGATGGAGGCCGCCCTGTGGCGGGCCGGTGATGTGCTGGTGGGGGCCCTCATCGCCATCGTGCTGGCGGCCATCTGGCCCCACAAGGCCTACCTGCACTGGCGCATGAAGCTGGCCAGCCAGCTGCGGGCCACCGCCCTGCTCTATCGCAGCGCCCTCTCACCCAACCTGCTGGCTCCTCCGCCCCTTGAGGGGCAGCGCAGCCGACTGATGGGAGAGCTGGTGAAGCTGCGCCCCCTGATGGCCCCGGCAGCCCGGGAGAGCGGTGCCCCGCTCAAGGGGATGGAGCAGATCCAGCGCGGGCTGCGCAACCTGGTGGCTCAGCTCGAGCTGCTCGGCAGCGCCTTCTGGGCCAATCGGGAGAGCCACTTCACCCTGCTCGGGGACGAGTTGCTGCGCCGGGCACACCAGCGCATTGGGGATCTCATCGATCAGCTGGCCCAGCTGGCCATCGACGGGCAGCTCAGCCACGACCTGCTCGGTGAGCTGGCTCAGGTGGAGGCAGACCTGCGGGGCCTGCTGGCAAGCGGCGGCCGCACCCCCGAGGTGGCGGGTTACCTCTGGCTCAACCTGGCCCTTATCGATCAGCTGCGAACCCTGCAACGGGATCTGCTGGGGGTGCTCAATCACCCCGGCGGGGCAGAATAGGGGGAAAGGCGCGTGGCGTTGGTCATCGGGCCGCCACTTCCGTATAATCGCCGCCTGTATAAATAAACAGGAGTGGTGATGGACGTTTCAAGCCTGCTCGATGGCCTCAACGACAAGCAACGGGATGCGGTGGCGGCACCGCGCGGCAACCTGCTGGTACTGGCGGGGGCCGGCTCGGGCAAGACCCGGGTGCTGGTGCACCGTATCGCCTGGCTGATGCAGGTAGAGCGCTGCTCGCCCTTCTCCATCCTGGCGGTGACCTTCACCAACAAGGCGGCGGCCGAGATGCGCGGCCGGGTCGAGCGAGTGATCGGCACCGATCAGCGCGGCATGTGGATTGGCACCTTCCACGGCATTGCCCACCGCCTGCTGCGCGCCCACCACCTGGACGCCGGCCTGCCCCAGGACTTCCAGATCCTCGACTCGGACGATCAGTACCGCCTCATTCGCCGGGTCATCAAGGCGCTCAACCTCGACGAGAAGCACTGGGCCCCGCGCGAGGTGATGGGGTACATCAACCGCAAGAAAGACGAGGGGCTGCGCCCCGGCGACATCGATCTCTACGGCGACCCGGTCACCCGCACCTACCAGAAGATCTACCAGACCTACCAGGAGACCTGCGATCGCGCCGGCCTGGTGGACTTTGCCGAACTCTTGTTGCGTGCCCACGAGCTGTGGCTCTATCGCCCCCACATCCTCGAGCACTACCGGGATCGCTTCCAGAACATACTGGTGGACGAATTCCAGGACACCAACGGCGTGCAGTACGCCTGGCTGCGCATGCTGGCCGGCGACACCGGCAAGGTGATGATCGTGGGCGACGACGACCAGTCTATCTACGGCTGGCGCGGCGCCAAAATCGAGAACATCCAGCGCTTTCTCACCGACTACCCGGGCGCCGAGACCATCCGTCTCGAGCAGAACTACCGCTCCACCGCCACCATCCTCAAGGCCGCCAACTGCGTCATCGCCAACAACGCCGAGCGCCTCGGCAAGGAGCTGTGGACCGAGGGGGCCGAGGGCGAGCCGATTTCCCTCTACGCCGCCTTCAACGAGGTGGACGAGGCCCGCTTCGTGGTGGGGCGCCTGAAAGAGTGGCGTGACAAGGGGGGCATGCTGGCCGACTGCGCCATCCTCTATCGCTCCAACGCCCAGTCCCGCATTCTGGAAGAGGCCCTGATGCAGGACGCCATGCCCTATCGCATCTACGGCGGCCTGCGCTTCTTCGAGCGCCAGGAGATCAAGGACGCGCTGGCCTACCTGCGCCTTATCAACAACCGTGGCGATGACGCCAGCTTCGAGCGGGTGGTCAACACCCCGACCCGTGGCATCGGTGATCGCACCCTCGACATCATCCGTGGCCACGCCCGGGATCGCGGCCTCAACCTGTGGCAGGCGTCGCGCGAGCTGCTCGCGGACAAGGTGCTCTCGGGCCGTGCCGGCAACGCGGTGCGCGGCTTCGTCGATCTCATCGACGGCCTCGAGGAGCAGGTGGGCCTGTTGCCCCTGCACCAGCAGGCGGACATCACCATCCAGAACTCGGGCCTCAAAGCCATGTACCTGGCCGAGAAGGGCGAGAAATCCCAGGCGCGGGTCGAGAACCTGGACGAACTGGTGACCGCCTGCCGCCAGTTCACCCGCCCCGAAGAGGCAGACGAGATGAGCGATCTCTCGGCCTTCCTGGCCAATGCGGCGCTCGAGGCCGGTGAGGGCCAGGCCGACGAGCACGCCGACGCGGTGCAGTTGATGACGCTGCACAGCGCCAAGGGGCTCGAGTTCCCCCTGGTCTTCATGGTGGGGGTGGAAGAGGGCATGTTCCCGAGCCAGCAGACCACCGAAGAGGCCGGACGCCTCGAGGAGGAGCGGCGCCTCTGTTATGTCGGCATGACCCGCGCCATGGAGAAGCTCTACCTCTGTTATGCCGAGAGCCGCCGCATCTACGGCCGCGAGATGTTCCACAAGCCGAGCCGCTTCATCCGCGAGATGCCCGCCGAGTGTCTGGAGGAGATCCGCCTGCGCACCCAGGTCAGCCGCCCCACCCAATATGGCCGCTTCAGCCAGAACGAGGTGCAGCAGAGCTTCACCCAGAGCGGCTTCAACCTGGGCCAGCGGGTGCTCCATCCCAAGTTTGGCGAAGGCACTGTGCTCAACTTCGAGGGGGTCGGCCCCCAGAGCCGGGTGCAGATCCACTTCGACGACGCCGGCGCCAAGTGGCTGGTGGCGGCGTATGCCAGATTGGAAGCGCTTTGATTGTTCCTGCCTTTTGAAATAATCAACCCGGCTTAGGCCGGGTTGGAATGATGTAATATAGTCCTACAATATGGACAATTTCGTGAATAATAAATGATGCTAGTTATATACCCGGCTGTACTTCTGCGGGTAGCTCTTCTGTATTAGTACGATATGACAAATAATCCAAATGAAATCTAGTCATCCCTTCCAAGACCTCCATACTAATCTGCTTTTTTTCTCTAACAACAGCATGTGTAACATTAATGCCAGCAGCTATTAGTAGCTCTTTATAACGGTCTATTTTACTCTGAGCAATGACAGCATCTCCATTATTAGTCAATGCGCCAAGCAGCTGCACCTGATATTGCTCCCCTTGGTTAAGCTCACGATTTGGATTAAGTCTAATATAGATCCCATATAAGTGAGCATTAGATTGCTGTGCAGCAGCCTTTAGTTTTTTCTCAGAGCGTTTAAGAAGATCATTAAACGATGTAGGCAGCGCGGGCCGGTCATAATGCTCTCCCAACCAGTTTCTATAGCTTCTTTCTTCCTGTACCCCCCAAGTTACAGAATCAAGATAACTAATTTCTAATAAATTCGACTTGGGTGTAAAAACCTTCTCTAAGATACTGATTCTAAATGAGATCTCACAAACTGCCTCGCTATTAACTTTAGTTACGTAAGTATCTAGTAGTCTTGGATGTGAGTTATAACTTTTCTGAGGATCCCTGCTTTCAACAATTCTTGCTATCAGCAGTTGAACTGATGGAACTTCATTTCTAGCTATATCACAAGACTGAGATGCAACAAGCAGAACAAAGTCCTCTTCAGCTAGCTTAACCTTGTCGATATCAATACATATAGTATCTTTCATCTCCAACAAGATAAGAGCTTGCTGCTTTTCAATAATACAGCCTTGTAACCACCCCTTCGCCTCTAAATCACTTCCAAAGTTCATATCACCTACCTAAGCAAAGGGGTCGTCAATGATATCAAAATCAGCAGTCAACATTAAGCCAGAGCCAAAGTAAAGCAAGTCATCAACATCAACATTATCTTTTTGCAGCTTGCTTAAAATTTGTTCTTTAACCTCAAGGTTCAATTTTGATATTTCTGGGTAACCATTACTAAGCCATGTTCTCAATATATTATGCTGAGCGACCAATCGCAGCAACTTTGTTTTGTTCGGTTTAGTATTTCCATGCTGCCAATTATGAAGTGTCTTACGAGTTGTTTTTAAAATGCTCGCAAGTTCTTCATCTGCTAATCCAATACCACTTTTCAACTCACTCAAGCGTTTTATTAATACCTCTTGCTGAGGAGAATTTTTATCTGAATCTGCCGTACAGCGTTTAACGAGAATATCGTCTAAACCCCTCTTAGTATAGGCCCAGAACTGAGGCTGACCTGAACGGTAACTACTAATAAGATCAAAAACCTCAGAAGTACTGGGGCGATGACAGGTACGATGCACCGCTGATTGATACGCACGCATACCAGAAGCGGCTAAGTTTTGCATCTCACTTATGTTGTAATTAGCATATGTGTTATCTGCTACCGCCATACTTCATTCCTTGCATACGGAGTTGTTGCATCCCAAAACGCCGTTCTCGACGCTTCATGTAAACCACCCAATGTTTGTAGAATATTGTCTACTTCAAAGTCAATCGGGTTATTCGGATCTTGCCAAAAATGGTCAAAATCTAAAATAATCCTTAATTTAGGGCTTTCGTCCGCTTTGATATTCAACCCGATTGAAGACAAGTCATCAGGAAGAACCTGCGGTGTAACTACCTGAAAAGTCCTAATCATAAGGTGAGTTTTACCTGTTGTAATTAGATATTCCTGGCGTTTAAAGCCTTTTCGACCAATGTCACTAAAGGTATCATCAAACAATAACTGAGGAGCTATGAGTTTTGATAAACCCGCGTCTCCACCATCGGGGGAAACGATATTATCGCAATATCGCAGCCCAACCCTAGTGTATATTGCTGGATTAATTACTTTTTTCAGGACTTCAACTATGTGTTTAACTTCTTTTTCAAAACCATCAAATCTGTCGTATTTAGTTGTGGCATAAACAACTCTATTTTGATCAATGTCCACAACTCTTTGGCTGTCTTTAGACGAAAATTGCCATCTCTCTATATCTGAAAAATCAACTTGGTCAAGACTCACATTTACAGCTTTGTCAACTACAGCGTTGAAGTTTGGAAACTCTCCACGAAGTTGATCGTGAAGTTCTGGAATATACTTCTTCACGTTTAGAATTGGTGAATATCTTACCTCTACGAGGACAAGTTCCAACGGGTGGTTGTTTAACTTCTTGTAGTCTGACATGTCAATGCACCTTTGAGAGACCCTTTAAGAGCATTATTACACAACAAATTACACATTGCTTGTGCTTTTAGACAGGCAGAAACTGGCAGAGATTCTGGGACACCCACCATTTTGACAGAGGCGTAATGGCCTGCTTGGCTTGAGGCATCACTGCCGAGGAACTCGCTATGACCATCGCCCGTTCACGTCAAATCAGTTTGCAGGATACGCCCTACTACCACGTGGTGAGCCGCTGCGTGCGGCGGGCCTTTCTGTGTGGGGAAGATGCTCACTCGGGGCAGAGCTACGAGCATCGCCGTCAGTGGGTGGTTGACCGGCTGGGTCAGCTGTCGCGGCTCTTTGCCATCGGTATCTGCGCCTACGCGGTGATGAGCAACCACTACCACCTGGTGCTGAAAGTGGATGCCGAGCAGGCGCAGGGCTGGAGCGAGCGGGAGGTGGCCGAGCGCTGGGCCGGGCTGTTCCAGTGGCCACTGCTGGTGCGGCGCTGGTATCAGGGGGATGCCCTGATTGAGCCAGAGCTCTCGGTAGTGCAGGGGCTGATAGAGGAGTGGCGTGGGCGACTCTACTCCATCAGCTGGTTCGTGCGCCTGCTCAACGAAGGGTTGGCTCGCCAAGCTAATCAGGAAGATAGCTGCAAGGGTCACTTCTGGGAGGGGCGCTTCAAGAGCCAGGCCCTGCTGACGGAGTCGGCGCTGCTCGCCTGCATGAGAGATTTGATCTGACCCAGCAATCGT
>NZ_CDDB01000076.1 GCF_000820105.1 Aeromonas schubertii | reverse complement strand
AAGGCCTTCGCCTTCGACCAGATCGACAAGGCGCCGGAAGAGCGTGAGCGTGGTATCACCATCAACACCTCCCACGTAGAATACGACACCGCTACCCGTCACTACGCTCACGTAGACTGCCCGGGTCACGCCGACTACGTTAAGAACATGATCACCGGTGCTGCCCAGATGGACGGCGCAATCCTGGTAGTAGCTGCTACCGACGGCCCGATGCCGCAGACCCGTGAGCACATCCTGCTGGGTCGCCAGGTAGGCGTTCCGTACATCATCGTGTTCATGAACAAGTGCGACATGGTTGATGACGAAGAGCTGCTCGAGCTGGTAGAGATGGAAGTGCGTGAGCTGCTGTCCGAGTACGACTTCCCGGGCGACGACCTGCCGGTCGTACGTGGCTCTGCCCTGAAGGCGCTGGAAGGCGAAGCTCAGTGGGAAGAGAAGATCCTGGAGCTGGCCGGTCACCTGGATACCTACATCCCGGAGCCGGAGCGTGCCATCGACATGCCGTTCTTGATGCCGATCGAAGACGTCTTCTCCATCGCCGGTCGTGGTACCGTCGTTACCGGTCGTGTAGAGCGCGGTATCGTGAAGGTTGGTGAAGAAGTTGAAATTGTTGGTATCAAAGAGACCACCAAGACCACCTGTACCGGTGTTGAAATGTTCCGTAAGCTGCTGGACGAAGGTCGTGCAGGTGAGAACGTTGGCGCCCTGCTGCGTGGCGTGAAGCGTGAAGACGTAGAGCGTGGTCAGGTACTGGCGAAGCCGGGCACCATCACCCCGCACACCAAGTTCGAGTCCGAAGTATACGTACTGTCCAAGGAAGAAGGTGGTCGTCACACCCCGTTCTTCAAGGGCTACCGTCCGCAGTTCTACTTCCGTACTACCGACGTGACCGGTACCATCGAACTGCCGGAAGGCGTAGAGATGGTCATGCCGGGCGACAACATCAAGATGGTTGTTACCCTGATCTGCCCGATCGCGATGGACGACGGTCTGCG
>NZ_CDDB01000075.1:373-1408 GCF_000820105.1 Aeromonas schubertii | reverse complement strand
AGCGGGCTATCCTGGCTCGCTGACACCACTGCGGGCCGGCTTGTTCCTCAAACCGGCCCGCGCTAGATTGAATGCACCCCCTTTGTTGAGGCCCTTCAAGAGAAACTGCCAGTGAAATCCCTGCTGCTCTTGCTCGCACTATTGCCCGCCATCGCCCTGGCCGCCCCCCGCTCGCACCTGGTTATCGGAACCGGGACCATCACGGGTGTCTACTATCCGGCCGGTGGAGCCCTCTGCCGCCTGATCAACCAGGATCCCGCCCTGCCCGAGTGCGCCGTGCTCAGCACGGCGGGCTCTCGGGAGAACCTGTCTCTGCTGCAGGCGGGGAAGATAGATCTCGCCCTGGTGCAGGCAGACCTCTTGTGGGAGGCCCATCTTGGTGTGGGGAGCATTCGGGGCATCAGCCCCCTCTTCACCCTCTACACCGAGCCCCTCAATCTGGTGGTGCGGGCCGACAGCGGCATAGCGAGCCTGGAAGACCTCAAGGGCAAGCGGCTGGATCTGGGGCCGGCCGGCTCGGGGGATCGCACTACCGCCACGGCCCTGCTCGAGGCGATGGGCTGGTCCCCTGACGCCCTGCCACAGGAGAGCCCGGTCGATCGCGCCCAGGCCCTCTGTGCCGGCGAGATCGACGCCCTGTTTCTGGTCGCGGCCAATCCGAGCCAGATCATCACGGACTTGCTAGGCCGCTGCCAGGCTCGCCTCATCCCGATAGAGGGAGAAGCAGTCGAGACCCTGCTGGCCAACCGCCCCGACTATCGCAAGAGCCATATCACTGCCGGCCTCTACCCGGGGCAGGAGCAGGATCTGGCCAGCATGGGAACCGCCGCCGTGCTGGTGGCACGAGATGACCTTCCGGCAAGCCTGGTCTATCGCCTCGACGCTCATCTGCTGGCCGACATGGCGCGCTTCCAGCGCCTGCACCCCGCCTTTCTCTCCCTCAAAAAGGAGCAGATGCTCTCTGCCGTGCTGCCCCTGCACCCGGGCAGCCAGGCCTATCTGGAGGGAGCTCCGCCTCCCGCCGAGGCGGCCTCG
>NZ_CDDB01000075.1:0-352 GCF_000820105.1 Aeromonas schubertii | reverse complement strand
GCCGGGGGCATGCGACGGGCGATCTCCTCCTCCACCCAGCCCAGCAGAGCCTTGATCCCCCGTGACAGGATCTGGTTCTGGCGCACGATATAGCCGAGATGGGTGGTGGGAAATCCCGTCAGCCGTTGTACCGGTACCCCTTCGTCGCGCCGCCTGAGCAGGGCAAAATCGGGCACGATGGCAACGCCGAACCCCGCCTCGGCCCAATCCAGCTGGGCATCCACACTCCCCACCTCCATCACCCTGTGCCTGCCAAGGCTCGGCAAGGCGGGATCGAGCAGGGCACGGGTGCGGGTATCGTGGCCCAACAGGATGAGGCGCTTCTCTTCCCCCTCCATCCCCTCCCCCAGGG
>NZ_CDDB01000074.1 GCF_000820105.1 Aeromonas schubertii | reverse complement strand
ACATCCCCCTCGTCGGTGGTGATGTGACCCACCACCACCTTGACGGTCAGATCGCTTTTCGGTGCATCGCTGATGGTCAGGGTGTAGTTGGCCTTGCCCCCCTCGACCACGCTGGCATCGCCGCTCAGGGTCAGGGTCGGGGCATCCAGATCGTCTACGACTGTATTGGTGACGGTGCCGGTGGTGGTCACGGCTTCGTAGTTGCCGCCGCTGGTACCGCTGATACTGACGCTCAACGTTTCATCAGCTTGCTGGTAGATGTCATCGCCGCGCACCGGAACCGGCTCGCTGTCGGCGCTGCTGGCCCCCACCGGAATGGTGATCACCACGCCGTTGGAGAGGGTCACGGTCAGCGGGCTGCCGGTCACCGGGTTGTTGACGCTGGCGGTGTAGACGATGCTGCCGCCTTCGACCACGTCCTGGCCGGCGGTGGCCGAGCTTAAGGTCACCGTGGTGGTGTCCACGGTGTCGGCCACGGCGGTGGTCACCTTGCTGCCGGTGTCCAGCTGCTCGTAGTTGCCACCGCTGCTGCCGGTGATGCTCACCGTCAGGCTGCCGCCATCTTTGTACACGTCGTCGCTCGGAGCATCGACGGTCACGTTACCACTGAACTCACCGGCCTTGATGGTGATGCTGGCGCCGTTGGACAGGGTCAGCACCAGGTCGGTTTGCGGGGCGTGGTCGACGCTGGCCGTGTAGGTGATCTGGCTGCCTTCGCTGACCTCGGCCGGGGCACTCAGGGTCACTGTGGTGGTGTCCACGGTGTCGGTGACCTGAGTCGTGACAGGGGTGCCAGTGGTGATTTGATTGAAGTTGCCACCCTGGGTACCGGTCACGGTCACGGTCAGAGAGGAGGCATCCAGATACACATCATCACCCGGTGCGGCAATCACGACAGTGGCACTGGTCTGACCGACGGGGATCACTATGGTGGCACCATTGGAGAGAGTGACCACCAGATCGCTACCGTAGACAGGGGAGTCGACGGTCGCCACATAAGTAATGGTGCCTCCTTCGCTGACCGCACTCTCGGCGCTCAGGATGAGGCGGGCATAGGGTTTGAAGTCGGCAGTGCCCAGCAGGTCATTTTCCACAGGCGTGACAGAAACGTCCCGCGTCGTGTCATAACCGGCCTCAGCCAGGGTCTGCGAACCGCTGCGCTCCAGCACCACGAAGCCGCTGTTACTGCTGGCACCGGCAACGCCGCCCCCCGCCGCGGGAGCACCACCTGCCGCGGTTGCGTCGAAGGTCTGTGTCGGGTCTTGCCCTTGCAAAATCGCCTGTTGCAAGGCATCGATATCGCCCGAAACGCTCGCGGCGACCTGCGCGTCCGGTTCATTCCCCTGAGGGGTATGGAGGGGCTCACTCATCTCGAAAGAGCCGTCATCGGCTACCACCACAGCCCCCTTGGACAGTAACTCCCCTTCCCGCACGAGCCGGCGTGTGCCGTCTTCATTGAGGAGATAGACCTTGCCACTCAATTGCGAGATGACGACATCGTGCTGAAGGGTTGTGGTGCTCATGACGACTCCTGACACTGAAATTATAAAAATTAATTTATAAGGGTACTCAACTCGGGTGCTGTGTAACCAGTTCGAAATATCGAATGAAAGTTCATCAGCAGGGAGAGGCAAACCACTTAACCGAAAGGTTAAAAGTCTTACTCATCAATAAGATGCAAAAAGAGCCCCGATGGGAGCTCTTTCGTTTTTATCTTGGCCTAGCCTCCCACCCAGAGCAGGAGCGCCAGTAATTGGGGGGATATGATGCGCAGGAACATCACCAGGGGGTAGACGGTGGCATAAGAGAGAGCGCTGGCCCCGCTGGTCGGATGCATTGCATTGGCAAAGGCGAGAGCCGGAGGGTCAGTCATTGAGCCGGCCAGCAAGCCGCAGAGACTCAAATAGTTCATCTTGCCATACCAGCGAGCCAGGCAACCGACCGTCAGGAGTGGCACGACAGTGATGAGGGCACCATAAAACATCCAGGCCGGACCATCACCATGCAACAGGGTATCGAAGAAACCGGCTCCGGATTTGAACCCTACCACGGCGAGGAAGAGCACAATGCCGATCTCGCGTAGCGCCAGGTTGGCGCTGGGGGGCATAAACCAGTAGAGGCGGCCGATGCTGCCGATCCGGGCCAGGATGAGGGCCACCACCAACGGGCCACCGGCCAGACCCAGCTTGAGCGCCGCCGGAAAGCCCGGCAGATAGAAGGGAACCGAACCGAGCAGCACCCCGAGACCGATGCCAATAAAAACCGGCAGCATCTGCACCTGCTGCAACTTCTGCTGCACGTTACCCACGATATTGGTGACCGCCTCGATGGCGTCGAGCCGCCCCACCAGATTGAGGATATCCCCAAATTGCAGGCTGGTCTGACTGGTGGGCACCAGCTCCACCCCGGCCCGGTTAAGTCTTGAGATCACCACATCGTAGCGCTGCTTGATGTCGAGATCGCGGATCTTCTTGCCCAATACCTGCTCATTGGTCACCACGACACGCTCCACCCGAAGATCGGTGCCCCGGGTAGACAGGGAGGTATCGACCTCCTCTCCCAGCACCAGCAAGGCGTTGTGCAGGGCCAACTTCTCACCGACCAGATGAAGCAGATCCCCCAGCTCAACCCGGGTATCGGGACGCGGCACCGTCAGCGTCTCTCCCCGCTTGAGACGGGAGCAGACGATATCACTCTCGTTCATACAGGGGATCTCGCGGATCATCAGACCATTGAGATTGGGGTTGCGGATGGCGATGTTGATGGTGTGCAGGCTCTCCTTGGTCTTGCCGCTCTGCTTCTCGAACTCGGCAGCTTCGTCGTCGATCTTGACGCGAAAGAAGAGTCTCACCAGCCACATGGTGAGCAAAATTCCGCAGATACCGAATGGATAGGCCACCGCATATCCCATCCCCATCATGCCGGTGAGACCAGGCTCGGCGCCCAACTCGGAGAGGATCTGTTGCCCCGCCCCGAGGGAAGGGGTATTGGTCACCGCCCCCGAGAAGATGCCGAGGATAACCGGCAGCGGAATATCAAACAGCTTATAGAGGATGACCACCATCACCCCGCCCATCGCCACCAGCAGAGCGGCGAAGGCATTGAGCTTAAGCCCCGAGCTGCGCAGAGAGGCGAAAAACCCCGGGCCCACCTGTATGCCTATGGTGTAGACAAACAGGATGAGGCCGAACTCCTGAATGAAGTGGAGGGTGTGGGCATCGAGCTCGAGCGCCATGGCACCGGCAAAGTGGCCCACCAGTATCCCCCCGAACAGAACGCCGCCAATACCGAGCCCTACCCCGTAGATCTTCAGGTTGCCGAGCCACAGCCCGACCACGGCAACCAGTGCCAGCATACTGATGGCGAGTGCGATATCGCTCATCGACATCTCCTCAAATGAAAACTGTCACTAGCTTCGCAGTTCGTTTGCTCATGGACTGTGGCTCGGTGCACGTTTTGATAAGGGCAGACGATAAAACTACCAATTTATGGCTAGTCACAGAGACAGACTACCTCAACGTCGGGGTGCACCGACTGTCATCACAGCGCAATTGGAGTTATGCTCTGCGGCCGGTAGAGAGGCGCAGAGTCAAGGATCCGGAGCCGCCGATGCAACTAGAAGAGCTGTTTGTTTCCCCCCATCAGGACCTCGATGGTCATATCAGTGCCCTGATCCAGGCCTTCCACGAGATGGATGACAGCCTGCAGCCCTACGATCGCAGTGACTTTACCCATCGCCTCGCCGACTCGGCCATGCCCGATGGCCAGATGGCGCTGACCGACTATCTGCATCGCCTGCAGCAACTGCTGCCCGGCATCTCGCACCTGGCCTCACCCCGCTACATGGGGCACATGACGGCCCCGCTGCCGGCCTATACGGGGGAGCTCTCACGCCTGCTCGCCATGCTCAACCAGAACCCCATGAAGATGGAGTCATCACGCCTGCTCAGTTTCCTGGAGCGCGAGAGTCTGGCCAGGCTCCATCGTCTGGTGTTTTCCCGGGGGCCGGACTTCTATGAACACTTCATGCATGCCAAGGATGCAGCCCTCGGCGTCATGACCAGCGGTGGCACCATCGCCAACGTCACCGCTCTCTGGCTGGCCCGCAACCATGCCTGCGGCGACAACCTGTTTGCCCTGGCTGAGCAGGGGTGGCGCGGTATCGCCATTCTGGGGTCACGCCTGATGCACTACTCCTTCGACAAGGGAATGGATTTGCTGGGAGCCGGCGCCGCCAGCGTGCGCCGCCTGCCGGTAGATGAACATAATCGCCTCTCCCTGCCGGCCCTGGAGGCCGAGCTGCGTCACTGCCAGGAGCAGAAGATCAAGGTGATCGCCCTCATCGGGGTGGCGGGTACGACCGACTTTGGCTCCATCGATCCCCTGCCGGAGATGGCGGCCATCGCCCGACGCGAGGGTATTCACTTCCATGTGGATGCGGCCTGGGGTGGGCCAACGGCCTTCTCTTCCCGCTACCGCGCCCTGCTCGCCGGCATGGAGCTGGCTGATACCGTCACTCTGGATGGCCACAAGCAACTGCTGGTGCCGCTTGGCACTGGCATGCTGCTGTGCCGTGAACCGGACCTCATGATGGCGGTCAAGCGCGAGGCCCCCTATGCCATTCGAGCCAGCTCCTTCGATCAGGGTCGTTTCACTCTGGAGGGAACCCGCCCCGCCAACGCCCTCTATCTGGATGCCGCCTTCCATCTCATCGGTGAACAGGGCTATGCCCGCCTCATCGAGGAGAACTATGACAGGGCCAGGTTGATGGCCAGTCTGATCGAGGCCGATCCCGCCTTCGAATTGATGGCCGCCCCCGTCATGAATCTGCTGGCCTATCGCTGCATCCCCCCTCACCTGCAGGGCAAACCGCGGGATGAGTCAGCAAATATTCAGATCAATGCCTTCAACATCGCCCTGCAGAAACGGCAGCGTGCCGAGGGGCACAGCTTCGTCTCCCGAACCCAGCGTGCGGTGAGCCGCTATGGAGAGCAACCGCTCACTCTGCTGCGTGCGGTGCAGCTCAATCCGGGGATCCGGCGTGAACATATCGAGGCGCTTCTCGACGAGCAGAAGCAGCTCGGCCAGTTGGTCGCCCGTGAGCTTTTTTCCTGAACTGTTATGGCCTGGCCGGCTCGGTTACACTGAGGCCAACGAGGATCTGTAAACACCTATGAAGCAATTTATCGAATTCATTCCCCTGATCGTCTTCTTTGCGATCTACAAGCTCTATGACATTTACTACGCCACCGGCGCCCTGGTGGTGGTCACCGGCCTGCAACTGCTCTATGGCTGGCTGAAGTATCGCAAGGTCGAGAAGATGCAACTCTTCACCTTCGTGCTGGTCGCCTTCTTCGGCTCACTCACCCTCATCTTCCACGACGATACCTTCATCAAGTGGAAGGTCACCGTCATCAACGCCCTGTTCGCCCTCGCCCTGCTGATCGGTCGCTACGGCTTTGGCAAGAATCTGCTCAAGCAGATGCTGGGCAAGGAGCTGAGCGCACCCGATCCCGTCTGGGATCGTCTCAATCTGGGCTGGGTCACCTTCTTCGCCCTCTGTGGCTTGCTCAACCTCTATATCGCCTTCAACCTGCCCCAGGAGGTCTGGGTCAACTTCAAGGTATTTGGTCTGCTGGGGCTGACGTTGATCTCGACCCTGCTCAGTGGTCTCTATCTCTATCGCCATCTGCCGGCCGAACAGAAAAAATAACCCCGTTCAAGGAGAGTTCGATGTGGTATCTGATTTTTGCCGAGGATGTACCCGGCAGCCTGCCCCTTCGCAAACAGGCCAGGCCGGCCCATCTGGCGAGGCTGCAGGCACTGCAGGATGAGGGACGCCTGCTCACCGCCGGCCCCAACCCTGCCATCGATGCCGATGACCCCGGTGAGGCTGGATTTACCGGCTCTACCGTCATCGCCGAATTTGCCTCTCTGGCAGAAGCCCAGGCCTGGGCCGAGGCCGACCCTTATGTGAGCGCCGGGGTGTACGGTCACGTGACCGTCAAACCCTTCAAGCGGGTATTTTGAAAGCGAACGCCGGACTGAGTCCGGCGTTTTTTATCAGGAGGCCGAAACCACAAACCAGGGGTTGAGGATCTCCGCCTTGCCATAGTGCAGGGGCTCGCCCTCCAGGGTCGTCACCCTGCCCCCCGCTCCCTCTACCACCGCCTGGGCGGCCGCCGTGTCCCACTCACAGGTGGGGGCCAACCTGGGATAGAGGTGGGCCTTCCCCTCGGCCACCAGACAGAGCTTCAAAGAACTGCCCATAGAGACCAGCTCCACCGGCCCTGTGAGCTTATCCAGATAGGCCTGTGTCTCGGGCGAGAGATGGTGACGGCTGCCCACCACCTTCCACACCTCACCATCCCGGTGGGGTTGAACCTTGACAGGATGAGTCTCACCCGCCTCTGCCCGCTCGGCGCCCAGAGTGGGTCCTCCACTCCAGCTCACCCCGAGCACAGGGGCATACACGACGCCCCAGACAGGCCGCCCCTCCTCGATGAGCGCGATATTGACGGTGAACTCGCCATTGCGAGAGATAAACTCCTTGGTGCCATCGAGGGGATCCACCAACCAGAAACGACGCCAGCCTAGACGCTGACGCATCACCTCGGGGGTGGACTCCTCCGAAAGCACTGGCCAATCAGGGGTCAGGGCGTGCAGCCCGGCGCAGATGATGGCATGAGCCTGCCGGTCAGCGTCTGTCAGAGGGGAGCTGTCGTGCTTGTAATCCACATCGAGCGGGCGCTCATAGAGGTCGAGGATGGCATCACCCGCCTCTCGGGCCAGCCTGGCCACCTGCTGACGCAGCGTATCGGTTATCGGCATCTTGGTCTCTTTCCTTTATCTTTCATAATGTTGTCATCATACGCCAGCGACATCTCATGCCCTTATAGCATTTTCAACGCACTTATCCTCCTGTGGTTTATTCCAGCACTGCCTCTCCCTCTGTGCACTAGAACTGGTTGTGGGACCACCCAGTAACCCAAGGAGAGTAAGATGAAAATACGGACGTTGATCCTGCCCCTGCTGCTGAGCTGTCTACCTCTGACAGGCACACCGGCGCTGGCTGCCCAAAAGACACCGGCGGCACAGGAGAAGGTGGCCACCGTCACGGCAAGCGACAAGGTCAACATCAATACCGCAACCCTGGAGCAGTTGACCCGGCTCAAGGGGATTGGCGAGAAGAAGGCACAAGCCATCATCGAGTATCGGGATAAACAGGGTAGCTTCACCTCGGTCGAGCAGTTGGCCGAGGTGAGTGGCATCGGGCCGGCAACGCTGGATGCCAATCGGGACACGATCGTCCTCAAGTAACCCGAAGGCGGCCAGTGGCCGCCTTCGTTTTGTTGGAGTAAGATGCCGCCATCATGTCTCGCCGGAATCTCTCCATGAAAAAGAGTCCCATCCTGGTTCGTAAAGCCGTATTGCCCGTCGCCGGACTGGGCACCCGCATGCTGCCCGCCACCAAGGCCATCCCCAAGGAGATGCTGCCGGTCGTGGACAAGCCTCTCATTCAGTATGTGGTCAACGAGGCCATCGCCGCGGGCATCAAGGAGATCGTACTGGTGACTCACTCCAGTAAGAACTCCATCGAGAACCACTTCGACAAGAGTTTCGAACTGGAAGCCACCCTGGAGAAGCGGGTGAAGCGCCAACTGCTCGCCGAAGTACAGGCCATCTGCCCAAAAGACGTGACCATCATGCATGTGCGTCAGGGTGAGGCCAAGGGTCTGGGCCACGCTATCCTCTGTGCGCGTCCGTTGATCGGTGACAACCCCTTCGCCGTGCTGCTGCCGGATGTACTGATCGACGACGTCGCCAGTAATCCCAAGCAGGACAATCTGGCCGAGATGGTGCATCTGTTTGAAGAGGAGCAGGTCAGCCAGATCATGGTAGAAGAGGTACCTCATAGCGAGGTCGACAAGTACGGCGTCGCCGATATCAAGGGAGAGACCCTCTGCGCCGGCATGTCCCTGCCGATGCAGGCCATCGTCGAGAAACCGGCCAGAGATGAGGCCCCCTCCAACCTGGCCGTGGTCGGCCGGTATGTCCTCTCGGCCCATATCTGGCCCCTGTTGGAGAAGACCCTTCCCGGTGCCGGTGACGAGATCCAGTTGACCGACGCCATTGCCGCCCTCATGGAACAAGAGCAGGTCAACGCCTACTTCATGAAGGGAAAGAGCCATGACTGCGGCAGCAAGCTGGGCTACATGAAGGCCAATGTGGAATATGCGGTACGCCACCGTGAACTCGATGGGGAGTTCATCGACTGGCTCAAGGCCTTTGCCAAACAGCTGTAATCACAAGATTTTTCTTTTTTTTAGCATAAATAACTGGGCATCATATGATGTCCAGTTTTCATTTAGGCAACATTTTATCAATGTTCGATTGATAAAAATCTGATAAATCAGCTTCTTGTAATTAAAGCATCCTTGTTCTATAAGGGTTTAGGCTTGTTCCGAAGCCCTTGCATAAAATCACAATTAAAACATCAAACACAGGTGGAAGTTCCATGAATACCCCGTCAAAAGGGACCTTTTTAGGTCACCCTAAAGGGCTCTTCTTGCTCTTTAGTACCGAGCTGTGGGAGCGATTCTCCTACTACGGCATGCGTGCCGTCCTGATCCTTTACCTCACTGCCCAAACGACCAGCGGTGGTCTCGGTTGGAGTGAAGCTGATGCGCTCAAGCTCTACGGTATCTATACCGGCCTGGTCTATATCACACCGCTGATCGGTGGCTGGTTGGCCGATACCTTCCTCGGTCAACGCCGCGCCATTTTGATCGGTGCCGTGCTGATGGCACTGGGCCAGTTTACCCTGGCTCTCCCTCATGGGCTCTTCGCCGGCCAAATGACCACTGTCTTCTACACTGGTCTGGCTCTGCTTATCGTGGGTAATGGCCTGTTCAAACCGAACATCTCCACCATGGTGGGCGATCTCTACGAAGAGGGCGATCATCGCCGTGACGGCGCCTTCACCATCTTCTATATGGGTATCAACCTGGGTGCCCTGCTGGCAGGCTTTATTGCCGGTGCAGCCGCCAACAGCTATGGCTGGCAAGCGGCCTTTATCGCCGCCGGCATCGGCATGGTGATATCCCTGGTGCTGCAAGCCACCATGGCTCCCGGCCTGCTGGGGGATATCGGTAAAGAGCCGGCCGCCAAGCGCGCCGCCGCCAAGAACAACTCACAGAAGAAGGCTCCCCTGACCAAACAGGAAGTGGATCGTATCAAGGTGATCCTGGTGCTGGGTCTGTTCACCATCATCTTCTGGGCCGGCTTCGAGCAGGCTGGTGGCCTGATGAACCTCTACACCCAGGAGTACACCGACCGCATGATCGGCAGCTTCGAGGTGCCGACCGCCTGGTTCCAGTCCCTCAACCCCTTCTTCATCATCACCCTGGCCCCTCTGATGGCGGCGCTCTGGGTCAAGATGGGCAAGCGCGAACCCAACTCTCCCGTGAAATTTGCCATGGGTCTGCTGTTCCTGGCCGTGGGTTTTGTCTTCATGGTAGGAGCGACCCTGCAACAGGGTGGTGATAGCACTGTCAAGACCTCCATGTTCTGGCTGATCGGTGCCTATCTGTTCCATACCCTGGGCGAGCTCTGCCTCTCTCCTATCGGCCTCTCCATGGTGACCAAGCTGGCACCGCTGCGCCTGGCCTCACTGATGATGGGTGCCTGGTTTGGCTTCGTCGCCCTGGCCAACTATGCGGCCGGCTTCATCGGCTCCTACGTGGGTGAGTCTGGCCCGCTGGCCATCTTCGGTGGTATCGCCGTGGCGGCGACCATCAGTGCCGTGATCCTGCTACTGATGGCCAACCGTCTGGTCTACTGGATGCATGGTGCCGAAGGTCAACAGCACGAGAAGAAAGCGGAGCAGGAAGGCGAGCTGCAAGCCAGCGCCATCTAATCCGAAACAATAAAAGCATATGAAGGGCGCCAATGGCGCCCTTTTCATTGACGATGAATACTCAGATTCAAGGCCCCGCCCATTTCGCTATCGACCTGTAATGAGAAGGGGGCATGCCAGCTACGACGGTGCAGGGGATAATCGGCATCGCGCATCAGCCCGAGTGGCAAGCCCCCATGACGGGCAAGCCAATGGGGAGACGTCAGACCTGCGTTGGCAAAGAGCAGGTTGTCATCCTGCCCGAACAGCAAGGCCGCCACACTGATGGGTTGATGTACACCTGACTCCATAAGGGTCCAGTTGAGATAGGAGAGCAGCTTGCCAGGATGCTCCAGCAGGGTGCTCTCCCCCTGTTGATACTGTCGATACGGGGTGTTCATCAGCATCCTGACCAGAGCAGAACAAAAGGGTCCGTCCGGCCCCAGCAGGGGTAACTCCATCACCAGCAGCAACAGGCGCTGCTCGACTTTAAAGCTCTCCACCAGAAAGAGGTGCCCGCCCCCCTGACTGGTCACCTGCCACTCTCCCCACTCCTGCAGTGCCGGATGTTTCTGCAACGCCACCAGACGAGTCGCCAGCCGATCCTCGCGTAGCGCATCCATATGCTCGAGCAGTTCCAGTTGTTGCATGGCGGTGGGCTGGCGATCAAGACACTGCTCGATGCTGAAACGAACGAGCTCCCAGTCACGAATGGGCTTGATAAGGTAATCCCTGGCCCCCGCACGCAGCACCCTGGCCACTACATCCATTCGACTCTGCGCCGATACCACGATAACCGGGAGCTCCGGGTAGCGGGCACTCAGACAGGCCATCACCTCGTGTCCATCCATGGCCGGCATATTGAGATCACACAAGACCACATGGGGTCGGTAGAGTGCCGCGGCCGCCATGCCTTCAATGCCATCATCGGCGTGAAAGACCTCGGCCCCCAGCCCTTGTAAATAAGCGCTCAGCAGATGCCGAAAGACGGCTTCATCTTCGATGAGCAGTATGCGAACTCCCGAAAGCGACATCCAGAACACCCGCCTTGATACCCAGTGATGACCATTGGGCTAATCCTAGCCCAGAAGTACGACTTGCTCCTGAATAGCATCAGAATAATATATCAATCAATAGGTGATTTTCAGTCTGAATACGCTGGGCTATTCCTGCATACTGGTGACTCAAAGGCAGATCCACAGGGTGGTGAATCAGGAGGCCCTGTTTGTCGGGCTACCACGAGCGTTTGTCCCACCGCCCGCCATCGGCGATAATGGCGCCATCTTGCTGTAAAGAGATGAGTGATGACCCCTGCCGAGTACCAAGCCCTCTCCCACCCCAGGCTTTCGCATCCAGCCAAAACCCTCTATTGCCTGCATCTGAGGCGGCTTTGGCTCGAGCAGCAACCCAGGGTGCTCAACTATCCTCAGCTGGGAAGGGCATTGGCGGTCACCGATCCCGCATCTCCGAGTGGATTCAGCTACCAGGTAAATGGTCGTCAGCTTACCCTGCTGCTGGAGGAGTTGATTGCTGCGGGATTACTCGAGGCACAAGCGACCGGTGAGCATTTCCACTCCCAGCCCTTTATCCTGCCGCTCCTGCAACAGGAGGCTCACTCGCCCCTGCCGCAGGTTCCCTTTCCCATGCACCTGGAGTGGCGACCCGATGAGAGTATGCCGGCACTGGCGCGCCTGTGTGGCGTGATAGACTGCAGCTACAGCGAAGAGGACCTAGGGGAGTTTATCGCCTATTGGCTGGGCCGCCCCGAGGTATTCGATAACCATCATCAGTGGACCCTCAAATTTATTCGTGCGCTGAAGACCCGGCGCTATGTGCGACGCCAGCAGCCACAGGAGCAGGGCTATCAGCAGGTGACAGTACAACATAGTGAGTCCGGCCCCAGTCGCCGGGCCCAAGAGATGATTGAAGAGGCCAAACGTCTGGCCCAGCAGAAGGAGCAAGAGCATGGCTCATGATCAAGATCCCCTGAAGCAGGATCTGGCCGACATCGCAGCCAGGCGCCAGCAAATCAATCGCGAGAAGCAGGGGCGACAGCAGCACGATCCGGCACTGCAGCGCCACGTAGGCACCCTGCTGGAACGGATTCGCCGTCTGCAACAGGAAACCGGCGGCACTCAATACGACTACGAAACCCTGCGCAAGGAGTACGAAAGCAAGGCCAATGCCGAGGTGCGAGAGTTACAAAAACAGGCTCGCCAGGATCGCATCAAGCGCCTGATTGCCCAGGCGGACCTCAATCCCGAGTGGATATTTGAACGCATGGATCAGCAGGATCCTGCCCTGCAGTATGCCATCGAGACGGCACGTTACTTCATCAGCGGTTTCGAGCACTGGGAGAAGAGTGGCGGTGGCTGCATGCTGATCTACGGGGACTATGGAACCGGCAAGTCGACCCTGGCTGGCGCCGTCGCTCACGAGTTGATCGAGCGGCATCAGAAGTCGGTGATCTTCCAGCAGTGGGCCTCCATTGTCGATCGCCTCTTCTTCAACGTCATCGAGGATCAGGAGGAGCGCAACCAATACCGGCGAGCCCTGGAGGAGGTAGACCTGCTCATCATCGATGAGGTAGCCGCCAACCGGGCCAAACTGGCCGAAAGCCAGTCCAGCTTTCTCGGCCATCTGCTGCGCCGCCGTCGCAACCTATCCAAGAGCGTGATTCTTATCACCAATCACGCCCCCGAGAGCCTTCATCGGGCGATAGGTGACTTCAGCTTCGAGGCGATCAAGGCCTTTAACCCGGTCGACATCCATCTTGCCGGCCCGAGCCGCCGCCCTAACATCGGACACTACGGCGGCTAACGCCACAAAAAACGAGGCCCACTATCCAGAGGATAACGGGCCTTAAAAATAGGTGCTACGGAATTGCGATTTCTCATCGCAAGAAACAATTAGAAGGGGGTCACCTTCTAAACTGGCACTGTGAGACTAACCTGAAGCAAACGTTTTACACAGTGAAATCTTCCGGCTTTGAGAGCAAGCTCTCACTCTGCAAACAAAGGCCCATGAGAACGTCATCCAGCGCCACACACGGTTGCGCGGCGCCCTGGTCAGGCAAGCGGCTTGCCATCGAGCTGCTCGACCAGCAGGCAGTCATCCCCCGCCAACTGGCAGGCCCTGCCCTTCAGGGCGACAGGATGCCCCACCGGGGGGGTAACGCCATCAGGCATTAGCAGCACCACACTGCGCGTGCCATCGTCAAACAGCCAGCGCCCCTCTTTGAGGGGGGCAATCACCATCCCCTCCATCTCGAGCTTCGAGGCAGGCCAATGACGGCGCTCTCCCTCGCGGCTGGCCACAAACTCACCATGCAGTCCAAAACTGGCCAGCCCCCACAAGATGGAGAGCCCGACACTGTGCGTCATGTCCTCGTCTCCGTCTCAATCTAACTGTTACCTCAGTATGGTGACGGATTTCTGAGTCCAACATGAACAAAAATGTAACAATTTGGTGACTGACAGCACAAAACACACTTTCTAACAATTAAGGGCGAGGAATAGACAGAAACACCGTCATTATTCCACATTTACATCTGCTGACTCTCTGGCCCGGTTCAACCACAACGAGACCCCTCCATGGCGATCGCACATCCCCTCTTCGCGTGCGGCCCGAATCCGGGTGCCATCCCGACAAAGCGCTCGCCAGGCATCGGGGTCGTCGATGCGAGGCTCCCTCTCCGGTGTCACACCACAACCGGATAGCGATAACAACAATCCACTGATGATCCAATGTTTCATTAACCACCTTCCGTTAGGCCACGATTCCACCATTACAATCTCGCTATTGTGGTTCCCCCAGGCCTCCAATCATTGATCTGGACTACCAGAAGCTCACTGACGCCAAGCGCACCCGCTAAAAAGAGCATGTCTATGACAAGGCGTGTCCAATGCCAGAGGATCCTGAACAAATAAAATACACTCTCATTTTCATTTGTGAAAATGCACGCAACAAAAGAAACGATTAATTAAAAAACAAAACATTAGATTCACTTTCACCTACCAAGCCTCTGAATAAAATGACATCATTGTTACTGCCGTTTTTCTCTCGGTAGGGAACAACACCTATGTTTTCAGGAGTCATTCCAGAGCATTGGGCCTTCACCGTCTATGTGATCGCCGCCTTTGCCATCTGCTTCACCATGATAGGGCTGGCCGCCTTTCTGGGAGGGCGAGCCCGGGGACGTGCCAAGAACAAGCCCTTCGAGTCGGGTGTGGAATCGGTCGGTAATGCCCGCCTGCGCTTCTCGGCAAAGTTTTATCTCGTCGCCATGTTTTTCGTCATCTTCGATGTCGAGGCCCTCTACCTCTTCGCATGGGCTGTCTCGGTGCGAGAGACCGGCTGGGTCGGCTTTATCGAAGCCGCCATTTTCATCGTGCTGCTGCTGGTCGGTCTCCTCTATTTGTGGCGTATCGGCGCCCTCGACTGGTCCCCCGGCAAGAAACCCCTCAACCAGCAACAGGACTAACCCGTCTTTGAGGTCTGCTCATGAAGTACACCCTGACCCGGATCGATCCCGACGCCCCTCTGGAGCGTTACCCCCAAGAGCAGCGCCAGACGGTCGCTGACCCTCTGGCCCAGAGTGCCGAACGCGGCATACTGCTCGGACGGGTGGAAGAGGTATTGCACGACGCGGTGAACTGGGGCCGCAAGAACTCCCTCTGGCCCTATAACTTCGGCATCTCCTGCTGCTATGTGGAGATGTGTACCGCCTTCACCTCCCCCCACGACGTGGCCCGATTCGGCGCCGAGGTCATCCGGGCATCACCCCGTCAGGCGGACTTCATGGTGATCGCCGGTACCCCCTTCATCAAGATGGCGCCCGTCATCCAGCGCCTCTATGAGCAACTGCTCGAACCCAAGTGGGTCATCTCCATGGGCGCCTGTGCCAACTCGGGCGGCATGTACGACATCTACTCTGTGGTGCAGGGGGTCGACAAGTTTCTGCCGGTCGACGTCTATATTCCGGGCTGCCCGCCCCGTCCCGAGGCCTTCCTCGAGGCCCTGATGCTGTTGCAGGACTCTATCGGCAAGGAGCGCCGCCCCCTCTCCTGGGTGGCGGGGGATCAGGGCATCTACCGCCCTCAGCTGGAGGCGATGAAAGAGCGCAAGCGGGGCGAGCGGATCGCCGTCAAGAACCTGCGGACCCCGGACGAGAGCTGATATGCGACTGACCAACGAGTTTCCGACCAATGCCGAGATGGCCCGGTGGCAACCGGGCGACCAGGCGCAAGCCCCCATCGTCGGCGAGCTGTTCGCCCATTTCGGGAGCGACCCCTTTACCCTGCAGACCACCCGTACCGGCATCCCCGTACTCTGGCTACCCAGAGAGTTGCTGCTGGATGTGCTGCGCTTCGTGCGCCAGCAACCCAAGCCATTCGTGATGCTCTACGATCTGCACGGAGTCGACGAGCGGATGCGCAGCCATCGCGAGGGGCTCCCCCCCTCGGATTTCACCGTCTTCTACCACCTGCTCTCCATCGACAGAAACAGTGACCTGATGCTGAAGGTGCCCCTGCAGGAGGGGGACCTCACCCTGCCGAGCGCCACCGCTCTCTATCCCAACGCCAACTGGTATGAACGCGAGGTGTGGGATCTGCTCGGCATCACCTTCAACGGTCACCCCCACCTGACCCGCATCATGATGCCGCGCAGCTGGCAGGGACACCCATTGCGCAAGGATTATCCGGCGCGGGCCACCGAGTTCGATCCCTTCATGCTCGATGCCGCCAAGCAGGACATGGAGCAGGAGAACCTGCTGTTCAAACCGGAAGAGTGGGGGCTGCGGCGGGGCAATGCCAACGAGGACTATATGTTCTTGAACCTCGGCCCCAACCACCCGTCGGCACACGGGGCATTTCGCCTGGTGTTGCAGCTCGATGGAGAAGAGATCCTCAACTGTGTGCCCGACATCGGTTATCACCATCGCGGCGCCGAGAAGATGGGGGAACGTCAGTCCTGGCACAGCTACATCCCCTACACAGACCGGGTCGAATACCTGGGCGGAGTGATGAACAACCTCCCCTATGTGCTGGCGGTCGAGAAGCTGGCAGGCATCAAGGTGCCCCAGCGGGTCGACATGATCCGGGTGATGCTGGCAGAGCTGTTCCGCATCCAGAGCCACCTGCTCTTTATCGGCACCTATATTCAGGACGTGGGCGCCATGACCCCGGTCTTCTTCACCTTCACCGACCGGCAACGCATCTACAACATCATCGAGGCGATCACCGGGGCCCGCATGCACCCGGCCTGGTTCCGCATCGGCGGCGTGGCTCACGATTTGCCGCAAGGGTGGCGTCAGCTCATCAAGGAGAACCTGCTCGACTGGCTGCCCAAGCGCCTGATGGAGTACGAGAAGGCGGCCATGCGCAACAGCATCCTGAAAGGGCGCACCATTGGCGTCGCCGCCTACTCGACCTCGCAGGCGCTGGCCTGGGGGACCACAGGGGGCGGCCTGCGCGCCACCGGCCTCAACTTCGATATCCGCAAATGGCGCCCCTATTCGGGCTATGACCAGTTCGAGTTCGAGGTACCGGTAGGCGCCAACGGTGACGCCTATGATCGCGCCATGGTGCGCCTCGAGGAGATGCGCCAGAGCATGCGTATCATAGCCCAATGCCTCGAGCACATGCCCGAGGGGCCCTTCAAGGCGGATCACCCGCTCACCACGCCACCACCCAAAGAGCGCACCCTGCAGCACATCGAGACCCTCATCAACCACTTCCTGCAGGTGTCGTGGGGGCCCGTGATGCCAGCCGCCGAGTCGTTCCAGATGATCGAGGCGACCAAGGGCGTCAACAGCTACTACCTGACCAGTGACGGCTCCACCATGAGCTATCGCACCCGGATCCGGACCCCGAGTTTCGCCCACCTGCAGCAGATCCCCTCGGTGATCCGCGGCCAGATGGTGTCGGATCTCATCGTCTATCTGGGCAGTATCGATTTCGTTATGTCGGATGTGGATCGCTAAGCCATGAGCCACCAGCAATGTCAGTGCCAGAAAGGCGCATTACAACAAGACGCACCGGGATGCGCGGGGGGCTTTGCCCTCACCGACGCCGAGCGTGACGCCATCACCCACGAGAAACACCACTACGAGGATCCCCGCGCCGCCAGCATCGAGGCCCTCAAGATAGTGCAGCAGGCTCGTGGCTGGGTGCCTGACGGTGCCATTCCCGCCATCGCCGCCGAGCTGGGGATCCCCGCCAGCGACGTGGAAGGAGTTGCCACCTTCTACAGCCAGATCTTCCGCCAGCCAGTGGGGCGCCACATCATCCGGGTGTGCGACAGCATGGTCTGCTACATCAACGGTCACGAGGGGGTCTTGGCCACCCTCAAGGAGCACATCGGTATCGCACCCGGCCAGACCACAGAGGACGGCCGCTTCACCCTGCTCCCCGTCTGTTGTCTGGGCAACTGCGACAAGGGGCCGGCCATGATGATCGACGACGACACCTTTGGTGGTCTCGATGGCGAGGCCCTGCGCCAGACCCTGGAGAACTACCCATGAGATTGACCTCTTTTGGCACCGCCAATCTGATCGCCCGGGCCGCCGAGACTCACCCGCTCACCTGGCGCCTGCGCGACGACGGCGCACCGGTCTGGCTGGACGAATACCGGGCCAAGCAGGGCTATGAGGCCGCTCGCAAGGCCCTCGGCCAGATGACGCCGGACGAGATAGTCACCACCGTCAAGGATGCCGGCCTCAAGGGGCGCGGCGGGGCGGGCTTCCCCACCGGGGTGAAGTGGGGCCTGATGCCCAAAGACGAGAGCATGAACATCCGTTACCTGCTATGCAACGCCGACGAGATGGAGCCCAACACCTGGAAGGACAGGCTGCTGATGGAACAGCTGCCCCACCTGCTTATCGAGGGGATGCTCATCTCGGCCCGGGCACTGAAGGCCTACCGTGGCTACATCTTCCTGCGCGGCGAATACGTCGACGCGGCGACCAACCTGCGCCGTGCCGTGGAAGAGGCCAGGGCCGCCGGCCTGCTCGGCAAGAACATTCTGGGTTCGGGCTTTGACTTCGAGCTGTTCGTCCACACCGGCGCCGGCCGCTACATCTGTGGCGAGGAGACGGCGCTCATCAACTCTCTGGAGGGACGCCGCGCCAACCCGCGAGCCAAGCCCCCCTTCCCCGCCGTCTCCGGGGTCTGGGGCAAGCCCACCTGCGTCAACAACGTCGAAACCCTGTGCAACGTGCCGGCCATCATCGGCAACGGGGTGAGCTGGTATCAGGGGCTGGCCCTGCCCGGCTCGGAAGATCACGGCACCAAGCTGATGGGCTTCTCGGGCAAGGTCAAAAATCCGGGCCTGTGGGAGCTCCCCTTCGGCATCACGGCCCGGGAACTGTTCGAGGAGTATGCCGGCGGCATGCGCGACGGTTACACCCTCAAGGCCTGGCAGCCGGGCGGCGCCGGTACCGGCTTCCTGCTACCCGAACACCTCGACGCCCAGATGTACACGGCCGGTATCGGCAAGGTGGGCACCCGGATGGGGACCGGCCTCGCCATGGCGGTGGATGACCGCATCAGCATGGTGAGCCTGCTGCGCAATATGGAGGAGTTCTTCGCCCGCGAGTCGTGCGGTTGGTGCACCCCCTGTCGCGATGGCCTGCCCTGGAGCGTCAAGCTGCTGCGCGCCATCGAGCGTGGTGACGGGGAGCTTGGGGATCTCGAGACCCTGGAGCAGCTCTGCCGCCAACTCGGTCCGGGCAAGACCTTCTGCGCTCACGCGCCGGGGGCGGTAGAGCCGCTCGCCAGCGCCATCAAATATTTCCGCCCGGAGTTCGAGGCCGGGATCAAGGGCGCGGGCGATAACCGCAAGGCAATCAAGGGCGTGCAGCCCAATCTGCTGAACCAGCGCTGGTCGTAGACGCGGCGATCTGTTGCGAAGGAAAGATGCTGTATGGCAACCATTCATGTTGATGGCAAAGAGTATGAAGTCGACGGGGCCGATAACCTGCTGCAGGCCTGTCTCTCCCTTGGCCTGGATATCCCCTATTTCTGTTGGCACCCGGCGCTTGGCAGCGTCGGTGCCTGCCGCCAGTGTGCGGTCAAGCAGTATCAGAATGCCGACGACAAGCGCGGCCGGCTGGTCATGTCCTGTATGACACCAGCGAGCGACGGCACCTTTATCGCCATCGAAGACGAAGAGGCGGTCGAGTTTCGCAAGAGTGTGGTGGAGTGGTTGATGACCAATCACCCCCACGACTGTCCGGTGTGTGAGGAGGGGGGCGCCTGCCACCTGCAGGACATGACGGTGATGACGGGTCACAACAGCCGCCGCTATCGCTTCACCAAGCGCACCCACCAGAATCAGGATCTCGGCCCCTTCGTGGCCCACGAGATGAACCGCTGCATCGCCTGCTATCGCTGCGTGCGCTACTACAAGGATTATGCCGGCGGCGAGGATCTCGGGGTCTACGGTGCCCACGACAACGTCTACTTCGGTCGGGTCGAGAGCGGCACTCTGGAGAGCGAGTTTTCCGGTAACCTGGTCGAGGTGTGCCCCACCGGCGTCTTCACCGACAAGACTCACTCCGTGCGCTTCAACCGCAAGTGGGACATGCAGTTTGCCCCCAGCATCTGCCAGCAGTGCTCGGTCGGCTGCAACATCAGCCCGGGTGAGCGCTACGGCGAGCTGCGCCGCATCGAAAACCGCTACCACGGCGCCATCAACCACTACTTCCTGTGCGACCGGGGCCGCTTCGGCTATGGCTGGGTCAATCTGGAGGAGCGCCCCATGCAGCCCCTGCTGCGCGAGGGTGACAACAGCATCAGCATCACCCGCGAGGGGGGAATCAACCGCGCCGCCGACGCCCTGCGCGCCGGCCGTGGTGTCATCGGTATCGGCTCTCCACGCGCCAGTCTGGAGAGTAACTTCGCCCTGCGCGAGCTGGTGGGCGCAGAGAATTTCTCCTGCGGTATCGAACACCGCGAGTGGGAGTGCCTCACCCTGATGCGCAGAGTGCTGCAAGAGGGGGGGGTACGCACCCCCAGCCTGCGCGACATGGAGGAGGCCGACGCCATCCTGATCCTCGGCGAGGATGTGACCCAAACCGCCGCCCGCATCGCCCTGGCCCTGCGCCAGGCAGTCAAGGGCAAGGCCCGCGCCAAGGCCCGCGCCATGAAGGTCGACGAGTGGCAAGTGGCCGCCGTCGCAACCCTGGGGCAGTTCGACCGTTGGCCCCTGCTCATCACCGGCACCCATCCCGGCCGACTCGACGACGTGGCCGAAGCCACCTGGTACGGAGCACCGGTCGATCAGGCCCGTCTCGGCTTTGCCATCGCCCAGCAGCTCAGTGACGACGCCCCGACGGTGATCGACATGGATGAGGCAACCGCTCTCCTGGCTCATCAGTGGGCCACCCTGCTGGCGGGGGCCAAGAAGCCCCTCATCATCGCCGGCAGCCAGGCGCATACTCCGGCCCTTATCGAAGCTGCCGCCAACCTGGCGCGCGCCCTCAAGGCGCGTGGCCAAGAGGCCGAGCTGGCCCTGGTCGGCGCCGAGGTCAACTCCCTGGGGCTGGCCATGCTCGGTGGCATGCCCCTCGAGGAGGCCCTGAACAGACTCGAGGCCGAGCCGGGCCAAACCCTGCTGGTGATGGAGAACGATCTCTATCGGCGCGCCCCGCGCCAACGACTCGACGCCATCTGTAGCGGGTTGCAGGAGTTGATCGTCATCGATCATCAGGAGACAGAGACGGCTCGCCGCGCTCACCTGATCCTGCCGGCCACCACCTTTGCCGAGGGGGATGGCACCCAGATCAACATGGAGGGGCGCGCCCAGCGCAGCTTCCAGGTGTTCGATCCCCACTGGTACCACCCGGACGTGCTGGTACAAGAGAGCTGGCGCTGGCTCGGGGCCCTTGAGGGGGCCCTGCAGGGGATGGGACCGCGCTGGGACAAGTGGAGCCAGGTGTGCGAGGCATGCATTCATGCCTTCCCCGTGCTCGCCCCCATGAAGGAGCCGGCCCCCAACGCCGGCCTGCGTATCCGCGGCATGAAGCTGGCCCGCGAGCCACACCGCTACAGCGGCCGCACCTCCATGCTGGCCGATCGCAGCGTGCATGAGCCTCGGGTTGCCCAGGATCAGGACTCTCCCTTCGCCTTCTCCATGGAGGGTTACGCCGGCGCCCGGCAACCCCTGGCCCAGGTGCCGTTCGCCTGGGCACCGGGCTGGAACTCACCGTCGGCCTGGAACAAGTTTCAAGACGAGGTGGGGGGCCACCTGCGCGCCGGCGACCCGGGCCGTCGCCTGATCGAGGCCACAGAGGGTGACCTGCCCTGGTTCCAGGCCCCGGCCCCCTTCACCGCCTCATCCTCAGGCCTGACGGTAGTGAATCTGGCGCAGCTCTTCGGTAGCGAGGAGCTCTCCGCCAAGAGCCCGGTCTTCCGCCAGCGGATGGGCAGGCCGGAGGGGATGGTGAGCCACGCGGACGCCACCCGCCTCGCCTTGCAGGAGGGCCAGAAGATCGCCTTCAGTTGGGGAGGCAGCCACTGGCAGTTTACCGTGCGGGTGAGTGAACACTTCCCGGTAGGCCTTATCGGCCTGCCCCTTGGCATGGGGGGCTTGCCGACCACCCTGCAGCACGCCGTACTGGCCGATCTCAAGGAGGCGATCGCATGAGCGACGAGATGCTGAACCTGCTGATCGAGGTGGGCAAGGCGCTGGTGATCCTCATTGCCGTGATCGGTGCCGGTGCCTTCATGAGCTTCATCGAGCGTCGCCTCCTGGGGCTGTGGCAAGATCGCCACGGCCCCAACCGGGTGGGCCCCTTCGGCCTGTTGCAGCTACTGGCCGACATGATCAAGATGTTCTTCAAGGAGGACTGGATCCCCCCCTTCGCCGATCGCCGCCTCTTTGTGCTGGCGCCGGTCATCGCCTTCACCGCCTTTATCCTGGCCTTCGCCGTGGTGCCGGTGACCCCCACCTGGGGTGTCTCCAACCTCAACGTGGGGCTGCTCTACATCCTGGCCATCGCCGGCATGGCAGTCTATGCGGTGCTGTTCGCCGGCTGGTCGAGCAACAACAAGTACTCCCTGCTCGGCAGCCTGCGCGCCTCGGCCCAGACCCTCTCCTACGAGGTGTTTCTGGGTCTCTCCCTGATGGGAATAGTGATTCAGGCGGGCAGTTTCAACCTGCGCGACATCGTCGAAGCCCAGGCCGACCTCTGGAATGTCGTTCCCCAGTTCCTCGGCTTTATCACCTTCCTGTTCGCCGGTGTGGCGGTCACTCACCGTCACCCGTTCGATCAGCCGGAGGCAGAGCAGGAGCTGGCTGATGGCTATCACATCGAATATGCCGGTATGAAGTGGGGGCTCTTCTTCGTGGGGGAATACATCGGCATAGTGCTGGTCTCGTCGCTCATCGTCACCCTCTTCTTCGGGGGCTGGCAGGGTCCCTGGCTCCCGCCCGTGGTCTGGTTCGCCGGCAAAACCGCCTGCTTCATCGTCTTCTTTATCCTGCTGCGCGCCTCGCTGCCGAGACCACGCTTCGATCAGGTGATGTCGTTTGGCTGGAAGGTGTGTCTGCCCCTGACCCTCATCAATATGTTGGTCACCGGGGCTCTGGTGCTGGTCAATGGCTGAGGCGATTTGAGATGAAAATAGTCAGTATTATCAAAGGTGTCGGCTCACAGATCCGCAGCCTGGCCATGGTCTTCTCCCACGCCTGGCGCCCCCGTGAGACCCTGAGTTACCCGGAGCAGCCGGTGCCACTCCCCCCTCGCTATCGCGGTCGCATCGTGCTGACCCGTGATCCGGACGGAGACGAGCGCTGCGTGGCCTGTAACCTCTGCGCCGTGGCCTGCCCGGTGGGCTGCATCTCGCTGCAAAAGTCCGAACGCGACGACGGGCGCTGGTATCCCGAGTTCTTTCGCATCAACTTCTCCCGCTGCATCTTCTGCGGCCTGTGCGAGGAGGCATGCCCCACCACGGCCATTCAGCTCACCCCCGACTTCGAGATGGGGGAGTATCGCCGTCAGGACCTGGTCTACGAGAAGGAGGATCTCCTCATCAGCGGACCGGGCAAGTATCCCGACTACAACTTCTACCGCATGAGCGGCATGGCCATCGAAGGCAAACCCAAGGGTGAGGCCGAGAACGAGGCAAAGCCCATCGATGTGAAGAGTCTGCTGCCCTGAGGAGAGCCCATGGAACTGCTGTTTTACGTGGCGGCCCTGGTCGCCGTCTACGCCACCCTGAGGGTCATCAGCACCAGCAACCCCATGCATGCGCTGCTGAATCTGATCGTCTCCCTCATCGCGGTGGCGGTCATCTTTTTCGTGCTGGGGGCGGCCTTTGCCGGTGCCATGCAGGTGATCGTCTACGCCGGAGCCATCATGGTGCTGTTTGTCTTCGTGGTGATGATGCTCAATCTGGGCTCGGCCTCGGAGCAGGAGAAGAAGTGGCTCTCCCCCGCCACCTGGGTGGGACCTGCCCTGCTCTCGCTGCTGCTGCTCGCCTTCCTGGTCGACGGCATACTGGGGCTGACCGGGGGTCAGCTCGGCACCATGGAGGTAACCGCCAAGCAGGTGGGGATCAGCCTGTTCGGCCCCTACGTCATCGCGGTCGAGCTCGCCTCCATCCTGCTGCTGGCCGGTCTGGTCACCGCCTGGCATCTGGGTCGTGAGGAGAAACCGGGCGAGGTGCTCTCGGTACCCAAGCAGAAAGAACATCAGGGAGGTGAGGCATGATCGATATTCCCATGGAACATGGCCTGCTGCTGGCAGCCATTCTCTTCTGCATCGGCCTGTGTGGCCTGCTGATCCGGCGCAATCTGCTGTTCATCCTGATGAGCATAGAGATCATGATGAACGCCTCGGCGCTCGCCTTCGTGGTGGCCGGTAGCCACTGGGTGCAACCGGACGGCCAGATCATGTACATCCTGGTGATTTCCCTGGCAGCCGCCGAGGCCAGTATCGGTCTGGCTCTGGTGCTGCTGCTCTATCGTCGTTACCACACCCTGAACGTGGACACTGTGAGCGAGATGCGCGGATGAGCCTGCTAACTCTGACCTTCATATTTCCGCTACTGGGCTGGCTGCTGCTGGCCTTCTCCCAGGGACGCCTGAGCGAATCGCGCTCGGCCCTCATCGGCGTCGGCAGCATAGGTCTGTCGGCCCTCATCACCCTCTGGGTCGGCATCGACTTCCTCGGCAACCCGCCCGAAGCCGGTGTCTTCACCCAGACCCTGTGGCACTGGATATCGGTGGGCAGCTTTACTCCTGCCTTCACCCTCTCCCTCGACGGACTGTCGCTCACCATGATGGGGGTGGTGACCGGGGTGGGCTTCTTCATCCACCTGTTTGCCTCCTGGTACATGCGCGGTGAGGAGGGCTATTCCCGCTTCTTCGCCTACACCAACCTCTTCATCGCCAGCATGATCTTCCTGGTGCTGGCCGACAACTTGTTGTTTGTCTATCTGGGTTGGGAAGGGGTGGGGCTGTGCAGCTACCTGCTGATCGGCTTCTACTACCAAGACAGAAACAACGGCGCCGCGGCCCTCAAGGCCTTCGTGGTGACCCGGGTGGGTGACGTCTTCCTCGCCATCGGCCTCTTCATCCTCTATCGCGAGCTCGGCACCCTCAACATCCATGAGCTGCTGGTTCGGGCACCGACCCTGCTGGAGCAAGGTTCGCCCACGCTGGCGCTGGCCTGTTTGATGCTGCTCGGTGGCGCCGTGGGTAAATCCGCCCAGTTGCCGCTGCAAACCTGGCTGGCTGACGCCATGGCCGGCCCGACTCCGGTATCGGCACTGATCCATGCGGCCACCATGGTGACGGCAGGGGTCTACCTCATCGCCCGCACCCACGGTCTGTTTGTGATGGTGCCGGATGTCCTGCACCTGGTTGCCGTGGTGGGGGCGATTACCCTGTTGCTGGCCGGCTGCGCCGCCCTGGTGCAGACCGATATCAAGCGCATCCTGGCCTACTCGACCATGAGCCAGATTGGCTATATGTTCCTGGCGCTCGGTGTCGGCGCCTGGCAGGGTGCCATCTTCCACCTGATGACCCACGCCTTCTTCAAGGCGCTGCTGTTCCTCTCGTCGGGCTCGGTGATCCTCGCCTGTCACCACGAGCAGAACATCTTCAGGATGGGCGGACTGAGAAAGCGCCTGCCGCTGGTCTATGCCTGCTTCCTGGTCGGGGGCTCGGCGCTGGCGGCCTTGCCGCTGGTCACCTCAGGCTTCTACAGCAAAGACGCCATCTTGTGGCAGGTACAGGCCTCCGGCCAGCAAACCCTGCTGCTGGCGGGTCTGGTGGGGGCCTTCCTCACCTCCCTCTACACCTTCCGCCTCATCTTCATCGCCTTCCACGGCAAGGAGCAGACCCAGGCCCATCCCGGTCAGGGTCTCGCCCACCATCTGCCGCTGCTGGTGCTGCTGGTGCTCTCCACCGGCGTCGGTGCCCTGATAGTGCCGCCTCTGGCCGGCGTGCTGCCGGCCGGGCCGGGGGATCATATCGAAGCGGGACGCCATGGGCTGGAGATCCTCTCCGGGGTCGTGGCCATCGCGGGCATCGCCCTGTCAGCCTTCCTGTTTCTCGGCGAGCGACGCCTCACCAGGGCGCTGGGCGAGAGCACGCCGGGACGCCCGCTGGCCACCCTCTGGCTGCACGCCTGGGGCTTTGACTGGCTCTATGATCGTCTCTTTGTACGGCCCTTCCTGGCCCTGACCCGACTCTGCGGCCCGGACCCGGCGGATCGGGTGATGGGCTGGAATGCGGCCCTGGCCCTGTGGGCACACCGCACGCTCTCCCTGACCGTGACCGGCAAACTGCGCTGGTATGCGGCCTCGATGGGACTGGGGGCCGTGCTGGTACTGGCCGTGCTCTTGTTGGTGTGACGGCCAGGCCGTCACTGCATTAAGCGAGGATATCGTGACTCTACTCCTGATCCTGCTCATCCCCTTCCTCGGCGGCCTGCTCTGCTGGCAGGGGGAACGCTTCGGCTCCCGCTGGGTGCGCTGGGTGGCGCTGCTCTCCATGTCGGCAGTCCTGCTCATCTCCGGCTCGCTCTGGCTCGGTGGCACCTATGCCCTGCCCCAGAACGGTCTCATCCAGTGGAGCGCCGAGCTACGCCTGCCCTGGATCCCCCGTTTTGGCATCGATCTGCACCTGGCCGTGGATGGCCTCTCCATCCTGATGGTGGTGCTGACCGCCCTCATCGGTGTACTCGCCATCCTCTGCTCCTGGAAGGAGATAGTGCAGCGGGTGGGCTTCTTCCACCTCAACCTGCTCTGGATCCTGGGGGGGGTGCTCGGGGTCTTCATGGCGGTGGATCTGTTCCTCTTCTTCTTCTTCTGGGAGATGATGCTGGTCCCCATGTACTTCCTGATCGCCCTCTGGGGTCACTCGGTCAGCGATGGCAAGTCGCGCATCAATGCCGCCACCAAGTTCTTCATCTACACCCAGGCGAGCGGCCTCATCATGCTGGTCGCCATCCTGGGGTTGGTACTGACTCACTATCACGGCACCGGTGTACTCACCTTCAACTATCAGGAGCTGCTCCACACCGAGATGAGCGAGAGTACCCAGTGGGTGCTGATGCTCGGCTTCTTCATCGCCTTCTCGGTCAAGATGCCCCTGGTCCCCCTGCACGGCTGGCTGCCGGACGCTCACAGTCAGGCACCGACCGCCGGTTCGGTGGATCTCGCCGGGATCCTGCTGAAAACCGCCGCCTATGGCCTGCTGCGCTTCGCCCTGCCGCTGTTCCCCGAGGCCTCGGCCCAGTTTGCCCCCATCGCCATGGGGTTGGGTCTGGTGGGCATCTTCTACGGGGCCCTGGCCGCCTTTGCCCAAACCGACATCAAGCGCCTGGTGGCCTACACCAGCATCTCCCACATGGGCTTTGTGATGATCGCCATCTACTCGGGAACCGAGTTGGCCCTGCAAGGGGCCGTGGTGCAGATGATCGCCCACGGCCTCTCCGCCGCCGGCCTCTTTATCCTGTGTGGCCAACTCTACGAACGGCTGCACACCCGCGATCTGCGCGAAATGGGAGGGCTCTGGAGCCGGCTGCGCTACCTGCCGGGGATCATGATGTTCTTCTCGGTCGCCTCCCTCGGCCTGCCGGGCACCGGCAACTTCGTGGGCGAGTTCCTGATCCTGCTCGGCAGCTTCCCCATCGCCCCCGTGATCACGACGGTCGCCACCTTTGGTCTGGTGTTTGCGTCCGTCTACTCCCTCATCATGCTGCACCGAGCCAGTTTTGGCCCCGCCAAGAGTAGCGATCCCCTGCCGGCACTGGATGGCCGCGAGGTGACCATGATGCTGGGTCTGGCGGCCCTGCTGGTGCTACTCGGCCTCTACCCGCAACCCGTGCTGGATACCGCCAGCGCCAGTGTCACCCAGGTGATGCACTGGTTTGTGACTCCCGGAGCCTTGCAATGACCTTTACCGCTTCTCAACTGCTGGCCCTGCTGCCCCTGCTATTGACCAGTGCCACCCTGGTGGCCCTGATGCTGGCCATCGCCTGGCGGCGCAATCAGGAGTTTGCCTATCTGGTGACCATTACCGGGCTCAACGGGGCACTGGTTTCAATTCCCTTCCTCCTCTCTCTGGCGCCCCAATCGGTCACCCCCCTGCTTATCGTCGATGGCTACGCCCTCTTCTACTCGGCGCTGGTGCTGGTGGGGGCCCTGGCCACCTGTACCTTCGCCCGAAGCTGGCTCAAGACCCTGCCGGATAACCGGGAAGAGTTCTATCTGCTGCTGCTCATCGCCACCGCCGGCGGACTGGTGCTGACCGGGGCTCGCCACCTGGCCTCGCTGTTTATCGGTATCGAGATGCTGACCCTGCCCATGTTCGGCCTGGTCGCCTATGCCCGCGGCGAGCGCCACAGCCTGGAGGCCGGCATCAAATACATGGTGCTCTCGGCCGCCGCCACCGGCTTCCTGCTCTTTGGCATGGCCCTGCTCTACGCTCAGGGAGGCAGCCTCAGCTTTACCGCGCTCGGTCACTCCATGAGCACCCAACCCGCTCATCATCCCCTGCTGCTGGCGGGTATCGGTCTGATGTTGGTGGGGTTCGGCTTCAAGCTGTCGCTGGCCCCTTTCCATCTCTGGACCCCCGATGTCTACGAGGGGGCACCCGCGCCCGTGGCCACCTTCCTCGCCACCGTCAGCAAGCTGGCCGTCTTCTGTGTGCTGCTGCGCTTCTACCTGGCCGTCCCGGCGGCGGCAGACCCTGCGGTGCACGGGCTGCTGGCGGCCATCGCCATCCTCTCCATCCTGCTCGGCAACCTGCTGGCCCTGATGCAGAGCAATATCAAGCGGATGCTGGGTTACTCCTCCATCGCCCACTTCGGCTATCTGCTCACCGCCATCGTAGCGAGCCGGCTCGGCCAGCTCCCCATGGAGGCGGCCGGGGTCTATCTGCTCATGTACCTCTTCACCAGCCTCGGCTCCTTCGGGGTGGTAAGCACCATGTCGAGCCCCTTCCACGGTAAGGATGCCGATGGCCTGCACCACTACCGAGGCCTCTTCTGGCACCGCCCCTATCTGACGGCCGTGCTCACCGTCATGCTGCTCTCCCTCGCGGGCATCCCCATGACACTGGGCTTTATCGGCAAGTTTTACCTGGTAGGGGTCACCGTGGAGGCCCAACTCTGGTGGCTGGCCGGCGCCATCGTACTCGGCAGCGCCCTCGGCCTCTTCTACTATCTGCGGGTCATGGTGACGCTCTACATGCGTGAGCCCGGTATGCAGCGCCGAGATGCCGAGAGCGGGTGGCACCTCTCCTCCGGCGGGGTGGTGGTGCTGCTCTCGGCCCTTGCCGTCCTGCTGCTTGGCATCATGCCACAGCCTCTCATCAGCCTGGTCCGCGGTATGATGAGCCTGCACTTCTGATCCAACCCCGGCCTGGCCGGGGTTTCCTTTCAGTACGAGGAGATCCAAGGTCACAGAATTGAGGGCCAGAGGGGTGCCCAGAGGGGGAAAGGCATCTCAATCTTTTCCCCTGTGATACTATGAGGCCTCACTTGGGGGGTCATTGGTCGAGTCATGGATCTGGAACAACTGTTAAGCCGCGCCCGACGTCTGTGTGAACAGCGGGGACTGCGTTTTACCGCTACCCGCCAGCAGGTACTCTGCCTGCTCGCCAGACACGGTAACGCCATCAGCGCCTATGATCTGCTCGATCAATTGCGTCTCACCGAACCCAATGCCAAGCCACCCACCATCTATCGAGCACTCGACTTCTTGCTCGAACAGGGCTTTGCCCATAAGGTGGAGTCACTCAACGCCTATATCTACTGCTGTCACTTCGACCATGCCCATCCCATGCAGCTGCTTATTTGCGATCGCTGTGGCAATGTGGTCGAGCTGCACGACAGCACGATCGACAGCGCGTTTCTCGAGCAGGCCCGGCAGCACGGCTTTACTATTACTAACAAGACCATTGAGGCTCATGGTCAGTGCGCCCGGTGCGCCTGATCTGCGGGGAAACACCATGAAAGCAGATTTCATCAATCCATTTCTCTTGTCACTGCTCAACGTCATGACCACCATGGCACAGCTCGAGCTCAAGCCGGGGAAACCCAAGCGTAAAACGGACGAGCTGGCCCGGGGCGATGTCTCTGGGCTGATCGGCATGGTCGGTCCCCAGACCCGCGGCTCTCTCTCCATCAGCTTCGAGAAGGGGTTGGCGCTGGAGATCATGCGCCGTATGCTGGGAGAAGCCCCCAACGGTATCAATGAAGAGGTGACCGACATGGTGGGCGAGATCACCAACATGGTGACCGGCGGCGCCAAACGCATGCTGGGCGAGAAAGGTTACGAGTTTGACATGGCCACCCCCATCGTGGTGGCAGGCCCGAGCCATACCATCACCCACAAGGCCGACGGGATGAAGTTGATGATGCCCTTCGAGTCAGAGTTTGGACGCGCAACCATAGAGATCTGCTTCGAATAAGGAGGCCACAGGATGTGGCGTGCATTGAAATGGATTTTGATTCTCTGGGCCCTGTTGCTCATCATCTGCGACTTTCACATTCAGACCTCCCTCTACAAGTATGAGGATAACCGGGTCGAAGTACGGCTCCCCCGCTGGCAGCCCCTCTTCCCTTGGGCCAGGATGATCTGGCACGCCGGAACCTGGCAGTGGGAGTGGTACGGGCTGGATGGCCCCGACCACCCCATGAAGGACCCACCCCACCATTGATGAAAGGCCTGCCAGCGCAGGCCTTTTTCATTTCCTCATTCAGACCAGGGTGACCAAAAACAGAAAGGGGCCTGCGATAGCAGGCCCCTTCTGTGGTATTGCACTCGGCGTTAGGCAGCCTCGGCAGCCACCTCGTCATCGCGGCGAAGCAGCATGCCTGCCACACAGGCCAGCAGCGTCGGCATCAACCAGGCCAGGCCCTTGTCAAACAGGGGCAGGAAGGAGAAGGCATCCATCTTCAGGCCGGCGGCACCCAGTCCGTCCAGGCAGCCAAACAGGAAGGCGATGGTCAGCACCAGACGATAGGTGAGGGCCGGGCGGGCAAAACGCTCCTTCAGGAAGGTCACCAGCACCAGGGCCACAGCGACCGGATAGATGGCCACCAGCACAGGGATAGAGAGGCTGATGAGCTGGCTCAGACCCACGTTGGCCACGATGGCGCAGATGACACCCAGAATCAGCACCAGCTTGCGGTAAGCCATACCCGTCAGGTTGTGGAAGAAATCGGCACAGGCAGAGATGAGCCCCACGGCCGTGGTGAAACAGGCCAGGGTGATGATACCGGCCAGGATGAAGAGGCCCGGCTTGCCAAACAGGCTGAGCACGTAAGCGCTGACGATGGCGCCCCCGTTGCTGGCCTCGCTCACCACACCAAAGGCGGTGTTGCCAAGCTGGAACAGGGAGACATAGACGACGGAAAGACCGATGGCAGAGATGGAACCTGCAATCACCAGGTACTTGAACTGGCTACGATAGTCGGTGATCCCCTTCTGGCGCAGCAGATCGACGATCAGGGCACCAAACATCAGGGAAGCCAGGGTATCCATGGTGTTATAGCCTTCCAGCATCCCCTTGATGAAGGGGCTGTTGACATAGTCACCGGACGCATCGGGCATGGAGCCCTGGGGGGCGATCATGACACCGGCGGCCAGGGCCAGCAGCAGCACGATCAGCACAGGGGTCAGATACTTGCCGATGGCATCCATCAGCTTGCCCTGGTTCAGGGAGACCAGCATGGCCAGACCGAAGAAGAAAATGGTATAGACCATCAGCCCCAGCTGGCCCGCTTCACCCAGGAAGGGCTTGAGACCCATCTCGTAGGCCACCAGGCCAGTACGGGGAGCGGCGAAGGCCGGACCTATGATGATGTAGATGGCCACGGCCAGGGTTGTGGCGACACCCGCCGGCAGCAGACGGGTCATCCCCGCCCAACCATCACCGGCCTTGGCGACCGCAATGATGGTAATCAGCGGCAGACCGACCGCGGTCACCAGAAAGCCCAGCATGGCAAAGGAGAGATGCTCCCCGGCCAGGAAGCCCGCCAGCGGGGGGAAGATGATGTTGCCGGCGCCCAGATAGAAGGCGAAGGTCATAAAGCCCAGTCCGAGCACGTCGGAAAGTTTGAGTGATTTCGTCAAGGTCAACCTCGTCTGTCTTGTAACTTATTGCTTTTTATATTTTTTACCCTCACTCGTCCGAGCTGAGCGAGAGGTTAAAAAAAAGAGCACCGCTGTTTTTTCGACCAGCGATAGTGGTTTTCGCTGGCCGGGAGCGGGTGCTCATTTAGGAGTCAGAATAAAGGAGTGGAAAATAAGTGCAAGACGAAATTTACATCTTCAAATAGAAGGGGGACGCCAGTTGGACATATCTATCGGAATAGCCACCATCAGCAGAATGGATCACAATTTGCCCCACCTTACACTGATTAAATTCTCTGGAAAGCAGTAGCAAAACACGATTTGCCTCTTTTCCCTCTCGAGTGATCACAACTTCGTTACAAACACAATGAAGGTCATATTGTGCTGCCAAGTCGCGCAAACGTTCGCCTTCCATGCGGGGAAGTACCAGAGCAACCAGTCCATTTGGCGCCAATAGCCGTCGACAAGCCACCAGCAGATCCTGCTGATCCAGGCTCCCCGTGTGCCGGGCCTGCGCCCGCGCCGGGTCGCTAAAGGATTGACCATTCACGAAATAGGGTGGGTTGGAGACGATAAGATCGAAGGGGCCCCCATCAAATGTCTGAATCGCCCCCTCGTGCAAGTGGATCTTCTCTGGCCAGGGAGAGCTGGCAATATTCTCCCGTGCCTGGGCGGCGGCAGCGGAGTCGATCTCCACGGCATCGATATGGCTCTCGGGGGCGCTGCGCTGCGCCAGCATCAGGGCGACCAGAGCGGTACCGCTGCCGATATCGAGGATACGCCTGGCCCCAGCCACCGGGGCCCAGGCTCCCAGCAGCACCCCGTCGGTGCCCACCTTCATGGCACAACGATCGTGAGCCACATGAAACTGCTTGAACGTAAAGCCGGGACTTGCCATCCACACCTCCTTCCAAAACCGGCGCGGATTATAACGGCTGCCACCCCATCAACCATAGGAGTAGCGGCCACAATCGCCTATAATGCGGCGTTTTCCTTCTAACCGAGTATCGCCATGAGCATGTCCTTCGACGACTTCGACCTGCACCCAGCCCTCAACCAGGCCCTGGCCGAGATGGGCTTCACCCGCCCCACGACCATTCAGCAGTTGGTGCTGGAGCCGGCCCTGGACGGCCGCGATATTCTGGCTTCGGCCCCGACCGGCACCGGCAAGACCGCCGCCTTCCTGCTGCCGGCCTTGCAGCATCTGCTCGACTTCCCACGCCGCAAGCCCGGCCCCTGCCGCATGCTGATCCTGACACCGACCCGCGAGCTGGCCCTGCAGGTGACCGCACACGCCAAGGCACTGGCCGCCCATGCGCACCTCGCCATCGAGACCATCATAGGTGGTGTGAATCATGAAGAGCAGCGCCCGGCCCTGACCCGCACCACCGATATCGTAGTGGCCACCCCGGGCCGCCTGCTCGAGTACATCAACGCCGGCGAGTTCGAGAGCGACGACATCGAGGTGCTGGTGCTCGATGAGGCGGATCGCATGCTCGACATGGGCTTCATCGACGACGTGAGCCGCATCGCCGCCGAGGCACGCTACCGCAAACACACCCTGCTCTTCTCCGCCACCCTGGAAGGGGCCGGTCTGACCCGTTTCGCCAACGAGATCCTTAACGATCCGGTCGAGTTGCACGCCGAACCGCCGCGCAGCGAGCGCCGCAAGATCACCCAGTGGATCCACCTGGCCGACAACGCCGCCCACAAGCTGGCCCTGTTGACCCATATACTGCGCGATCCGGAGACCACGAAGGCGATCATCTTCGTCAAGACCCGCGAACGCCTGGCCGAGCTCTCCGGACAGTTGCAAACCGCCGGTATTCCCTGCGCCTGGATCCGCGGTGAGATGGAGCAGGAGAAACGGATCGAGGCGATCCGCAAGTTCAGCGAGGGTGATGTGCCCTTCCTGATCGCCACCGACGTGGCGGCCCGCGGTATCGATCTGCCGAACGTCAGCCATGTCATCAACTACGACATGCCTTACAGCGCCGATGTCTATGTGCACCGGATCGGCCGTACCGGACGTGCCGGCAACCGCGGCTGTGCCATCAGCCTGACCGAGGCTCACGACATGGCCGTGGTCGGCAAGATTGAACGCTACACCGAAGAGCGCCTCAAGCGCCGTGTCATCGACGGTCTGCGCCCGCAGCACAAGGAAGCCAAGGTGCCGACCAAGAAGAAGAAGCCCAAGGAGGACAAGAAGAAGTCCGCCAAGAAGAAGGGCAAGAAAAAGTAAGCATGAGGGCCGCCGCGAGGCGGCCTCTTCACAGGCAAGAGCCCATAAAAAAAGCCGACATCAAACAGACATCGGCCTTAAGAAAGTGCTTACAACAGAGGATTCAATAGGTAAGACTCGGGTAAGCACATTTGGTTCCCTGTTTACTGCATTTTTTCTTCCCGTTTGAACACCAGGGTGTCGGCGCTGGACTCCTCGGGAACGAAATAGTAGCCATCCACATCGAAGGCCGGGATCTCCTCCACTCGGGTGATCCGGTTAACCAGCAACCAGCGGGCCATCATGCCACGCGCCTTCTTGGCGTAGAAACTGATGATCTTGTACTGGCCGTTCTTGCCATCTTTGAATACCGGGGTCACGATGCGCCCTTTGAGCGAGCCGGGCCGTACCGACTTGAAATATTCGTCCGAGGCGAGGTTGATGAGCACCTCATCCCCCTGTTCGGCCAGGGCCTGGTTGAGGTGTTCGGTGATCCGCTCTCCCCAGAAGGCGTAGAGATCCTTGCCTCTGGCGTTATCGAGCCGAATCCCCATCTCGAGGCGATAGGGCATCATCAGATCCAGTGGCCGCAACACGCCGTAGAGACCGGAGAGCATCCGCAGGTGCTCCTGGGCATAGCACAGATCCTCCTCACCCAGGCTCCCGGCATCCAGTCCGGTGTAGACATCCCCCTTGAAGGCGAAGATGGCCTGACGGGCGTTGTCCAGGGTGAAGGCCGGTTGCCATTGGGCAAAGCGTGCGGCGTTGAGGCCCGCCAGCTTGTCGCTGATCTTCATCAGCGAGCCGATTTCGGCCGGGCTCATCTGGCGAGCCCTGGCGATCAACTCGGCCGACTGATCCAGCAAGGCAGGCAGAGTATGGCGTCGGGTTGGCAGGGGGGATTCATAGTCCAGCGTCTTGGCCGGCGAGACCACAATCAGCATAAGCGTCCTCTGTTTCACTCCATATCGGGCTGCAGGGTAACATTATCCAGAGAGCCGGAGCCAAGTTTCTCACCCCCCTTCAGCTTGATCATCAACCGGAGATCGTTCACCGAGTCCGCATGGGCCAGGGCCGTCTCCATGTCGATCTGTCCCCCCATGTAGAGATCGAAGAGGGATTGATCGAAGGTCACCATCCCCTGCTCGCGGGAGCGCCCCATCACATCCTTGAGTCTGTCCACCTCTCCTTTACGGATGATGTCGGCAATCAGGGGCGTGTTGAGCAGGATCTCGAACGCAGCACTGCGCCCACTACCACTCTTGAGGGGCAGCAACTGCTGGGCGACGATGGCCTTCAGATTGAACGCCAGATCGTAGCGCAGCTGGCGGTGGCGCCCCTCCGGCATCAGATGCATGATCCGTTCGATCGCCTGGTCAGCATTGTTGGCGTGCAGAGTGGCCATGCAGATATGGCCCGTCTCGGCAAACTGGATGGCAAACTCCATGGTCTCCTGGGTACGGATCTCGCCGATCAGGATAAGGTCCGGCGCCTGACGCAGGGCACTGCGCAGGGCCGAATCGAAAGAGGGCGTATCCAGCCCCACCTCTCGCTGGGTCACAATGCTGCGCCCGTGGTGATGCACAAATTCCACCGGATCTTCGACCGTCAGGATGTGGCCATCACTCTGCTGATTGCGATAGCCGATCATGGCCGCCTGGGTCGTCGACTTACCGGCACCGGTGGCACCGACGAAGAGGATCAGCCCCCGCTTGGCCATCACGACCTCCCTGAGCACAGGTGGCAGCTTGAGCTCTTCGAAGGTGGGGATCCGGGTCTCGATGCGACGCAGCACCATGCCAGGCTGGGCCAGTTGCAGGAAAGTACTGACCCGGAAACGACCGAGACCCGGCCTCTGTATGGCGAAGTTGGCCTCCCTGGTCTGTGCAAAGAGGTGTCTGCTCTCCTCATCCATGATGAGGGCCATCGCCTCTTCAACCTCTTTTGCCGACAAGGGCGTATCGCCGAGGGCGACGAAGCGCCCGTCCTGCTTCACGGTAGGGGCCATGCCAGTCGTGACGAAGAGATCCGAACCACGCCTCGCCACCAGCTCGCCCAACCAGGCATCCATGCTCATAGAGACTCCTAAATACTGTTGGGATCGGCGGCCTTGCCCCTGGCATCCTGCTGGGTAACCACGCCCCGCCCGACCAACTGCTTGAGGCACTGATCCATGGTCTGCATGCCATGAGTCATCCCGGTCTGAATCACAGAGTAGAGCTGGGGCACCTTGTCTTCCCGGATCAGGTTTCGCACCGCCGGGATACCTATCATGATCTCGTGTGCGGCCACCCGACCACCGCCGATACGTTTGAGCAGGGTCTGGGAGATAACCGCCCGCAGGGATTCGGACAACATGGAGCGCACCATGTCCTTCTCGGCCCCGGGGAAGACGTCGATGATACGGTCTATGGTCTTGGCCGCCGACGAGGTGTGCAGAGTGCCAAACACCAGGTGACCGGTCTCGGCCGCCGTCATCGCCAGCCGAATGGTTTCGAGATCCCGCATCTCACCGACCAGTATGATGTCGGGGTCTTCACGCAGGGCCGAGCGCAGGGCATTGCTGAAACTCTTGGTATCCCGGTGCACCTCGCGCTGGTTCACCAGACAGCGTTTGTTCTCATGCACGAACTCGATGGGATCCTCGATGGTGAGGATGTGATGATGAAAGGACTCGTTGATGTAGTTGATCATGGCGGCCAGCGTCGTCGACTTGCCCGAGCCGGTTGGCCCCGTCACCAGTACCAGACCACGGGGATATTCGGCGATCTTGCGAAACACCTCGGGAGCATCGAGCTCATCGAGACTCAATACTGTACTGGGGATGGTCCGGAAGACGGCTCCCGAGCCACGAGACTGCTGGAAGGCGTTGACACGAAAGCGCGCCAACCCGGGGATCTCGAAGGAGAAGTCGACCTCGTAATTCTCTTCAAGCTCCTTGCGCTGCTGATCGTTCATGATGTCATAGATGAGGGCGTGAACCTCCCTGTGCTCCAGGACGGGCAGATTGATCTTGCGCATCTCCCCGTCGACCCGGATCATGGGTGGCACCCCGGCAGAGAGGTGTAGATCCGAGGCTTTATGCTTTACACTGAAGGCCAATAACTCTGTGATATCCATAGACTTGTCATTCTCCCATTGCGCATCACTAACTAAATCATGAGCCAGATTGCCCAGCACCTCGCCCAGGTGGCGGATCGAATCGCCAAGGCCGAAACAGAGGCAGGCAGAGCCACCAGCAGCGTTGCCCTGCTGGCGGTCAGCAAGACCAAGCCCCTGGAGGCCATTGTCGCCGCCTATGACTGCGGACAACGTCGCTTCGGTGAATCCTATGCCCAGGAGGCGGTCGACAAGATCGATCGTCTGCGCCAGGATCCCGCCTTTGATGACCTGGAGTGGCACTTCATCGGCCCCCTGCAGTCCAACAAGACCCGCCCTGTTGCCGAGCGCTTCCAGTGGGTGCAGAGCGTGGACAGAGCCAAGCTGATCGAGCGGCTGCAATCCCAGAGACCGCCCCATATGCCACCGCTAAATATTTGTCTGCAAATCAATATTAGCGGAGAGCTCAGCAAATCAGGAACCACGGAAGAGCAGATTTTCAGCCTTGCCGAACAGGTGTCACGCAGTGATCGCCTGGTATTGCGCGGCCTAATGGCCATTCCTGAACATACCGACGATGCAGATCGCCTGGCCGGGCAGATGGCCCGCATGCAGCAACTGTTCACTCGTCTCCAGGCAAAATATCCCTCGGTCGACACCCTCTCCATGGGCATGACCGAGGATCTCGAGCCCGCCGTCCACCATGGCAGTACCATGGTGAGAATCGGCACCGCCATCTTCGGTGCCCGCGACTACTCATAAGCAGGATGCCTATGCAACACAGACAGATCGCCTTCATCGGGGCCGGTAACATGAGCCGCAGCATCATACTGGGGCTGGTGCGCGCCGGTTACCCGGTTGATTGCATCACCGCGGCCAACCCCAGCCGCCCCAAGCTCGATGCCCTGGCCAGCGAGACCGGCATCCACATCACTCAGGATAACCTGGCGGCAGCCCGGAGAGCCGAGGTGATCGTGCTGGCGGTCAAACCCCAGCTGATGGCTGACATGCTCGAGACCCTGCGCGCCGAACCTGGCATCCTGGAGGGCAAGCTGCTTATCTCTGTCGCCGCCGGGATCCGGGTCGAACGTCTCACCCAGATGACGGGGCAGACGCGGATCATCCGCTGCATGCCCAATACCCCGGCCCTGCTCGGACTGGGCATGACCGGACTCTATGCCCCCGATCCTGTGAATGAAGAAGACCGCCAGTTCGCCGAGCAGATGCTGCAGGCGGTGGGTCAGACACTCTGGGTGGCTGACGAGAGCGGGATCAACGGGGTCATTGCTGCCGCAGGCAGTGCCCCCGCCTACTTCTTTCTCTTTATGCAGGCCATCTGCGAAGAGGCCGAGCAGATGGGATTCACCCCGGAGCAGGCCCGGGCCCTGGTTCAACAGACCGCCATCGGCGCGGCTGCCATGGTGGCGCAGAATCCAACCCTCTCTCTCGCACAACTGCGCGAGCAGGTCACCAGCAAGGGCGGCACCACTGCCGAGGCGATCCGAACCTTTCAGGAGCAGGGATTGCAGCAGATCACCAGCCACGCCATGCAGGCCGCCGTTCGCCGGGCCGGCGAGATGGAAACACTCTTCTAAGGAGCCTCGATGAATACCGCCTTTTTCCTTATCAACACCGTCTTCGACCTTTACCTCATGGTCGTGCTGCTGCGCCTCTGGCTGCAGTGGGCACGTGCCGACTTCTATAACCCCCTGAGCCAAACCGTGGTCAAGCTCACCTCACCGCTGCTGGTTCCCCTGCGCCGGGTAATCCCCAGCGTGGGCAGCCTGGATCTCGCCTCCCTGGTGCTGGCCCTGATCGTGGCAATGGGCAAGCTGGCTCTGCTCAAGAGCCTTGGGGTATTGCAGGCCGACTGGGTCAGCCTCTCCCTCTTCGCCGGTCTGACCGTCCTCAAGAAGGCTGGCTCCATGGTCTTCTGGATCCTGCTGATTCGCGCCATCCTGAGCTGGGTCAGTCAAGGCCGCAACCCCATCGAATATGTGATGCATCAGCTGACCGAACCCTTCTTGCAACCCATACGCCGCATCCTTCCCCCCCTGGGCGGACTGGATCTCTCCGTGCTGGTTGCCTTCATCGCCCTGCAGGCCATCAACTACCTGCTGGGCGATCTCTTCGGCCAGCTCTGGTGGATGATCTGATGGTGGCAGCCAGCTGGCAGGGAGAGGTGCTGCTGCTTCAGCTCCTCATCCAGCCCAAGGCGAGCCGGGATCAGATAGTCGGTCTGCACGGAGAGGAGATCAAGGTCGCCATCACGGCGCCTCCGGTTGATGGGCAGGCCAATGCCCATCTGATCAAGTATCTGGCCAAGCAGTTCAAGGTGGCCAAAGGGCAAGTCAGGGTTATTCGCGGCGAACTGGGACGCCACAAGGCGGTCAGTATCGAAGGGCCACGGGCAATCCCCTCCGAGATTGCCGCCCTGTTAAACTGAACATGAGAGTCACCGACAAGGAGAAGCGATGATGAGAGCCTGGTTAGGCGCCCTGCTGGGGATGATGTTGTCCCTCCCCGGCCAGGCGGAGCAGATGAAAGAGGTCGGCCCCTGGAACGTGCACTACAGTGCCTTTGCCTCCAGCTTTCTGACCCCGGAGGTGGCCACTCAGTATCAGGTTGAGCGCAGCCGCTATAACGGCATCATCAACATTGCGGTACAGGACAAGCAGGGAATACCCCAATCGGTTGGCATCACGGGTGAGGCCCGCAACCTGACCGGCACGGTTCGCCCCCTATCCTTCCGTGAGGTCAGGGAGGGTAAGGCGATCTATTACCTGGCCGAGCTTCCCTACCGCAACGAAGATACGTACCGCATCACCCTGACCCTGATGGGGAACGGACAGCGGTGGCCCCTGGAGTTCCAGCACACCTTCTATGTGGAGTAGCTAGGGGATTCTTTCGAATCAGCAAGGGAGGCCATGGCCTCCCTTGCTGATTTATTCGACCAGATGCAGTTCGGGGGGACGTGACGTGAGGATGTCGACACAGTAGTCCCAGGTCGAAATCCGGTAGTGCTGCAGATCCTCGTCCAGATGTACCCCCTTGGACTCCTGATGAAACCAGGCGGCGAACCGTGACGGGGTGATGATCTGAATCTGCTCCTCGACGGGATGGCTGCTCATGCCATCGGAGAGATCCCCATCCTCCACCACGCGCAGGGCAAACACCTGGCGGAAGTAGACATGGCATTGAGTGAGGGGAGGTATGTCGATGCTGCGGGCCTGCCCGAGCGCTATGGTCAGGGTGTCACCCCAGATGTCGTGGTGTAGATCGACCACCACCAGACCGGGCGATAACTGCCTGGAGGGGGCCCAGGGAATGGCCACCTGGCCTATGGTCATGGGATGTGCCATACCAACCTCCCGATACCGCTTTTCTCTCAGTTTATCCGAAAAAAGGGACGGGACACACAATAAAAAACCCGGCGCAACAGGCCGGGTTTTTTGGCAAAACGGGCGTCTTACTTGACGGCGTCCTTCAGGGCCTTACCGGCAACGAAGGAGGGCACATTAGCCGCGGCGATCTGGATCTCCTTGCCGGTTTGGGGATTGCGACCGGTACGACCAGCACGATGGTTGACCTTGAAGGTGCCGAAACCGACCAGCTGGACTGCATCGCCCTCTTTCAGGCTCTGGGTGATACCTGCCAGGATCTCCTCCAGTGCAGCCTTGGCCTGAGCCTTGCTCAGATCGGCTTTAGCGGCGATAGCATCGACAAGTTGCGCTTTGTTCATAAGTTATCCTTTATCAACTGGCAATTAGCACGGCTTCACTCTATGCAAAAAGAGGTTGTCAGGCAAAGCCTTTATCCCCTTTGAGCCCTCAAATGGCGGGCTTTTCATCAAGATCTGCGGAAACAATCACATAACAGGTGTATCTCGGCGCAAACCCATGCTCGCCCACCATAAAACGAGGGGGACAAGCCCCCTCACCATTTCCCTCGAGGTCACTCAACCGTTGCGAAACAGCGCATCGATAGAGAGGCCTTGAGAGAGCAGCACCTCACGCAGGCGGCGCAGGGCTTCAACCTGGATCTGTCGCACCCTCTCCCGGGTGAGACCGATCTCGTGACCCACATCCTCCAGCGTCGCCGCCTCATACCCCAGCAGGCCGAAACGGCGGGCCAGCACCTCGCGCTGCTTGGGATTTAGCTCCTCGAGCCAGTGGACAATGCTGCTGCGCATATCGTCCTCCTGGGTCTCCAGCTCGGGGCCGGAGCCACGCTCATCGGAGAGCACATCCAGCAGAGCCTTGTCCTTGTCGCCACCGATCGGCGTATCGACCGAGCTGATCTTCTCGTTGAGCTTGAGCATGCGGCTCACGTCTTCGACCGGCTTGTCGAGGGCAGAGGCGATATCCTCCGCCGTGGGCTCGTGATCGAGGCGATGGGCCAGCTCACGGGCGGTACGCAGATAGACGTTGAGCTCCTTGACCACATGGATCGGCAGTCGAATGGTGCGCGTCTGATTCATGATGGCCCGCTCTATGGTTTGGCGGATCCACCAGGTGGCGTAGGTAGAGAAACGGAAACCGCGCTCGGGATCGAACTTCTCGACGGCACGGATCAGGCCCAGATTACCCTCCTCGATGAGATCGAGCAGAGCCAGGCCACGGTTGTTATAACGGCGGGCAATCTTGACGACCAGCCGCAAGTTGGATTCGATCATCCGTTTGCGGGCAGCCTTGTCGCCGCGCAAGGCGCGGCGGGCGAAGTAGACCTCTTCCTCGGCAGTGAGCAGGGGAGAGAAGCCTATCTCTCCCAGATAGAGCTGGGTCGCATCCATGACCCGGTTGAGTTCAGGGGTGAACACCTCATCGCTGACCACCTCATCGGCAGCCTCAACGGTCAGCTCCTCCTCTTCCTCTGCGCTCTCAATCTCCTCATCAAGCTCGAATTCAACGTCCTGTACATCCAGCTTATCTTCTTGGCTCATGGCATCCCTCCAGAACCAGAGTCACGCTTTCCCTCTGGGTTTAACGCTTGGGCAGATAGCTCATCGGATTGACCGACTTGCCCTTGTACCGGATTTCAAAGTGCAGTCGCACATCCGGCGCATCCGTGCTTCCCATATCGGCAATGACCATCCCTTTCTTGACACTCTGCCCCTCCTGCACCCGCAACTGGTCGTTGTGGGCATAGGCGGAGAGATACTCATCGTCATGCTTGAGAATGATCAGCTTGCCATATCCCCGAAGCGCACTGCCGGCATAGACTACCTTGCCGTCGCTGGCCGCAAAGACGGGTTGCCCCTTCTTGCCGGCAATGTCGATCCCCTTGTTGCCCTGTTCGGCAGTGGAGAACCCCTCGACAAGCTTGCCATCTGTTGGCCAACGCCAATCCGGCGATCCGCTGGAGACATTGTTGTTATTTTGAGCTGTTTTTTGAGCGTATTCCTTTGGTGCAGGCGCGGCAACGGTTTTCTGCTCCGTCCACTGCGAGGTCTGACCAGAAGGCTTGGCGACCGACGGCTGGGTAACGACCACGGCGCCACCGCCGGATTTACCCCCCAGAGACTGGGATTCGAAGACGTGCAGTCGCAGTTGCTGACCCGGATAGATGTTGTAGGGAGGCTCGATCCCGTTGAGACTGGCAATGGCGGGCACATTAGTGCCGGCGCTGAAGGCGATGGAATAGAGGGTGTCCCCCTTCTGTACCGTATAGCTGTTGCCAGTCAGGGTCCGCTGCTTGCCCACATAACGGGCCGAACTACCGGACCGGTAACCGCCATCGATACTGCCGACCGGGGCCGGGGTTTGGCTGGAGGAGCAGGCAAACAACAGACCGGACAACAGCACTGCGCTGCTCTTTCGCCACTGCAACAGACTCATAACAATCCCTTACTTGCTAAACCAGAAATAAGCCGCCACGGCCAGAGCGATACAGAGCCAGCCCAGCACATCCACATAGTGCATCAGCTTGCGCTCCATCTTCTCACCACCCCATCGCATCAACCCGGCCACCAGGAAGAAGCGCATGCCGCGACCAATGAGGGAGGTGACAATAAAGGGGAGCAGCGCCATATGCAACAGGCCGGCCGTCACCGTGAACACCTTGTAGGGGATGGGAGTGAAGCTGGCGATGAAAATGACCCAGATTCCCCACTGCTCAAACCACTGCTCGGCCAGGGCAATCTTCTCCTGATAACCGACCGCCGCCACCATGGGCTGAACCACGGGTTCCCACAGGGCATAGCCCAGGGCATAACCAAACAGGGCGCCGAGCACGGAGAAGAGCGTCGCCAGTGCGGCGTAATGCCACGCCTTTTGCGGCTTGGCCAGCGCCATGGGCGCCAGCATCACATCGACCGGGATGGGCCAGAAAATGGATTCAATAAAGGCCGTCCCCGAGAGGTAGAAGGGGGCATGCCGATGACGGGCCCATACCATGACCATGGCGTAGAGGCGGGAAAACAACTTCACTCAATTTCTCCATTAACAAGAGGAACAAATCGCACCGGCTCCAGCGCCCTCTGGGTCAGTTGGGAGCCATTGCGTTCAATCAGCATCAGGGCCTGCTGCTGCTCACCCACGGGAATCACCATGCGTCCCCCGTCGGCCAGTTGCTCCAGCAGAACCTGGGGAACCTCGCTGGCCGCCGCCGTGACCAGGATGGCGTCGAAGGGTCCCTTGGAGGCCCAGCCATCCCAGCCATTACCGTGCCGGGTCGAGATGTTGTGCAGGTCCAGGTTTCTCAGCCGGCGCCGCGCCTGATATTGCAGGGACTTGATGCGCTCGACCGTATAGACATGCTCCACCAGACGCGCCAGCACTGCCGTCTGATAACCCGACCCTGTGCCTATCTCCAGCACATGGGCCGGATCATTGGCCACCACCAGCTCGGTCATGCGCGCCACCATGTAGGGTTGGGAGATGGTCTGGCCATGCCCGATGGGCAAGGCCGTGTTATCCCACGCCTGGTGAGCCATCGCCTCGTCCACGAAGTACTCGCGCGGAATGTCGGCAATGGCAGCCAACACGCGATAATCCGTGATCCCCTTGGCGATCAGTTGATTCAATAGGCGCTGCTCTATCACACCCTTATCCTTGCTGTGCCAGCCAGGCCTCCAGGTTGCTCATGTTGCGATATGCGGTCATGTCGATGGTCAGCGGGGTGATGGAGACATAGCCCTGCTCGATGGCCGCAAAGTCGGTCCCCTCTCCCGCATCCTGCCGGGCCCCCGGGGGGCCAATCCAATAGACGGTCTGGCCCCGGGGATCCTGCTGCCGGATCACCGACTCGGCCCGGTGACGATTGCCAAGACGGGTCACCTTCATCCCTTTTACCTGCTCCAGCGGCAGATCCGGCACATTGACATTGAGGATCTGATCCGCGGGCAGGGGGTGATGCTGCAGCGCCCGCACCAGGGTCAGCGCATAGTGGGCCGCCGTCTCGAAGTGGGTATCCCCCACCAGGGAGATGGCGATGGAGGGGAAGCCCAGATGGCGCCCCTCGGTGGCCGCCGCCACGGTGCCGGAGTAGATGACGTCATCACCCAGATTGGCACCGTGGTTGATACCGGCCACGACCATGTCGGGCTCGGGCCTGAGCAGCTCGTTGGCGGCCAGGTGCACGCAGTCGGTCGGCGTCCCCTTCACCGCATAGAAGCCGGTCTCCTCGATGCGGCTGACCCGCAGTGGCACCTCCAGGGTCAGAGAGTGGCTGGCACCGCTGCGATTGCGATCCGGTGCAACCACGGTCACCTCACCGCACTCGGCCAGCGCCCGGGAGAGCGCCCGGATGCCACGCGCATTCACGCCATCGTCATTACTCACCAGAATGCGCATGGGTCTCTCCGTAGTGATCCGCCTCGCGGGCATCGATCAGCTCGCGCACCACGCTGGTGGCAAAAGCGCCGGCCGGCAAGAAGAATGAGAGGGTCAGGGTATCGGCCTCCAGCTGCCACTGCATCCCCTCGGGGCGCAGCAGCAGGGGACGGCGTTCCTGATCCATCCCGGCCTTCTCGAGCCCCTCGCGCCACTCGGCAAGTTCGCTCAGAGCCGCCTCTTCAAAGGCGGCCGCCTCTCCCTGACTGGCGAGGCGGCCACGACCCCACAGGGGGGCGGTGAGTTGCACATCGCCACTGGCCAGGCGTGCCGCCAGCTCGGGAGTGACCTCGGGTTCGCTGAAGATGGAGTGGGAGCCCTTGAGCATCAGGCAGTCACCGGCAAGCAGGGTGTGGGCCACTCCCTGTTCAATACGGGCGGTCACGACCGTATTGAACAGCATGCTGCGCGCCGCCGACAGGTAGAGGGAGCGCTTGTTGCGATCCTTGATCCGCTTGCCGCCAAACATGGCCTTGGCGGCCTCCAGGTTGTTGCCACCCCGGCCGAAACGCTGTTCGCCGTAGTAGTTGGGTACCCCCTGCTCGGCCACCGCCTGCAGGCGGGCCTCGAGCCCCTCGCTGCCCGACAGCCCGGTCAGGCGCAGGGTGAAGTGGTTGCCCTTGAGGTAACCGGTGCGCAGCTTGCGGTTGTGGCGCCTGGCCTCGAGAATCTGGATGCTGTCGCTCTCGATGACGCTCAAGTCAGGCTCGCCCTTACCCGGCAGGTGGATACCGAACCACTGCTCGGTCACCGCGTGGCGATCTTTCAGGCCGGCCCAAGTCACCGCGTTGCGGTTCACCCCGGCGGCGTCGGCCAGCAGGCCCGCCACCCAGGCGGTGTTCTCGCCGCTCTTGCGCACCCGCACGAAGATATGTTCCCCCTCGCCGCAGGGCTCGAAACCGAGATCCTCGATGACGACGAAGTCGGACGGGGCGGCCTTGAGCACACCGGTGACGGCCGGCTGGCCATGCAGATAGGTCAGTTGTTCGAGCATTATTGTTTCACCAGCAATACCACGGCTTCGGTGGCGATCCCTTCTTTGCGGCCAGTAAAGCCGAGTTTCTCTGTGGTGGTCGCCTTGACGTTGACCCGGTTCAGCTCACATTCGAGATCGGCCGCCAGCACGGCGCACATGGCGTCGATGTGGGGCGCCATCCTGGGTGCCTGGGCGATGATAGTGACATCCAGGTTACCGATACGATAGCCGGCCCCCTTGACCCGGGCGAACACGTCGCGCAGCAGGATGCGGCTGTCGATATTCTCGAACTCGGCACTGGTATCGGGGAAGTGGCGGCCGATGTCACCGGCGGCGATGGCACCGAGCAGGGCGTCACTCACCGCGTGCAGCACCACATCGCCGTCCGAGTGGGCAAGCAGCCCCTGCTCATAGGGAACGGCAACCCCGCCCAACATGCAGGGGCCCTCGCCCCCGAACTTGTGCACGTCAAAACCATGTCCGATCCGGATCACGCCATCTCCTCCTGCCGCGGCACCGGCCGCGCGATTGAATAGTGTTAGAGCGCGTCTTGTTGACGCAAATAGAGGCTGGCCAGTGCCAGATCCTCGGGACGGGTCACCTTGAGGTTGTCGGCCCGTCCCTCCACCATCCGTGGACAATAGCCGGCCCGCTCCATGGCCGACGCTTCATCGGTAATCAGGGCCCCCAGCACCAGCCCCTCTTCGAGGGCACAGCGCAGGGTTCTGGTGGGAAACATCTGTGGCGTCAGGGCGTGCCACAATTCGTCGCGATCGACGGTGGCCACTATTTCGCCGGCCCCGTTGGTGCGCTTCATGGTATCGCGTACCCGGCTGCCGAGGATGGCCCCCTCCCCCTGCTGCGCCACTGTGATGAGGCGGTCCATATCGCCGGCCGTGATACAGGGACGAGCGGCATCGTGCACCATGACCCAGTCGCTCTCCACCACCATCAGGGCGTTGAGTACAGAGTTGGCCCGCTCGCCGCCCCCCTCGACCCGCACCACGCGGGGATCGCTGGCCATCGGCAGGGCATCGAACCAGGCATCATGGGGGGCCAGCGCCACCACCACTTGTTCTATGGCCGGATGAGCCAGCAGGCGGCTGAGGGTGTGCTCGAGGATGGGTTTGCCGTTGAGCAGCAGATACTGCTTGGGCAGCTCGCTTCCCATGCGGCTGCCGATGCCGGCGGCGGGCACCACGGCAGTCACGGCATTACTCATTGCTCACCTCCTCCTGCTTCTCCTTCTTGGGAATGATGCGGTAGAAGGTCTCCCCCTGCTTGATATAGCCGAGATCGTTGCGTGACAGCTCTTCGATCGCCTCGAGACCGCTGGTGAGATCGGCGATCTCCCGGTAGATGAGGCCGTTACGATCCTTGAGCGACTGATTGTCCTGCTGCTGGCGTGCGACCGTGTCAGACATCTTGTAGTAGTCCTCCAGCCCGTTCTTGCCGAGCCAGAGGTGGTATTGCAGGCCGCCGAGCAGGGCCAGCAGGATCAGGGTGAATAGCCGCATGCACTGTGTCTCCTAGAAGCGGCCTAGTTTCCCATATTCGGCCCCAAGACAAAAGAAAGCACAAGCGAGTGAGTGGTGAAAATCCCTGTGGAAACCGGCGCTTGAAGCACCTGAACGACAACGCCCCGCAAAGCGGGGCGTCGGGGGCTCATCAGGCCGAGGTGTCGAGGGGCTCAAACCCCTTCACCAGCTCGTCGATGGCCTTCATCTGCTTGAGGAAGCCTTCCAGCTTGTCCAGCGGCAGGGCGCTCGGGCCGTCGCAGCGGGCCACCTTGGGATCGGGATGGGACTCGATAAACAGGCCTGCCAGGCCAACCGCCATGCCGGCACGGGCCAGCTCGGTCACCTGGTCACGACGACCACCGGAGGCGGCGCCCAGGGGATCGCGGCACTGCAGGGAGTGGGTCACGTCGAAGATCACCGGATAGCCACCGGTGCTGCGCTGCATCACACCGAAACCCAGCATGTCGACCACCAGATTGTCGTAACCGAAGTTGGCACCGCGCTCGCACAGAATGAGGCGATCGTTGCCACACTCCTCGAACTTCTCGGTGATGTTCTTCATCTGGCTCGGACTCAGGAACTGGGGCTTCTTGATGTTGATGACGTTACCGGTACGGGCCATGGCCTCCACCAGGTCGGTCTGGCGCGCCAGGAAGGCGGGCAGCTGGATCACATCCACCACCTCGGCCACCGGCTTGGCCTGACACGGCTCGTGCAGATCGGAGATGACCGGCATGCCGAAGGTCGCCTTGAGCTCCTGGAAGATCTTCATCCCCTCCTCCAGCCCCGGGCCACGATAGGAGTGGATAGAGGAGCGGTTCGCCTTGTCCCAGCTCGCCTTGAACACAAACGGGATGCCCAGCTTGCTGGTCACTTCCACGTAGCGCTCACACACGGCCATGGCCATGTCGCGGGACTCCAGCACGTTCATGCCGCCAAACAGCACGAAAGGCTTGTCGTTGGCCACTTCGATGGCATTTACCTTGACGATTTTCTGTTCCATCACGGGTTCCTTAATGGAGGGTCTTGGGGGTGAGATCCAGGGCCTTGAGCTGCGCCTTGAGCAGATCGGCCACAGGGTCATCCGGACACTGTTCAATAAAGTATTCGAAGTCCCCCGCGGCAAACTGGGGGCAGTCGAGCTGTTCATAAATAAAGCCGCGATCCCGAGTCTCGAGGGGATCGCCCGGTTTCATGCGCAGCAGCAACTCGCAGCAGCGCAGGGCCTCGTTCATGCGCCCCTCCCGCAGCAGGGCCGCCTTGCTCACGTTGAGCAACCGCTCGAGGATCTCCCACTGGCTCGCCGGCATCAGGTACTGGCCACTCAGGGTGGCAAAATTGCCCAGTGCCCCGCGCAGCAGCAGCTCGACTCCGTGCAGCGAGAGCTCCTCACCATTGAAGGGGTCCACATAGACCTGGCTATCCCCCTCGTCGAAGCAGACCAGAAAGTGGCCGGGGAAACAGAGTCCCTCCACCTTGAGGCCGAGCGTACGCCCCAGCTGGATCAGTACGATGCCGAGGCTCACCGGTATGCCGCAACGCCGGTGCAACACGGCGCAGAGATCGCAGTTTTCCGAGTTGAAGTAGTCCTGCCAATCCCCGTGAAACCCCAGCTCTTCATAGAGCAGGGCCAGCAGGGCCGGGCGTCGCGCCTCGGGGGGGGCGAGGCGCACAGAGTCCAGACGGGACTCCAGCGCATTGAGGTACGCCTTCCCCTCGGCGGCGCGCCCTTCACCATAGACCTCGTCGGCCACCGAGAGGGCCAGCTCGGTCAGCTCATACCCCTCGAAATCGGTCCACTCGTCGATACGAAAACGCGTCATCACAATCTCAACCAAACAGGGAGGGAAGCTTGATCACCGCCAGCTTGGCCGCGAAATAGACCCACCCCAGAGCGCCGAGGAAGGCGAACCAGCGGGTGGTGCGACTGCCGAAACGGCTGAGGGACATCCACCCCAGGAAGGCGGCGATCAGGATGCAGACCAGCTTCTCGCTGAGCCAGGGGACGGCGTTGTTGATGGGATTGAGGCCGAGCAACAGGCACAGGGCAAGCCCCGACAGCACCACCAGGCCATTGAGCACACCGCCGACCCGCATCAGCCGGGCTTGCCTGGCCGGCGCGGCGGCGCGCTGCAACAGGGCAAAGCGAACCATAAAGGCCACCACCGCCAGGGCGACAAGCAGCAAATGGAGATGTTTCAGGATTGGATACATCAGGCAATTCCTTGGAAGCGTCCCAGAGTGACGCGGTCGTTGTCACCGTAATCGCGCACCGTCTCGATGGCGTCATAACCTGCCTCGGCCAGCAGCTCGCGCACGCAAGCCCCCTGCTGCCAGCCGTGCTCCAGCAGCAACCAGCCGCCGGGCACCAGGTGAGCCGGCGCACTGCGCACTATGTGGCGCAGATCCGCCAGCCCCGCCTCGTCGGCCACCAGGGCGCTGAGGGGCTCGAAACGCACGTCCCCCTGGGCCAGGTGCGGATCTTCCCCATCGATATAGGGAGGGTTGGAGACGATGAGATCGAAGCGGGGTGCATCGCCCAGGGGCTCAAACCAGGAGCCCAGACGCAGCAGCAGGGGCAGGCGCAGCCGCTCGCTGTTGCGCCTCGCCAGCGCCACCGCATCGGGCTGGGCATCGACCGCCCATACCTCGTCATCGGCTCGCTCCGACTTGAGGGCCAGAGCAATGGCACCGGTACCGGTGCCGAGATCGAGCACCCGGGCAGGGGCTGCCGGCAGGCGCGCCAGGGCCAGCTCCACCAACACCTCGGTATCCGGGCGCGGGATCAGGGTGGCCGGGCTCACCAGCAGGGGCAGAGACCAGAACTCCCGCTCCCCGAGGATATGGGCGATGGGCTCGCCCCCCTGACGGCGCGCCAGCCATCCCTCCAGCCGAACCAACTGGTCGCCGGTGAGCTCGCGCTCGGGCCAGCTCAGCAGATAGCCGCGATCCCGCCCCAGCAGATGGCAGAGCAGGGCATCGGCATCGGCACGGGGCGACTCGCCAGCGGCGAGGGCCCCGGTCAGCCAGGCGCGAGCGGCGTCCAGACGCATCAGCTGTTGTCCGCCAGGGAGGCGAGCTGATCGGCCTGGTACTCCTGCACCAGCGGCGTGATGACGCAGTCCAGATCCCCTTCGAGCACCTCGGAGAGGCGATAGAGGGTGAGGTTGATGCGGTGCTCGGACAGGCGTCCCTGGGGGTAGTTGTAGGTGCGGATGCGCTCGGAGCGATCCCCCGAGCCCACCAGATTGCGGCGGGTGGTCTGCTCGGCGGCGCGATGACGCTCATCCTCGGCCGCCTGCAGACGTGCCGCCAGTACCGCCAGCGCCTTGGCGCGGTTCTTGTGCTGGGAACGCTCGTCCTGGCACTCCACCACCAGGCCCGTCGGCAGGTGAGTGATGCGGATGGCCGAGTCGGTCTTGTTGATGTGCTGACCACCGGCACCGGAGGCGCGGAAGGTGTCGACCTTCAGATCCGCCGGGTTGATTTCGATCTGCTCGGCCTCGGGCACCTCGGGTAGCACCGCCACCGTGCAGGCAGAGGTGTGGATACGCCCCTGGGACTCGGTCTCCGGCACCCGCTGCACCCGATGACCGCCGGACTCGAACTTGAGGCGGCCATAGACCCGCTCCCCGTCGATCTTGGCGATCACCTCTTTAAAACCGCCGTGTTCCCCCTCGTTGCAGCTGACCATGCTCAGGCGCCAGCCCTGGCGCTCCGCATAGCGCGAATACATGCGATAGAGATCCCCGGCGAAGATGGCCGCCTCGTCGCCACCGGCTCCGGCGCGGATCTCGAGGTAGCAGTTGTTGTCATCCTTGGGATCCTTGGGCAGCAGCATGATCTGCAGCTCCTGCTCCAGGCTCTCCAGATTGGCCTTGGCGAGCGGCAGCTCCTCCTGCGCCATCTCGCGCAGTTCCGGATCATCCTCCTCCAGCATCAGCCTGGCGGCCTCGAGATCCTCCTCGGCCTGGCGCCAGCGGCGGAAGCCACCGACGATCTCCTCGAGCTGGGAGTACTCCCTGGTCAGGGCGCGATAGCGATCCTGATCGTTGATGACGTCAGGCTCCCCGAGCAGGGCCTGCACTTCCTCGTGGCGCTCAATGAGCCCTTCCAGCTTGCGAATGACAGATGGATTCATGGTTCTCTCAAAAATGGGCATTGGCCAAGGGTGGCCGACGGGTCACTCCTGCTGCAGGCCGAGGGCGCTTCGCAGCAGGGCCAATTGTTCCCGATCCCCCTGTTCGCCGGCATGGCGCAGGGCCTGGGTCGGGGTGTGGATCAGTTTGTTGGTGAGGCGATGGGCCAGGCGCCGCAGCGCCGCCTCGGGCTCCTCACCCTGTTGCAGACTCTGCAGGGCGCGCAGGAGCTCCTCCTCTGCATACCCCTGGGCCTGCTGGCGATAGTCGCGGATGAGATCGACCGCATGGAGGGAACGAAACCACCCCATGAAGTCGTCGCGCTCCTCCAGCACGATTCGCTCCGCCTGTTGGGCGGCGCGGCGACGCGCCTCCAGGTTCTGCTCGATGATCCCCTGCAGATCATCCACCGTGTAGAGATAGGCATCGGAGAGCTCGTCCACCTCCTCCTCGATGTCGCGCGGCACGGCGATGTCCACCAGAAACATGGGACGGTAACGGCGCGCCTTGAGGGCCCGCTCCACCATCCCCTTGCCGATGAGGGGCAGTGGGCTCGCGGTCGAACTGATGACGATATCCGCCTCGTGCAGGTGCTCGGGGATCGCCTCCAGGGTCATCACCTGGGCGCCGAACTCCTCGGCCAGCCCCTGGGCCCGTTGCAGGGTTCGGTTGGCCACCATCATCTGGGTGACGTTCTGCTCGCGCAGGTGACGGGCGACCAGCTCGATGGTCTCACCGGCACCGACCAGCAGCACCTTGGTCTGGGAGAGATCGGCGAAGATCTGGCGCGCCAGGCTGACGGCGGCAAACGCCACCGACACGGCACTGGCGCCGATCTCGGTGTCGGTGCGCACCCGCTTGGCCACCGAGAACGCCTTCTGGAACAATCGCTCCAGGATGGCCCGCAGGCCACCGGCCTGCTGGGCGGTACCGTAAGACTGCTTGATCTGCCCCAGGATCTGGGGCTCACCGAGCACCAGTGAGTCGAGGCCGCAGGCCACCCGCATCAGATGGCGCACCGCCTCCTCGTCGTGATGGAGGTAAGTGGCATTGTCGAGCTCGCCGCTCTCCAGCCGGTGGAAACGCTGCAACCAGTGCAGCACCTGCTCCCCCTGGCCCGCGTCCAGGTTGCAGTAGATCTCGGTACGATTGCAGGTGGAGACGATCACCGCCTCGCTTACCCCGGGCTGCTGCACCAGATCGTGCAGGGCGCGCTCGATGCAGTCGGGACCGAAGGCCACACGCTCGCGCAACGAGACGCTGGCCGTCTTGTGGTTGATTCCTAGCGCGAGCAGACTCATGGGGCTGTGGGGTAATCCTTGGAGCAGGGCAGTGGCAGGGCGCTAATTGTACGGGAAAGGGTAGGCCTTTAAAAGCGATACGGCCGCCACTTATACTGTCGCAAACCATCATCCGGAGCCGACCCCGTGCCCCTTCGTCTCATACTCCTCACCCTGGCCCTGCTGCTGGCAGGCTGTGCCACCACTCCCCAACCCCAGCGCCAACAGGTGGACTGGAGCCAGGAGCGCCTGCGCCTCGAGCAGCTGACCCACTGGCAGCTCTCGGGCAAGCTCGCCATCATCACCGAAAAAGAGAAGGGCAGCGCCCGCCTCAACTGGCAGCAGGAAGGCGATGACTACCGCCTCAACCTCACCAGCGTCATCGGTACCCATATTCTCGAGCTGAGCCGCCAGAGTGGCCGACTCACCCTGATCGATCGGGATGGCAACCGCCACCAGAGCCAGGACGCGGGCGATCTCATCTATCGTCTGACCGGCTGGGAGCTCCCCATCGACGGCCTGCCCGAGTGGATCAAGGGGCTGCCGGGCGAGGCCCGCTACACCCTCAATCCGGACAAGAGCCTGGCCAGCGTCACCGACGGCGCCTGGCAGATCGACTATCAGCAATACCGTGACCAGGACGGCTATCGCCTGCCGCACCAGCTCTCCCTGCAGGGGGAAGGCACCCGCCTCAAGCTGCTGATCAACGAGTGGAGCCTGAAATGAGCGACATCCTCTGGCCGGCGCCCGCCAAACTGAACCTCTTTTTGCACGTCAACGGCCGCCGCCCCGACGGTTACCACGAGTTGCAGACCCTGTTTATCTTCCTCGATCACGGGGACACCCTGAGCGTCGAGGTGACCCAAGGGGATCGCCTCACCCTCTCCCCCGCCATTCCCGGCGTGCCCGACGAGGAGAATCTCATCATCCGCGCCGCCCGTCTGTTGCAGGCTCGCCTGCCGGAGCCCAAGGGGGCGCATATCCGGATCACCAAGGTACTGCCCATGGGCGGTGGCATCGGCGGTGGCTCGTCGGATGCGGCCACCACGCTGGTGGCCCTCAACCATCTCTGGGGCGCCGGTTTGTCGGTGGATGAGCTGGCCGGGCTCGGGGTGCGCCTCGGGGCCGACGTGCCGGTGTTTGTGCGCGGCACCGCCGCCTTCGCCGAGGGCGTCGGGGAACGGCTGCAGCCGGTGGCGGTCCCGGAGCGTTGGTATCTGGTGATCAAACCCGAGTGCCACGTGGCGACGGCGGCCATCTTTCAGGATCCTGACCTGCCGAGAAATACCCCGAAAATGGGATTGCAGGAGCTGATGAGCGGAGAGTGGAAAAACGATTGCGAGGCGCTCGTCAAAAAGCGCCACCCCGAGGTTGCCAATGCGCTCGGCTGGTTGCTAGAATACGCGCCGTCAAGAATGACGGGCACTGGAGCCTGCGTCTTCGCTGCATTTGAAGACGAGAGCCTCGCTCGGGAAGTGTTGGCAAAACTGCCTGACGGCTGGGTGGGGTTTGTTGCCAAGGGCGTGAACATATCACCTCTGGCAGATGCCTTGCAACAGGCTCGTCATGCAAATACGGCAGGGTTCATCTGAGTGAAAGCGGATGAGGGCCCCACTTCCCTGGCCGGGCTGTTCGTCCGTCACCTTGATAAATCGTTTGCCCCCGAACGAGCGGACCCCTGGTCCACCCCCACATACTGGATGCAACCCCGAGGTTTCAAACCGTGCCTGACATGAAGCTGTTTGCTGGTAACGCCACGCCCGAACTGGCCCAGAAGATCGCAGATCGCCTGTTTATCAAACTCGGCAATGCTGCCGTCGGTCGCTTTAGCGACGGCGAGATCAGCGTACAGATCAACGAGAATGTACGCGGCGGCGATATCTTCATCATTCAATCCACCTGTGCCCCGACCAACGACAACCTGATGGAGTTGATCGTGATGGTGGATGCCCTGCGTCGTGCCTCCGCCGGCCGGATCACCGCCGTGATCCCCTACTTCGGCTATGCCCGTCAGGACCGTCGTGTTCGCTCCGCCCGTGTGCCCATCACCGCCAAGGTGGTTGCCGACTTCCTCTCCAGCGTCGGCGTTGACCGCGTGCTGACCGTGGATCTCCACGCCGAGCAGATCCAGGGCTTCTTCGATGTGCCGGTGGACAACGTGTTCGGCAGCCCGGTGCTGCTCGAAGACATGAAGGCCAAGAACCTGGAAGCCCCGGTCGTGGTCTCCCCGGACATCGGCGGCGTGGTGCGTGCCCGCGCCATCGCCAAGCTGCTCGATGACACCGACATCGCCATCATCGACAAGCGTCGTCCCCGCGCCAACGTCTCCCAGGTCATGCACCTGATCGGCGACGTGGCCGACCGCGACTGCATCATCGTCGACGACATGATCGACACCGGCGGCACCCTGTGCAAGGCCGCAGAAGCCCTCAAGGATCGTGGTGCCAAGCGCGTATTTGCCTACGCCACTCACCCGGTTTTCTCCGGCAACGCCCTGCAGAACATCAAGGATTCCGTGATCGACGAGGTGATCATCACCGACTCCATCCCCTTGACCGAAGAGATGAAGGCCATCGGCAAGGTGAAACAGCTCAGTCTGGCCACTGTGCTGGCCGAGGCCATTCGCCGCATCAGCAATGAAGAGTCTATCTCTGCCATGTTTGAGCATTGATAGAGAGTGATTCACGAAAACCGCCGCATGGCGGTTTTCGTCTTTTTGATATCCACGAAAACGTATCCCACCCACCAAGGCAGCGAGGAAGTTTCCATGTCTCCACTCCGTCCCCTGCTTGTCGCGACCCTCTGTAGCGCTCTGTTTGCCTGCCAGCAAGGCAAAGAGCCCCAGACCTTCGTGCTCAGCATCGCCCACATGAACGACACCCACTCCCAGTTCGATCCGGTCAACGCCACCCTGCGCAACCCGGCACTGGCAGCTCAGGGCGTTGAGAAGGAGACCGTCTACACCCGCTTCGGCGGTTACCCGCGCCTGCTCACCATGACCAAGGCGCTGCAGGCGGATGCCCAGCGTCAGAATCGCCCCCTGCTGACCCTGCACGGGGGGGATGCCTGGCAGGGGAGCGGTTACTTCAAGCTCAACGAGGGGATGGCCAACGCCGAGCTGCTCAGCCAGTTTGGCCTCGATGCCATGGCCCTCGGCAACCATGAGTTCGATCTGGACAATCAGAAGCTCGCCCGCTTTATCAAGGGGGTCAACTTCCCGCTGCTGGCCGCCAACCTGGATACCAGCCAGGATGCCGCCCTGCGATCTGTTGCCAACCTCAAACCCTATGCCCTGTTTGCCTTCGACGGCAACCAGAAGAGCCCGCTCAAAGAGGGCGAGCCCCTCCCGGCCGACAAGCCCATCGTGGCCGTGGTCGGCCTGGTGCTGGAGGAGATGGGTGACATAGCGCCGAACACCGGCAAGCTGCGCTTTGCCAAGGAGGTGGCCTCGGCCCAGGCGACCGTGGATCTGCTCAAGCAGAAGGGGGTCGACAAGGTGGTGCTGCTGACCCACATCGGCAACCAGCGGGATCTGGCGCTGGCCGAGCGGGTCAACGGTATCGACGTCATCGTCGGCGGTCACTCCCACAGCCTGCTGGGGGATTTCAGTAACCTCGGCATGGGAGCGAGCGCCACCCGCTACGCCCAGATGGTCACCAACCCGGACGGCATAGGTCAGACCTGCGTGGTACAGGCCGGCTCCTACGCCCAGGCCATGGGTCTGGTCGAGGTCACCTTCGACGGCGACGGCCGGGTGACCGATTGCGAGGGAAAAAACACCCTGCTGGCCAGCGCCGACTTCTATCGTGATGCGGCCCGTCAGACGCCTCTGGAGAGCAAGGCCAGAGAGCAGACCCTCGCCTTCGTAGACCGTCAGGAGAATATCCAGCGGGTCGATGAAGATGTCCGCCTGCGCGGCATCATCGACAGCCACTACAAGCCGGCCCTGGAGCAGGCGTTTGGCAAGGTGATCGCCAGCGTGCCCGCCGATCTGCCCAACCCGCGCCGCCCCGGTGACGACAAGAGCGACAGCCACGGCTCCGACGTAGCTCCCCTGGTCGCCGAATCCCAATACTGGTGGGCCAACAGCGCCCCGGTGCAGCGCCTGCTCGGCCAACCGGTCGACTTTGCCATCACGGCCGTCGGCGGCGTGCGCGCCGACATCGGCGCCGGTGAGTGGCGCGAGGGGGATGCCGCCCTCACCCTGCTCCCCTTCAAAAACCAGCTGTCGGTGCTGACCCTGAGCGGCAGCGATGTGCGCGCCCTCATCACAGAGACGGTGAGCGCAACCCTGCCGGCCGGTGCCCACGCGGGCAAGTTCCCCTACGGTGGCCATCTGCGCTACACCTTCGAGGAGACCACCACCGGCAAGGGTGGCCAGGTGACGGCGCTGGCGTGGCAGAGTCGCGATGGCCAATGGCAACCGCTGCAGGATAACGCCCGCTATCGGGTGGTGATGAACGGCTACAGCGCCAACGGCAACGATGGCTGGGATGCCCTCTACCGCGCCCAGCAGCAGCCGGGCAGCGAGCGGGTCGAACTGGCCCGGGTCGAGGGGACTCTCACCGCCTTCCCGGTGGCCGCCGTCACCCGGGAGGGGGACAAGGTCGTGGTGAGCTATCGGGGCACGGCCCTGAACTGCAAGGCCAAGGGGATCGACTGTGGCACCGATGCGGCCGCCTTCACCGAGTACGTGCGGGAGGTGCGCAATCCTCTCGAAGCCCTGGGTGACGAGGTGGTAACCCTCAAGCGCCTGCCCTGATCCACGCTCCCGCGGGGCGGTTTGGTTGAGAGATCGCCGCCCCACGGCTAGAATACGCCTCTTGCCTTCGGGCACACCCCTGCCTGTCATCCTGATATCGACGAAAGAGTGAACCCGTGACAAGCCAGATCAAGTTGATTGTGGGCCTCGGCAATCCCGGCCCCGAATACGCCAAGACCCGCCACAATGCGGGGGCCTGGTATGTGGAGCAACTGGCGCGCTGGCATAACGTCAGCCTGCGCGAGGAGCCCAAGTTCTTCGGTCACACCGCTCGTCTGCAGGTCGACGGCCAGGATGTGCGTCTGCTCATCCCGGCCACCTATATGAATCTGTCGGGCAAGGCGGTCGCCGCTCTGGCGCGTTTCTACCAGATCGAGCCGGAGGCCATCCTGGTGGCCCACGACGAGCTGGACCTGCCGCCCGGCATCGCCAAGTTCAAGCAGGGTGGGGGTCACGGGGGCCACAACGGCCTCAAGGACATCATCGCCAAGCTTGGCAACAACAATAATTTCTATCGGCTGCGCCTCGGGATCGGCCATCCCGGCAGCAAGGAGCTGGTCGCCGGCTTCGTGCTGACCAAGGCCCCGGCCAAGGAACAGGACCTCATCGATGCCGCGCTGGACGAATCCCTGCGCGCCACCGACATCCTGTTCAAGCAGGACATGACCAAGGCCATGAACCGGCTGCACAGCTTCAAGGCCGAGTGAGCCACTCCACAGCATCAATCAAGTAAGGTAAACGACCATGGGTTTTAAATGCGGTATCGTGGGCCTGCCCAATGTGGGCAAATCCACCCTGTTCAATGCGCTGACCAAGGCCGGTATCGAAGCCGCCAACTTCCCCTTCTGCACCATAGAGCCGAACACCGGCGTGGTGCCGGTGCCGGATCCCCGCATGGACCAGCTGGCCGAGATCGTAAAACCCCAGCGTACCGTGCCGACCACCATGGAGTTTGTGGATATCGCCGGCCTGGTGGCCGGTGCCTCCAAGGGTGAGGGCCTGGGCAACCAGTTCCTGGCCAACATCCGCGAGACCGACGCCATCGGTCACGTGGTGCGCTGCTTCGAAGACGAGAACATCGTTCACGTGGCGGGCAAGGTCTCCCCGGCCAACGACATCGAGGTGATCAACACCGAGCTGGCCCTCTCCGATCTGGAGGCGTGCGAGCGCGCCATCCTGCGCCAATCCAAGCGCGCCAAGGGTGGTGACAAGGACGCCAAGTTCGAGGTGGAAGTGCTCGAGAAGATCAAGGCCGGCCTGGAAGCAGACAAGATGATCCGTGGTCTGGATCTCTCCAAGGAGGAGATCGCCGCCGTCGATTACCTCAACTTCCTGACCCTCAAACCCACCATGTACATCGCCAACGTGGCCGAGGACGGGTTCGAGAACAACCCCTTCCTGGATCAGGTGCGTGAGATCGCCGCCGGCGAAAACGCAGTGGTGGTACCGGTGTGCTGCGCCATCGAGTCCGACATCGCCGAGCTGGACGATGCCGATCGCGCCGACTTCATGGCCGATCTGGGCATCGAGGAGCCGGGTCTGAACCGGGTGATCCGCTCCGGTTACACCCTGCTCAACCTGCAGACCTACTTCACCGCCGGTGTGAAGGAAGTGCGCGCCTGGACTATCCCGGTCGGTGCCACCGCCCCGCAGGCGGCCGGCAAGATCCACACCGACTTCGAAAAAGGCTTTATCCGCGCCCAAACCATCGCCTTCGATGACTTTATCCAGTTCAAGGGCGAGCAGGGAGCCAAAGAAGCGGGCAAGATGCGCGCAGAAGGGAAGGATTACATCGTCAAAGACGGTGACATCATGAACTTCCTGTTCAACGTCTAATCCCCGTCGGGCCGGCTCTGCCGGCCCTTCTTTTATCCCCCAGCGACCCTGCGGGGACTGGGTAAAATCGTGAATTGTCGCGGTTTTGCACAACATCGGCGAAGAACTCGCCAAACGCACCGCTTTTCGGTTTTTCTGGGAAAAAAGGGTTGACGCCCCAAGGCTCGATCCGCATAATCTCGCCGCACAGTGACGAGGCGACTCGCACTGACAGCAGTGATGGCTATGTAGCTCAGTTGGTTAGAGCATCGCACTCATAATGCGGGGGTCACAGGTTCGAATCCCGTCATAGCCACCATCTCTGCTGGGGTATCGCCAAGCGGTAAGGCAGCGGGTTTTGATCCCGCCATACCTAGGTTCGAATCCTAGTACCCCAGCCATTTTCCAAAGGATGTTTGCTCACGCGAGCATCGCTGTTGGGGTATCGCCAAGCGGTAAGGCAGCGGGTTTTGATCCCGCCATACCTAGGTTCGAATCCTAGTACCCCAGCCATCTTTTCGGCTATGTAGCTCAGTTGGTTAGAGCATCGCACTCATAATGCGGGGGTCACAGGTTCGAATCCCGTCATAGCCACCATATTCTGTTGGGGTATCGCCAAGCGGTAAGGCAGCGGGTTTTGATCCCGCCATACCTAGGTTCGAATCCTAGTACCCCAGCCATTTTTAAAAGCGCTTCGATCCACGATCGTCGCCGCTGTTGGGGTATCGCCAAGCGGTAAGGCAGCGGGTTTTGATCCCGCCATACCTAGGTTCGAATCCTAGTACCCCAGCCATCTTCGGCTATGTAGCTCAGTTGGTTAGAGCATCGCACTCATAATGCGGGGGTCACAGGTTCGAATCCCGTCATAGCCACCATCTTCTTCGCGGAAGTGGCGAAATTGGTAGACGCACCAGATTTAGGTTCTGGCGCCCAGGCGTGAGAGTTCGAGTCTCTCCTTCCGCACCATAGCCACACAGTCAAAACCAGCCTCACGGCTGGTTTTTTCGTTTTGGCGCCTCAGAAAGGCAGCAGTAACGGCACCAGGCCGATACACACCAGCAGCACCAGCACGGTGAACGGCACCCCGATGCGGACGAAATCCATGAAGCGGTACTCGCCCGGTCCCATCACCAGGGTGTTGACCGGTGAGGAGACCGGCGTCATGAAGGCCGCCGAGGCGGCGATGGCCACCGTCATCACCAGCGGATAGGGAGAGACCCCCATCTGTTGGGCCGCCCCCAGCGCGATGGGAGCCATCAGCACCGCCGTCGCCGTGTTGGAGATGAAGAGGCCAATCAAGGCCGTCAGCACGAACAGGCTCGCCAGCATCACCCGTGGCCCCCGCTCACCCACCAGCGCCATCAGACCGTCGACGATCAGGGCCACCCCCCCGGTCTTCTCCAGTGCCAGGGCGAATGGCAGCACCCCGACGATGAGAATAAGGGTTGGCCAGTGGATGGCGCGGTAGGCGCTCTCCAGATCGATGCAGCGAAACTGCCCCATCAGGAGACAGGCGATCAGGGCGGCGACCACGTTGGGCACAGGATCGGTCACCATCAGCCCGATCATGATGGCCAGCGCCAGCAGGGCATGGATAGCCTGACTGCGGGCCGGCGCCATCTCGTCCACCTCGGCGGGCAAACCGAGCAGGAGGAAGTCGCGCACATGGGTCTGCAACTGGCGGATCAGGCTCCAGTTGCCGACCACCAGCAGGGAGTCCCCCATGCGCAGGGGCTCGTCCACCAGCTTGCCCTCCAGGGGGGCGCCGTCGCGGCGGATCCCCACCACGCTCAGCCCGTATTGGCTGCGAAAGGTGGCCTCCCGCAAGCTCTTGCCGATGAGGTTCGAGTCCGGGATCAGCGATACCTCGGCCAGCCCCACCTCACGGGCACGCTCCGAGAAATATTCGCCGCGCAGTATCATGGGCTCGAGCCGCTGCTCGCCGCAAAAGCGCCGCACCTCGCTGGCATCGCCCATGTCGATAAGCAGCACATCGCGGGCCTGGAACTCGGAGATCCCCGACACGCTCACCATGACCCGGCGAAACTTGCGCCAGCGCTCCACCCCGATGACGTTGGCCCCGTAGCGGGCGCGCAGCTGTAACTCGTCGAGGGTGCGTCCGATGAGGGGAGAGTCGGGACGGATGGCCAGGCGCCGCGCCCGTCCGCCAAGACGGTAGTCGCGCACCAGATCCCGCATGGTGTGCCGGCCATGCCCGGCACGCTTCCCCTCCCCCTCACCACGCACCAGATGGCGACGGATCAGCAGCATGTAACCGATGCCGAGCAGCAGGATCACCAGGCCAAACGGGGTAAAGCCGAAGAAGCCAAAGCCCCTGAGGCCATTTCGCATCAGCTCGCTGTTCACCACCATGTTGGGGGGGGTTGCCACCAGGGTCATCATGCCGCTGATGAGGCCGGCAAACCCGAGCGGCATCATCAGCCGACCGGCCGGGATCCCCATGCGCTGGGCCACGCTCAAGGCCACCGGGATGAAGATGGCCACCACCCCGGTCGAACTCATGACGGCACCGAGCCCCGCCACCGCCACCATCAAGAGCACCAGCAGGCGCGTCTCGCTGCTGCCGGCCACCTTCACCAGGGCATCACCCACCTGATAGGCGATGCCGGTACGCACCAGCCCCTCCCCCACCACGAAGAGGGCACCGATCAGGATGACATTGGGATCGCTGAAGCCGGCCAGCGCCTCGGGCAGGGTGAGGGTACCGCTCAGCACGAACAGCACTATGATGAGGAGCGCCACCATGTCCATGCGGATGGCATTGGTGACAAACAGGAAGACAGCACCCAGCAACAGCACCAGCACCCAATACAGCTCCAGGCTCACCTCTCACCCCCTTGGTGGTAACAACAGAGTCCATGAGAGCACAGGGAGCGTTCCGCTGTCTTGTGGAACATCAACCAGCGCCCTCCCGACCTCCCCAAAATGCGGTATGGCTCCGCCCGGTACGGACAAAAGTCCTGCCATGAGCACGACGGGCGCTCTAGAATGCCGGCGTTCATTCTATCCATACACAAGGAGTGCCCCATGTCCTGGTTCGATATCGGCAACACGCTGGTCACCATCCCCCTCGGTGAAGGGGGCTATGCCATGTCCTGGATCGAGGCGATCGGAACCCTGTTCGGCCTGGCGTGCATCTGGCTGGCCAGTCAGGAGAAGACCATCAACTATCTGTTCGGTCTCATCAACGTCACCCTGTTCGCCATCATCTTCTTCCAGATCCAGCTCTACGGCCTGCTGCTGCTCCAGCTCTTCTTCTTCTGCGCCAACCTCTATGGCTGGTATGCCTGGAGCCGGCCGGCCAACGATCAGGGCGAACCCCTCGAGATCCGCTGGCTGCCGCGCCACAAGCTGCTCGCCACCGCGGGTATCTCGGCGGTCGCCATCGCCCTGCTCACCCTCTACATCGATCCTGTGTTTGCCGCCCTGGCCCGCGCCAGTGTCTCCCTGCTCAACGCACTGGGTGCCGGCCTGACCCTGCCCGAGCCCCAACCGGATGCCTTCCCCTTCTGGGATGCCACCATGACGGTGCTCTCGGTGGTCGCCCAGATCCTGATGACCCGCAAGTACGTGGAGAACTGGATCCTCTGGGTGGTCATCAACATCATCAGCGTCGGCGTCTACGCCGCCCAGGGGGTCTATGCCATGTCCCTGGAGTACCTGATCCTGCTCTTCATCGCCGCCAACGGTACCCGCCTCTGGATGCTGGCCGCTCGCCGCGAGCGCCGTGAGGAGGCACTGGCATGAGCCTGCTGCCCCATCTTCAGTGCCGCCCCGAACAGATCGCCGAGCGGGTCGTGGTGTGCGGCGATCCGGCCCGGGTCGATCGCATCGCGGCCCAGCTCGATGAGGTCGAGATCCTCGGCCAGAGCCGGGAGTTTCGCCTGGCAAACGGCCGCTACCGGGGCCGGGATATCACGGTCTGCAGCACCGGCATCGGTGCCCCCTCGGCCATCATAGCCCTGGAGGAGCTGGCCCAGTCCGGCGCCCGCCAGCTGGTACGAGTCGGCTCCGCCGGCAGCCTGCAGCCCGTCGTCACCCTCGGGGATCTGGTGGTGGTCGAGGGGGCGGTGCGCCACGACGGGGCCTCGCTGGCCTACCTGCCCGCCGAATACCCGGCCTGCGCCGATCCGGGCCTGCAGCAGGGGCTGCTGACGGCAATCCGCGCCAGCGACCACCCGCACCACCACGGTCTGGTGCGCTCCCACGACGCCTTCTATCGGGACGACGAGCAGGCGGTGTGTGAGCTGTGGCACCGGCGTGGCATCCTGGCCGCCGACATGGAGAGCGGCGCCCTGCTGGCGGTGGGGCGCTATCGCGGGGTGCGCGTTGCCGCCGTGCTCTGCAACGTGGTGGCCTGGCAGCAGGAGGTACAGGAGGGGGTGGCCGACTACGCCGCCGCCGAGACGCGCATGATGGAGGGGGAGCGCCTCGCCATTCACGCCGCCCTGAGCGCGCTCACGAACTGAGCGCAATCTCCTTGGTTATGAGGGGCTGCGCTGCTACGCTCTTCTCCCCGTCAGGAGGAGGCCATGCAGCGTACCCCCTATCCCCATCCCCGCTTCGGTGAGGCCCTCTCTCGCCTGCAGCCCCGTTTCGATGCCATGTTGGCGACCTGCCGCCTGCACACCCGCCGCTTCCTGCCCGGGGAGCGCATGCTGACCCAGGGAGAACCCCTGCACGAGCTGTTGCGCGTCCCCACCGGGCGCATCGCCTTCTACTCCGGCGTCGCCTCGGGGCGTCTGTTTCAGCTCGGTGAGGTGGAGTGCCACGACCAGATCCTCGGTGAGATGGAGCTGTTTGGTGGCACGCCGATCCAGTGGAGCGTCGAGGCCAGGAGCGAGCTCGATGCCGAGGTGATCGATGTCGGCAGGCTCTGCATCCAACTCGAACAGGCACCGGAGCTGCTGCTCTTTTTCACCTGCGCCCTGGCCGGCGACTACCTCGACAGCCTGGAGATCACCACCCAGCGGCTGCTCCACCCCATCGCCTACAACATCGCCCTCGAACTGTGGCATGCCAAGCGGCGCACCCCCATGCTGGGATCCCGCCAGAGTGCCCTGGAGGCGGCCCGTTTCGGCACCACGGAGCGCGTCTACCGGCGCGCCGTTGGTGAGCTCATCGCCCTGGGGCTGGTGGAGAAACGGGAGGGGGAGCTGATCATTCGCGACCATGCGGCACTGCGCGCCTATCTCAAACTGTGAGGATCCCGTGAGCCATCCCGCCTTTACCTTCTACAGCCGCTTCGTCGACGACATTCGTGCCGGCCGCAAGACCATCACCATCCGCGACGAGAGCGAGGCCAACTGGCAACCGGGCCAGCGGCTCTCTCTCTTCACCAACCCGGAGCAGATCCCTTTCGGCACCATTGAGGTCCTCTCGGTCACCCCCGTCCCCTTCGACGCACTCACCGGGGAGCATGCCCGCCAGGAGAACATGACGCTGGAGGAGCTCAGAGCGGTGATCCGCACCATCTACCCCCATCTCCCTCCCCTCTACGTCATTCGCTTCCGCTTGATCTGATGCGACCATGGAGAAAAAATACGCATAACCATTCATCTATGTGAATGAATTTGAGTGTGTTTCGCATCAAATTGAGTAATATCGCAACAAGGTCACTCAACTAACTTAATAAAAACCTTAAAAATTATAGGGATGAGTACCTAAAAAGAGAGGCATTTCGCATTTTAGTCAGCCTCTCTGGCCTATAATGCCTTGTCCTGGAACACCCAGCTGACCAGGCGAAGTCTGTATCAAATCCTTGGATGGCGAGAGACTACAGAGTCTTTACCCGCGGAAGACGGGGCACGTGGAGAAATTCACTATGCCAGAACGCTAAAACAGACCTGTTTGACTTGCATCAAGCCTGAATTTTTTTCATAGAGCAAAATCGTGCCCAGCAAATCTATCCCAAAGGAGGCAGATGTGGATATTATCAAGACCGATGTTGCCATCATCGGTGCCGGTGGTGGTGGCCTGCGTGCCGCTATCGCCGTAGCAGAAGCCCATCCGGAGATGAAGATCGCCCTCATCTCCAAGGTCTATCCGATGCGCAGCCACACCGTGGCCGCAGAGGGGGGCTCTGCCGGTGTCGTCCGCGATGACGATACCCTCGACAACCACTTCAACGACACCGTCTCCGGCGGCGACTGGCTGTGCGAACAGGACGTGGTGGAATACTTCGTCGAAAACGCCACCCGCGAAATGGTTCAACTGGAGCACTGGGGCTGCCCCTGGAGCCGTAAACCGGACGGCAAGGTCAACGTGCGCGCCTTCGGCGGGATGAAGATCCCCCGCACCTGGTTTGCCGCCGACAAGACCGGCTTCCACATGCTGCACACCCTGTTCCAGACCTCCATCAAGTACCCCAGCATCCAGCGCTTCGACGAGCACTTCTGCCTCGATCTCATCGTCGAAGAGGGTCGCGTCCAGGGCGTGGTGGTGTTTGATATCCAAAACGGCATCACCCGCTTCATCCAGGCCAAGTCGGTGATCTTCGCCACCGGCGGTGCCGGCCGTGTCTATCGCTTCAACACCAACGGCGGCATCGTGACCGGTGACGGCATGGCGCTGGCCTACCGTCACGGCGTGCCCCTGCGTGACATGGAGTTCGTTCAGTATCACCCGACCGGTCTGCCGGGCAGCGGCATCCTGATGACCGAAGGGTGCCGTGGTGAAGGCGGCATCATGCTCAACAAGGATGGCTACCGCTATCTGCAAGAGTACGGCCTCGGCCCGGAGACCCCGGTCGGCCAGCCGAAGAACAAATACATGGAGCTGGGCCCCCGCGACCGCCTCTCCCAGGCCTTCTGGCAGGAGCAGCAGAAGGGTCGCGTGTTCGAGTCCCCCATGGGCGACTACGTGCACCTGGACCTGCGCCACCTGGGCGAGAAGTACCTCAAAGAGCGTCTCCCCTTCATCTGCGAGCTGGCCAAGGCCTACGTGGGTGTGGATCCGGTCAAGGAGCCGATCCCGGTACGTCCGACCGTGCACTACACCATGGGCGGTATCGAGACCAACGGCCAGTGCGCCACCCGTCTGGAAGGTCTCTATGCCATCGGCGAGTGTGCCTCGGTCGGCCTGCACGGTGCCAACCGTCTGGGCTCCAACTCCCTGGCCGAGCTGGTGGTGTTTGGCAAGGTAGCCGGTGAGGCCGCGGCCAAGCATGCCCTCGAGAGCAAGCACGGCGACACCGACGCCCTGGCCGCCAAGGCCAAGGCCCTGATCGACCAGCATATGGCCCTGATGGACAACGAGGGTACCGAGAACCCGGCCGACATCCGCAACGATCTGGGTCGGACCATGGAAGCCGGCGTCGGTATCTACCGTACCGGCGAGCTGATGCAAGAGACCATCGACAAGATCACCGAGCTCAAGGCCCGCTACAAGAAGGTGAAGATCAACGACAAGTCGTCCGTCTTCAACACCGACCTTCTGTATGCCATCGAGCTGGGCTACCTGCTCGACGTGGCCGAGGCCATGGCCCACTCCGCCATCAACCGTAAAGAGTCCCGCGGCTCCCACCAGCGCCTGGACGGTTACGAGGCCCGTGACGACGTGAACTTCCTCAAGCACACCCTGGCGTTCTACAACCCCGAAGGGGCCCCGAACCTGGAGTACTCCGACGTGAAGATCACCAAGTCCCAGCCGGCCAAGCGTGTCTACGGTGCCGAGGCAGAACAACAGGAGGCCAAGAAGAATGGCTGAGATGATGGAAATTGAGATCCTGCGCTACCGTCCCGAGCAGGATAACGAGCCCTGGTTCCAGACCTTCCAGGTGCCCTTCGCCAAGGAGATGTCCCTGCTGGAGGCCCTGAACTACATCAAGGATCACCTGGACTCCACCTTGAGCTTCCGCTGGTCCTGCCGGATGGCGATCTGCGGCTCCTGCGGCATGATGGTCAACGGCGTGCCCAAGCTGGGCTGCAAGACCTTCCTGCGCGACTACACCCCGGGCAAGATGCGTATCGAGCCCCTCAACAACTTCCCGATCGAGCGCGATCTGGTGGTGGACATGTCCGACTTCATCGAGAAGCTCGAGAGCATCAAGCCCTATATCGTGCCGAAGGAAGAGCGCAGCCTGTGCGAGGGTGAATACATCCAGACCCCGGCCCAGCTCGAGAAATATCGCCAGTTCTCCATGTGCATCAACTGTGGTCTCTGCTATGCAGCCTGCCCCCAGTATGGTCTGAACAAGGCGTTCACCGGTCCCGCCGCCCTGGCCCTGCTCTACCGCTACAACGCCGACAGCCGTGACGGCGCGGCCGCCGAGCGCATGAAGATCGTCAACGCCGACGCCGGCGTGTGGAGCTGCACCTTCGTGGGTTACTGCTCCGACGTATGCCCGAAGGGGGTCGACCCCGCCGCAGCCATCCAGCTCGGCAAGGTCGAGAGCGCCAAGGACTACATGATCGCCATGTTCAAGCCGGAGTGAGACCATGAATAACGCAAACAGCAAACGCAAACCGTATGTGCGCGAGATGAAGAAGGACTGGTGGCTGAAGAACGCCTTCTACACCGGTTACATGGTGCGCGAAGGGACCAGCCTGTTCGTCTCCATCTACGCCGTGGTGCTGATGTGGGGCCTGATGCGCCTGGTACAGGGTGCCGATGCCTTCAACGGCTGGCTCGAGTCCCTGCAGAGCCCGCTGGCCATCCTGTTCCACGTGGTTGCCCTGGCCGCCTGCCTGTTCCATGCCAAGACCTGGTTTGCGCTGGCCCCCAAGGCCATGCGTATCTTCAAGGGTGATCAACTGATCCCCGAGAAGCCCATCGTGCTGGCCCAGTACGTGGCCCTGGCGGTGGTATCCCTGATTGTTCTGATCATCGTGGCATGAGGAGTGAAACCATGAGACGTTCCGATGAACCTATCTACTGGGGTCTGTTTGGTGCGGGTGGCATGGTGGTCGCCATGCTGCTGCCCATCGTAGTCCTCATCACCGGCATCCTGGTACCGCTCGGCATCATGGACGTGGAGACCATGAGCTATGATCGCGTGCTCGAGTTCGCCAGCTCCTGGTGGGGCGCCGCCATCATACTGGTGCTCATCGCCCTGCCCATCTGGCACGGTATGCACCGGGTCTACCACGGTCTGCACGATCTGGGGATCCACACCACCAAGCTGCACCACTATGTGTTCTATGGCTTCGCCTTCCTGGTGTCGGCCATCACTGTGGGTCTGCTGATGGTGCTGGTCCTCCAGTAACGAGAGTCAGAGAGCAAAACCGGGCGCCATGCCCGGTTTTTTATTACCCGCTCCCGACCGGGGCAACGAGATATCAAAGAGGCGCCGCGGCGCCTCTTCTTATTTCTTCTCTCTTGCTACCCGGCTCACCCCAGCAGCACAAACAGCTGGTGCGCCGCGACGCCGGCGCAGAGCCCGCCAACCGTGTGGGCGACGATGGCCCGGGAGGTGAGGTGGCGATAGCCGAGGGCGTCGAGCATGGCGGTGTGGGTGCTCAAAAAGCCGCTCCAGCACATCCCCATGGCGGTGAAGACGGCGATCTCGTTGCCACCGATCCAACCCTTGGCGATAAAGGGCGGCACCAGGGACATGGCTGCCCCCACGGCGCCGAGGGAGGTCACCGGGAAGGCAACCAGCTCGGGCTGGGTGAAGCCGAACAGCAGCTCGAACAGCCAACCAATCTTGGCCGCCAGCACCGGCAGCAGGGCGACCCCCTGGAAGGCCTCGCCGGTGTAGCCCTTGTCACCCGGGCCGAAGGTGAGCAGCATGACGAAGGTGCTGATGATGAGCACCCCGGGGATCACTGCCATTCCCAGCTCGACCCCGGACTTGCCCCCGTCGAGCAGGGAGTTGAGCACCCGCAGCCAGGTCGGCGCCTGCTCATGGGAGAGACCCGGCTTGGGGCCCTGGGAGAGGGCCCCATCGTCCACCGGCGTCTCCCCCACCAGGGGGCGGATCATCTTCTGCATCAGCCGGGTCGACACGACCGAGCCAATCAGGGCGCCGAGCAGGCCGATCATGGCCGCCTTGACGGTGGAGCCACCGCCCCCCAGTTGCAGGGTGGCCATGAAGGTGACCACGATAAGCCCCATGCCGAAGGCGGTACCGAAGTTAGTCAGCGACACCAGCTGCCAGGGGGTGAAGCCCTTGCGAAAACGGCTGTCCCTGGCGAGGCTGATGACCGCCGGGTTGTCGGAGAAGAAGGTCATCAGGGCCGCCAGCGCGGTGCGACCGGGCAAGCGGAACACCGGCTTCATCAGGGGGGCCAGCAGCACCTCGAGCAGACGGATCACGCCGAACTCGCTCAAGAGCTGGCTCAAGGCACCGGAGAGCACTGTGATCCCCATGATAAAGAGCACCGTATTGAGCAGCAGTTGGTGCGCCGTGTTAAACAGGGTGTTGACCATGGCGGAGAGGCCCATCTGGCTGCCCAGATAACCAAACAGGCTGCCCAGTATGGTCAGCACCAGTACCGGCTCGAGCCAGCGGCGCAGTGAAGAGTGGCGAATCTCCCTGGATTCGGTGACGGCTTGATTATCCATGTCGGTCCTGTCTCTGAACGGTTCTTGTTTTCGTCGAATGGTGGAATGAAAAAAGCCCCTGTCTTGCGACAGGGGCTTCTTATGTGGCTCCTCCGACTGGACTCGAACCAGTGACATACGGATTAACAGTCCGCCGTTCTACCGACTGAACTACGGAGGAACAAACTTTTTACAGCCAAGGCTGTGAAGGTGGTGCCCAGAGACGGAATCGAACCGCCGACACGGGGATTTTCAATCCCCTGCTCTACCGACTGAGCTATCTGGGCAAATGGTGCCGGCTACCGGAATCGAACTGGTGACCTACTGATTACAAGTCAGTTGCTCTACCTACTGAGCTAAGCCGGCACACGTTAAACCATTGTGCATGAACAAATTTTTATTTCATGGCACCAAAATTGGTGCCCAGAGACGGAATCGAACCGCCGACACGGGGATTTTCAATCCCCTGCTCTACCGACTGAGCTATCTGGGCGTGGCCGCTATTAAACGGATTTTGGTTCGGCGGGTCAACGGGAAATTTCAGTTTTCGTCTCGTTCGTCTCTTTTTTATCCACTGGAGCCGATTTTACTCAGTTGTGTCCTTGCGGGGCGAGCCGCGTCGCCACACCCTGGGCTCCTCGCCCCGCATCAGTCGCACCACGTTCTCGTGGTGGCGGATCAGGATAAGGCAGGAGAGCAGAGAGACGGGCAGGGTGTACTCGGGCTTGAGCAAATAGGTGAACACAGGGGTGAGCAGCACGGTGACAATCGAGGCCAGCGATGAGTAGCCGCTGACGAGCAGCACCAGCAACCAGGTGCCGATCACCAGTCCCCCCATGGTGAAGCCGATGGGCAGCATGGTCCCAAGCGCCGTCGCCACCCCCTTGCCGCCGCGAAAGCGAAAGAACACCGGGTACATGTGGCCGAGGCAGGCGGCGACGCCGATAAAGCCGAGAAAGACGGGCTTGATATCGAGGAACCAGGCCAGATAGACGGGGATCAGCCCCTTGAGGATGTCGAGCACCAGCACGGCGGCGGCGGCGCCGCGCCCGCCGAGACGCAACACATTGGTGGCGCCGGGATTGTGCGAGCCATAGTCGCGGGGATCGGGCAGGCCACAGGAGCGGGAGATCAGCACGGCGCTGGAGAGAGAGCCTCCCAGATACGCCAGAACAATCATCAAAAACGTCAGGGCCGTCATCTTGGTCGTTCTTACCTTGCGGTGAATGGAGTAGAATGCGGGCTCCCTGTGGCGCACGGTTCATCCCTGTGTGCCTTGCGGCAGAAGGTCTGCCGCTGCCAGCATCCTGATGCTTGCAACAACAGCTCAAGAGTAAAGAAGAAGTAGTGCTATGGACAAGGTGTTTATTCGCGGTCTGGAGGTTTTGTCTACCATTGGCGTCTACCAGTGGGAGAAGGGGATCCGCCGCAAGCTGATCGTGGATCTCGAGATGGGATTCAACAACCGGCCGGCCGCTGCCGGCGACGACATTCACCAGGCGCTGGACTACGCCAACCTGAGCGAGCGCATCACCCGACACATGAGCACCACAGTGGTCGAACTGGTGGAAACCATGGCCGAGCAGGTCGCCACCCTGGTGTTGACCGATAACCGGGTGCAGTGGGTCCGTGTCACCCTGACCAAGCCCGGCGCCGTCCCCAACGCGGCCGGTGTCGGGGTCGAGATCCTGCGCCATCAGCAGCCCGGACCGAGTGAGCAGTAATGGCGCGCATCTATATCAGCCTCGGCTCCAACATAGAGCGGGAGCAGCACATCCGCGCCGGGCTCGATGCCCTGCACCGACTCTATGGCTCGCTGCAGGTCTCCCGGGTCTTCGAGAGCGAGGCGGTCGGCTTTGCCGGCAGCCCCTTCTATAACTTGGTGGTGGGTGCCGATACGGATCACTCCCTCTCCTCGGTCACCCGGGAGCTGCGCGAGCTGGAGTTTGCCCACGGTCGCCCTGCCGATGCCAAGAAGTTTGCGCCGCGCACCCTGGACCTCGACCTGCTGCTCTATGACGATCTGATCTGTGACCAGCCGGTCAGCCTGCCCCGTGCCGAGATAGTGACCAATGCCTTCGTGCTCTGGCCGCTTGCCGAGCTCGCCCCCGAGCGTCGTCACCCGCTCACCCAGGCTCGCTATGGCGATCTTTGGGCTGCCTATGACAAACAGAGTCAGCGTCTGCAGCCGGTCGACTTCGACTGGAACCCGCCCTCGCCAAAAGTGAGAAAAGAATCACTAACATATTGATAATAAAGATTTTATTAAAGTAATTTCTGAGCGGGTCGATAGGGATAGACACCCCCCTTGCTGTGAGTCAGTCATGAGCGTCAAACAGAAATTACTTTGGTCCGCCCTCCTCATCACCCTGATCCAGCTTCTGCTGGTGGGTGGATTGTCCTACTTCTCCGAACGCAGTGAGCGTCTCGCCACCGCCCAGCGACTGACCCAGCAACTGGATACCCAGCGCACCCAACTGGCCCTCGATGAGAAGCTCTACCTGCTGCGCAAAGATCCGGCTCTGGTACAGGAATTTAATCGCGGCCTCCAGCTGGCCCACGAGACCATGAAGCAGCTGGGTGAGACATTGCCAGCCGAGCTGGCAGACCATCTGACCACCCTGGGTCAGGGGCTCGACGCATATCGGGGAGAGTTCCAGAAGCTCCAGCAGCAGCAGGAGAAGATTGGGCTCACCCCCGAGAGCGGCCTCTATGGCCAGCTCAGAGCCGCAACCCATAGCCTGGAGGCCGCCCTCAAGGAGCGCGACGAGCCCCGGTTACAGGTGATGCTGCTGCAACTGCGCCGGGATGAGAAAGACTTCATGCTGCGCCGGGATATGCGCTATCTGGCCAAGCTGGAGGAGAATGCCGCCCCGCTGGCCGAGGCCCTGGCCGCCTCTCCCGAGCAGGCCGCCCTGCTCCAGCGCTACCGCCAGCACTTTGGGGACCTGGTGGCGGCCGAGCAGCAGTTGGGGCTGACCGGCAAGGAGGGGCTGCGTGCCAGCCTGACGGATAAAGAGCGCCAGATGGCGGGCTACAGCGCCACCCTGCTCGAGGCGCTCACCCGCTATGCCGAAACCCAGCACGATCGCCAACTCTGGATGATGATCCTGCTCTGCGCCGCCGGCATTCTCACGGCGCTGTTGCTCAATCTGGGCATAGGCCGCAGCATCATGGGAGGCATAGATCAGCTGGCCGGCGTGATGCGCCGGGTGACCCAGAGCAGCGATCTGACCCTGCGTGCCCGTCTCACCGGCCGGGATGAGCTGGCCGCCATGGGACGCGACTTCGATACCATGCTCGATCACTTCCATGCCCTCATCGAACAGGTGAAGGGCACAGTGGGTCACCTGGAATCCCAGACCCGTCTGCTGAGCCAGCAAGCCGAGCAGGCCCAGCATGCCCTGCTCAAGCAGCTCGAAGAGAGCGATCTGGTCGCCAGTGCCGCCACCGAGATGGAATCCACCATCGCCAACATTGCCGACAACACAGAGACCGCCGCCGCCAGCGCCCGTGACACTCACTGCGCCGCCGAGCAGGGGCGTGACAGCGTCCAGCAGACCCGCCAGACCATACGCCAACTCTCGGAGCGGCTCGCCGGCACCAGCCAGGAGGGAGAGGCCCTCGCCAGCGAGAGCCAAACCATCAGCAGCGTGCTGGACGTGATCCGCGCCATCGCCGAGCAGACCAATCTGCTGGCCCTCAACGCCGCCATCGAAGCCGCCCGTGCCGGGGATCAGGGACGGGGCTTTGCGGTGGTCGCCGACGAGGTTCGCAGCCTCGCCATGCGTACCCAGCAGAGCACCACAGAGATCGCCACCATCATAGGCAGCCTGCAATCACGTACCGCCAGCATGGTGGCCCAGATAGGCGAGTGCCGTGAGAATGGTGAGCAGAGCGTGACCGCCGCCAACCTGGCCGGCGAGCAGCTGGGCCTGATCACCGAGCGGATGGAGGCGGTACTCGACATGAACACCCAGATCGCCACCGCGGTCGAGGAGCAGAGCTCGGTGGCCAGCGAGATCAACCGCAATGCGGTGATGATCCGCGACATCGCCAACCAGGTGCGCGGACAGGCCGAGGAGTCCCTGGCGGCGACCCTGCAGGTCGAAGAGCAGGCCGGCAAGCTTGCCCGCGCCATCGATCAGTTCCGGGTGTGATCCAGCTGGTAGAAGATGAGGGCTGCCAACATCGACATGGCTCCGACACAGAGATAGGTGACATGGAAGGTGGGCAGCCACTCGGTCTGCCCACCGTGGAAGAGGTTGAGCAGGCTGGCGGCCACCGCGATACCCATGCTCATGGCCAGCTGCATCACCACCGACAGCAGGCTGTTGCCACCGCTCGCCTGCTCGGGCCCGAGATCCTTGAGCGTCAGGGTGTTCATAGCCGAAAACTGCAGGGAGTTGAGGGCGCCAAAGATCCCCATCCATCCCACCATGGCCCAGTATGGCCACCGGTTGTCGATGAGGGAGAAGGCCCCCATCATCACCCCGAGCAGCAGGGTATTGCCAATGAGGATGCGGCGATAGCCGAGCCGGGGAATGAGGCGATTGACCAGCGTCTTGGTGAGCATGGCCCCGAGCACGGTCGGGATCATGGTCAACCCCGCCTTGCTCGGCGAGAAGCCCAGCCCCAGCTGCAGAAACAGCGGGGTGAGAAACGGCATGGCGCCGCTGCCGAGACGCGCAAACAGGTTGCCCAGGATGCCGATGGCGAAGGTGGGTGTGGCAAAGAGGGAGAGGGCGAACAGGGGGCGCTCGGCCCGGGCCGCATAGAGCCAGTAACCGGCCATGGCCGCCAGGCCAGCGAGCAGCATCAGCAGCGAGATCCCGAGGGAGAAGCTGCGCTCCCCCATCCCCTGCAGGCCGAGAGAGGCGAGCACCAGTCCCAGGCTGAAGAGGATAAACCCCTGCCAGTCGAAGCGACGGGTCTCCTGACGCAGATCCGGCATGAAGCGCCAGCACACCAGCAGCCCCAGAACCCCCACCGGCAGATTAATGAAAAACACCCAGTGCCAACTCGCCACCTCCACCAGCCAGCCACCGAGGGCCGGTCCGATCAGGGGCCCCACCAGGCCGGGAATGGTGACAAACGACATGGCCCGCAGCAGCTCACTGCCCTGAAAGACCCGCAGCACCGCCAGGCGCCCCACCGGCACCAGCAGGGCGCCACCGATCCCCTGTAACACACGCGCCGCCACCAGGGCGGGCAAGGTGGGAGAGAGGGCGCAGGCGAGCGACCCCAGGGTGAAGAGGGCGATGGCCCAGAGATAAACGGTACGGGTACCGAAGCGGTCGGCCAGCCAGCCGGAGGCCGGGATCAAGAGGGCGACCGTCAGCACATAGGCGATCACCACAGTCTGCATCTGCAGAGGGCTCTCGCCAAGCGCCCTGGCCATGGTGGGCAGGGCCGTGTTGAGAATGGTGGCGTCCAGTGCCTGCATGAAAAAACCGAAGGCCGCCAATCCTGGCAATACCTTGCGTTCAAACGCACTGACGGACATGGACGCCCTCCTCTTTATGCGATATCACCACCCAGCATGGCGCGCAGCCGCTCCTCCAGGCTCGGCTCGGGAGCACTCAGGGTCTGCTCGAACAGGGCCTGGATCTCGGCCCGATCGGCGCTGCGCACGATAAACACCAGCCGGGACTGGGCCTTGCCCTCCGGCCAATCACCCAGCGTCTGCAGGGGGTAGAGCTGGCCGTGTACCCCGTGGATCACCACAGGTTGGCTCTCCCCTTCCAGTTGCAAGATCCCCTTCAGCCTTAACAGAGCATCCCCAAACCGGGCCTGAACCGCATCGATGGCGGCCAGCAAGCGACTCGCCTTGAGGGGCTCACCGATACGCAGGGAGAAGCTCTCCACATCCGTGTGTTCGAAGTGGGAGGGGGCACTGGCCCCCACCTGGGCGACCAGCGGGGCCATCCGGGGGCGCATGGGAGAGGCCAGCCCCTGACGCGGCGCCTCGGTCCGCAGCCAGGCCAGCAGCTGACGCACATCGCGCCCGGCCTCGGCGTTGTAGGCCCCCAGCCTCTCCAGCACAGCCGGGGAGAGCTCGCCGTGACTGACCCGCTCGATGGGAGCGGCCGGGTTGAGGGCGCCCAGACGCGCCTCGACCTCGTCCAGGGTTGCCTCGTCGGCCAGATCCCCCTTGCTCACCACCAGCAGATCGGCCAGGGCCACCTGCTTGACCGCCTCATACTGGCTCGCCAACTGCTGGCCGATATGGCCCGCATCGACCACGGTGACGGTGCCGTCGAAGCGATAGCGCTGGGCGATAAAACCCTCTTCGCGCAGGGTAAAGAGCACCGGCGCCGGATCGGCCAACCCGGTCGTCTCTATGATGAGGCGCTTGAACGGCTTGATCTGTTTTTGCACCGCCTTCATGAAGAGCCCCTGCAAGGCCTCCACCAGGGAGCCCTGCACCGAGCAGCAGATACAGCCGGAGTCGAGCAGTACGACCTGCTCGTCAATCTGCTGCACCAGATGGTGGTCGAGCCCGACCGAGCCAAATTCGTTGATAAGCACGGCGCACTCGCCGAGCTCGGGCTGCTTCACCCAGTGGTTGAGCAAGGTGGTCTTGCCGCTGCCGAGGAAGCCGGTGAGCAGGGTGACGGGGATCCGCGGATCGTTGACGTCGGTCAGCATGAAGAGGTCTCCGGTTCAAACAGGTTACGCAGCCAGGGGTTGAGCAGACGGCCACTCGGGTCCAGCTCCCGGCGCAGGGCCTGGAAGTCGTGCCAGCGCGGCAGGCGGGTCGGGAAATCATAGAGGGAGGGGACCAGATGCTTGCCGAAATGGGGCAAGCCACCCAGGGGAGCGAGCAGACGCTGCAGCTCGTGCATCTGATCCAGGGATCCACCGACGAAGGTGCCGTCTGCCGCCAGATAAACCAGGAAACCAATCCAGCACACCTCACGCCCGTAGGCGGGACTGAGCCAGGCATCCGAGGCGCCGCAACAGCGCAGGATGAAGGGGTAATGGAGCACCCCCGGGTTGGCCTGCTGCCACTGGCTGAGCAGGGTCATGGCCTCCTGCATACGGGACAGAGGGACGGCAATCTCGCAGTTGATCTGGGGGGCCGGGATCCCCTTGCAGAGGATCTGATAGACGTTGCCCACCAGGTCGGTGGCATCCTTGAAGCGGCGCACCGTCTCGAAGTGCTCGCCGGCCTGCTGCAGATCCTTGGTGTCCCGGGCCATCTTGCCGAGGGTCTGCTCTATGGTGGCATTCATGCGCGAGTCGGGTGTATCCCCGAGAGGCAGCACCTCGCAACCTCCGGCCCGGTAGCGGGCCTCCTCCTCCTCCGAGGCCGGATCGACCAGCCAGAGATGGCTCTCCCCGGTCCAGGCAAACCACCAACTCTTGACGAAGCCGTGCTCCCGATTGACCCGCTCGTTGTGTTCAAACAACCAGTCGTAATCGGTGGTGAACTTGGTGCAGCGCATGATGCGGTTGGGTACGGTGCGAAGGCGCACCTCGAGCAGGATGCCGAGGCAACCGAGCCCCATCACGAAGGCACCGAAGCGGGGGTCATCCCGCTCAATGCGGACTATCTCTCCGCTCGCCAGCAGCACCCGCAGGGCAAGCACCGCCTCGCACAGGGACGATTGCCCGAGCCCCTGGCCGTGCGTGCCTGTGCTGAGCGCCCCGCCCAGGGTCTGAATGCCGATCACCCCGGGAGAGGCGGGCAACATGCGCTCCATGGCGATGAGATCGGCGTAGAGGGTATCGACCGGCGTGCCGGCCCGATAGGTGACACTCTCCTCATCCATCACCACCCTTCCCTGCAGGTGGCAGAGATCCACCAGCAGGGCATGGGGGTCGTGAAAGACGCTGTGGATAGGCTCATAGGATAGGCTGGAGCCGATCAGGCGGATGGCACGAGTCGGCTCATCGCGCAGGCGCTGCTGCAACTCGGTCTCGCTGCGGGGGCGGTAAATCTGCCAGGTCCGGGCCAGTGGATTGGTGCCGGACCAGTTGAGCAGCACCTGCTCCTCGTCGAGTGCACCGACTGTGTGAAACGCCTGGAACTGAACCGTCATCCCCTCTCCTCACCGGTTTGAAAAAGCGGCGATGATTCTACCGGAAACACGGGGGCAAGGCATACCAAACCGCCGCACTTCCGACGATTGTCCTCATCGATCCTGCCGTGGGGCTCATTGAGCCCACATTGTGCGGCCCTTCCCCTAAATTCATTGCCATTTGGCATCCATGGTGCAAAATAACTGTTTTTTTATACAGGAGATGTGATGAATCCTATTCTCGAACCCGCCCTGGCCAAGATGGTCGATGAGTTTGTCGCCGCCGGTCGCCCCAAGGCCAGCGAGCAGAGCTGGCAGGCCCGCCGCGACGGTTACCGGGCCAGTGCCCCCCTCGGCGGTGAGGTCGAGGACGTGGGCACCATCCAGGAGTGGCAGGAGGGTGAGTGCCGGGTGCGCCTCTACCAACCGGATGGGGCCGGGCTCGATCGGCCGGCACTCATCTACTTTCACGGCGGCTGTTTCGTGAGCGGCGACTTCGACACCCACGACCGCCAGCTGCGCATGCTCTGTCGCCGCGCCGGCGCCCTGGTATTTGCCGTGCACACCCGCCTCGCCCCAGAGCATCCGTACCCCGCCGCCCACGACGATGCCCTGGCCGCGACCCGCGCCATCATGGGATCACTGGCCACCTGGGGCGGCAGCCTCGAGCGTCTGGCCCTGGCCGGCGACAGCGCCGGCGGCCACCTGGCTCTGGTCACCGCCCTGCGTCTCGCCAGTGCGGGGGCCACGCAGCCCTCAGCCCTGTGCCTGCTCTACCCCATGCTCGACCCGGCCGGGCGCAGCGACAGCTACCGCACCCTCGGTGAGGACTACCTCATCACCGCCGACATGTTGCAAAGCGGCTTTACCGCCTACCTCGGCCCAGTGGCATACGATCATCCCGAGGCCTGCCCCCTGCTGCATCCGGCACTGCCAGCCCTGCCGCCGACCCTGATCCTCACCGCCGAGTTCGATCCCCTGCGGGACGAAGGGGAGGCACTCTACCATGCTCTGATAGAGCATGGGGTCGAGGCCGCCTGCCAGCGCCAGCTCGGGGTCACCCATGGCTACTTCCAGCTGGCCGCCATCAGCCCGGCGGCGCGCCAACTCATCGACCAGCTCGCCGGCTGGCTGCGCGGCCTGTCAATTGACCGCCAGCAAGGGGAAGTTATATGAAGGCTCAGTAACGAAGAAGGAGGCAACCCGGTGACACTCTGGTTTGAACTTGCACAGTGGAAATCGGCGATGCTGCACGGCGTGGAGCTGGTCCAATTCGCCCTCGAACTCATCTCGGTGGCCTGTGTGGTCGTCGGCCTTGGCAAGACCCTGCTGCTGGCCCTGCGCCAGCGGGACCATGAACCCGGCTTCCCGCGCATCCGTCTCTGCTTTGGCAGCTGGCTCATTCTGGCGCTGGAGTTCCAGCTCGCCGCCGACATCCTGGCCACCACCATAGCCCCGAGCCAGGAGGAGCTGATCCGTCTGGCGGTGATCGCGGTGATCCGCACCTTCCTCAACTACTTCCTCGGCAAGGAGCTCGAGGAGCAGCGCGAGCAACAGCAGCCCCCGGACAAGCGCTGCCCATGACGCACTTGCGGTGCAACCGCCCATCGCACTCGATGGGGGGCCCCGCAACGACGCTCGGTGGCGATCGAAAGAGCGCGACGGGTGTTGCCCCGGGATAACAGGGCCAGGGGGGCTGAAGAGCGCCTCCCCGCTAGGCGCCTTGGGTCCCCCTATGAGGCCTTCGACCGATAGGTCACCTCGCAGAGTTAACAGTTTGACGACGGGAGACCTGTGCTAGAGTGGTCGCTTTGTTGCCAATAGAATCCGTCAATGGAGCATGACATGCGCATTCCCTACTCCCTGCTCGACCTGGTGCCCGTACCGGAAGGCTCGAGCCCGGCCGAATCATTCCGCCATTCGCTGGATCTCGCCCGCCACGCCGAAGCGCTCGGTTACACCCGCTACTGGGTGGCCGAGCACCACAACATGCCGGGGATCGCCAGCGCCGCTACCTCGGTGCTGCTGTGCCACCTCGGCAACGGCACCTCGCGCATTCGCCTCGGGGCCGGCGGCATCATGCTGCCCAACCACGCCCCCCTGGTGGTGGCCGAGCAGTTTGGCACCCTGGCCTCCCTGTTCGGAGATCGCATCGATCTCGGCCTCGGCCGCGCCCCCGGCACCGACCAGACCACCATGCGGGCCCTGCGTCGCAACAAGGATCAGAGCATCGACGACTTCCCGGCCGAGGTGGCCGAGCTGATGGACTACTTCGGCCAGAGCCGCGGTCCGGTGCGCGCCGTACCCGGACGCGGCCTCGAGGTGCCGGTCTGGTTGCTCGGCTCCAGCCTCTACGGTGCCCAGCTCGCCGCCGCCATGGGGCTGCCGTTTGGCTTTGCCTCCCACTTCGCGCCGGCCATGCTGCTGCAGGCCCTCGAACTCTACCGCAGCCAGTACCGGCCCTCGGCGCGTTGGCCGAAACCCCATGCCCTGGTGTGCGTAAACCTGGTCGCCGCCGACGATTCGGCCACGGCCCGGCGCCTCTTCACCACTGTGCAGCAGCAGTTTTTGCGGCTGCACCGGGGGGATGCGGGTGAGTTGCCCCACCCGGTGGCGGATCTCGATGGCTGGCCTCCCCACGAGCTGCTCGCCATGGAGCGCACCCTGGCCCGCTCCCTGGTCGGCGATCCGGACGAGATCTACCACGGCGTGCGCGCCCTGCTGGCCGAGACTGGTGCCGATGAACTGATGTTCAACGGCCCCATCACGGATCACGACGCCCGCAAGCGCTCCTTCGCCATCGGCGCCGAGGTGATGAAGGCCCTGTAACACACGAGGGGCCTTCGGCCCCTCACTCCCGACACCAGCGATCTCGCCCCGCCTCCTTGCTGCGATAAAGCGCCGCATCGGCCCGCTCAAACCAGTCCGGCGCCCCTCCCGACGCCACCCCCATGCTGAGGGTGACCCGGATCCCCTCTCGCCAGCGCTGACGATGGATCCTTCGCCCGAGCCTGTCGAGCGCCTCTCCCAGCTCCTGCTCTCCCCAGGGAGTGAGCACGGCAAACTCATCCCCGCCGATGCGATAGCAGCCCGCAGGCCCAAACACGCTGACCAGACACTCGGCCACCCGGCAGAGCACCCCGTCCCCGACACTGTGCCCACAGTGGTCATTGATCAGCTTGAACCTGTCCACATCGATCAACACCAGGGCATAAGTCTCCTGTGTCCCCACACTCTCCATCGCTTCGTCGAAGGAGCGACGGTTACCGATCCCGGTCAGAGGATCGCTTAGCAGGGCCCGTTGCTGGGATCGGTAGTGATCCTCGATGACCGCCAACTCCTTCAGATTCGCCTCGACAAACCAGGGAGCCTGGGATGCCCCCTCCTCCTCCTGCTCTCCCCGTACCAGCGTGTTGAGACGCCCCTGCAGCAGATCCAGCTCCCGGTGGAAGATGCGCAGCAGGGAGCGTATTCCCATCCAAACCACCAGCATCATGGCGCCCAGCGGTAACATCAGCAGGGAGAGCTCATGGGTCAGGGCTCGCCAGAAGCGAACCGCGGGCACATAGAGGCCAAGCTCCCAACCTACATAGGGAACATCGTGCAGCAGTAGTGCCCCCTGCCGCAGCCCCTTCAGGGCCGCCTGCTCCTCTTCCTCTGTGGCGGGCACCTGTCGCAACAACTGCGGATTTACCTCGGCAAGCATCTCACCACTGTGTGGATGACGCAGAAAGAGTGTCGCATCCAGGGGACCCAGCACTCTCTCCAGCGCTTCCTGCAGGAAGTGAAGGTTGAGATCCACCATCATGAGTCCAAGCAGGGAGCCATCCTCAGCGTGGATCTTCTTCCCCAGAGTCAATACCCGGATGCCGGATCCATATTCCCGATAGGGACCGACCCATTGGGGCTGGTCGCTCTCCATCAAGGCGAACCAGGGGCGAAGATGGGGGGTGAAGCTCGAATCCGGTGAGGGTGAGAAGGAGGGGTAGCTGTCGATACGCTCGCTGCGGACGTGATAGAAGTAGATGTAGTGGGACTCGGCCATCTTGATTCGGTGGGCGATGGACCAGACGGGGGAGTAAGCCGACTCTCCCCTTGCTATCGCCTCCCTGTCCAGGGCGGCGTCGAGCACCTCAAGCTGCGCCCGACTCTGCATCACCCGCTCCCTGAGGTAGCTGGTCTCCAGGGTGTGGAGCATCTGGCGGTATCCCTCCAGCCGCAGGTTCACCAGATCCTGATAGTTGAGCGCCGCCATCACCAGGCTCATCACCACTATGACGCCTCCCAGCAACAAAGCGAGCTTGGTCAGCAGGTAGTCGATAGGCCGTTTGACGACATCGTGCATGGAGTCTTCCTTGAAAGGATCCAATTCAGATCCTAATGGGTCAACACCATCCGCTTATTGATTAATATCATTTCGGATGCGATCCAGGGCCAACCTCAACCAGCCACACATGAAGCCCAACAAAGAAGGGGCCGACAGGCCCCTTCTTCATCGATGTGAAGACTCAGATCCCCGAGCCGTCCTGCTCCTTGCCCTCTTCGTGCAGCCCGCACTCGCGTTTGAGGCCGAAGAAGCGGGTCTGCTCCTCGCTCATGCCCGGCTCCCACCTGGCGGTGGTGTGCACGTCGCCCACCGAGAGATAACCTTGTTCCCACAGGGGGTGGTAGGGCAGGTCAAACTCCTTGAGGTAGTAGTGCACGTCCTTGTTGCTCCAGTCGATGACCGGCAGGAACTTGAAGCGGCCACGCTGGATAGCCAGCACCGGCAACCCCTGGCGGCTGCCGGACTGCTCCCGGCGCAGGCCCGAGAACCAGGTGCGGGCGCCGAGCTCCTGCTGGGCACGCTCCATCGGCTCGACCTTGTTGAGCTGGTTGTAACGGGTGATCCCCTCCACCCCCTGCTCCCACAGCTTGCCAAAGCGCGCCTCCTGCCAGGCGGGGGTGAGCGCCGCCTGGTAGACCTTCAGGTTGAGCCCGAGGCGCTCGGTCAGCTCGTCGATGAAGCGGTAGGTCTCGGGGAAGAGATAACCGGTATCGGTGAGCACCACAGGGATGTCGGGTCGCTCCCGGCTCACCAGATGCAGCATCAGGGCCGCCTGGATGCCGAAGCTCGACGATAAGATATGGGTACCCGGCAGGTGAGCCAGGGCCCAGCGCACCCGCTCGGGGGCGCTCATCTGCTCCAGCTCCCGGTTGTGGGGCGCCAGGGCATCAATCTGCTGATCCCGGGTCAGGGTGAGCAGGTGGTCGAGATCGAGTGTCATTGTGCTCTCCTCAGGCGGCATAGAAGTCCACGGCCGAGTTGACGACGGGGGCAGTGATCCCGGCGCGAATGACGAAATCACCGAAGCACTCGCCCGGCTCACGCTCGGTGGCCCAGCGGCCTATCAGGGCGTCCAGCTCGGCCAGGATCTGCGCCTCTGTGATGTTCTCCCGGTACAGGCGCGGGATGCGCGTCCCCTCGAGATTTCCCCCCAGGTGCAGGTTGTAGCGCCCCGGCGCCTTGCCCACCAGCCCCACCTCTGCCAGCATGGCGCGGCCGCAGCCGTTGGGGCAGCCGGTGACCCGGAAGATGATGGCGTCATCGGCGAGACCGTGTTTGGCCAGCAGCCCTTCGATGTCGGTGACAAAGGCCGGCAGCATGCGTTCGGCCTCGGCCATCGCCAGCGGGCAGGTGGGCAGGGCCACGCACGCCATGGACTGCTTGCGCTGCTCGCTCACGCCGTCATCGAGCAGGCCGTACTGGCGCGCCAGCGCCTCGATGCGCACCTTCTCGCCGGCGGGCACGCCCGCGATGATGAGATTCTGGTTGGCGGTGAGGCGAAAATCCCCCCGGTGTACCTTGGCGATCTCGCGCATACCGGTCTTGAGCGGCTTGCCCGGAAAGTCGAGCAGGCGGCCGTTCTCGATGAACAGGGTCAGGTGGTGCTTGCCGTCGATCCCCTCGACCCAGCCGAAGCGATCGCCGCGACTGGTGAATGCATAGGGGCGCACCTCGCCAAACGCGATGCCGGCACGGCTCTCCACCTCGGCCTTGAAGGCCTCGACCCCCACCCGTTCAAGCGTGTACTTGGTCTTGGCGTTCTTGCGGTTGACCCGGTTGCCCCAGTCACGCTGGGTGCTGACCACGGCGGCCGCCACCTCCAGCACATGGGAGAGCGGCACGAAGCCAAAATCGCTCGCCTTGCGCGGGTAGGTGCTGGTGTCGCCGTGGGTCATGGCCAGCCCCCCGCCCACCAGCACGTTGAAGCCCACCAGCTTGCCACCTTCGGCAATCGCCACGAAGTTGAGATCGTTGGCGTGGATGTCCACGTCGTTGTGGGGCGGGATCACCACGGTCGTCTTGAACTTGCGCGGCAAGTAGGTCGACCCCAGGACTGGCTCCTCGTCCTCCCCCAGCTTCTCGCCATCCAGCCAGATCTCCACGTAGGCACGGGTCTTGGGCAGCAGGTGCTCGGAAATTTTCTTGGCCCACTCGTAGGCCTCCCGGTGCAGCTCGGACTCCACCGGGTTACTGGTGCAGAGCACGTTGCGGTTCACGTCGCCGGCGGTGGCGATGGAGTCGATGCCGGTGCTATTGAGGGTCTGGTGCATCAGTTTGATGTCGCGCTTGAGCACCCCGTGGAACTGGAAGGTCTGGCGGGTGGTCAGGCGGATGCTGCCGTACAGGCTGTGCTCTTCGGCGAACTGGTCGATCACCAGCCACTGGGCCGCGGTGATGATGCCGCCGGGCAGGCGGGCGCGCAGCATGACGTTGTGCAGCGGCTCGAGTTTTTGGGCGGCGCGCTCGGGGCGGATGTCACGGTCGTCTTGCTGATACATGCCGTGAAAGCGGATCAGCTGGAAGTTGTCGCCGTTGAAGCCACCGGTAAGCGGGTCCTGCAGATCCTGCTCTATGGTGCCGCGCAGAAAGTGGCTCTCGCGCTTGAGGCGCTCGTTGTCGGAGAGCGGTCCTTCCACCGGACCGGGAACGATTTGCTTGCTCATCAGTAGACATCCCTTTGATAACGTTTGGCACGACGCAGTTCGCTCAAATACTCTTCTGCTTCCTCACGGCTCTTGCGACCGTGTTCGGCAATCACCTCCAGCAGGGCCTCTTGCACGTCTTTCGCCATGCGATTGGCATCGCCGCACACGTAGAGGTGGGCCCCCTGCTCCAGCCAGGCATAGAGCTCACGCCCTTCCTGGCGCAGGCGATCCTGCACATAAATCTTCTCGCCCTGATCCCGGCTGAAGGCCAGGGAGATCTTCGACAGCAGGCCGGATTTCACATAGCGCTGCCACTCCACCTGATAGAGGAAGTCCTGGGTAAAATGCGGGTTGCCGAAGAAGAGCCAGTTCTTGCCCTCTGCCTCTTGCGCTTCCCGCTCCTGCATAAAGGCACGGAACGGGGCGATGCCGGTGCCAGGGCCCACCATGATGACGGGGGTATCCGGATTCGTCGGCAGGCGGAAGTTGTCGTTGTGCTCAACAAACACCCGCACCTCGGCCCCCTCTTCCAACCGGTCCGCCAGGTAGGAGGAGGCGGCGCCGCTGCGCACCACGCCGTCTTCCTGCGGGTAGCGCACTACCCCGACGGTCAGGTGCACCTCTTCCTCCACCTCGCTCTGGGCGGAGGCGATGGAGTAGAGACGCGGGGTGAGCGGGCGCAGCAGGCCGATCAGCTGTTCGGCAGAGAGCGCGGTCGGGAAGCGCTTGAGCACATCCACCACCTGGGCAGAGGAGACCAGAGCGTTAAGCTGGCTCTTGTCGCCGGCCAGATCGCGCAGGGCCGCGTTGTCCGAGATCTCGGCAAGGCCGGTGATAAAGCCGCCGTGCAGCCGGGTCAGTTCGAAATGACGGGTCAGTGCACTGCGCAGGTCACCGTGGGCGGTCTCCTCATCGCCGGTCAGAGCGGCCAGGGACAAGACTTCACCAACCAGTTCGGGGGCGTTGTCGAACCAGATCCCGAGGGCATCCCCCGGCTGGTAGCGGATACCGGATGCATCCAGGCTGATCTCGATATGGCGGATGTCCTTGGTGGAGTCGCGACCGGTGATCTTCTGGTTGACCGAGAGCCGCGCCGGGAAGGGGTGCTCCTTGCTGTAGGGGCTCTGCCCGACCGCCTGGGCGACGGCCGAGCTGACGCTGGTGCCTGTGCTCAGGGTCGCGGCGAGGGCAGTGATCGCCTGCTCACCCCAGCTGGCGGCGGCCACCTGGTAATCCACATCGAGCAGGGCGCTCTCGACCACGCGCTCGGCACCGGCCTGGGTGAGGAAGGTCTCGAAATCCTTGCCGGTTTGGCAGAAGAACTCGTAGGAGCTATCCCCCAGCCCCAGCACGGCAAACTTGAGGCCATCGAGCTTGCCAAGCTTGCCTTTCTTAAGCTGCTCATGCAGATCCACCGCGCTCTCGGGCGGCTCGCCCTCACCGTAGGTGCTCACCACCACCAGCAGGTGGCTCTCTTTCTTGAGCTGTTTGGGTTTGTAATCGGCCATGGAGACCAGGGTCACAGGGATCCCCTTCCCTTCGGCCAGCTTGCGTACGCCGTCGGCGGCCCCCTTGGCATTGCCGGTCTGGGAGCCGTAGAGGATGGTCAGGGAGCCGGAGGCGGCGACGCTGACGGAAGCGGCCGGCGCCACGCCGCCCTGGGAGAGACCGTAGAGATAACCGCTGACCCAGGCCAGCTGCTGGACGTTGAGACCGGATAGAACCTGGGAGAGCTGCTGCTGTTGCTCATCCGACAGGGGAGAGAGGCCCTTCAATGACATAGCTCGAATCTTCCATGAGGAGGTTTGCATCGAGCCTAACGGGGGGAGTGAATAACAACAAAGAATAAAAAAGTATTCTTTATTCCCAATAGCCACATCTCTCGTGGCCGCGCGCCTCGGCATCGGAGGGCGATCTCTGCTAGTCTGGCCATCCTTCAACTCTTCGAGGTAGGCCCATGTTTGAGCAATACGACGCCCTGATTTTCGATCTCGATGGCACCCTGGTGAACTCCATGCCCCTGCATCTGGACGCCTGGGCACAGACCGCCGCCGAGTTTGGCCTGCCCTTCGATCGCGCCCGCATCCACGGCATGGGAGGCATACCGACCCGCAAAATAGTGGCCCTGCTGGCAAACGAGCATGGACTTCATATCGATGTGGAGGCCTTCACCCGGCGCAAGGTCGCCCTCTATCTGGCCAACATCGACAAGGTGCAGGTCTATCCCCCCATGTGGGAGCTGGTCAGGAGCCAATTTGGCAAGCGACCCATGGGCATAGGCACCGGCTCACCGCGCCGCCATGTAGAGCAGATCCTGCGCCAGACCGGCCTGGATGCCTATATCGAGACCATAGTGAGCGCCGATGACGTGGAGAACCACAAACCCCATCCCGACACCTTTCTCAAGGTCGCCGGGCAACTGGGGGTCGAGCCGACCCGCTGCCTGGTGTTTGAAGATACCGAGATTGGGGTGCAGGCGGGGCGTGCCGCCGGCATGGATACCCTGCTGGTCGCCGACGGCGCTATCCTCGAGGCGATCAACGCAGCGTGAGCAGAGGCTCCAGGGCCTCGGTGGGAATGCTGTAGCTCCCAAATGCCTTGAGCTCACCGTGCAGGTGACCCCGTTCCCGCAACCGGGCGATGCCCTGCTCGGGCGCTTCGGCCAGCAGGGGCTCTCCCAGAGGGACAAACCCCTGAGCGAGCAGTTGGACGAGCGACTCTCCATAACCGTCGCTTTCCATCTCCAGCCAAGTGAGGGTTTCGCCCTCGCGCAGAAAGAGGTATGCCGGCATAAGCTGTTCTCAGTTGAGGATGATTTCTCACTCTAGCCGAAACCGGGAAAGGAGATCCACGGTCGCGTCAGAAAAAGAAGAGGGGCCAAGCGGCCCCTCTCTTACATGGCGTTGGTCGACTCGAAGATCTTGTCGGCCGAGGCTTCGACGAAGCCCGGGTAGAGGATGCCGTCGGCCTGCGGGTAACGCAGGGCGAACTCGTAAAAGCAGCTTGGAATGGTCTTCACCCCGTCGGTAAAGGCCACATCGGCCTTGTCGGCCATGGTGGAGGATTGCTCCAGCATCACGTGCGGATCGCCCTTCACCTCGCCACCGACCGCGTTGAGCACGAAGCCCGCACGCTTCAGGGCCGCGTTGACTGCCTCTATGGTGTCAAAGTCACGCAGGCGGTTGATGCTGACGGTGAAATGGTTGGCACGATAGCCCCAGGCGGCCATCCAGGCGGCATACTCGCTCTCGGCCAGCAGAGTCTGGTAGTCGGCATGGGAGACACGCCACGGAGCGCCGGCGTAGAGGAAGGCAGGGGCATCGGTCAGATGCTCGGGCACCTGCTCCACCAGAGCATGAACGATCGCCTGGGCCGGGGCCGAGAGCTCCTCCACCTTCAGCTCGCTGATAAATACCTTGGGGGCATCCGGATCGCTGTGCTCGAAGTGCTTGGCCTTGAGCTTCTTGGCCTTGAACTCGTACTGCCCCTTCTCCTCATAGCCCAGGGCCAGGAAGTGGGCGGCCAGTTTCTCGAGCCCCACCTTGGGCAGGTTGAAGGTCCGGAAGGCGACATGATCGTTGACGATAGACTCGCCGCCGGCGAGCAGCTCGTGCACCTTGTGGGCACTCGGGGTGACCTTGATGTAGTTGTCCCACAGATGACCGAACAGGGTCTCGATATCCTTTTGCATCTCTCTCTTTCCTTTGCTTGCGGGGTACAAACCGGGGCGCCTGCCTGGACGCCCCTTGTTTTAGAAACGAAGGCCTGGTGACAGCTGATCCGGCATGGTCGCCTTGCCATCCTCAACCGAGGCGACCGGATAGGCGCAGTAGTCGGCCGCATAGTAGGCGCTGGCACGGTGGTTGCCCGAGGCGCCGATGCCACCAAAGGGGGCGGCACTGGAGGCGCCGGTGATGGGCTTGTTCCAGTTGACAATGCCGGCGCGGATACGCTTGAAGAAGTGCTGCCAGTCCGCCTCACTGTCCCCCAGCAAACCGGCCGAGAGGCCGTAGCGGGTGGCGTTCCCTTGATCGATGGCGGCGTCGAAATCGTCATAACGAATGACCTGCAGCAGCGGGCCGAAGTACTCCTCGTCCGGCAGCGCGGCGACGCCGGTGACATCTATGATGCCGGGGGAGACGAAGCCGGTGCCCGGCTCCAGATGCTTGAGCTCGAGCAGGGGCTCGGCACCCAGGCTCTTGAGGTGGCTCTGGGCTGCAACCATGCCCAGTGCCGCCCTCTCGCTTATCATGGCGCCCATGAAGGGTTGCTCAACGTCGTCATAGTGACCGACACGGATACGACTCACCACATCGCGCAGACGCGCCAGCAAGGCATCGCCCGCGGCACCGCGCTGGATAAAGAGACGGCGAGAGCAGGTGCAGCGCTGGCCGGAGGTGACAAAGGCGGACTGCACGATGGCATGCACGGCACCGTCCATATCGCTCACGTCCTTGACGATGAGCGGGTTGTTGCCACCCATCTCCAGGGCCAGGATCTTGCCCGGTTGCCCGGCATACTGCTGGTGCAGCAGGTGCCCGGTGCGCGACGAGCCGGTGAAGAAGAGGCCATCGATGTCGACGTGACCCGCCAGGGCCTTGCCGGTTTCGACCTCCCCCTGCACCAGATTGATGACGCCGGCCGGCAGACCGGCCTCCAGCCAGATCTTCAGGGTTGCCTCGGCCACCAGGGGGGTCAGCTCGGAGGGCTTGAAGACCACGGTATTACCGGCGATGAGGGCCGGTACTATGTGGCCGTTGGGCAGGTGCCCCGGGAAGTTATAGGGACCGAACACGGCCACCACACCGTGGGGCTTGTGGCGCACGAACGCCTTGGCGCCCGGCATGGGGTTCTCGACGGTGCCGGTGCGCTCCTCATGGGCGCGGATCGAAATAGCAATCTTGCCCTGCATGGCGACCACCTCGGTGCGGGTCTCCCACAGGGGTTTGCCGGTCTCCCGGGCTATGGTCAGGGCCAGGGACTCCTTATGCTCGCCGAGCAGCTCGGCAAAGCGGGTCACGATGGCCAGACGCGCCTCGAGGGAGCTATCCCCCCACTGGTAGAAGGCGGCGCGAGCGGCCTTGACGGCAGCATCCACCTGGGTGGGGCTGGCGGCCTGGCCACGCCAGACCACCTGATTCTTGGCCGGATCGACCGAGACGAATTCTGTTCCTTCACCGGCCAGCCACTGGCCATTAATCAGCTGTACATTCATTCCATTGTCTCCAGCGGGCTGCGCCCGTCACGCCGGACCTTGGCCCGGCAAATCATCAGTCGAGTTCGACTACCCGCACCAGATCCCCGTCCTGCACCTTGAGGGCCGCCGCCATCTTGGGCGGGATGATGGCCTCATGGGTGTCGGGATTGATGCTGATGTTGCCGTAGCAGGCCCGATATTGGCTGAAGCGGGAGTTGCAGATGAGGAAATTCTGCCCGCCCACCGGATCGCCGACCTGAACCGCCAGGCGGCGGCTGCGCCGCACGCTGCGAATGTTCTGCAGCTCGCACTCCACGGCGGGGCCCGCGTCGAAGATGTCCACATAACCGCGGTTCACAAAACCCTCGTCGTGCAGCATCTTGATGGCCGGACGGGTCTTGTCATGGGTCTTGCCGATGACGGCTCGGGCCGCATCCGAGAGCAGGTTCACATAGATGGGGTACTTGGGCATCAGCTCGGCGATGAAGCGCTTCTTGCCGATACCGGTCAGGTAGTCCACGGTCGGGAAGTCGAGGGAGAAGAAGTGGGTCTGCAACCACTCATAGAAGGGGCTGTGCCCCTCTTCATCGGAGACACCGCGCATCTCGGCGAAGACGGTGTTGTCGAACAGCTCCTGATGCTCCGCCATAAAGAGGAAGCGATGCTTGGAGAGCAGGCGTCCGTTTTGCCCCTCACGGGCACACTCGCGCAGAAACAGGGTACAGAGCTCGGTGCTGCCGGTGTAATCATTGGAAAGGGTCAGGGTCTCGACCACGTTGTAGATGCCGAGCTTGGGCGAGGAGTGGACCACCTTGCCGATGTGGTAGTTGTAGAAGGGCTGGGAGAGCCCGACGGCGGCATCGATGGCGCAGGTGCCCACCATCTCGCCGGTCTCGAGATCCTCGGCCACGAAGAAGTAGAGGCAATCTCCCTTGCCTGCCGGCTTGTCGGAGAAGGTCTGCATGGACGCGTCTATCTTGCGTTGCAGCAGCTCATCGTTGACCGGCAGCGAGGTCATGCCGGTGCCGGATTCGATGGCACAGGTCTTGAGGCCCGCAAAATCTTTCTGCTCTATGGGGCGAATAACCAACATGAATGACAACTCCCTTGATTGACGACAGGCGGGGTTCCCGGCTCCTGCCAGGAGACGCTCCCCGCCTCAATACAGGATTAGGCGCCCACCACCTGGGCGACCGCCTTCTCGAAGCGGGCCAGACCCTCTTTGATATCCGCTTCGGGGATAATCAGGGAGGGGGTGAAACGCACCACGTTGGTCCCGGCCACCAGCGCCATCAGCCCCTGGTCGATGGAGGCCAGCAGGAAGTCGCGGGAGCGCCCCTTGTAATCCTCGTTCAACACGGCACCGAGCAGCAGGCCCTGGCCGCGAACTTCGCTGAAGCAGTGGTACCTGGCGTTGATCGCCTCCAGGCCCTCACGGATCAACTGCTCGCGCTGTTTCACGCCGTTTAGTACCTCGGGGGTGTTGACCACGTCGATCACCGCCTCGGCCACGGCACAGGCCAGCGGGTTGCCACCATAGGTAGAGCCGTGAGTACCGACCTTGAGGTGGGCGGCGATGGCGGAGGTCGTCAGCATGGCACCGATCGGGAAGCCGCCACCGAGCGCCTTGGCACTGGTCAGGATGTCCGGGGTGATACCGAGGCCCATGTAGGCGTAGAGGTGACCGGTACGGCCCACACCAGACTGCACCTCGTCAAACACCAGCAGGGCATTGTGTTTGTCACACAGGGCACGCACGCCCTTGGCAAACTCATCGGTCGGGCTGATGATGCCACCTTCCCCTTGCAGCGGCTCCATGACCACGGCGCAGGTGTTGTCGGAGATGACCGCCTCGAGCGCCGCCAGATCGTTGTAGGCCACATGGGTGATGTCACCGGGCTTGGGACCGAAGCCGTCGGAATAAGCCGCCTGGCCACCGACGCTCACGGTGAAGAAGGTGCGACCATGGAAACCCTGATGGAAGGCGATGATCTGGGTCTTGTGCTCGCCAAACTGTTCGATGGCATAACGACGGGCCAGCTTGAGGGCGGCCTCGTTGGCCTCGGCACCCGAGTTACAGAAGTAGACCTTCTCGGCGAAGGTGGCATCGACCAGCTTGCGAGCCAGACGCAGGGCCGGCTCGTTGGTCATGACGTTGGAGAGGTGCCAGAGCTGCTCACCCTGGTGCCTGAGGGCCTCCACCAGCTTGGGGTGGCAGTGGCCTAGACCGTTGACCGCGATACCGCCGGCGAAGTCGATGTACTCACGCCCCTCTTGATCCCAGACACGGGAGCCAACACCACGCACCGGGATGATCTTGGCCGGGGCATAGTTGGGTACCATCACTTCATCGAACTGATCACGTGTCACTTGCACTGACATAGCTTGCTCCTTGTGATCGGCGCTCAGAATATTTGACCGCCGAAAAGTTAAATCCGTGTAAACACGACCGGATTATCACAAAAAAAAAGAAAAAAGTCTGCAACCTGCCGTACTTGGGCAAACAATGTTCGACAAGGCATGAGAAAATAGGCGGGCCTATTGCATAACGGAGCAGCCATGCTTGGCAAGCCCCAATATGGCGGGAGTTGTGGGTGAATAAATTATCAGGAGTGAAAAAGCAAATCGGCTGTCGGATTTGCGAAGAAAATCACAAAATCAGCGGGATGGACGGACAAAATTGGCCAACAGATCGAGTCCCTGCTGGCTGAGGATGCTCTCCGGATGGAACTGAACCCCCTCAATGTTAAGAGATTGATGCCGAAGGCCCATGATCTCGTCGGGTCGTCCCTCCTCATCCAGGCTCCAGGCAGTGACCGCCAAGGCATCGGGCAGGGAGTCCCACGCCACCACCAGCGAATGGTAACGGGTCACGGTCAGCGGATCGGCGAGCCCGCGAAACACCCCCTCCCCCGTGTGCCGGATGGATGACGTCTTGCCGTGCATCACCCGGCGGGCACGCACCACCCGGGCCCCAAACACCTGGGCCAGGGATTGATGACCCAGGCAGACTCCCAGGATCGGTAACTGACCGGCAAAGTGGCGAATGGCCTCGAGGGAGATCCCGGCCTCGTTGGGGGTACAGGGACCGGGGGAGATGACCAGCTGATCCGGTGCCAGTGCGGCAATCCCTTCCAACGTGATCTCATCGTTGCGACGCACCACGACCTCACTGCCCAGCGCCCCGAAATATTGCACCAGGTTCCAGGTAAAGGAGTCGTAATTATCGATCAGCAGCAACATAGAAAACCGCAAACAGTCAGATCAGAAACGGGGCCGGTCAGGCGGGGGCACATTCTGGCATGGTTCACCGACGTAATAAATGGCGCCGCCGGGATGTGCCATCACCCGAGCGGCTCAACACGGAAAGAAGACGATACGCGGTCGGTGAAAGAGATTAGCGATCCAGCAGGCGTCCCTGCTCCAGCTCCCGCTCCCGCTGGCACTCGGCCAGGTAGATGGCCGCCGCTACCGAAGGCATGGTGTGATGTCTGTCGATGGCGTTGGAAACCATCAGCTGCAGGGTATTGAGATTCTTTGCCTTGCGGAACTTGCGGAGCCAGTGCCCCTTGTCTTCCAGTTCGGTCATGGGTATTTCGGCGTGGGCGGTCATGCTTTCTCAACGAGTTTCTGAGGTATAGAGGAAGGCCCGGAATACGAGCCACTGAGGACAATTGTTATCGATGAAAACAAAGAAAGCCAGGTCGATACCCGGCTCTCTTCTACTACACCTTCCCAGTATGTCAGGCTCGAGGAACGAAGCCGATTACATCATATACCCTGGCGAGGGTTTTTTCAGCCCTTTCGCGTGCCTTTTGTGCACCTTCCGCCAAAATGGAGAGCAGCAGCGCCTCATCCTGGCGCAACTCGTTGAAACGGGCCTGCATCGGCTCGAGCATGGCCACCACGGCGTCGGCACACTCACCCTTGAGGTGGCCGTACATCTTGCCGTCGAAATGCTCGACCAGCTCGGGGATGGAGCGACCGGTGGCGCCCGACATCAGGGTCAGCAGGTTGGAGACACCAGGCTTGTTCTCCACATCGAAACGCACCACGGGCGGATTGTCGGAATCGGTGACCGCGCGCTTGATCTTCTTGGCGATCTGCTTGGGATCCTCCAGCAGACCGATGAAGTTGGCCTCGTTGTCGTCGGACTTGGACATCTTCTTGGTGGGGTCCTGCAGGCTCATCACCCGGGCACCTTCGGTCGGGATGAAGGGATCCGGCATGGTGAAGACCTCGCCATAGAGGTTGTTGAAGCGATAGGCGATGTCGCGGGTCAGCTCCAGATGCTGCTTCTGATCGTTGCCGACCGGCACCTGGTTGGCCTGGTAGAGCAGGATGTCGGCGGCCATCAGCACCGGATAACCGAACAGCCCGACGTTGACATTGTTTTCGAAACGGGCCGACTTGTCCTTGAACTGGGTCATCCGCGACAGCTCGCCCATCTGGGTATAGCAGTTGAGGACCCAGCCCAGCTCAGCATGTTGGGGAACATGAGACTGGATAAAGACGGTGCTCTTCTTGGGATCGATGCCCACCGCCAGATAGAGGGCTGCCGCATCCAGACACGCCTTGCGCAGGGCCAGGGGATCCTGGCGTACGGTGACCGCATGCATATCGACGATGCAGTAGAGGCAGTCGTAGTCATCCTGCATGTTGACCCACTGACGCAAGGCTCCCATGTAGTTGCCGATAGTCAGTTGGCCGGAGGGCTGGGCGCCACTCAGTACGATTGGTTTAGCCATAGAGTGTGAGTTCCTTTATTAACCGGGCAGGATCGTGTCCAGCCCGGAAAAGTGTTCAAAGACCCAATCGGGTTGTGAGTCGGCGATGGGACGCCCGTAGTTATAGCCATAAGTGAGCCCCACAACCCGCATACCGGCCGCCTTGGCAGCCAGCACATCGTTCTCGGAGTCGCCTACCATCAGGGTGCGCGCCGGAGAGAGTTGCAGCTCGTGGCAGGCGTGCAGCAGGGGGGCGGGATGGGGCTTCTTCTCGGGCAGACAGTTACCACCGAGCCAGAGAGAGAAATAGCCTGCTATCCCCAGTGCCTCGAGGATCGGCTGCACGAAGGCGGTTGGCTTGTTGGTCACCACAGCCAGACGATACCCCGCCGTCGCCAATCGTGCCAGGGTGGCGGCCACCCCCTCATACATCTCGAGCCCCTCCAGCAGGCAGGCCTGATAGTAGCGACCAAAGGCCGGACGAGCGGTCGCAAACAGCGCCTCACCGGCTCCGGCATGGGCCAGGGCGCGCTGCACCAGCGTATCGGCACCATTACCGACCCAGGTGCGTACTACCGCCTCGGGCACCTCGTCAAAACCGCACTCTCGCAGCATCTGGTTCACCGCCAACGCCAACTGGGGAACGCTGTCGATCAGGGTGCCGTCGAGATCAAACAGCACCAGGTCGAAGGGATGCTCAACGACGGACATGAGCCAGCTCCGCGCGCATCTGATCGATCACCGCCTTGTAGTCGGGTTTGCCGAAGATGGCGGAGCCCGCCACGAACATGTCTGCACCGGCCTCGGCGATCTCGCGAATGTTCTCGACCTTGACCCCGCCGTCGATCTCGAGGCGGATGTCGCGCCCGCTCTCGTCGATCAGGCGGCGCACCTGGCGCAGCTTGTCGAGCGTGCCGGGGATGAAACTCTGACCACCGAAGCCCGGATTGACCGACATCAGCAGGATCACGTCCAGCTTGTCCATCACGTATTCGAGGCAGGAGAGAGAGGTCGCGGGGTTGAGAACCAGGCCAGCCTGGCAACCCAGCTCCTTGATAAGGCCGAGGGAGCGATCCAGATGCTCGGAGGCTTCCGGGTGGAAGGTGATGAGAGAGGCACCGGCCTTGGCGAAGTCGGGAATGATGCGATCGACCGGCTTGACCATCAGATGCACGTCGATGGGCGCCTCGATACCGTAGCCACGCAGGGCCTCACACACCATGGGACCAATGGTCAGGTTGGGCACATAGTGGTTGTCCATTACATCGAAGTGAACCACATCGGCACCGGCGGCCAGCACCTTGGCCACGTCCTCACCCAGACGGGCAAAGTCGGCAGAGAGGATCGAGGGTGCAATCAGAAAGTCTTTCATCGGCATCATCCATTGGCTGCGGGGCAAAAAAGCGGCGCAATTTTACCGCAAAGCCAGGACAGAGACGAGGCCGAATCACGCCCGAGTGGCGGGCTCGATGTGGGGCTCTTCGGGATACCATCCCTGCTCGGGAGAGATGCCGGGCAGATAGAGGGCCAGCAGTTCGGCCACCTTGTTGCGTCCCCCGCCGTTACGGCTGATGGTGCGCTTGACCTGCACCTCGTCGAGGCGAGCACCACGGTAGAGCTCTCGGGTCAGCTCGATGTCGTGGTTGCTGATAAGCACGGGGACCCCCTTCTCGGCCGCCGTGTGCCTGGCCACCCGGGCCAGCACGGCCTGATCGTCCAGGGTAAAGCCGCTGGCCGCATAGCTGGTGAAGCTGGCGGTGGTAGAGAGGGGCGCATAGGGAGGATCACAGTAGATGACCCAGTCCGACTCGGCACGGGCCATGGCATCCACATAACTCTCGCAGATGAAGGTGGCACGCTGGGCCTTCTCGGCAAACAGCCAGAGCTCTTTTTCCGGAAAGTAGGGCTTCTTGTAGGATCCGAAGGGAACGTTGAACCCCCCCTTCTTGTTGTAGCGGCAGAGGCCGTTGAAGCCATGCCGGTTCAGGTAGAGAAACAGTTGGGCCCGCTCCAGACTGTCGCTCGCCTGGTTAAACTGGGTGCGAAGACGGTAGTAGGCTGCCTTGTTGTTGAACTCGGGGTCAAACCAGCGCCGCGCCTCAGCGATCAAGCGGTCAGGAGAGTGCTTGAGGTGGTTGTAGAAGTCGATGAGGTCAGGATTGATGTCGTTGAGCACATACTCTTCGAAGTCTGTGTTCAGAAACACGGAGCCGGCGCCAACAAAGGGCTCCAGCAACACACGCCCCTCGGGCAGCCGCTCGGCAATCTCTTCGATCAGGGAGAACTTGCCCCCGGCCCATTTCAGGAAGGCGCGTGTTTTTTTCATGAAGTTCCGGTGAGTGGAGTGAGGCCCGAAAGGGGGCGAAGTTTACCCCCTTTTCCGCGCTATTTCTTCAATTCTTTCTTCACCTGGGCAAATGACTTGGGCCAGGGCTGCTCCTTGAGCAGAGGAGGCGGCAACTGGCGAATGGCGGCGCGGGCCTGTTCCAGAGTGGCATAATCCCCTTTCAGCACCACGTACCAGGGGTTACCACGGAACTGGGTCTGGTAGACCCAAACCTGACCGGCCAACTTGTGGGTGCCCACAAACTCTTCGACCGCCTTCATGTTGCTGGCCCCCATCAGCTGGACGCTGAAGTGGTTGCTGCGTTTCTGGTTGAGAGTCTTGGCCGGGGTCAGGCTGACAGTCTGCCGCTCGGGAACGGGTTTGACCTCGGGGGCCGGCTTGACCACGGCGGCGGGTTTGGCGGGAGCCTGGGGCTCGCCAATCACCTGCTTGCCCGGCACCACGGCTTGCTGTACCTCGGTGGGCAGCGCGCCGCTGACCGGCTTGTCCTTCATCAGCTGTTGCACCACCTCATCGGCGATGACCACACGGCGCCCTTCGTAATTCTGACTCTCTGTGGTCAGGGTATCGCCCTTGACCTGCTCGGGCAGGGCAGCCTTTTCCGACTTCCACTCCTGGACGACGGGAGCCGATCCCGTGGGGGTCGCCGGAGTGTCAGGCTGACTCGGATCCGTAGAGACAGGCCCGGTCGGTACCGGTGGCGGCAGGGTACCGGAGACGCTCTCGACCTTGGGGGCGTCGGCGGCGCCCCCCATGAAGGCAGGGACCAGATAGGTCAGGCCCAACAAGACGAGGGCGGTAGCGGCCAGCCCGATGGCCGCCTTGCGGATCGGAAAGGGCTCGGGACGCTTGCGTGGACGACGATCACTCATCAGCTCCTCCAGAGACATCATGATGGTGGCGGGATGACCCTTGGCCACGGCCAGGATCTCGACCACCTTCTCTTTGGTCAACAGCAGAGAGGGCACCTTGAGTTGGTTGCCCTTCTCGTAGAGAAAAATCTTTTGCTCGGGAGCCGTCAGTGGTACCAGCTCAACCTCCAGAGCTGGCAGCGCCCGCCCCTTGAGCAGAGGACGGTGCTGACGAGCCCACTGCTCATCGGCGGTGAGCAGGATGGCAAGACGGTGAGGCCGTGGCAAGGCATCGTTGGCCAGCATCAGTGCCCACAATTCGGCCAACAGCTCCCGTGGCAACCTGTCCACCCCGTCGATCAGGATCACCAGTTGCTGCCTTAGTCCCTGCGCCATGCGCAAGAAACTGTCGGCAAGGGCATCCGCGGGATTAAACAGGGGAGAGGGAACCATCTGACGCAACAAGGCCTCTCGCACCTGCTCCATCTTCATGGTCTTGGTCGGGATCAGGGTCACCGGACGCAGGGTATCGGGTAACTGCCCGAGGAGTTGCTCGAAGAGGGTCGAGCGGCCCGAACCAGGCCGCCCGGAGAGCAGGACAAAGGGAGTGTCAAACTCGATGAGGTGCAACATGCGGTCAACCAGCTGACGCTGGCTCGGCAGTTGCAGCTGTTTGATGTCAGCCACGCGCTTGCTCTATGACCTGAGCCAGCTGTGCTTCGGTGACATGGGCAACCACTTCGGCCTTGCCAATGCCACGGGGCAGCACCAGGCGCAGCGTGCCATTGAGCACCTTCTTGTCTCGCCGCATGTGGGCGATGAAGGCGGAGAAGTCCATCTCTGCGGGGGCGTGAACCGGCAGGCGTGCCGCCAGCAGCAGGCGACGGATCCGCTCACGCTCGGCGTCGCTCATCATGCCACACAGAACAGCGGTGTCGGCCGCCAGCATGGTACCGGCAGCCACGGCCTCACCGTGCAACCAGTTGCCATACCCCATCTCGGCCTCGATGGCATGGCCGAAGGTGTGACCCAGGTTGAGCAGGGCACGCACGCCGGACTCCGTCTCGTCCTCGGCCACCACCTCTGCCTTGATGGCACAGCAACGCAGAATGGCCTGAGTCAGCGCCTCTTCATCGAGCTGCTGCAGACGCGCCATATTTTGCTCGAGCCAGACGAAGAAATCGCTGTCCCAAATGATCCCGTACTTGATCACCTCGGCCATGCCGGCGGCAAACTCACGCTCGGGCAAGGTGGCCAGACAGTCGATATCGATGATCACCGACTTGGGCTGGTAGAAGGCACCGATCATGTTCTTGCCGAGGGGGTGATTGACGGCCGTCTTGCCGCCCACCGAGGAGTCGACCTGAGAGAGCAGAGTGGTCGGAATCTGGATGAAGGGCACTCCCCGCTGATAACAGGCGGCGGCAAACCCGACCAGATCACCTATCACACCACCACCGAGGGCAATGAGGGTCGTATCCCGGCCGTGATTGCCCTCGAGCAGGGCGCTCATCACCGTCTCAAAGGTAGAAAGGCTCTTATGAGCCTCGCCATCAGGAAGGACCAGGGTATCGACCCGGTAGTCACCAAGTTGGGCCAACAGGGTCTCGAGGTAGAGGGGAGCCACCGTCTCGTTGGTGACCACCATGACGCGCTGGCCCTTGATCACCTGGCGATAACGCTCGGGTTGACGCAACAGACCTGCTCCAATCTCGATGGGATAGGAGCGCTCACCCAATTCTACGACCAACCTTTCCATGGTCCTCTCCGTGTTACATGCCAATCAGCTTGACGATTTGGTTGGCGACCACCTTGGCACTCTGCTCATCGGTGTGCACGACAAAATCGGCCACCTCTTCGTAGAGGGGGTTACGCTCCCCGGCCAGACGCTCGAGCACCTCACGGGGCGGCTCTGCGGTCTGCAGCAGGGGGCGACGCTTGTCACGCTGGGTGCGTGCTAGCTGCTTCTCGATGGTGGTCTCCAGATAGACAACGATACCGCGGGCGGAGAGGCGATTGCGAGTCTCGCGGCTCTTGATGGCACCACCACCGGTCGCCAGCACGATACCCTGCATCTCGGAGAGTTCGCCGATGACGCGTTCTTCACGCACCCGGAAACCCTCTTCCCCTTCGACATCAAAGACCCAGCTGATGTCGGCACCACTGCGGCGCTCGATTTCCTGATCGGAGTCGAAAAACTCCATATGCAGCTGCTCAGCCAGATGTCTGCCAATGGTGCTCTTGCCCGCACCCATGGGCCCTACCAGGAAAATATTGCGTTTCTCAGCCATGTTTTTTCGTTTGTTCTTTCACTGTGTTAGATCCCGGAAAAGAGACTCCGGGATGCCGGTGAACCTCATCTTGCGATGGATCAGACGGGGAATTATCTCAATTGAAAGGGGGGCTGGCAACCGGCCAACCCAACGCCCCGACCGCTTTGGGGCGTTAGGTTATATGTGTTTTGTCAGTCGCTGTAAAGCGCTTAGAGGTCGTCGGTGACGATTCTCGGGGTCACAAAGATGAGCAATTCACGCTTCTTGTTTTCACTGATGGTCTTCTTGAAGAGTATCCCCAGACCCGGGATATCCCCCAGCAGTGGCACCTTGCTCACATCGTTCTTGATGGTTTGCTGATAGATGCCACCCAGCACCAGCGTCTCGCCATTATCCACCAGCACCTGAGTGGTGATGGACTGGGCATTGATGGAAACAGCATCCCCCGTCCCGGTGGGCACCGTCTCCCCCTTGGTATCCTGGGTCACGGTAAGATCCAGGATCACCCGGTTATCCGGCGTGATCTGTGGCGTGACCTTGAGGCTTAACACCGCCTTCTTGAAGGTCACCGAGGTGGCGCCGCTGGAGGAGGACTCCACATAGGGGATCTCGGTCCCCTGCTCGATCAACGCCGGCTTCTGGTTGGCCGTGGTGACACGCGGACTGGCGATGATCTCGGCCTTGCTCTCTTTCTCGAGGGCCGACAGCTCCAGATCAAGCAGGGTTCCATCAGCCAGACGTGCCACCTGGAAGGCAATGGTCCCCGCCGCATTGGCCACCGGCAGATTGACGTTGAGCCTGTCTTCAATGCCAGGCCGGGTGATCAGACTGGAGCCGTTATCGTTGCCTGCACCGTCGATCCCCTGAATGTGACCAGAGGTGCCATTACCATGACCATCCGTCTTGGTGACCCCCCAACGCACCCCCAGCGCTTCGTCGAAACCATCATCTATGGTCACCATGCGCGCCTCGATCACCACCTGACGCACCGGAATGTCGAGCATCTCCAGCATCCGCTTGACGTTGTCGATCACCGCAGCGGTATCCTTGATGACCAGCAGGTTGGTGCGCTCATCGACACTCACCGCCCCCCGGCTGGAGAGCAGCTTGGTGCTCTCAGACGAGAGCAGGCTCGCCACCTCGGCTGCCTTGGCGTAGTTAATCTGCAAGAATTCAGTCTCTAGCGGAGCCAACTCGGCCACCTGATTACGGCTCTCCATCTGCTGTTTCTCCCGGGCCGCAATCTCGTCGGCCGGAGCCACCAGCAGTATGTTGTTGTCCAGTCGCTTGTCGAGCCCCTTCACCTTGAGGATCACATCCAGCGCCTGCTCCCAGGGGACCCCGTCCAGGCGCAGAGTGATATTGCCTGCCACCGAATCCGTGGTCACCAGGTTGAAGTGATTGAAGTCGGCAATGATTTGCAGCACAGTCCGGACTGGAATGTTTTGAAAGTTCAATGAGATGGGCTTGCCTGCATACTGCCTGGTCGCCCCCCCTGCCTTCTTGTTCACCTGGATGATGAACAGATTCTCGGCCTGATCGTAGCGGTAGTCGTAACTGCCGTTGACGGTCAGCTCAAACAGGGTATCCCGCCCCTGACGAAAGGCCTCAACCTGGGTAACCGGAGTCGCAAAGTCTCGAACATTCATGATGTTGAGCCACTCATCCGGCAGCCGGGTGCCAAAAAATTTGGCCTTGACCTTCGGCCCCTGGGCACTGATATCGATAGCCGCCGAGCTGTTGTCCAGCCGCACCAAAAACTCGCCTCGCCCATCCTTGCCACGGCGGAAATCGAGGTTGCGTACCGCATTGAAATAATCCCCGGTGGCCTGTCCAGCACTCTTGCTCATCACAGGACGAGGCGGCGTCGTAGTCAATCCCGAAGTGGCGGAACTCAGACCCGAAGCGGCAGTGGGGGTCATGGCCGGACTGGTCCGCAACGGGGCATTGGCCTCATTACCCAAGGCAATCAACAGGGAACTGCCTTGCTGGTTGATTTGGTAGGGCATCAGCTCATCGAGGCCGACCCGCACATCGAGCCCGGACCCCTTGGACTCGACTTTTACCTCACCCACCCCCTGCTGACGGATGGGCAAGGGGTTGGTCTGCAGGGCTCCGACCGCGCCTGGAATGTGCATCCAGAGCTGATCTGGTTGATAGGCCAAGCGATCGGTGAAACCGGAGACGGGTTCACTGAACTTGAGTTCGAGCACCAGCCGTCCAGACATCAGGGGATTAACCCTTACCTCCTGCAGGGTGGCCACCGCCCATGCCCCTTGGCATACCAGAGCCAACAGCGCCACACCTGTCCTGACAAACCTCACTGTCCCTTTCATAACTGTCCCTGCTTATGATTCTAATTGGTGCCTGCCATTGCCAGCCGGGTATCCCTCGTCACCCAGCACCCCTTGCCATCCGGTACCGTTTCAATCAGATCCACTGCGCGCCGGCTGATCCGTATCACGCGCCCGTTGTTCAATCCCATATGCTGATCCAGCCCGACCCTGACCACCTGCCCATCCGGCGTGGTAATCAGGGCCCACAACTGACCCTTGAGGCCTACGGACCCTGTCATGGCAAGGTTCTCCAAACCATACTGCTCGAGCATCTCCTTGGCTCTCTCCTGCTCCTCACGGCGACACTCGGGTTTGACTTCAGCCACGGCACTCCCCTGCTCCGGCTGGGGCTGGATAAAGGGGCTTCGTTCATCACCCGCCTGATAGGTCATGGGAACAAACGGCTTGACCTCAGGAAGAGGTTCAATAGGTGCAGGTGGCCTGGCTCGAACCTCGGCGATATAACCCTCGACATCGCTGACCCCGTCACACCCCGTCAGGAGAGCACCAAGAAGAAACAAACTGACCCCCCGGCCACTGTTCATGGTTTCTTCTCCTCTACCTTGCCGTTATAGCGATATGTCTTGGCCAACATGCTCATGGCAATACCATCCCCCTCCTTGCTGCCGGTCAGGGTGAAGGTGTCGAGAATGACGATGCGGGGCAGCGCAGCCAATCCCGCCGTAAAGCGACCCAGTTGATGGTAGTCACCCTCCACCTCGATGCGCATGGGCAATTCCGTGGAAAACTCTCTCACCACCTCGGGTTCCCAGTTGATGCGATTAAGCTTCAACCCGTTGTCGGTCGCAATAAAACTGATGTCATCGAGCAGACCGGCGACCTCATTGGTGTTGGGCAATTGCTTGAGTTGGGTATCGATCATCTTCACCAGCTCGGCCATTTGCTGCTTGTAGGCGGGCAGGCTGGCGGCCAACTGAGCCTTGCCTTCAAACTGGCTCTTGAGATCCACCTCCTGAGCCTGCACCTGTTTGAGTGAGTCTATCGAGAGCGAGATGACGTAGTAGTAGAGCGCCCCCCCCAGCAGGCCACAGAAGAAGAGGATCAAGACCCCTTTGGCCAACCGGGGCCAGTTACCGATATCGTTAAAGTCGAGTTCATTGAGCTGCTGCAGATTCATTGTGGCGCTCCCGTCATCGCCTGCCCGCCCTGCACCATAAACAGCAGGGAGAACTGGCTGAGGGCCACCGGACCACTATCGGTGGCAAAAATGGAGTTCATCTGTGACTGCCCAAGCCATCCTGAGCCATCGATGCGCCGCATCATGTTGGCCACCCGTCCATAGGCCTCGGTCTTGCCGGTGACATCAATCTTGGCCCCCTGAAGTTGCAGAGAGGCAAGATAGACTCCATTTGGCACCATTTCTGGCAACTGGTCAAACACCCGTACCGGCAGATTGCGTCGCTCCTGTAGCCCCTCAATCAGCTTCATACGAGCAATCAAGGCCTGACGCTCCTCTTTGAGTTTGGCGATCTCGGCCAGCTGGATGTCGAGTAGCCCGATCTCGGTCTGGATCCGTTGGTTGCGGGCCTGTTGAATCTCGACTTGCTTCATCACCAGCCAATTGGCCAGCAACCCCAGTGATGCGGTCACCCCCAGGCAAATCGCCAGAACCAGGCCAAATTGTTTCTTCTTTCGCTGGCTGAGAGCCTCTCGCCAGGGCAACAGGTTTATATTTGACATGGGGTAAAACTCCGCAGAGCCAGGCCGAATGCGGTCATGTAACGAGCCCCATGACCGAGTTCCTTGATCTGCTGGCTGCCAAACTCGGCAAAGGGATCGGGGTGAAGGACCTCAATTTCCAGTTCTCGGGCAAGATAGGCAGGTAGCCCGGCGACCAGACTGGCCCCACCGGTGAGGACCAGATCCGAAATATCGCGAAATCCGGAGGAGCTGCAAAAGAGCTGGGTGTTACGCTTGATATGTTGCAACAGGGTCGCCAGATGGGGTTCTGTCACATCCTGATCATGGCCAGCCGGCAGATTACGGGTCTGTTTTGCCTGCTCCGCTTCCTCGAGGGTCATCCCATAGAAGGAGGAGAGGGCCTGGGTATATTGGTCACCACCGAAGTTTTGCAGACGTGAATAGATGACCTCTCCCCTCACCATGGTCGCGAACGTGAGTGCGCTGGCCCCTATGTCGACAATTGCTGTCGCCTTGTTGCTCTCGATCAGTTGGGGATAACAGGCGACCACGGCGCGCCCCAGGGCATGGGCCCCCACATCCATTACCTTGGTAACAAAACCGGCCTCGGCCAGGGCGCTGACCCGCCCGCTGATACTCTCGGTGCGGGCGGCACTGAGCAAGACCTCCTGGCGCTCGGGATCATTGCTGCTCAACCCGAGCACCTCGTAGTCGAGGCTGATTTCATCGAGGGGGAAGGGGATGAGTTGTTCGGCCTCCTGCATTACCTGGGCGTTAAACTCTGCATCGCTCAGGCCTGCATCGAGCAGCAGCACCTTGCTGATCACATTGGAGCCGGTAACCGCAGTGGCGGCAAACTGTCCCGCCGTAGGCAGGCTCCTTCTCAGCCCCTTGAGGACATGCCCGACCTTCTCGATATCCTGCAACTGATAGTCGACCAGCACGCCTCTGGGCATGGCGCCATCGGCCGCTCCCTCTATGACGAACTTGCCGGAACGCCCCGTCAGCATGACCCCTTTGACGGTGTGTGTTCCGAAATCGACCCCCAGCATGGGCACCAAGGATCCTTCCCTGAAGAGTGCAATCATAAGGCTGCCACATCCATGTCTATTGATTTTTCAGTCTATTCCATGATTCCCGGATTGGACAGACTGAACAAGATTAAGCCGTATCAAACCCCAATGAGCCTCACAAAAGCACAGGCGCAACCATCAAACACCACTGCCGCCACAGGGGAAAAACGTCGATTTCGCCCCCCCAAAACGGCTATACTCTGCGCCCGTTGGCCAAATTTAAGACGATCGGTAGTAACTCCATGTTGAAATGGCTTGTGCGCCTGCTCTTTGCCGGAATGTTATGCGCTGCTCTCGGGGCAGCCTCCTTGCTCGGCATCTACTTCTACATCAAACCCCAGCTGCCCGATGTCAGCTCGCTCAAGGATGTCCAGCTGGCCACCCCGATGCGGGTCTATAGCCGCGATGGCGAGCTCATCTCCCAGTATGGTGAAGTGCGCCGTATCCCGCTCAAACTGAGCGAGATCCCCCAACCGATGATCGATGCCGTGCTGGCAACCGAGGATGCCCGCTTCTATGAGCACCCGGGGATCGACCCCATCGGGATACTGCGGGCGGCCTTGGCTGTCGCTGCCTCAGGCCATGCCAGCCAGGGGGCCAGTACCATCACCCAGCAGGTGGCCCGTAACTTCTTCCTCTCCAATGAGAAGACCATCATTCGCAAGGTCAAGGAGATCTTCCTGGCCTGGCGCATCGAGCAGAGCCTCACCAAAGATGAGATCCTCGAGCTCTACCTCAACAAGATTCCTCTCGGTTATCGCGCCTTCGGGGTCGGTGCGGCCGCCCAGGTCTATTTTGGCAAGCAGGTCTCCGAATTAAGCCTGGACCAGATCGCCATCATAGCGGGCCTGCCCAAGGCTCCCTCCCTGCTCAACCCGATCCGCTCGCCCCAGCGGGCCTTCGACCGCCGCAACGTGGTGCTTGGTCGTATGCTCGATACCGGCAAGATCACCCAGGCCCAGTTTGACGAGTACTCCCAGAAACCCGTGGTAGCCCGCTATCACGGGGCAGAGCTGACCCTCTACGCCCCCTATCTGGGGGAGATGGTACGCCAGAAGATGGTGGAGCAATTTGGTGAAGACGCCTACACCATGGGCCTGCATATCTACACCACGGTCGACGCCAAGCGTCAGCAAGCGGCCAGGGATGCCCTGCTCACCGGTCTGTTTGACTATGACATGCGCCACGGTTATCGGGGTGCCGAGAAGCAGCTCTGGCAACATGGTGAGACCGCTTGGGAATATCAGCAGATCACCGACTACCTGGCCAAACAGCCCAGCTATACCCCGCTTATTCCGGCCGTGGTGACCGAGGTCGGCGAGCGCAATGTTCAGGTGATCCTCAAGTTTGGCAAGCAGGGCGAACTGGACTGGAACGCCATGAAGTGGGCCCGCCCCTTCATCAACGACTCGCGCATGGGGCCTGCTCCGCGCACAGCCCGCGATATTCTCAAGGTCGGTGCCCAGATTTGGGTCAGAGAGCAGGGCGAACGCCTCATTCTCGGCCAGATCCCCGACGCCAACGCCGCCCTGGTGGCACTGAATCCCCACGACGGGGCGGTCGAAGGACTGGTTGGCGGCTTCAGCTTCGAGCTCTCCAAGTTCAACCGGGTTGAGCAGGCTCGTCGCCAGATTGGCTCCAACATCAAGCCCTTCCTCTACGCGACGGCGCTGGAGCAGGGTTATACTCTGGCCTCACTCATCAACGATGCCCCCATCAACCAGTGGGATCCCTCTTCCGGCAAGGCATGGCAGCCGAAAAACTCGCCGCCCGTCTATGAGGGACCGCTGCCGCTGCGCATGGGCCTTGCCAAGTCGAAGAACGTCATGTCGGTACGTCTGCTGCGCGCCATCGGCATCAACACCTTCGTCGATGGCCTCTCCCGTTTCGGTTTCCCGCGGGATCAGCTCGCCCCCTATGAGCCGCTGGCACTGGGTGCAGCCGAATTCACGCCGCTGGAAGTGGTTCGGGGTTACGCCGCCTTTGCCAATGGCGGTCATCTGGTGACCCCCTACTTCATCCAGAAGGTGGTCGACAACAATGGCAACTCTCTGTTCGAGGCCAAGCCCACCGTCGCCTGTGCCGACTGCCCCATGGCCGCGAGCAGCCCCGTCCCCGTTGAAGGCGACCAGGCTCCCCAGGTTGTGGGTCAACCGGCCCAATGCGTCCAGGGCGATCAGCCCTGTGCTCCCCAGGCCATCAGCCCACAGAGCGCCTTCCTCATTGCCGATACCCTCAAGACTGCCATCTGGGGTGGCAACGGCTGGCGTGGCACCGGCTGGCGTGCCGCCGTCGAGCTCAAGCGCCACGACATTGCAGGCAAGACCGGCACCACCAACGAGGCGCGCGACCTCTGGTTCTCCGGCTTTACCCCCGGCATGGTGGCCACGGCCTGGATCGGCTTTGACAACCACCAGCGCTCGCTGGGTGCCGGTGCCTTCGGTGGCAACACGGCCCAACCCATCTGGATCGACTTTATGAAGGTCGCGCTGAAGGGCATGCCGGAGCAGGAGTACATCAAGCCGGCCGATATCGTCTCTCTCTCGATAGACAACGAGACTGGACTGCTCGGCCACGGTGGCGCCGGTAGCCATAACGAGTACTTCAAACAGGGCACAGAGCCCACCCGCTATGCCGAGCCGGCGGGGGGCAGCGATCCCTTCGACGGTGGGGAGAGTATCTCCACGGATGACATCTTCTGATAAGGAAGAAACAAAATGGCGGGTCATCCCGCCATTTTGTTTGCCATCAGCTGAGCGATACGCGCCGCCAACTCATTAAAACAGGGGCGGCGTACCGAATAGTGACGGTAGAGGAGTGAGATGATCCGCCCCGGTACCGGATCCACCACGGGGCGATAGCTGACTCCCCCCTCATCCCTGCCCGGTACCGCCAGCTCAGGCACCAGCGTCATGCCACTGCCGGCCGCCACCATGTTGCGCAGGGTCTCGAGACTGGTTCCCTTGAAACGCGGATCCTCCCCCACTCCGGCGGCGAAACAGAAGCCGAGTGCCTGCTCCCGCAGGCAGTGGCCATCGGCCAGCATCAGCAGCTTCTTCCCCTTGAGCACCTGAAACGGCACCCGCTCCTGCCCGGCATCCGGGTGGCCGGCCGGGAGCGCCAGCCACATGGACTCCTGATAGAGGGGGATAGTGCCAAATCCCTCCATCCCCTCCAGCTCGGCCAGGATCAAGCAATCCAGCTCACCGGCCTCGAGGCGCTTAAGCAGCACCTGAGTCTGATCTTCGTAGAGGAAGAACTCCAGTCTGGGAAACTGTTCGCGCAGATCCTGGATCACATGGGGCAGCAGATAGGGTCCTACCGTCGGAATGAGGCCGATATGGATTTCGCCGGACATGGGCTCGGCAAAGCCTTGTGCCAACGCCTTCATCTCCCCTATCTCCCTGAGGGCCTGGCGTGCCTGGCGTGTAATCGCCTCACCGGCCGGAGTGAAGAGCACCTTGCGCGAGGTGCGCTCGATGAGGATCACTCCCAGCTCGTTCTCCAGCTTCTGGATCTGGCCACTCAGGGTCGGCTGGCTGACAAAGCAGCGCTCGGCCGCCTTGCGAAAGTGCCGCTCCTCTTCCAGGGCCACCAGATATTCGAGATCGCGCAGGTTCATGGGTGATGGCTCCTTCTGCCATGAGAAGGGGACAGCATGCCCCAATCCGGTCTGGCCCTCAAGGCGCCCCAGAAACAAAAAGCCCCGGGGAAACCGGGGCTTGGAATTCATCGTGAGCAGGTCACTTACTTCTGCGGACGCAGTGCCGGGAAGAGGATCACATCGCGAATGGTGTGGCTGTTGGTGAACAGCATCACCAGGCGATCGATACCGATCCCCTGGCCGGCGGTCGGCGGCAGGCCGTGCTCCAGCGCGGTCACGAAGTCGGCATCGTAGAACATGGCCTCATCATCGCCGGCCTCCTTCTGAGCCACCTGGGCGCGGAAACGCTCGGCCTGGTCCTCGGCATCGTTCAGCTCGGAGAAGCCGTTGGCCAGCTCGCGGCCACCGATGAAGAACTCGAAGCGGTCGGTCACGTCCGGGTTCACGTCATTACGACGAGCCAGCGGGGAGACGGCTGCCGGGTACTCGGTGATGAAGGTGGGTTGCAGCAGCATGTGCTCGACCGTCTCTTCGAAGATGGCGGTGATCACGTGGCCCAGCTCCCAGCTCTTCATCAGCTCGATCTTCAGGCGCTTGGCGACGGCGGTGGCCTTCTCCAGGGTGGAGAGGTCATCGCGGGTCACCTCCGGGTTGTACTTCAGGATGGAGTCAACCATGGAGAGACGCTGGAACGGCTGACCGAAATCGATCTCCAGACCCTCTTCACCCTCTTTGGCGTAGCGGATCTTGGTATCGCCCAGGATGTCCTGCGCCAGGGTGCGCAGCATCTCTTCGGTGAGATCCATCAGGTCGATGTAGTCGGCGTAGGCCATATAGAACTCGAGCATGGTGAACTCGGGGTTATGGCGAACAGAGATACCCTCGTTACGGAAGTTACGGTTGATCTCGTAGACACGCTCAAAACCACCGACCACCAGACGCTTCAGATAGAGCTCGGGGGCGATACGCAGGTACATGTCGATGTCCAGCGCATTGTGGTGAGTCACGAAGGGACGCGCAGAGGCACCACCCGGGATCACCTGCATCATGGGGGTTTCCACTTCCATGAACTGCTTGCTGTTGAGGAAGCTGCGGATCCCCTGTACTACCTTGGTGCGGGTCACGAAGGTCTTGCGGGACTCTTCGTTGGCGATCAGATCCAGGTAACGCTGACGGCAGCGAGCCTCCTGGTCGGTCAGACCCTTGTGCTTCTCGGGCAGCGGACGCAGTGCCTTGGTCAGCAGGCGGATGGTGGAGACGTGAACGGAGAGCTCACCGGTCTTGGTCTTGAAGACGGTCCCCTCGACACCGACGATGTCGCCCAGATCCCACTTTTTGAACTGCTCGTTGTAGAAACCTTCCGGCAGGTCGTCACGGGTCACATAGACCTGGATCTTGCCAGCCATGTCTTGCAGGGTGGCAAATGCCGCCTTGCCCATGATGCGACGGGTCATGATACGACCGGCGATGCTCACCCGTTTACCCAGGGCAGCCAGCTCCTCCTCCGATTTATCGCCGAACTCGGCGTGCAGTTCGCCGGAGAGGCTGTCACGACGGAAGTCGTTGGGGAAGGGATTGCCTTGCGCGCGCAGGGCGGCCAGCTTGGAGCGACGCTCTGCCATCTCATTGTTGAGTTCCTGGCCGAGTTCTACTTCCGGAGTCATGGTTTGTTCAGACATGGTGATTCCTGCTTACTTCGTTTTACAGGCCTGATTTCAGGCTGGCTTCGATAAACTTGTCCAGATCCCCGTCGAGCACCGATTGAGTGTTGCGGGTTTCGACGCCGGTACGCAGATCCTTGATACGGGCATCGTCGAGCACATAAGAGCGGATCTGGCTACCCCAACCGATGTCGGACTTGGAGTCCTCCAGGGCTTGCTTCTCGGCATTCTGCTTCTGCAGCTCAAACTCGTAGAGTTTGGCCTTCAGCTGCTTCATGCACTGATCCTTGTTCTTGTGCTGGGAGCGGTCGTTCTGACACTGTACCACTATGTTGGTAGGGATGTGGGTGATCCGCACCGCAGACTCGGTCCGGTTGACGTGCTGACCACCGGCACCAGAGGCGCGGTAGACGTCGATACGCAGATCGGCCGGGTTGATCTCGATCTCGATGTCATCATCGATTTCGGGATAGACAAACACAGAGCAGAAGGAGGTGTGACGGCGACCACCAGAGTCAAACGGTGACTTTCGCACCAGACGGTGCACGCCGGTCTCGGTGCGCAGCCAGCCATAACCATACTCGCCGGTGAACTTGATGGTGGCAGACTTGATGCCGGCCACTTCCCCTTCGGAGCATTCGATGAGCTCAGGCTTGAAGCCGTGGGCCTCACCCCAGCGCAGGTACATGCGCAGCACCATGTTGGCCCAATCCTGGGCCTCGGTACCACCTGAGCCGGACTGGATGTCCAGATAGCAGTCGGCAGCATCGTGGGGACCGGAGAACATGCGACGGAACTCCAGCTCGGCCAGCTTGGTCTCAAGCAGTTCGGCCTCGGCCACGGCTTCGTTGAAGGTCTCTTCGTCCTCGCCCTCGACGGCGAGTTCAACCAGCATGGCCACGTCGTCTCCCCCCTGGGTCAGGGCATCGATGGTACCGACCACGCCCTCCAGGTTGACGCGCTCCTTGCCCAGCGCCTGTGCGCGCTCGGGCTCATTCCATACGTCCGGCTGTTCCAGCTCGGCGTTGACCTCTTCTAGACGCTCTTTCTTGGCGTCATAGTCAAAGGTACCCCCTAAGGAGCTCTGTCCGCTCAGACAGCTCCTTAAGCTTGTTCAATACGGGATTGACTTCAAACATCGTGAAAACTCTCGGGATCGATGTGCATGTAAAGCGGAACATTCTAGCCAATTGCGGAAGGAATAAACAGGGCAAGCACCCTGTCGGGGGGATGCAAATTTACATTTTTCTGTGCTTGCCACGACAAGCGGCAGATAATTGAGCGCCATCGACTACTGAGTATTCAGTTTTTCCGGGAATGGCCGCTATTAGTGATGCGCTGCCGCGAGAAAAGCGGAATTTCACACTCCTCTCTGACGGAACATAAGAAGAACACAAAATGAACAACCTATCACTCAAGCAGAAGATACTGTTGTCCGTGGTGCTGGCCCTGACCCTGGTCATCACCCTGCTCTCCTGGCGCAGTTACAGTGGCCAGAAAGAGATGCTGTTACAAGATGGCCAGGAGCAGGCGAGCCGCCTCGGCACCCAACAGGCAGAACGTATCGCCGACTGGCTCTCAGCCCGTCAGGACGTGGTCAAAGCCCTGGCCGGCAAGGCCAGTAGCGAGCCCCTCAACGCCCTGCAGCAGGCCCAGATCTCCGGTCGCTTCCAGCTCACCTATTTCGGTGAGGCCAACGGCAAGATGCACGACTCGGATCCTTCCATCGACCGTACCGGTTACGATCCGCGCTCTCGCGGCTGGTATCAGGAGGCGATGAACAAGGGAATGCTGGTCGTTACCCAGCCCTATCTGGATGTGGCCTACAACACCCTGGTCGTCACCCTGGCCCAACCCGTGCCCGGCGGAGTCGTGGGGGGGGATCTCTCCATCGCCTCCCTGGTGGAAGACGTCAACAAGATGACCCTGCCGGCCGACGGTTACGCCATCCTGATGCACAAGGACGGCACCATTATCGCCTACAAGGATCCGGCCAAGGCGATGAAGCCGGCTACCGAGATCGATAACGATCTGACCAACACCATCATCGAGCAGAGCAAACGCGGTCAGACCCTGACCCCCGTCTTCTTCGACAGTGAAGGGCGCGACAAGCTGATGTGGGCCACCGACGTGCCGGGCACCGACTGGGAGCTGGTACTGGTACTGGACAAAGAGACCCTGGAAGCCCCCCTCTCTGCCCTGTTGATGACCCAACTCGGACTCGCTCTGCTGGTCCTGGTCGCCAGCATCGCCGCCATCTCCTGGCTCATCGGCATGCTGCTCGGCCCCCTGGCCAAGGTCTCCCAGGCCCTGGCCCGCATCGCCGACGGCAATGGCGATCTGACCCAGCGTATCAAGATCGATACCCGTGACGAGGTGGGCCAACTGGCCGAGAGCTTCAACCGCTTCGTAGGCAGTCAACACCAGCTAATCGGCCACATTCGTACCCTGGCGAGCGAACTGGACGGAGATGCCGAGCGCAGTCTCATCACCAACCAGGAGGCCGTGAATGAGCTGCAACGCCAGCAGCAGGAGGTGACCATGGTCGCCACCGCAGTGACCGAGATGGCGAGCGCCACCCAGGAGATCGCCAACAACGCCGAGAGCACCGCCGCCGCCGCCCAACAGTCGGCCCAGAGCAGCGAGCAAGGCAAGCAACTGGTGAACCAGACCCGTGCCTCTATCAACAACCTGGCCGAGGAGGTCGGGCAAGCCACCGAAGTGATCGGCGAGCTGAGCCGCCACGCCCAGGCCATCTCGGGCATCCTCTCCACCATTCAGGGGATCGCCGAGCAGACCAACCTGCTGGCGCTCAACGCCGCCATCGAGGCCGCCCGCGCCGGCGAGCAGGGACGCGGCTTCGCCGTCGTGGCCGATGAGGTTCGGGTGCTCTCCAAGCGTACCCAGGATTCGACCCAGGAGATCCACGCCACCATCGAGACCCTGCAGCAGACCACCAACCGGGCGGTCAGCCTGATGCAGACCAGTCAATCGTTGGCCGACAACAGCGTGCAGGATGCAGATGCGGCGGCTCGCGCCCTGGAGGAGATCACCCAGGCCATCGCCCTCATCTCCGACATGGCGGGCCAGATAGCGACCGCCGCCGAGGAGCAGACCCAGGTTACCGGCGAGATCACCCAGAACACCACCGCCATCAAGGATGTGACCGACGAGATCACCGCCGCCGCCATGCGCGATCTGGATCAGGCCCACGGCCTCAAGGGACGGGCCAACGACCTGAACCGTCAGGTCGCCACCTTTATCCTGTGACCTCAGGGTCAGATAACAGAGAGGCCGGCAGATGCCGCTATTTGATCACTTAAGAGACGTTGAGTGCCAGCCCACGTCGTATCTGGGCTAAAAAACGAGGGAGGCATGATGCCTCCCTCTTGCTTTGCCAGCCACGCGGTACAAGGGCTGGAGGAAGATGGACCTAAAACAGCCCTTCTCTCCCAACTCAAGCAACACCATGAATATTTAGACAAAAAAATGCGTATCTGAATGACATTGCGGCAAATGCCGGGCTTTGTCTATTCGTCACTCATAGCGCCTCGAGGTGCTCCACCAGCAGTTGCAGGCTGCGGTTGCCGCGCCACTCATTGATATCGAGGCGATAGACAAGGCGCACCCGGCGCACCGAGGCATCGGGCCAGCGGCGCACATCCACCCCGAAGGCGATGGCATCGATGGCGAGTCCGCTCTCTGTGGTGAGCATCATCTTGAGGTGTTTCTCCCCCACCAGACGTTGCTGCACCAGCACGAACTCTCCATCGAACAGGGGTTCCGGGAAGGCCTGACCCCAGGGGCCGGCGGCGCGGATCAGCTCGGCCATCTCCAGACTCAGCTCCTCATCCAGCAGAGCCCCGTCGGTGAGCAGTTCCCCGGTCAGGATCTCCGGGGTCACCAGCTCGGCGATGACCGCCTCGAAGGCACTGCGAAACGCCTCGATGCGATCCTTGGGCAATGACAAGCCGGCGGCCATGGCGTGGCCACCGAACTTGCTGATGATGCCGGGGTGGCGGGTGTCGAGCAGTTCGAGTGCATCGCGCAGGTGCACCCCCGGGATAGAGCGGCCGGATCCCTTGAGCTCCGTTTCGCTGCTCTCGGCGAAGGCGATCACCGGGCGGTAGTACTTCTCCTTGACCTTGGAGGCGACCAGACCGACCACCCCCTGATGCCAGTCGTTGCGGTGCAGCACTATGCCGCAGGGCACCTCACCATCGCGAAAACGGACCTGCTCAAGTGTGGCCAGAGCCTCCTGCTGCATCCCTTGCTCTATCTCCTTGCGCTCCTGATTGAGCGAGTCCATCTCGGTCGCCAGTTGACGTGCCAGATGAATGTCCTCACACAGGAGACAAGCCACCCCGAGGGACATGTCATCGAGGCGGCCCACCGCATTGAGGCGAGGACCGAGGGCGAAGCCGAGGTCGGAGGCGGTGAGGCGGCGCCCCTCCCGACGCGACACCTCGATCAGCGCCTGGATCCCGGGCCGGCAGCGACCGGCACGAATACGCTGCAATCCCTGATGCACCAGGATGCGATTGTTGCCGTCGAGAGCCACCACGTCGGCCACAGTGCCGAGCGCCACCAGGTCCAGATAATCGGCCACATTGGGGGCCGTGAGTCCACGCGCCTCAAACCAGCCCGTCTGCTTTAGGCGGGTATTGAGTGCCGCCATCAGATAGAAGGCCACCCCTACCCCGGCCAGGGACTTGGAGTCGAAGTCACAGCCGTGCTGGTTGGGATTGACGATGGCGTCGGCCTGGGGCAACTCATGGCCCGGCAGGTGATGGTCGGTGACCAGCACCCGCATTCCCGCCGCCTTGGCCGCGGCCACCCCGGCGATGCTCGAGATGCCGTTATCGACCGTGATCAGCAGCTCGGCGCCGCGCGCCTCCGCCAGCTCGACGATCTCGGGGGTCAAGCCATAACCGTATTCGAAGCGATTCGGCACCAGGAAGTCCACCTGCTGCGCCCCCATGGCTCGCAGGGCCAACACGCAGAGAGCCGAGCTGGTCGCCCCGTCGCAGTCAAAGTCCCCGACGATGAGGATCCGTTGCTGGCCATGAAGCACCTCCACCAGCAGATCGACCGCCCCCGCCATCCCCATCAGACCATGGGGAGAAAGCAGGGAGGTGGCACTGCGTTCCAGCAGGCGGGGATCATCGACTCCCCGGCTGGCAAGGATCTGGCGCAACAAGGGATGGAGGGTAGCGGGCAGATGAGTGTCATCTACCCGGGGACGGCGGCGAATCAAGAGGGTCATGGATCTGTCAGCTGTTTTCCAGGAGTTGCAGCAGTTGGCTGGGGCTGCGATAGCCGCTCACCCGCTCACCGCTGGGAAGCACCCAGGTCGGCGAACGGCGAATACCCAACTGACTGGCAAGGCTAGTCTGTCGCTCGAGGATCGCATCACAGCCCTCTTCTGGCAAATCGAATGGGGCCAGAGCGGGGATCTTGCTGCACCACTGCTGCCGAAACTGGGACCACCCCTGACGAGGGTGCGCTATGGGTAACAGGCTGACACTGACCCCGGCCTGCCGGAGCGCACTGAGCTCTTGCCCCATGGAGAGGCACTCATCGCAATCCAGATCGGTAAAGAGCTGAAGATGATAGCGTTCGGGAGTGGCCTGAAGAAGCGGACCCGATTGATGCTCTTTTGCCAGGCGCTGTTGGCGCAGTCGCTGCTGATCGCGCAGGGTCAGATTGACGACGCCGGAGCGAATATCGAGCAGAGCCCCCTGCAGGACGAAGTCACCGGCCCGGTCGCTGTAGACGATTCCATCCGGTGTCTCCAGACGGTAAAGCCCGGGGATGGGGCTCTCGGAAACGGCGAGTACCCGAATCCCGAGCCGTTGATGGATCCGCTCGCCCAGTTGCTGTTCAGCCGCCCTGGCCATCATGCTGACGCATAACAACATCCCTATCAGAAAGAGGTGCTTTATCATTTAATTCTGATAATGAATGAGATTTTGCAACAATCTAACCAATATAAGCCCCGGCGACAACGCGATATCTTGAAAACTGTCAATAGTGACAGGTTATCATCCAAGGGGTGGGGTACTGGGCATTTCGCCCCTTTCGTGTGAGACTGGGCAGGCTCTATAACCATCACAACGAAAGGATTCCAACATGAGCCTGTTACAAGAGTTCAAGGCCTTCGCCGCCCGTGGCAACGTCATCGATATGGCCGTGGGTATCATCATTGGCGCCGCCTTCGGCAAGATCGTCTCCTCCTTCGTGGGTGACGTCATCATGCCCCCCATTGGCCTCATTCTGGGCGGGGTCGACTTCAGCGATCTGGCCGTCACCCTGAAAGCCGCCGAAGGGAGTGCTCCGGCCGTGGTGATCGCCTATGGCAAGTTTATTCAGACTGTGATCGACTTCCTTATCATCGCCTTCGCCATCTTCATGGGGCTCAAGGCAATCAATACCCTCAAGCGTGCCGAGGAAGAGGCGCCGGCGGCCCCCCCGGCACCGACTCTGGATCAGGCGCTGCTCACCGAGATCCGCGACCTGCTCAAGAAAGAGCGCGATCAGTAAGTCACTGCGGCGGGGAGGCGCCTCCCTGCCGCAACGCCCTTCACATAATAAAAAACTAACGCCCACCAATTCGGGTCGACAAACCGGGAGCGTGTGTTTAGCTTTGTCTCATATTTCAGCAACGTTCAACCCGGGACCCGCGCAGTGACCAGCAGCAAACCCCGCTCCCATGCCTTTATCCTCCGTTATCTGGTGTTGCTGGCAGCGCCTCTGCTTATCATCAGCTTCGGACTCTTCTATCTGTTCGTCATCAACCAGCAAAATGCCCAGTTGCGCACCCTGAGCCTGCTCAACAGCACCCTGGCCCTGCAGTGGGATAACACCCTGCGACTCTCACGCCAGGAGTTGACGCTCTTTGGGGACGAAATACGCGCCAGCAAGGGCGTGTTTGACACCGAACAACATGCCCATTACCTCAAGCGCTGGCCTCAACTGGCCAAGATAGGGCCGGTACGCTCACTCTTCTTCGCCTCGGTAGACGGCCAATTCAGGGTCTATCCCCCCGACCCCATCGCCACCCCCTTCACCGCCAGCGAGCGGCAGTGGTATCGGGATGCGCTCGCCCTGCCGGGCAAGCAGGTATGGGGTGAACCCTATGAGGACCTGGTCACCCACGACACCACGGTAACCCTCTCCCAGGCCGTGCTCAACGATGATGGATCCCTGCTCGGTGTCATCGGTGTCGACCTCGATCTGCCGGCCTGGTCCATGCGCATCGGCAAGGTGCTGGAGCGCGCCAGCGGCGCCGTGCACCAGATCATCGACCTGAGTCATCCCGGCATAGTGATCAGCGCCAAGGAGATCGAAAACGGCACCTCTTTCTCCCCCGGCTGGCTTTCTCGACTGGGCCCCTCACAGGAAGGGGAGTTTATCGATCAGGCGAGTGGTGATCTGGTGGCCTTTCATATTCTGAGTAACAACAGCGACTGGGCCGTGGTCAGCTACTACCCCCTCAGGCAGAGCTACCTCTATCAACAACTGCTTCCCACGACCCTGATCTGGCTCGGCATGTCCCTGGCCATCTTCATTCTGGTGGCCACCATCTTCCGTCAACGCCTGGAGCACACCATCACGGCCCTGGTCCAGGTGGTGAGACTACTACGGGTCACCCCGCCGGGTGAGCAGATCGTCATTCCCCACATTCCAGGCATAGAGGAGCTGGGGGAGGAGATCACCATGATCTCCGATCAGATGCAGGCCGAGACGGAGAAGGCACAGCGCGATGGCCTCACCGGCCTTTACAATCGCCGCTATCTGGATGAGCTGATGATCCGCCTGCATCAGGACAATACCCCCTATGTGCTGGCTATCATCGATATCGATAATTTCAAGCAGATCAATGATACCCATGGCCACCCCGCGGGGGATGCCGTGCTCAGGCGCACCGCCACCTTAGGCGAGGAGCTGTTGGCGGGTATGGCCACCCTGTGCCGCTTCGGCGGCGAAGAGATGGTCGCCATCTTCGAGCAGAGTGAGTTTGCCAAGGCGGAGCAGGCGATGGAGCGCTGGCGCCTCGCCCTCTCCAGGCTGGAGTGGCGTGAGCCCGGGCTGAGTGTCACCTTCAGCGGCGGCATCGCCGAGGCACAGGGGGCGGCCCCGGCCCAACTGCTGGAGCGGGCCGATGAGGCCCTCTACCGGGCCAAGCAGGCGGGCAAGAACCGCATCTTGCGAGGTTGACCCGTCAGGCTCTGGGATGATGCTCCCCGTGGAGCGCCTTGAGCCGCTCTCCCGCCACATGAGTGTAGATCTGGGTGGTAGAGAGATCCGAGTGACCAAGCAGCATCTGCACCACCCGCAAGTCTGCTCCGTGGTTGAGCAGGTGGGTGGCAAACGCGTGGCGCAGGGTGTGGGGAGAGAGCTCCCCCGGGATACCGGCCCGGATCGCGTACACCTTGATGCGATGCCAGAAGGTCTGACGGGTCATCATGCGCCCGCGCTTCGAGGGAAACACCACGTCGCTGCTCCCCTCGGGAATGAGCAGCCCCCGCGCCTCCCGGTAGTAACGTTCGAGCCAGTGCATCGCCTCCTCCCCCATGGGTACCAGCCGCTCCTTGCTCCCCTTGCCCACGACTCTCACCACTCCCTGACGCAGGCTCAGGTGCTCGGCGCACAAGCCAACCAGCTCTGAGACCCGCAGGCCGGTGGCGTAGAGCAGCTCCAGCATCGCCTTGTCACGCAGTTCTACCGGATCATCGTGTCGCGGGGCGGCCAACAGAGCCTCCACCTCGGCCTCCGAGAGATCACCCGGCAGATGTTTGGGCAACCTGGGTCCCTCCAGCAGCACGGTCGGATCGTCGGCACGCAGCTTCTCCCGGTTGAGATATTGATAGAAGCGGCGCAGGGCGCTCAGGAACCGGGCAGTTGAGGTGGCGGCGAAACCCTGATCGATGCGCCAGGCGAGGTAGTGCTGCAGGGTGTCGAGATCGACCAGCAACACCGAGCTGCCCTGACCATCGAGCCAGAGGGAAAACTTCTCGAGGTCGGTGCGATAGGAGGCGATGGTGTTATCGGAGAGGCCGCGCTCCAACCAGAGCGCGTCGAGGAATTGCTGGATCAGGGGCTGGCTCATGATGACTCCACTCTATTTGGGCCATTGTAACCGAGCCTGCAGGGGACGGTCGCTTTTGTTAAGATGAAGCCACCTCCACCAAGCCTGACACCAAGATGAAGATAGGTCTGTTTTACGGCTCCACCACTTGCTACACCGAGATGGTCGCCGAGAAGATCCGTGATCTGATCGGCCCCGAGCTGGTCGATATCCACAACATCAAGGACGTGCCGCTGACCCGGATGCGCGACTACGAGGTGCTGATCCTCGGCATCTCCACCTGGGACTTCGGTGAGCTGCAGGAGGACTGGGAGTCCCACTGGGACGAGATCCATACCCTGCCCCTCGACGGCCAGATCATCGCCCTGTTTGGCCTCGGCGATCAGCTCGGTTACGGCGAATGGTTTCAGGATGCCCTCGGCATGCTGCACGACGCCCTCATCACCAAGCCGGTCACCCTGGTCGGCTACTGGCCTAATGAGGGCTACGAGTTCGACGCCTCCAAGGCCCTCATCGACGACGGTCGCCACTTCGTGGGGCTGGCCCTGGATGAGGCAAACCAGTATGACAGGACCGATCAACGCATAGGTCAATGGGTTGAACAAATTCTCGGCGAGATCGAAAGCCTGCTCTGACCCTGGTCGCAAAATCTGGCGCCATGAGACCCCATTGGCATCATCAGATGATGCTCGTCCGTGACAGGTTTCCATAACTCTGTCACTCTTTGCGTAGGCCTCGGGTGACAAGGGGCCGGAAGCAAACGGACGAGATTTCAGAAAAAGGAGTTTTTCATGACCCACCCCATACTGCTTGGCAGTGAGGTGGCCGGGGCCGTGCTCGATCACGCCCTGGCCCTCGGTGCCGACTTTGCCGAACTGTTCGTGGAGCGGCGCCGGCGCAGCCAGGTCAGCCTGCTCTCGAGCCAGATCGAGAGCATCAGCGGCGGCCTCGACTTCGGCATCGGCGTGCGCCTGTGCTACGGCCACAAGGTGCTCTACGGCTACACCAACAGCGGCGATCGCGAGGAGCTGCTGCGCATCGTCACCCTGCTGGCGGCCAAGGATCGCCGCGATCCCCGAGTCACCCGCACCGCCTTCGACTTCACCGCCCTGACCGACCGTCACCCGGTGCGCGAGCCCCTGGCGCGCGACCGCATGCTGGAGGCCAAGATCGCCTACCTGCAGACCCTGGATCGGGTCGCCCGCGCCGAGAGCCCCCTCATCAGCCAGTTCAGCGGCGACGCCCTGGGCTGGGAGCAGGAGGTGACCCTGTTCAACTCCGAGGGACTGGAGGTGAGTGACCGCCGCCACTACAACCGCCTGATGGCTCGCGCCATCGCCATGAAGGACGGTGAGCAGAGCGTCGGCTACGAGGCGCCAGGCGCCCTGATGGGATGGGAGCACAGCGCCCTCATCGATCCGCTCGAGCTGGCCCAGACCGCGGCCCGCCAGGCCCTGATCAAGCTAGGTGCAGCACCCTGCCCCTCCGGCACCCTGCCGGTCATCATGGACAACGGCTTTGGCGGCGTGATCTTCCACGAGGCGTGCGGCCACCTGCTCGAGACCACCTCGGTGGCCAAGAAGGCCTCGGTGTTTCACGACAAGATGGGTGAGCTCATCGCCAACCCCGCGGTCAGCGCCATCGACGAGGGACTAAGCCCCAACGCCTGGGGCTCTATCAACATCGACGACGAGGGGATGGCGACCCAGAACACCCAGCTCATCCGGGACGGTGTGCTGACCGGATTCCTGGTCGATCGCATGGGGGCCCTCAAGACCGGCTATGCCCGCACCGGCTCAGGTCGGCGTGAGTCCTACAAGTTCGCCCCCACCTCGCGCATGCGCAACACCTACATCCAGGCCGGTCCCCACAGCCTGGAGGACATGCTGGCCACGGTCGACTACGGCATCTACGCCAGGAAGATGGGTGGCGGCTCGGTACAACCGGGCACCGGCGAGTTCAACTTCAACGTGCAGGAGGCCTACCTCATCGAGAAGGGCAAGGTGACCCGCCCCCTCAAGTCGGCCACCCTGATCGGGACAGGCCCGCAAGTGCTCAAGGAGATCTCCATGGTCGGCAACAACCTGGCCCTGGCCGCCGGCATGTGCGGTTCGGTGTCGGGCTCGGTCCCGACCACGGTGGGCCAGCCGGCCCTCAAGGTCGATAACATTCTGGTAGGGGGGAACGGCTGATGAGCGAGATGAAGCAACGGCTCGAGCGCCTGCTCGGCAAGGTGGCGGATCTGGGGGCAGAGGCGGACCTTATCGCCAGCCAGGATCGCAGCTTCTCCCTCAAGGCCGACAAGGGGGAGCTGTCGGAGTACAAGGTGACCGGCAGCCAGCAGATCGGCATCCGTCTCATCAAGGATGGCCGGGTCGGCATCGCCTACTCGGAGGCCCTCGACGAGCCGGCGCTGGACGCCATGGTGCAGGATGCACTGGACGCCAGCCGCTTCGCCAAGGCGGACCCGGATCAGCGCATCACGGTCGCCGGCAGCCGGCTGGAAACCCGGGACCCGACCATCTTGCAGCCGGACGAGACTCCGGTCGATGACAAGATTGCCCTGGCCCTGCGCCTCGAGGGGGAGATGCTGCGCCGGGAAGGGGTCAAGGGTGCCCCCTACAACGCCTATTACGAGGGAAGCAGCGAGCTGTGGCTGGCCAATAGCCTCGGCACCCTGTGCCATCACAGGGAGGCGAGCGTCGGCTGCTACACCACGGCCCTGATCGAGCTGGGTGGGCGTCAGTCCATGCATTACCGGGGACAAAGCGAGCGCCGTTTCGCGGATCTGGCCGTCGACGGCCTGATCGAGACCATCTACGGCACCGCCCTTGGCCTGCTCGAGGGCGAAGCGGTGCCGACCGGTCACTATAGCGTGGTGTTTAGCACCAACGCCTTCAGCGAACTGCTGGGCTGCTTTGGCGCCGCCCTCTCCGGCAAGTGGGCCATGCAGGGGATCAACCCCTGGCGCGACAAGCTGGGCCAGTCGGTCGCCAGCCCCCTGCTCACCCTGGAGAGCCACGCCCATATGGCGGGGGGCATGAAGATCCGCGCCTTCGACGGCGAGGGGGCCGCCACCTCCGATCTGCTGCTGATCGGCGAGGGAGAGCTCAAGACCCTGCTGCACAACAGCGCCACCGCCCGCCACTTCGGCGTGACCCCTAACGGCTGCGCCGCCCGTGGTCCTCGCTCTAGCCTGGACGTGGCCCCGCGCCACCTGGTCTTCGGCCTCGGTCCCCACGACGAGCCGCAGGTCGCCAGCGGCCGCTATCTGGAACTGGTCAAGCTCGACGGCCTGCACTCCGGTGCCGATGCGGTAAGCGGCGACTTCTCGTTCGGCGCCTCTGGCTTCCTGTGTCAGGACGGCGAGCGCATCCAGCCGGTACGCGGCATCACGGTAGCCGGCAACTTCTATCGCCTGCTCAAGGAGGTGGAAGCGGTGGGTAACCGGCTGCATCACGACGATGGAAAGGGACTCTACGCCCCCCTCATCCGCTTTGGTGGCCTCGCCGTCGCCGGCAAATGACTTAGCGGCGCCTTCGGGCGCCGCCCCTTTTGGGGCCGATGGCGCCCTCCCCCACCCCTTCCTACCCTGAAAAGGCCGCCGGTCGCATCGGCCGGTCATACAGGAGAATACGGTGATGGACAATACTCTGGTCTGGGCCGACATTCCGGTACGGGATCTCGAGCGAGCCATGGCCTTCTATGCCGGCCTGCTGGACGTACCCGTTCACGCCCAGCACGAAGAGGGGATGGATTTTGCCATGCTGCGCCACGACGGCAGCAATGCGGCCGCCTGCCTCGGCCCCATGGATCAGTATCACCAGCCGGGAGGTGGCGGGCCCCTCATCTATCTGGGACTCAACGATCGACTCAAGGAGGCCGAGGCACGGGTACCGACCCTGGGTGGCAAGGTGCTCGAGCCCCTGCACACCATGGGCATCCACGGATCCCGGGTCATCATCGAAGATACCGAGGGCAACCGGCTCGCCCTCTACGCGCCCCCCGCGGCATGATGCAAAACGGCGACCCCAGGGTCGCCGTTTCTTCACCACTTACCGCCCCATCATCAGGGATTGAGCTGGGTCGGCATGCCGGAACGCTGCTCCAGGGTCTGTTTGACCAGCTTGGAGTCGTTCTCACCGTTCGCGATGAAGCGGGTCAGAGCCTGAGTCATGGGCAGCGGCACCACCACATCTGAGTTGAACTCGGCTTCGGTACGCGACAGGGGCTGGTGTACCTCGAGATAGCGGCTGCCATCGGGTTCGACACTGAACTTGACCGGGCGATTGACGAACTCGACCCGGGTCCCCACCGGCACTGTGTTAAACAGGTACTCGATATCTTCGTTGCGCAGGCGCACGCAACCGCTGCTCACTCGCAGACCGATACCAAAGGTGGCATTGGTGCCGTGAATCGCGTAGAGCTTGCCGATATAGAGGGCGAACAGGCCCATGGGGTTGTCCGGACCG
>NZ_CDDB01000073.1 GCF_000820105.1 Aeromonas schubertii | reverse complement strand
AGGCCGAGCAGGGTCTGGCGCGGCTCGGCCAGCCACTCGAGCACGGCGTGGCAGAGCACCAGATCGAAGGGGCCGGTCACCTGGCTCTTGAGATCCTGAATGGGGCAGTGAATGAGACGAATCCTGTCGGTCAGCCCCTCCTCCTCGATGGCGACGCGGGCCATAGCCAGCATCTCGGCGGAGAGATCGCACAGGGTCACCTGATGACCCAGGGCGGCCAGACGGCGGGCAAAGAAACCAAAGCCACCGCCCGCATCGAGGATGCGCAGGGGGCGGTCCCCAAGGCGAGCGAGACAGGCCTCCAGATCGCTCCACACCACTGTGGTGCGAATGCGTCCCTTGCTGGAGTCGTAGATATTGCGGGCGAACTTGTCGGCGCGCCCGTCGAAACTCTGATCGTGCTTCAAGAAACTGACTCGAAAACGGGCCCGGTCGGGCCAATTCCAAAAGTCCGCTATTCTGGCATACTCGTGCGGTTCGTCAAAACCCGAGGACTCCACCCCGTGTTCGTCATCAAAAAATGGATAGGTCATCTGTTGATGCCGCTTCCCTTTGGCCTCTCCCTGTTGCTGCTGGCCCTGCTGCTGCTCTGGTTCACCCGCTTTCAAAAGAGCGGCAAGCTGCTCGCGACCCTCTCACTGGTGGTGATCGCCACCTTTGGCCTGCNNGCAGGCCAACCCTCCCTTCGCGGTGGCCGAACATCCCCGCATCGATGCCATCGTGGTGCTTGGCAACGGCCATGTCTCGGATCCGGCCATTCCCCTCACCAGCTGGCAGAACAATATCGCCCTGGCGCGCACCCTGGAGGGGGTGCGTCTGGCCAAGGCTTACCCCGAGGCAACCCTCATCTTCTCGGGTTATGCGGCAGGGGATCCCCTCTCCAACGCCGAGGTCAATGCCCGTATGGCGGAGAGTCTGGGGATACCCCGCACTCGAATGCAGTTGTTTGAAAACAACAAAGACACCCACGACGAGGCGGTCTCCATCGCCCGCGCCCTGACCGGTCAGCAGGTGGCACTGGTCACCTCAGCGACCCATATGCCCCGAGCCCTGGCCCTCTATCGGGCCGAGGGGATGACCCCCATCCCCGCCCCCACCGACTTCACCGCCAAGGAGAGCCAGGCGCCACTTCCCCTCTATAGTTACCTCCCCAAGGGGCGCTATCTGATGTACTCGGAGGCGGCCCTGCACGAGTGGATCGGTCAGCTCTGGAGCCGCCTGCGCGGACAGAGCAACGAGTGAACAATCAAGGGGTTGGAAACTGACCTGGATCAGGTAAAACGAAAAAAAATTACGTCAATTGCCGTCGACGCGGCTATCTTGGTTCCGGTTCACTTCTTATAATGGCCCGCAGTCAAACATCTCAGAAGGAAGAAGAAATGAGACAGCATCTGGTAATGGGTAACTGGAAACTGAATGGCACCAAGGCTTCTGTAGAAGCCCTGCTCAAGGGTCTGGCCCCGGCCGCCGCCGCCCACCCCTCCGTTCAGGTCGCCGTCTGCCCCCCGGTTATCTTCCTGGGCCAGGTCGAGCAACTGACCGCCGGCACCAAGATCGCCTACGGCGCCCAGAATGCCGACGTTCACGAAGCCGGCGCCTTCACCGGTGAGAACTCCCCGGTCATGCTCAAAGCGTTTGGCTGCGCCTACTCCCTGGTTGGCCACAGCGAGCGCCGCACCCTGCACGCCGAGAGCGATGCCGTGGTCGCCGCCAAGTACGAAGCCATCCAGAAAGCGGGCCTGGTTCCGGTACTCTGCATCGGTGAGACCCTGGAGCAATTCGAAGCCGGTGTGACCAACACCGTCGTCGAGACCCAGCTCAAGGCCGTCATCGATCGCTGCGGCATCGCCTCCTTCGCCAACGCCGTCATCGCCTATGAGCCGGTATGGGCCATCGGCACCGGCAAGACCGCGACCCCCGAGATCGCCCAGTCCGTGCACGCCCACATCCGTCAATACCTGGCCGGTTTCGACGCCGACATCGCCGCCAAGGTGCAGATCCTCTACGGTGGCTCCGTAACCGGTGCAACCGCCGCCGACCTGTTTGGTCAGCCGGACATC
>NZ_CDDB01000072.1 GCF_000820105.1 Aeromonas schubertii | reverse complement strand
CGAAGGAGAGCGAATCGGCGGGGTTGGCCTTTCTTTTGGTGACTTTTCTTTGGCCACGCAAAGAAAAGTCACTCGCCACAGCCCGAAGGGCAGGCGAAACCCCTTCGAGGAGGAACTCCTCGCGTCCCATGCGGCGCAGCCGCATCAAAGGGCTTGCCATAGGCAAGGAGCTTGGCTGAGCTCCTCCAAATGGGCGGGCGAAATCCCCATGCGGCGCAGCCGCATCAAAGGGCTTGCCATAGGCAAGGAGCTTGGCTGAGCTCCTCCAGAAGGGCGGGCAAAAACCCTATGCGGCATAGCCGCATCAAGCCGCTCGCCACAGGCAAGGAGCTTGGCTGAGCGCCTCCAAATGGGCGGGCGAAACCCCTATGCGGCATAGCCGCATCAAGCCGCTCGCCACAGGCCAGAAGCTTGACCAAGCGCCTCCCCCGGGGGGAGCCCCCAACCACAACGAGGCATATCCCATGACCCTATCGACACAGGATCTGACCCAAACCCGGCGCTGGTTATCCCAGGCGCAGCGCGAGGGGGTAAGCCGGATCATCACGGCCAGCTTTAGCGGCGTGGCACCCGAGGCCTACTTGCAGAAGTATTTCGATGGCCCGGATGCCTTCGAGCGCAAGCTGCGTCTCTACTTCGACGGGCCGGATCTGGTGGGTTATTGCCTGCTCACCTTCAGCGACGAGGAGGAGGTGACGGTGATCCGCGCCTCGGCGGGCTTCCTGCCGGCCTATCGCAACGGGGGCAATACCTTCGCCTTCTCCCTGTGGGAGAGCGTCAAGGGATGGCTGCGCCGTCCCTGGCGCCGGATCTACTACGCCGATACCATGCTAAGCCCGGCCATGTACCGCGCCATGGCCAGACGCACCGGCATCATCTGGCCGCACCCCGAGCACAGCGGCTCGCGCGAGCTCTTCGAGCGCTTCAACCCCGGGGGGGAGATAAGCGAGACGACCGGGCTGCGCTGTCTGGTGCGGGTCGGGCGCGCCAGCCACTACACCCAGGAAGAGCTCGCCTCCCTGGCCGCCAGCGACAAGCCCGACATCCAGTACTACCGCACCCTCAATCCCGGCTTTAACCAGGGGATGGCCCTGTTTGTGATCATTCCGGTGCACCTGGGGCAGCTCATTCGCACCCTGCTCAAGCAACTGAGGGTAAGATAGGGCGTTTCCTGAGTGAGTGGCATATGACAACAGAGATACAACAGCAGATAGGGTGCATCGCCCTGGTGGTGGATGACTACGATGAGGCCATCGCCTTCTATACCCGGCAACTCGGCTTCACCCTGATTGAGGATAGCGATCTGGGCGGCGGGAAACGCTGGGTGCTGGTCTCGCCCCCCAACTCGAACGGCACGCACCTGCTGCTGGCCAGGGCCAGTGGCCCCAAGCAGCGGCAGTGTGTCGGCAACCAGAGCGGTGGCCGGGTCTTTCTCTTCTTGCAGACCAATGATTTTTGGCGAGATTACGAGGCGATGAAGGCGCGAGGCGTGCACTTTTGCGAGACGCCGCGCGTGGAGGAGTATGGCACCGTAGTGGTGTTTGAGGATCTCTATGGCAACCGCTGGGACCTGCTGCAGCGTGGTCACGCCGGGCCATCGCCGGCATCGCCCTTCCCTGACACGCCAATCTAACCCAAGGGGGATTAATTCCTCCTCTCCCACTTCCCCCGCATCCCGGTTTACCCTGTCGTCCCTTGCGTATCCGAGATCATCATGTTTCGCACCCTGTTACTGATCCTGCCCCTGATCCTGCTGCAGGCCTGCCAGCCCAAGCCCGAGATGACCCGTATCGAGGGACGCACCATGGGCACCTTCTATGCAGTCACCCTGGCCGATCCCTTCCCGGGCGGAGAGCGCGCCCTGCAGCGCCGGGTCGACGCCCTGCTGCTTGAGATAAACCGGGAGATCTCCACCTACGACCCCGACTCGGTCATCTCCCGCTTCAACCGCGCCCAAGATACCCGGCCCCACCCCATCCCCGAGCGGATGGCCAAGATAGTGGCGCAGGGAATCGAGGCGGGAGAGCGCACCCGGGGTCAGCTGGATGTGACCGTGGGCCCCCTGGTCAACCTGTGGGGCTTTGGCCCGGACAAGCGCCCCAACAAGACGCCCGACGAGCAGGCGATCGCCGCCGCCCGGGAGCGGGTGGGCATCGACAAGCTGGAGCAAAGCCGTGGCAGTGACGGCCAGCCCCTGCTGGCCAAGCGTCGGCCCGATCTCTATCTGGATCTCTCGACCCTGGGCGAGGGGGCGGGCTCTGATGCCATCGCCGAGCTGCTCGAGCAGGCCGGGGTGCACAACTATCTGATAGAGATCGCCGGCGCGGTGCGAAGCCGGGGCCACAACCCCAAGGGCAAGCCGTGGCGGGTCGCCATCGTCGACCCTTCCGATCAACCGGGTGCCTTCCAGGCCGTGGTCACCCCCAAGGGGATGGCGGTCAGCACCGCGGGCAGCTATCGCAACTACTACGAGCGCGACGGGGTGCGTTACTCCCACATCATAGATCCGGTGACCGGCCACCCCATCCGCCACAAGCTGGTCTCGGCCACCGTTATCCTGCCCAGCGCCCTCGAGGCCGATGCCTACGACACGGCCCTGATGGTGATGGGGCCAGAGAAGGCCATGGCCTATGCCAGGGACCACCGGCTGGCCGCGTTTCTGGTAATCAAGACGCCTCAGGGCTTTGCGTCTCGCCACACCCCGGAGTTTGACCCTTACCTGGCCAAGTGATCCCGGGCCCCTCGGGCTGCCCCGGCCCGTCAGGGCGACGCAAGGCGTGGCTGCCGAACAGGGCGGCCAGGGCCGCCCCCAGGGTGTAGGCCAGCAGATCGAGGGGATCGAAGTGGTTGCCGATGGCGACCCTGAGCCAGTGAGCCTGGATCCCGAGCCGGTCCACCAGATGCAGCCCCTGGGCCCCCTCCACCACGAAGCAAAAACCCAGCACCCAGAGGGCCAGTCGGCGCGGCTCGCGGCGCACCATAAGCCCGGCGCCACTAAAGAGCACCAGCACTATGGTCACATCGCCAAGAAAGCCGCGCCAGAAGGGCCCCCTGGCGTAGAGGGCGATCAGCACGACCGCCAGAGCGGTGAGGATAAAGACGGCAAGCAGCCGCGGGCGTGACATGGAGGTGGCAGGTGACATCGGGTTCTCCTTGAATTGTGGCGCCACCCTAACCCCCGACTGTGTGGGGAGTGTGAAGCCGCCTCGGCTAGTTGCAAAAAAGCCCCGTCCCGCTTGCGGCGAGACGGGGCTTCATTTTTTCAGGGCATTAGCCCAGGGTGGCGAAGAGCCCCGCCAGGGTGGCACTCATCAGGTTGGCCAGGGTGGCGGCCAGCACGGCACGCAGGCCCAGGCTCGCCACGTCGTGACGACGCTCCGGGGCCATGGTGCCGATGGAGCCAAGCTGCACCGCAATCGACCCCAGGTTGGCAAAGCCGCACAGGGCGAAGGTGACGATGATCTGGGTGTGGGCGCTGAGCTCCTGCTTGATGTTGGCAAAGTCCAGATAGGCGACGAACTCGTTCATGATCACCTTCTGACCGATGAGCGAGCCGGCCGCCATCATCTCGCTCTTGGGTACGCCGATGAGCCAGGCCACGGGGGCAAACAGATAGCCCAGCAGCTGCTGCAACGAGAGATTGCTCCAGCCAAACCACTCACCCACCGTGGTGAGGCCGGCGTTGATCATGGTGATGGCGCTGACGAAGGCGAGCAGGATGGTGCCGATGGCCACGGCGATCTTCATGCCGCTCAGGGCGCCGCCCGCCAGGGCGTCGATGGCGTTGCTGTACTCGCTCTTGTCGAGGGTGATGGCCACCTGCTCGCTCACCTGCTGCTGCTCGGGCACCAGGAGCTTGGCCATCAAGAGCCCACCGGGCGCGGCCATGAAGGAGGCGGCGATGAGGTATTTGAGCTCCACCCCCAGACCGGCGTAGCCGCCCAGCACCGAGCCGGCCACCGAGGCCATGCCGCAGGTCATCACGGCAAACAGCTCGGAGCGGGTCATGCTGGCGAGGAAGGGGCGAATGAGCAGGGGGGACTCACCCTGGGAGAGGAAGATGTTGCCGGTGGCCACCAGGGACTCGGCGCGGCTGGTGCCGAGCAGGCGGTGAATGCCGCCCCCCAGCACCCGGATCACCCACTGCATGATGCCGAAGTGATAGAGCACGGCGATGAGCGCGCTGATGAAGATGACCAGCGGCAGCACCCGCACGGCGAAGATAAAGCCGCCGGTGGCCAGATCGCCAAACACGAAGCGAATGCCGCTGTCGGCGAAGCCGAGCAGGGCGGAGACGCCATGGCTCATGGCGCCGAGCAGCACCTGACCGGGGGGGAAATAGAGCACCAGGGCGGCAAAGCCGGTCTGCAGGGCGAGGGCCCCCAGCACGGTGCGCCAACGGATAGCACGACGGTTTTCACTGGCCAGCCAGGCGATAAACATCAGGGCCAGCATGCCCACCAGACTCAACAATACAGTCATCTTGCACCTATGAAGCAAAGCGTTGCGGTGCAGGGGTGGTGGAGCAAAGGTCGCAGGAGGGGAGTCATCGCACAGGATCCGACCCACTGCGACACATGAACCACCAAACCTGCGGTTCAGTGGCGGGTCCCATCCTGGGGTCATTCACATCCGGGTGACGGCATGTATCGGGTGGCGCCAAAGCGGACCGACAGTGAGGGCGGGTCACGGCTCTGGCAGGCCGGGCGGCGATGGTACAGTGATCCTCATCACATAAAAAGCGGTAAAACGATTGACGGGGACGAAATATTTTCGTCCCCGTCCCGTTAACCCGCTACAGAGGCAGGATGGCGCGAAACACGCCCCTCACCCCGGCACCGTCTCCAGCAGTTGCTGCGTCTCGACCACCTCGGCAAAACCGAAGCCGAGGGTCTGGGCCGTCACCGCACACACCTGGGTCGCCGACACCCCGACCAGTTCCGGGGCGGCGATGGCATCGCTCACCAGGGTACAGGCGTAACCGGACTCGGCCAGGGCGCGCACCACCCCCTCTACGCAGAGATGAGCCATGGCACCGGCCACCACCAGCTTCTCGATGCCCAGGGTGAGCAGGGTCTGGGCCAGCTCGGTGCCGATCAGGGCGTTGATCCCCCGTTTGATCACCCGCACCTCACCCGATTGCGGGGTGAGCCAGGGATGGATCTCGGCCCCCTCGCTCCCCTCCTCGAAGAAGGGAGCCTGGCCGGCGGCGAAGAGATGCTGGATGTGGATCACCGGCCACTGCTGCTGACGAAAGTGCTGCAACAGGCGGCGGGTTTGCCCCATGGCCTCTTCTATGCCCACCAGAGGGAAGCGCCCCTCGGGCAGATAGTCATTTTGCATGTCGACGATAAGCAGGGCCTGGCGATGGGCGGGCACCTTATCGAAGCGGGCCAGCACGGTGAAATCATCCTCGGCCAGACGCCAGCTGCCTTGCTCGCGCACCCAGAGCTCCTTGCTGATGACACCGGCCGCCAGATTCATGGACCAGTTTGCCGAGAGCAGGGCGTGGTCGTCGTCGATAAAGTGCAGACGCACGTCCCGATAGACCAGCTCACCCAGGCCCATGGCCACCAGCCCCTCCCAGAAGCGGGCGATCGCCTCACGACCGGCAAACTGGCCGAAGGGGGCGGCCACCAGGGTCGCCTCGGCCGTATAGGCGGCAGCGCAGGCCCGGGCGTCGCCGCGGTTGAAGTGGGCGATCCAGGCCTGGCTGGCTGACATGACTTCCTGATAACGACTCATTTTCTCTCTCCTGATGGGGATTTATGGGAGAGCGCATCTTATTTAAACTTTCTTCATGGATAATCGACGCAAAATTGAAAACAATGTTCAGCCAGAGTGAACAACGCCAACTTCCCTATCGCATGATGGTGTTTCACGAGGTGGTGCGCCTGGGCTCGTTTACGGCGGCGGCGGAGCACCTTGGCCACACCAAGTCGGCCATCAGCGCCTACATAAGCCAGCTCGAGTCTCTGCTCGGGGTGCGACTGCTCAACCGCTCGACCCGGCGCCTGCATCTGACCGAGGCGGGCACCCTGTTTGCACGCCGCTGCGCCGCCATGGCCCTGCAGCAGGAGCAGGCGCTGCTGGAGCTGGGAGCCCTCAGTGAGGAGCCCGCCGGACGGCTTGCCATCACGGCCCCCCACCTGTTTGCTACCCTGCTGCTGCCGGCGGCCATCGCCGAGTTGTGCCATCGCTACCCGGGCCTTGCCCCCGAGCTGGTGCTCAGCGACGAGCGCCTCGATCCCCTCGAGCACAAGTTGGACCTCGCCCTCTCGGTTGGCGCCCTGCCCGACAGCAGTTATCACGCCCTCCCCCTCGGCACCCTCTCCTTCCTGCTGGTCGCCGCACCGGACTATCTGCAGCGCCATCCCATCCGCCAGCCGGAGGATCTGCTGGGGGCCACCCTGATACGGCTGCCATGGCAGAGTCACTGGCAACGGGGAGAGGAGCGGACCCCGCTGCAGGCGGGACGTGAGCTGAGGGTCAACACCAGCGCCGCCGCCCTGGGATGTGCCCGGGCCGGAGCCGGACTGGCCCTGCTCTCGGCGGCCTCGGTGGCCGACGATCTGGCCCGGGGGGAGCTGGTCCACCTGCTTCCCGAGTGGCATGGGGGGATGACCCCCGTCTATGCCGTGCACGGTTATGGCGGTCAGCTTCCTCTGGTGCTGCGCACCCTCACCGAGCTGCTGCGCGAGGCGATCGCCCGGTTACCGGGTGGCCGTTAGGGAGCGGCGCCGGCCGCCGCGATCCGCTCGGCCATGCTCGGGTGTGTGCTGAGCCAGCGCGCTCCCTGCTCCTTACCCAGCCGCCTGAGCAGCGTCGCCAGAGCCTCACTGGATCCATGGCGCGCCACCAGCTGGCGAATGGCATAGCCGTCGGCTGCACGCTCCAGATCCCGTGAGTAGCCCAGATCCATCAAGACCCAGGAGAGGCTGGCCAGCGAGTCGGCGGCGCCGCTCACGTTCCCCACCACCAGGGTGGCGATCACCCCCCAGAGGCCGGCGCTCACCAGCCGGGTCATCCCGTGTCTGTAGTGATGATGGCCCAACTCGTGGAGCCAGAGAGCCTCCATCTCGGCCTCATTGTCGACCCGCTTGACCATGGCATCGCTCATCACCAGGCGACCATCGGGCAGGATAAAGGCGATGGACTCATTCATATGATGAAACGTCAGGCGCGGGGCTGGCCTTGGCAGGGCCAGGGTGGCACTCAAGGCCGCGAATCGTGCCTGCAACTGCGCCTGCTGCGTCTTGTGGAGTCGGCTCGGCTGAAGCTGGTGACTCTTGAGCAGGGCCTGATAACCCCGCTCCCCCACCTCGCTCATCAGGGCGGGAGGCAGCAACCGGACCAGGGCACCACTGACAGAGGGGAGTGCCAGGAGCTTGAAACCCAGCAGCACCACCACGACAAGCGCCAGGGCCAACAGGGAGCCCCGTTGCTCCCAGCGGGCCAACCGGCCGCGGCCATGGTGAGCCTCGAGCAGGCGGGCCATCAGGGCCCCGTCCCTTGGCACGAAGCACCAGCCATGGGGGTCGGTCAGGGTGCGCGGCACGCTCCCCAGCGCCTCACCGACCACCACCTCATCGAGGTGCCCCCGGTAACAATAACCAAACGAGTCCAACTGCAGGGTGCCATCCCCCTCGACCCGTAACCGGGCCGGATGGCGCACAGACTCACCGGGGGGCAGCAGATGACCCGGGATCTCCATGGTCAGATCAGCCCCAGATCGAGATCCAGGGCCTCGACCATCTCGTCCCCGATGGGCGAGTTGGCCACCGCCCCTGTATCACGGGCCAGCAGCGCCAGCTCCCCCTCGACCCGAGTACAGCCGAGCTGGTAGCGGGCGGTGCGGACCATGACCCAGGGACGCAATATGCCCACCGAGCAGACCAACAGCAGGGTGTTGCTCACCAGCAGAGCGCCATAGCCCGGCAGGGTCATGGCGCTCTTGAAGGCGATCCCCTCCCCGAGCCGGGCCTGGTTGAAGAGGTAGTTGCGCAGCGTCACATGCTGATAAAGCCAGCAGAGGGCTCCCGCGACCAGGCTCCCCACATAGATCACCATGAAGACGCCGACGAAGAGATTGTTCTTCACGTCCCCCCCTTTGAGGAGACCCAGATCCGTGAGGTCGGCATAGCCATAACCCAGCAGATAGACCAGCAGCAGGCCCCCCAGTGTGGCGAGCCAGATGAGGGCACTGATCCCCATCACCTGCAGATAGACCCTCATGGAGAGGTCGACGTCGAAGGCGTGCTCCCCGTAGCGCAATCCCCGGATGGAGTAGAGCGCAGAGCCGCGCATCATCCAGGCAAGACCGGCCCCGTAGGCAAGGATAATCGCCGCCGACCCCAGGATGGTCGCCCCGAGAGACTCGAGCTCTATCATCATGAGCACCACAGACGAGGCCGGGAAGATGAGCAGGGCCAGCATCAGGGGACGCCCCAGCGCGACCCAATAGATCCCCTTCAGGGAGCCGACAAAATCGAAGCGCACGCCGCGAAAACGGGTCACCCGACAGTTGAACCGCAGGCTGGCGCGCAGGAGCAAGGGAGTGAGGAGTGCCGTGAGCGCCCAGACGGCGATGGCGGTGGCATTGGAGAGGTGGTAGAGCGCGCCGGTGACCACCACGTAGAGCAGGGCGATGATCCGGCCCTTGAGAATGCGCAGTGGCTCGGCCAGGTATTCGAAACGATCCCCGTCGAGCTCGGTACAGCCATAGAAGTAGCGGTGAGTACGCACCTTGGCCCAGGCCGAGTAGATACCGAGGGTCACCAGGCTGAGCAGGAGATTCACCACCCAGATCTTGAAGAACTCCTCTGCGGTACCGTGAAAGAGAACGGGATGCGACGGCATCTCCCTGACGGCCCTGTCTGCCATTAACCTGCTCCTGAATAGGTTTATAACCAATTGAAAAACTGGAATTTAATCAAAATACCCGCCCCTGTCACAGGGGCAATCCCCCCTCTCCCCCCATTTGGGTTGACGCACCGCTCACGGTTTTTCGGGTCTCAAACTGGTAGGCTGGCCGTTTACGACAAGGAGACACGCAGATGAAACCCACCCTGCTGGCACTGACCCTGGGGCTCTTGCTCGCCTCACCCCTGCTGCCCGCCGCCGGGGCGCCTGCCCCGAGTGCCGCCGTCCCGAGCCAAGCCCTGTCAGCCGCCCCCGAGGCCAGCCTGCAACAGGCGAGCGACCTCAACGCTCTGGTGAGCAAGCGCCAGGCGGTAGAGATGTTGCTGACCGAGGCGCTGCAGATCTTCCACTCCCCGGCACGGATCTCCCACGCCGGCTTCACCGCCAAGATGCCGAGCAACATGGAGCTGATCACCGATCGCCTGCTCGACGCCTATCGGCTCGAGCCCTACCGCACCGACTTGCTCATCTCTGCCGCCAACGCCCAGATCTACAATGGCCAGCTGGAGCGGGCCATCGGCTTGCTCGAGCAGGCCAGGGCCGCGGCGCCGGACGATCTCGACATCAACAGCTACCTGGCCATCTGGCAACTGGTAAAGGGTGACCAGGAGGCATCGCGCCGCTATCTCGCCCAGGTTGCCAACCTCAACAGCGGCCGGGCGGCGGATCTCGAGGGGATCATCGCCCGGGTGCAGCGCATCAGCACCACCCCCTTGCAGACGGCGCTGACCCGGGATCAGATCGCCGCCGCCCGGGAGAAACGCCGCGCCATCGTCACCCTGGGCTATGCCCTCAATCCGGACGGCTCCATGGACGCGATCCTGAAGGGACGCCTCGAGACCACCCTGGCCCTGGCCAAGGCCGACCCCGAGGCGCTCATCGTGCTCACCGGCGGCGTCCCCCAGAACCGTCAGACCGAGGGCAAGCTGATGGCCGACTGGCTGGCCGGGCGTGGCATCGACCGCAGCCGCCTTATCGAGGAGAACTATGCCACCAGCACGGTGGAAAACGCCCTCTACAGCGCCTATGCCCTGGCCCGCCACCGCATCGGCTACGCCGTGCTGGTCAGCTCGGCGAGCCATGTGCGCCGGGGCCAGACCCTGCTCGAGATCGCCAGCAAGCAGAGCGGCCCGGCCAATATCCAGGTGGTGAGCGTGAGCTACCCGGACAAGCCGCTCTCCGAGCTCGCCACCGTGAGCCAGGGCGAACTGCTCGGCATCTACCGGGATGCCCTGCGCACCTATGGTCTGTGGAGCTACCGCTCGGCCCCCCTGCTCGAGCGCTGATCCTTATGCAAAAGCCCGCCAGGTGGCGGGCTCTGTCTATCCGGAACGGGGATTACTCCAGGCTCAACGTGGTCGCCTTGGGATCGTCACCGAAGCGGTTGGGACCGGCAGTACCGGCACTCACCTGGAAATAGAGCAGGACGAGGGGGCCGACCAGGGGGATGAGGGAGATGAGCAGCCACCAGCCGCTGCGGTCCACGTCGTGCAGGCGGCGCACGTTGACGGCCAGGGCAGGCAGGCAGACCGCCAGCGGGTAGATGAAGGTCACCATGGCCGCCACCTCGGGGCTCCCTACCATGGCCATGACCATGAAGAGCGCCGCGATGACGACGAGGTTGATAAGCGTAAACATCCAGAACTCTTTGCGACGAGCCCGACCGCGAAAGACGGCGTACTGCTTAAGAACAGAAAGATACCATTTCATTTATTTATCCCGTTTTTTATATGTATCAATAGGTTATATTGCCTTGAACGGCGAACGGACCCTATCACAGCGAAGCATTCGGGTCCATACCCGAACGGGGTCTCAGAGGCATCTGGCCCCAGAGTCGCAACAAGTGACAACCAACTCAAAACAGAGTGCCAACAAGTCGTTAATCAAAGCAGTGGACTCGGTACGGCGCCGGGGTTAGATTCTGCGCCCTGTTCGCAGGGGCCCGGCCCCTTCCCACTGGAGTGCTCATGAGCATCACACGCCGAGACTTTCTCAACGGCGTCGCCATCACCATCGCATCTGGCGTCGCCCCCCTTCAGCTGCTGAGCGCCGCCAGCGGCGGCAATACCCTGGCCCACCGGACGCTGGCCTATCCCCCGGCTCTCACCGGCCTGCGCGGCAATCATCCCGGCTCCTTCGAGACGGCCCACCGCATCACCCGGGAGGGTAAGCAGTACGATTTTGCTCACCTCCCCGTCGAGGAGGAGTACGATCTGGTGATCGTCGGTGCCGGGATCAGCGGCCTGGCCGCCGCCTGCTTCTATCGCCAGGCACTCGGGGAGGGGCAAAAGATCCTGCTGCTCGATAACCATGACGACTTCGGCGGCCACGCCAAGCGCAACGAGTTCATCACCCCCGATGGCCTGCGCATCGGCTATGGGGGGAGCGAGTCCCTGCAATCGCCCCGCTCCGTCTACAGCGAGGTGGCGCTCGGGTTGCTCAAGCATCTCAACGTCGATATCGACGAGCTGGCCCAGGGGTTCAGGCAGACCTTCTACCCGGATCTTGGCCTCAGCCGCGGGGTCTTCTTCGACCAGAAGCACTTCGGGGTCAACAAGGTGGTGGCCGGCGACCCGGGCCGCAGCGTGGCCGACGAGATACCGCGCGATCGCCTCAACGGCCGGCCACTGGCCGAGTTCATCGGCGACTTCCCCCTCGATGAGGCCGACCGTGCGGCCCTGTTGGCCCTGCATGAGGAGCGCCGCGACTACCTCCCCGGCATGAGCCGGACGCAGAAGGAGGCGTGGCTGGCGCGTCACAGCTACAGCACCTTCCTGCGCGACAAGGTGGGGCTGAGCGAGCGTGCGATCGCTTACTTTCAGCAGCGCACCGACGACTTTCAGGCCATCGGCATCGACGCCACCTCCTGCTCCGATGCTCGCCTGTGTGCCCTGCCGGGCTTTGGTGGCATGGATCTCTCCCCCCTCGACCCCGAGGCCCAGGCCGAGCTCGACGACCCCTACATCTTCCACTTCCCGGACGGCAACGCCAGCCTGGCCCGTCTGATGGTGCGCCACCTCATCCCGGGCGTGGCCCCGGGTCACACCATGCAGGATCTGGTGCTGGCCAGGTTTGACTACGACCGGCTCGACCGGCCCGAGCAGGCGGTGCGGCTGCGCCTGGGCAGTACGGCCCTGCAGGCAAAAAACGTGCACACTCCCACAGGCCAAGGGGTGGAGATCACCTATATCAAGGCGGATAAGCTGCACCGGGTGCGCGCCCGACAGGCCATCATGGCAGGCTACAACATGATGATCCCCCATCTGCTGCCCGAGATGCCAGCGCCCCAAAAGGAGGCGCTGCGCCAGAACGTCAAGGCCCCCCTGGTCTACAGCAAGGTGGTGATCCGCCACTGGCACCCCTTCATCAAGCTGGGGGTCCACGAGATCTATTCCCCGGCGGCCCCCTATAGCCGGGTCAAGCTCGACTATCCGGTCGACCTCGGCGGTTATGGGCATGCCAGGCGCCCGGATCAGCCGGTCTGCCTGCATATGGTCTATGTGCCGACCCAGGCGGGGAGTGGCCTGTCGGCCCGCGAGCAGGCCCGCATCGGGCGCGCCCAACTGCTCGGCATGCCGTTCGAGCAACACGAGCAGATGATCAGGGAGCAGCTTCAGGCCATGCTGGGAGAGGCCGGCTTCGACCATGAGCAGGACATTCTCGCCATCACGGTCAACCGCTGGGCTCACGGCTACGCCTATGCGGGCAACTCCCTGTTTGACGACGAGGATCAGTCCGAGCGCTGGATAGAGCAGGCCCGCCAACCGGTTGGCCAGGTTGCCATCGCCAACTCGGACGCAGGCTGGAGCCCCTATGCGCACGCCGCCATCGACGAGGCATGGCGGGCGGTCAAGGAGCTGGTCGCCATGAAAACCGGGCAGCGGTGAACCACTCCTCCCCGGCACGGTGCCATCCCCGGGCGGGGGTGGCACCATGAAGACGGGCCTCCCGATGGAGGCCCGTTTTTATTGATGCGGCGAGAAGGTGACGAGCCGTTCGAGATCGCTGCGGCTGACCCGCTTGGTGTCGACCTTCACATAGAGGGAGTGCTCCTCCGGGGCCAGCAAGACATCGCTCACCCCCTCGCAGGCGCGGATGTGTCGCTCCAGCGCCTGGTTGGCGCTCACTCCCTCGGGCAGCACGATGCGCAGGCTGCTCACATAGGGGGGCTCACTCATGGTCAGGCTCAGGGCGAACCAGGCCAGCGCCAGGGCGGCGCAGCCGGCGAACACCAGGGTCGCCCCGCCATGACCATAGAGGGCACCGCCCAGGCTGCCGCCCATCGCCACCCCGATAAACTGGCTGGTGGAGTAGACCCCCATGGCGGTCCCCTTGTAGCCGGGGGGCGACTCCTTGCTGATGAGCGACGGCAACAGGGCCTCCATCAGGTTGAAGGCGACGAAGAAGAGTTGCAGGCCGGCGAGCAGCCCCCACAGCTGCTGACCGCTTTGCCACAGCACCAGCTCTGCCCCCAGCATCACCAGCACGCAGGCCTGAAATACCCGCCTCATCTGACGACGCTTCTCGGCATAGATGATAAAGGGCACCACGCCGACAAAGGCGATAGCCATGGTCGCGAGGTAGGCCTGCCACTGGTTTTCACGCGCCAGCCCCGCCTCTACCAGCAGCGGAGGCAGGGCCACGAAGCTCGCCATCAGCAGGGTATGCACGCAGAGGATCCCGGCGTTGAGCTTGAGCAGGCGCCCATTGGTGAGCACGGTGCGAAAGCCGCCGCGCACCATGGCGGATTCGCGGTTGAGCAGGTGCGCCGCCGGGGTGGGCACGACCCACAGCACCATGACGATGGCGGCCAGGGCCAGCAGCGCGATGAGCCAGAACAGGCCACTGAGCCCGACCGCCCGGGTGATGAGGGGGCCGGTCACCATGGCCACGGCGAAGGTGAGGCCAAAACTCACCCCGATAAAGGCCATCGCCTTGGTGCGATTCTGTTCGCGGGTGAGATCCGACAAGAGCGCCATGACGGCGGCCGAGATGGCGCCGCTGCCCTGCAGGGCCCGCCCGGCGATAACCCCCCAGATAGAGTGAGCGCTCGCTGCCAGCACGCTGCCGGCGGCGAAGAGCAGCAGGCCCCCGACGATGAGGGGCTTTCTGCCGATGCGATCCGAGAGCAGGCCAAAGGGGATCTGCAACAAAGCCTGGGTCATGCCATAGACGCCGATGGCCAGCCCGATGAGGGGTTCGGAGGCGCCGGCCAGCGTCATGCCATAGGTGGTCAGCACCGGCAGCACCATAAACATGCCCAGCATGCGCAAGGAGAAGACGGTGCCGAGCGCCCAGGTGGCGCGCCGCTCACCGCGGGTCATGGTGAAATCGTTCATAACGGCCTCTTTGCTTGGAATTCACGCGCCGGGCGCGTCGGAAAATGGACCGGGGGAGGACCCCAGAGACAGCAGAGCCGGGAAAGTCCCGGCTCTGAATTCTACGCCATATGCACTCAGGGCAACATGCTTACCAGCACAGGCGCCGCCTCGGGCTGGAAGTCCACCGACATCATCACACTCAGACAGGTGATGGTGACGATCGAGAAGAGGAACAACTTGCGCGCCCAGAGGGAGTCATCCACCGCCGGCTTGTAACCCGACAGGGCCATTCCCAGCCACCAGACACTCACGGCACCGGCGACGATAAGGTACTTGTAGCCGGCGTAGCCGCCCAAGAACAACATCAAGGTCGGCACCATAAAGGCCAGGATGTAGAGGATGATATGGCGCTTGGCCACGACAATCCCCTTCACCACCGGCAGCACAGGGATGTTGGCCGCCTGGTAATCCTTGAGACGGAAGATGGCAATCGCATAGGAGTGGGGCATCTGCCACAGGCTGAAGATCGCCAGCAGGATAAGCGCCCCGGAGTCGAACTGGCCGCTCACGGCGCAATAGCCGATGACCGGCGGCGCGGCGCCGGAGAGGCTGCCGACCAGGGTGCCATAGACCGAGTGGCGCTTCATGTAGAGGCTGTAGACCCCCACATAGACGATGAAGCCCAGCACCGCCAACAGGGCGGCCAACGGATTGGCCGCGAAGTAGAGCAGTGCAATCCCCGCAAGGCCCAGCGCCGTGGCGTACCAGAGGGTGACCCCGGGGGCGATCAACCCCCGCACCAGCACCCGGTTCTTGGTCCGCTCCATGATGCGGTCGATGTCCCGATCGATGTAGTTGTTGAACACACAGCCGGAGGCGACCACCAGGGAGACCCCCCCCATGGTCAGGAGGAAGAGAGGCAGATCCAGGCTCCCTCTGGAGGCGAGCAGGAAGCCACCGATAACCGAGATGAGGTTACCGAAGATGATGCCCGGCTTGGTCACTTGCAGGTACTGCTTCATCATCACCGGCCTCAGTGAACCATCATGTTGATGTTGAGGTTGTACATGATCCACAGGGATCCCACGACCACGATGGCGATGATGATCACCGTAAACACCAGGGCGGTCAGGTTCCAGCGCTCCTCGGACGAGGTGTTCATGTGCAGGAAGTAGACCAGGTGCACGAAGATCTGCACCACCGCCAGTCCCACCACGGTCAGCAGGGTGGTCTGGTGGGAGAAGCCCCCGTCCATCACCATCCAGAACGGAATACCGGTGAGGATCAGCGACAGCACGAAGCCGATCAGGTAGGAGTTGGCAGAGCCGTGGCTGGCGCCGTGATTGTCGACAGAATGACTCATTTACATTGCCCCCATCAGGTAGACCACGGTGAAGACGCAGATCCACACCACATCGAGGAAGTGCCAGAACAGGCTCAGGCACATCAGGCGAGTACGGTTGCGCTCGGTCAGCCCCTTCCTGGCCACCAGGATCATCATGACGACGATCCAGACAAGGCCGCTGGTCACGTGGATACCGTGGGTACCGACCAGGGTAAAGAAGGCGGAGAGGAAGGCGCTGCGATCGGGACCGAAGCCCTCGGCGATCAGGTGATGGAACTCGTAGATCTCCATCGCGATAAAGCCGGCACCGAACAGGAAGGTGATGAACAGCCAGGTATTGACCACCGTCACCTTGTTCTTGTTCATGGCCAGCATGGCGAAGCCGAAGGTGATCGAGCTTAGCAACAGCAACATGGTCTCGCCGAGCACGAAGGGCAGCTCGAAGAGATCCTTGCCGCTCGGACCGCCAGCGGTACCGTTAACCAGGACTGCATAGGTTGCAAACAGGCATGCAAACAGGATGCAGTCACTCATCAGGTAGATCCAGAAACCGAACACCTTGGTGGCGCCGGCATCATGGTGCCCATCCTCGTGGGCACCGTGAGTGTGATGTAAAACGTCAGTCGCCATGGAGTTAAGCCACCTTGTTGATGTTGGCAAAATGGTGCGCCTCGATGCGCTCGATCTCGTCCACCTGGACGTAGTAGTCCACGTCGTCGTTGAAGCTGTGGGCAATCCAGGTCGCGATCATGCCGACGAAGCCCAGCCCCGCCATCCACCAGATATGCCAGATCATGGCAAAGCCGAAGAGAACGCTGAAGGCGGCGATGATGACCCCGGCGCCGGTGTTCTTGGGCATGTGGATCGGTGCGTACCTGGCCGGCTGCCTGAAGGCGCTGCCGTCTTCCTTGGCATCCCAGAAGGCATCCAGACCCTTCACCTTCGGCTCGATGGCGAAGTTGTAGAAGGGGGGCGGAGAGGAAGTGGACCACTCCAGGGTACGGCCCCCCCAGGGGTCGCCGGTCCAGTCGCGGTTCTTCTCGCGGTCGCGGATGCTGACCACGAGCTGGATCACCTGGCACAGCACGCCGATGGCGATGAGGGCGGCGCCGACGGCGGCCACCACCAGCCAGGGGTGGAACTCAGGGTCAATCTGCTGGCTGACGCGACGGGTCATGCCCATGAAGCCCAGCACGTAGAGGGGCATAAAGGCCACGAAGAAGCCGACGATCCAGAACCAGAAGGAGCGCTTGCCCCAGGTGTCATTGAGCTTGAAGCCGAACGCCTTGGGGAACCAGTAGGTGATACCGGCGAAGCAACCGAACACCACGCCACCGATGATGACGTTGTGGAAGTGGGCTATCAAAAACAGGCTGTTGTGCAGCACGAAGTTGGCGGCCGGCACCGAGAGCAGCACCCCGGTCATGCCACCGATGGAGAAGGTGATGATGAAGCCGACGGTCCAGAGCATGGGCGAGGTGAACTCGATGCGACCACGGTACATGGTGAACAGCCAGTTGAAGATCTTCACCCCGGTCGGGATGGAGATGATCATGGTGGTGATGCCGAAGAAGGCATTCACGTTGGCCCCGGAGCCCATGGTGAAGAAGTGGTGCAGCCACACGATAAAGGAGAGCACGGTAATGGCGACGGTCGCCCACACCAGGGAGGTGTAACCGAACAGCTTCTTCTTGCAGAAGGTGGCCACCACTTCGGAGAAGATACCGAACACCGGCAGCACCAAGATGTACACCTCGGGGTGACCCCAGGCCCAGATCAGGTTGATGTACATCATCATGTTGCCACCCATGTCATTGGTAAAGAAATGGGTACCCAGATAACGGTCTGCGGTGAGCAGGGCGATGGTGACGGTGAGGATCGGGAAGGAGGCGATGATCAGCACGTTGGCACACAGGGCGGTCCAGGTGAAGACCGGCAGACGCATCATGGTCATGCCCGGGGCGCGCATCTTGATGATGGTGGCGAAGAAGTTCACCCCGGTCAGCAGGGTGCCCAGACCCGATATCTGCAGACTCCAGATCCAGTAATCGACCCCGACCCCGGGGCTGAACTCCAGTCCCGACAGGGGCGGATAGGCCAGCCAGCCGGTCTGGGCGAATTCACCGACCCCGAGGGAGACGTTGATCAGCACCACGGCGGCGGCGGTGAACCAGAAGCTCAGGTTGTTCAGGAAGGGGAAGGCCACGTCGCGGGCACCGATCTGCAGCGGCACGACGATGTTCATCAGACCGATCACCAGCGGCATGGCCACGAAGAAGATCATGATGACACCGTGGGCGGTGAAGATCTGGTCGTAGTGGTGTGGCGGCAGAATGCCGTCGCCGCCGGCAGAGGCCATCACCTGCTGGGTGCGCATCATCACCGCATCGGCGAAGCCGCGGATGAGCATGATCATGCCGAGGATGAGGTACATGATCCCGAGGCGCTTGTGGTCCACCGAAGTGAGCCACTCTTTCCACAGATATTGCCACTTGCCGTAGTAGGTGATGAGCCCGGTGATGGCCAGACCGCCCAGCAGGATGCAGGCGATGGTGACCATGATGATAGGCTCATGAAACGGGATGGCGTCGAGGGTTAATTTTCCAAACATCAGTGAGTACCCGCTGTCACAGTCTTGTCGGCCGGCAGGTGGCCGCTGTGGCCAGCCTGCTCCTCATGGTGCATGGGCGCGTCGTGCGCCATGCCTTCGTGATTCATGCCTTCATGATTCATGGGGGCCTTGGCATCGTCGTGATGCATGCCTTCATGATTCATGGGGGCCTTGGCTCCGTCGTGATTCATGCCTTCATGACTCATTGCGGCGTGCTCACCATGCTTCATGTCGCCCATAAACTTGTTGATCAGGTTGACGAACAGTTGGGGATCGGCGCTGGAGTAGTACTCCACCGGATGGTACTGGGTCGGCTTGGCGAGTTCATCGTACTGGGCCATGGTGGTGAGTTGCCTGGGCGAGCCCTTGACCTTGGCGACCCAGGCGTCGAAGGCGGCCTGGTCCGGGGTGGCGATGGCCTTGAACTTCATGCCCGAGAAGCCGGCGCCGCTGTAGCTGCCGGAGATCCCCTTGTACTCGCCCGGTTCGTTGGCGATGAGGTGCAGCTTGGTCTGCATGCCGGCCATGGCGTAGATCTGGCCACCCAGTTGCGGGATGAAGAAGGAGTTCATCACAGTGCCCGAGGTGACGCGGAAGTTGACCGGGGTGTTGGCCGGGAAAGCCAGCTCGTTGACGGTAGCGATGCCAAGATCCGGATAGACGAACAGCCACTTCCAGTCCAGAGAGACCACATCGACCCTGACCGGTTTCACCGCCGAGTCGAGGGGCTTGTAGGGATCCAGCTCGTGAGCCGTCTTCCAGGTAATGGTCGCCAGGATGACGATGATGATGACCGGAATGGTCCAGACGACCGCTTCGATTTTATTGGAGTGGGCCCAGTTGGGGGCATAGGTGGCCCCGGTGTTGGCGGCCCGATACTTGCGGGCGAAGGCGACGGTCATGATGATGACAGGAATCACCACGATGAGCATCAGCATCAGGGCGGTCAGGATCAGGGATTTCTGCTCCACACCGATCTGCCCTTTGGGGTTCATCAAGGCCATGTCACAACCGCTGAGCAGCAGGCTCAATGGCACTCCCAGCAAGGCTGCACACCCTCTTATCAGCCGAGAAGGTCTCATACTGCGTCCTCTAATACGAAAGGGGTAAAGGTATCGATAAAATGCATTATTCTATTGCAATGCCCCATCCCGTTAACAACGCGAAAAATTAATCGCAACAAGGCGCCTCAATTTATTCAAGCGACCTACCGTGCCGCTTGATATATCGCCTCAACAGGATTAATTATTTCGAACAACAAAACCCCAGAAAGGCTGTTTTCTGTCCGATCACGCGAAAAAAAGCCCGATAAAACCATATGAAAATTGATGCCATTCAAGGATTTTCATTCAACATTCAGAAAGCACCTCCCGACGACACCCAACAACAAGGCCCAATGGAGTCACAAATTAATCACAATAAACAATCTCGGATTGGATAAAATAACGACAGCGCGCATTTCCCACCTCGCCACAAATAAACATTTCATTAACACACCAAGTTAATATGGAAATTAGGAAATAAAGGAGGAAAAACAGAGAGGATAAATTGAATCGGGAAGGAAATAATAAGTCTCAATGGCGACCCTTTCAGGCACCCGCGGCGGCAGAGACATAAGGGGAAAACAGGGTGGCCCGAGCGATAGACGCCACAGGCCACCCAAGAGCGTCAGGGGTGAGACCTTCCCCAGTCGATCAGGGTCTGGCGATAGAGGGCCAGCAGGGCCCCGTCATCCACCGCCACCCCGACCCGCTGCGCCCGGTAATCGGCCCACTCGTCGTGCGGGTGACGCCGGCCGTCAAACTTCTGCAGGGTGTGGCCGATGGCAGGCCCCTCGGTCACCACCCGAACCGGTCCGTCGCGCAGGGTAAACAGGGCTGGGTCGATGACATAGGCGATGGCGGACGGATCGTGCACGTGGCAGCCGTCCATGCCGATGCGCGACGAATAAAAGCGCAGGTAATAGCGGCTGACATCCCAGATGAAACGCCCCGGCTCGCCCGCGTCATCGCGCAGGGCATCCAGGTAGGCGCCGCTGAAGACGCTCTGCTGGGTCACGTCGAGGCCGATGATGACCAGGGGCCAGTCGGCGGTGAAGACCCGATCGGCGGCCTCGGGATCGTCGTGGATATTGGCCTCGGCATAGGGGGTCACGTTGCCCCGATGGCCGTTGACGCCAAACGCCCCCCCCATCACCACCACCTGCCTGACCAGGCCGGTTATCTCGGGCGCATGCTCGAGGGCCAGCGCCAGGTTGGTGAGCGGCCCTATGGCCACCAGGGTGATCTCGCCCGGCGCCGCCTTGACGGCATCAGCCATGTATTGCCAGGCGGGGCGCGGGTCGGGGCATCCCCGTACGGCGCCGGCCTCGACATCCCCGAAGCCGTGTTCCCCATGGACGATAGTGGTCGGCCCCACCGGTGGACGCCGCAGCGGGCGGTCAGCCCCTTTGGCCACGTCCGCCTTCATGGCGTATTTTTCCTTGAGCCAGAGGGTGTTGCGAGTGCCATCCTCGATGGTGGCATTGCCAAAGACGGTGGTGATGGCGAGCAGCTCGACGCCCGGATGGGCCTCGGCAAAGAGGATGGCCATGGCATCGTCGATGCCGGGATCGGTATCCAGAATGATCTTGTGGGTCATGGTACGGCTCCAACCGGGACGAAACCGCCAGTGTAGCGGTGGCAACGGGACAAATCCGGGCCCGGCTCACATCCCCGGCTTTCCATCGCGTCCGCCTCGTGCTATCTCTGCCCCTCCCCTTCCAGCCAGGAGAGAGTGTGTTTACCCTGATCCCCCAATCCCGCTACCGCCCCATGCCGTGGAAGAGTGGCCGCGGCACCACCGCCGAGATCCTCGTCTCCCCGGGCGGCGCCAGCCTGGCAGCCCTCGACTTTGACTATCGCCTGAGTATGGCGCCGATCCGCGAGGATGGCCCCTTCTCCCCCTTCCCGGGTTTCTCGCGCATCCTGCTCCCCATCAAGGGGGCCGGCTTCGTGCTCAACGGGCACCCCTATGCCACCTACGAGATCGCCCACTTCGACGGGAGCGAGCCAACCCACTGCGCCCTGCTGAAAAAAGAGGTGACCGATCTCGGGCTCATCTACGACCCGGCACGCATCAAGGCCAATGCCCGGGTGCTCAACCTCCCCTTCTCCCTGAGCCTGACCCTGGAGCCGGTCAACACCTACCTGGTGGTCCTGCTCGATGGCACTCTGGAGGCGGGCGGACATGAGCTGCAAAGCGGTGACACCCTGAGCATCAGCGGCGAGCCGGCGCTGGCGCTGACCTGCCAGAAGCGGGCGACGCTCGCCTTCTTCACCCTGCAACCCTGCGGTTAAGACATAAAAAGGGGCAGCGTCTGCTGCCCCTTCACTACGGCGGGATTAGCCCACCTTGAAGCTGCCCTTCATGATGGCCCAGTGGCCGGGGAAGGAGCAGAAGAAGCTGAGATCCTTGCCGGCCAGATCCTTGGTCGGGAAGGTGATGGAGGTGCTCTCACCGCCGCCCACCAGCTTGGTATGGGCAATGACGCGGGGATCGTCTTGCTTGATGTAGCTGTTGTCGGCCCCGGCGCTCATCCCCTCGGTGGCGACCGCCTGCATGTCGGCAGTGGCCGCCAGCACCCAGTTGTGGCCCATGGCGGTGACCGGCAACTTGCCCACGTGCTTGAGGGTGACCGTCACCTCCTGGCAGGTGGCCGGCACCGTCATGGCGGCGGTATTGAACTTCATGGCGTCGTCCGCCTCGACGGTCAGGGAGCACTCATCGGCAAAGGCAGGAGCCGCCATGGCCCCCAGCAACAGAAACGGGATTACGGATTTCATCGGACTCTCCTTTCGCAACAGGTTTCACCATGATAACAACCAGACTCATTTCAGCCACATTTTGGTGACAAGCCGTCCCGATTTTGTGAGCGGGTCGCCATAGTCAACGCGATCAATCCCCTTGACCCTTCTCACTTTTACCGCCTCGGTAACGTGTTAGCATCGCCATTTTCTAACCCGATGGAATCCACTATGAGCCAAGAGATTGTCATCATCGCCAACGGCGCCCCCTATGGCAGCGAGTCCCTCTTCAACGCCCTGCGCCTCTCTCTCGCCCTGGCCGAGCGCGAGGGGGTCAGCCTCAGGCTGTTTCTGATGTCCGATGCGGTCACTGCCGCCCTCCCCGGCCAGGCGCCGGCCGAGGGGTACAACCTGCGCCAGATGCTGGAGATCCTGCTGGCCCAGCAGGTACCGGTGCGCCTGTGCAAGACCTGTTGTGACGGCCGTGGCCTGAGCCCCTTGCCCCTCATCGAGGGGGTCGAGATAGGCACCCTGAGTGAGCTGGCCGACTGGACCCTGGCCGCCGACAAGGTGCTCACCTTCTAATCTTCGCAGCCGGCCGGCCCGGCCGATGGGCGCACCTCCCGGCTGCCCGCCCCGTAGAGGGCAAACACCAGCACGCAGATGCCGGCCATCACGGCAAACAGGGCCGGGCCGCCCCATACCTGCAACAGCCATCCCCCCACCAGGGGTGAGAGCGCCCAGCCGAGCCCGGCCAGGGCACTCGCCCCGAAGTAGCTTCCCTTGAGGTGAGCCGGCGCCATCTCATCGATCAGCACGTTGAAAAGCGGGAACAACACCGCCTCCCCCACGCTCAACAAGAAAACCGCCACCAGCCAGGGCCAGTACAGGGCCGGACTCGACAGGGCGAACAATACCTGGGCCGATGCCATCAGCAAGATGGAAAACTGCAGCCGCAGGCTCACCCGCCAGCGCCGGGTCAGATGCAGCAGGGGAAATTGCAATGTGATGATGGTGAGCGCATTGGTGGCCACCAGCAGGGCCACCAGCGTCTCCACCTCCGGGGCACCGGCGCGGGTCAGATACTGGATCAACGGCGACTCCACCTGGGCATAGACCAGCATCATCAGCAAGTTGGCGAGGATAAAGAGCAGGAAGGCCCGATCCCGCCCCACGACCCTGAGCATGGCCCCCAGGGTGAGGCCCGCATCCGGTCGACCGACGCAGTCGCGGCGAAAGCCGAGCAGAAAACCGATACCGAGCAGGGCATAACTGACCGCCGTCACCACGAAGGTCTCCTGGCGCGCCCCCAGCCCCACCATGACGCCAACGAGAGGGCCCACCCCTGCCCCCACGTTGAGCAGGAAGTAGCGCAGGTGCAGGGCCAACTCGCGCTGCGCCTTCTCGGGCAGCAGATCCCCCATCAGCGCCTTGCCCGGTGTGTCGATAAAGGCATAGGAGAGGCCCGAGCCAAACACCCCGATGGCGATGATCCAGAGGGAGTGGCCAAAGCCAAGCAACAGGTAGGCGCCGCACGACAGGGCGCAACCGAGCAGCAGTATGGTGCGCCGGCCGAACTTGTCGGAGAGCCAGCCCACATAGAAGCCGATAAGGCAGGAGAGCACGGCCGCGCCGCCCAACAAGACCCCGATGCCGGAGGCCGACAGGGCGTACTCCCGGTAGAGCAGGATGGAGAGGAAGGGCCAGACCATGAAGAAGCTGGTACGCACCATGAAGGTGCCGAGGATCAGGATCCAGACCAGCGGGGGAAAGGGGGGCAGGCGCATAACGACTCCTTGTGTGCGCCCGGCATGGAGGATGCCGGAAACCTTCAGTGGTAACAAAAGAGACCCACCGGCGCAATCCCCGGCCACAAAAAAGCCACCTTTCGGTGGCTTTGGGCAATCAGGCGAGGCGGAAACGGCCCACCGTCTGCTGCAATCCGGCCGCCAGCTGGCTCAGCTCCACGCAGGCGCTCGCCGTGTGCTGGGCCCCCTGTGCCACTTCGCTGGCCGAGTCGTTGATCCGCTCCACGTTGCGGCTCAGCTCATCGGAGACCGCATCCTGCTCACCGCAGGCGCTGGCAATCTGGATCCCCATGTCGGCGATCTTGTTGGCCGCCTCGGCGATGCGACGGATCCCCTCGCCGGTACGCTCACTCTGGGTGACACACTCCTCGATCATCTCACGACTGAGCTCGGTCACCTGCCGCACCGCATTGGCCCGCTGCTGCAGGGACTCGATGATCCTGGCGATCTCACCGGTAGAGGATTGGGTACGGCCGGCCAGGGTGCGCACCTCGTCAGCCACCACCGCAAAACCACGGCCCGACTCGCCGGCACGGGCCGCTTCGATGGCGGCGTTGAGGGCCAGCAGGTTGGTCTGCTCGGCGATGTCGCGGATCACATCCACCACCATGTTGATGCGGCCGGACTCCTGCTCGAGCTGTACCACCAGGCTACCCGCCTCCTCGATCTGCTCGGCCAGGCGGCTGTTGGCGGCGATCACCCCTTGCACGTCGTGATCCCCCTGGCGCACCAGCTCGCTGGTGGCCGTGGTCTCGCCGGAGGCGATCTCGGTGTTGGCGGCCACATTGGCCACGGTCGCCTTCATCTGGGTCATGGCGGCGGCGACCTGGGTGATCTCCGCCTGCTGGGCACGCACGCCCCCCGACGTCTGCTCGGAGACGGCGCTCACCTCCTCGATGGAAGTACCGAGCTGGGTCACCGCAGCCACCACCTCCTCGATGAGGCGACGCAGATTGTCCTGCATGGCAAGGGATGCGTCGGCCAGTCGGCCCAGCTCGTCGTTACCGATGGCTCGGCGATCGATGCGGGTGGTGAGATCGCCCCGCGCAATGTCGTTGGACAGACGCACCACGGCACTCAGAGGCTGGCAGATCTGGCGGCTCAGAAACCAGGTCATCACCACCATGAAGAGGAGCATGGCCCCCAGGCTCACCAGGGTAGAGGTGCTCACCAAAGAGAGGGTCGCCAGCAGATCGCTGCGATTGTTGCTGACAAAGCCGAGGTTGACCTCGACCAGGGCATCCATCGCCTTCTCCAGCTCACCGAACAGGGAGAGGGTCCCCATCAGGGCGGGCTGGGCCGCGACCATGTTGCCGCTTGCCACCGAGCTCTCGAAGGGGCGCAGGGCCTGTTGATAGCGCTGCCACACCTGCTTGACCTGGTCGAACACCTGGCGCTCGTGGCCATCGCCCACGGTGTGTTCGTAGTCGGCAAACATGCGGTCGATACGGGCCAGGGTCTCACCACGGCGAGCCAGACGGCGCTGCAGCTCCTGGGGATCCGGTATGGTCAGGATGGCGAACTCGGCCCGGCGCAGGTAGGAGATCTCGTAGATGAGCTTCTCCACCGAGAGCACGCTCGGCAGGGTCGAATCGGTGAAGTTCAGCACCCGACTGCGGATGCCGCCGAGTTCGGAGAAGAGATAGACACCGAACGCCATATTGATGGCGGCGATGATGGAGAAGACCACGGCAATCTTCTTGCCGATAGCCAAATCTTTGAATGACATGGGTAATCCTCAACTGGCCTGGGAAGGGGTGCGTTGACGATCACGTCCTTATGATGGGCGTCTAGGCGAAATGAAGCGCAGGATCATAGCAGCCAAATGGCACTACGACAAAACCTGTCCACAGAGTCATAAACCGGGTCGACATGCTCCCGTTGACCCATGGTTCAGGAATATCGACCAACTGGCGAGACTCTTGAGTCCTGGCGAAAAGAGGGGTCAACCACCGATTTCAGCCGGGGAAACCCGGCATAAAACACCACAAAAGAAGCAATAATCAGTGTTTGACACCACCTGAAGTATTAACTTTAAACACAGTAAATCAGTTTATATTTCAAAATATAACGATTAAACCAATCAAAAAAACCATTAATAAAAAAACGATCAGAACGAATCACCACAAAGAGCACAAAAAAAAGAAAATAGCTCAAAAAACATCCGTTTGACGAAGAGAAGGTGGCAATGATAGAACCACTCTCCCTGCATCCCGAATGCAGGAAAGTTCAGGCGCAACGGAAGCAAAAACAATGACAATCAGGATAATGACGGCAGGCCTTGCGGCACTGCTGCTGCAGGCTCTGCCCACCACGGCAGTGGCCCAAGAGTGTGCCCCCGACTCTCCCTGGGGCGGCTCGCTGGAGCTCGACTACACCAGCAACTTCTACGAACACGGCAGCTATCACGAGATGCGTAGCGCCGGTCTCAACGCCATACTCGACTACCGCTTCGACAACGGCAGCAAGGCCAGTATCAACCTGGCCGGGATCCACGCCTTCGATAACCCCAAGGGGCAGTATTGGCAGGATGGCTGGATAAAATATGGCAACAGCGATCTGTTCACCCTGACCGAAGAGATCACCCTGGGTCTGGATGGCAGCCTGCGCCTGCCCTTGTCAACCCAGAGCCGCAAGGACGATCTGCACACCTCACTGCGAGTCGCCACCCCCCTCTCCATCGACCTGGCCAGCCTGCTGGACGGGCTCGAATTCACCTGGCAACCCAGGCTGATGAAGAACTTCCACGAGTACAAGACCCGTGGCGGCCGCTCCCTCAAGGAGTGGACCCTGGAGAACCTGCTCAGCCTCGATTACACCGGCTGGGAGCGCTGGAGCCTCAACGCCAGCCTAGTCTTCAACTCCCATCGCACCTATCAGGGTACTCGGCAGAAGGATGACTATATCCACGCCGAGAGCATCTATTACGACCTGACCGATAACTGGTCCATCGGATTGATGTACTCCAACACCGGGGTTGTCTATGACCTCGAGCGGGGCGGCACCGGCTCCATCGAGCTGTTCAACAAGCGCAACTCAACCTGGTCGGCCCTGATCTCTTACAGCTTCTGACCACCATAAAAAACTAAAGGAAAGGAAACCCTTATGTTCAGGCAAACACTGATTGCGGCATCGGTGAGCATGCTGCTGCTCGGCTGCGGCGCTGGCGACGAGCCCTATAAAGAGGTCCCCAAGGCGGCCGAACAGCAGGCATGGCGCGCCTTCGACACCGGCGAGCTGTGGCTCTACGTTCCTTCGACCGCCGATGCCCCCCGATACGCATCCAACATGGACCCCTTCTTCCAGGGGGACGAGAAGGTCGTCCGCCTGCAGTTCGTCGAAGAGGGGCTGCGGGTGGTCCAGGTAGACCGCGACACCACCGCGGCCGGTCAGCCGCCGCGCTGGAACGATGTGGCCCCCGTGCTTACCATTCCGGGCGACTATCGGGACTATCGCTGCGCCGAAGATGCCTACGGTGAGTGCACCCGCAAGGAAGAGGAGAACACCGACAAGAACGTCACCTGGGACAAGAAGGCCTTCTTCCACCCCGTCTTCAAGGATCTGAAGGGGCACGAGATCAACACCATCGATCTCTGGTACAACAACGACAGCATCAGCGAAACGGCCGACCCCCGAGTGGTACGCTGGGAGATGGATGCCGAGAAGGGCGTTATCAACGTCGAACTCGAGCGCACTTTCACCGTCAAGCGCAACGCCCTGGACGATTACTACAACCAGAGCCTGAGCGATCTCTCCTTCACCACCAGCTTCTACTACTCCCTGGTCAAGCTCGACAAGATCGCCTCCCCCGGCTATAAGCCCATCCGCTATGCCCCGGACGACGAGAGCGAATTTGGCTTCTTCACCTCAGAGTTTGACAAGCTCGACGCCCAGGGCTCCGCCACCGATGGCAGCAAGCGCGCCTACCTCAACCGCTTCAACCCGGGCAAGGCCACCATCGACTACTACCTGAGCGACACCTTCTTCAAGCCGGAGAACAAGCTCTTCCTCGATGTGACCCTGGACTCGGTGCGCCACATCAACCAGTCCCTGGCCGGCACCGGCGTACCGCCCCTCAATATCGTCAACCCGAGCGCCCCCGCCGGTCGCCAGGTCGGCGATCTGCGCGTCAGCATGATCAACCTGATCGACCGCCCCCTGGCCAACGGTCTGCTCGGCTACGGCCCCTCGGTCGCCAACCCCCTCACCGGCGAGATAGTCAAAGCCCACGTGAACCAGTATTCCGGCGTCATCAAGACAGCCGTTCCCCGGGTCTGGAACGATCTGGCGCGTCGCTTCAACCGCCAGGAGCTCAAGGCCGATGGCATCATGTCCGGCATCGACTTTGCCAAGTTGGCCGATCCGGCCAACGCCATGAAGGCCAGTGTCGATCTCTCCGAGCAGCAGGTGGCCCAGGTGGAGAAGAGCTTCACCCAGCAGCCCCTGCGCAAGGAGCAGGCCACCCTTGGCATCACCCAGACCACTCAGGACAGCGATCTCAAGACCCTGGCCAAGGCCAATGCCGAGCGTCTCAAGCGCTGGTCCGAGAACAACGCCTTCGGGGAAGAGGCCATCTGGGTCTCTGCTACCAGCAAGGGGCTGGTCTCCGGCATCGACTATCAGGATGCCAGTCTCTACGAAGACGACGCCAAGACCCGTATGAAGAAGTGGAAGGCCCTCGACGAGGGACAGCGGGAGCGTATCAGCACCGCCATCTCCGCCCACATGTACCGCTCCACCCTGGTCCACGAGCTCGGCCACAACCTGGGTCTGCGCCACAACTTCGCCGGCTCCCGTGACAAGAAGAACTTCTACAGCCCGGAAGAGGCGAAGAGCCTGGGGCTGCAACATGTACCGGCCTACAGCTCCATCATGGACTATGCAGCCTCCGAGTTTGACGAGCTGCCCATCTTCGGCCCCTACGATCGCGCCGCCCTGCGTTTTGCCTATGCCCGTCAACTCGAGGTGCCCTACGGGGAGGCCCCCAAGGATGGGGAAGGCAAGCCGACCGGCCCGCGCCCGGCCGTGCTGCTGCCCCTGGACGAGCTGGATCTCGCCTATCTCAACAGCAACCCGGCGGTGAACTACGGCCAGCTCAATGCGGTTAAAACCCTGCTCGACAAGGGAGAGCTCCTGAGCTCGTGGCAGAGCCTCGACAACTCCTTCCAGGAGCAGCTCAAGAAAGGCAGCCTGGCGCGCAAGCCCTATGACTTCTGTACCGATGGCAACGTCTCGCTCAACAGCAACTGCAAGCGCTTCGACGAGGGGACCAACCTGGCCGAGATCATGGCCTTCCGCCGTCAAAACTATGTGGACAGCTATGAGCGTCGCAACACCCGTCTCGACAAGCAGGAGTTCTGGGATAACACCCTGATGGGATACACGGTGGGGCGCCTCAACGAGTTCTCCGAAGTCCGCGACTTCATCGAGGATTTCGAGCGCATCGATACCATCTTCCGCAACGCCTATGGCTCTGGTGACGAGAAACCCGGTGAGTTTCTGAGCTCCATCGTCACCAGCCCGCGCTTCTGTAACCCGAGCGCTGCGGCGCCGACCGATGCCTGGTTCTGTGCCTATGGCCGCGCCGCCATGGATGCGGCCGACTTTATGCTGGATGTGATCGCCCGTCCGGACAAGGTGTGTGAGGTACAAGACAGCAGCGGTAATATCAGCCAACTTCCCCTCACCAAACTCTATGGGGAGGTGAAGTACGACATGCCGGCCGGCCAGTCCCTGCCGATGAGCTGCTTCGCCCCCGGCTTTGGCGATGCCCTCGCCAAGCACGACAAGGGGTACAAGGTTCTCTCCGAGACCCGGGATGGGGTACCGCTCGATTCGGTCAGCCCCAACGATCCCAACCATCCCTTCTCCAACGAGCGGGATGTACTGGGTGCCTGGCCGGACAAGCTGCTTGCCATGAAGTTCCTGGTCAGCCGCGACACCCGCCGCTGGACCGAGAACGGGGATGCCCTGGCCCTGATCGATCTGCCCATGGTCGAGAGCCGCCTCAAGGCACAGATCCGCGCCATGGTACTGGGTGAGGCCCTGCCCGAGCAGCCGGTCTTTGTGGACAAGGATGGCAGGCAGGTCTTCCCCTTCAGCCCCTATCGCTGGGATAGCAAGCGTACCCTGGAAGGGCTCAACCCCTCCCTGGCGACACTGGCCAACTACTTCGATCTGGATTCGACCTCCAACGCACGCCTTAACAAGGCGATGCTGAGCCAGATCCTCAAGTGGGGTCAAACCGGCGACAGCCTGCAGAAAGAGAGTGCGCGCCGTTTGGTGGACTACATTTCTCTGCCACTCGCCGCGGACGAACAACCGGCACTGCGCACCCTGGATTACAAGGGAAGGAAGTTCACCTTTGGCAACGGCAACGTGCTGGCCTGGGACAGTACCAACCTGCTGTTCGACCGTGCCACCAATCAGGGCATCAAGACGCTGTTTGACACCATCAATCTCCCGGCCTATGCACTGCGTCTGCGCGCCGTGTACGGGGATGTGCTGACCAATCCAAACATTCGCAACCTGTTCAGTGGTGAACAACGTGTGGCCATGGCCAAGGCCGCCATCACGCTGGATAAGGCGATGCTCGACAAGCTGAGTGCCGCCTGGCTCAGCGGCAAGCCCTATGGCGCGGCCCTTGGCGAGCTCACCGTCTCGGCGACTGGCTACAAACTCGGTAGCGGGCCCACCTACACCGACAGTCAGTTGCAGCAGGCATGGGCCACCTTTGACGGTATCGGCAGAGCCATCAAGCAAGAGTTCTGGGGAGAGGTCGTCGGCTGGCTGCCCCAGTGGAGCGAGCAGATCCGCGCCCATGCCAGCAACAGCGCATTGAGTACAGACGAGCGCACCTTCTGGCGCGGTGAGCGGGCCCTGATCGCCTTTGTACTGGCCCAGACCAGCAACCAGAGCATGCTCGACAAACTGACCGATCCGCTCGAATCGATTCCTGCGACGACGAGAAATAACGTCAACGTCAGCATCTATGTCAAAAACTGACGATCCCATGCGGGATCATGATCAAAAAGGGGCGCAAATGCGCCCCTTTTTTTGCCATCTCAACCATCATCCCGCCTGGAGCAACACCAGCCGTCGCCAGGGACCGGTCACCGGGCACTCGCCCCGCTCCATGTCATCCTGCCAACCGAGACGATGATAGAAGCCGATGGCCGCCCAGTTGCTCTCGCTCACCTTGAGGGAGGCCGGGCCCGAGCCCAGAGCCAACGCCCGCTCGAGCAGGGCTCGCCCCACCCCCTGACCTCGGCTCTCCTCCTCCACATAGAGGTGATGGATAAAGCGATCCGCCGGCCACAGGCTGACCAGACCGACGATCCGCTCCCCCCGCTCGGCCAGCCAGACCCGTTCACCGGCACTCTGCTCGGCCCACTCCTCGAGACAAAAGTGATGCCCCGCCACCCAGTGAAAGGTGTTGCGTCTCTCCCGCAAAAAAAGGCGCGCAAGCGCCTCCTCATCGGCTCTCTCGGCCTCTCGAATCCGCATCCTGTTACCCCCTTCTCTCCTTGAGCAGCAACCACAAAGCATGGACCATGCCGGGCAATCCTCCCAGCAGGGTGAGGACTATGTTCAGCAGGAAGTGAAAGGAGAGGCCCACTTGCAAGAAGGCGCTCAAGGGGGGCAGAAAGATGGCGATCAGGATCTTGATAAGGTTTTCCATCGTTGGCTCCTCGCTCAAAGACCCTCTCACCCTATCCCGCAGGGCCACAAGATACAATCGCCGGGGCGAGGCGAGGTCCATTATTACTTAGATCCTGCTCACGCTTTTCTGGTACACTCTGCGCCCCTGCAAACGGGCACAAGATGCCGTCACGCGAGCAGTAACACATTGATTTAACAGCAATACATAGTATTAGCTGCTGATTTGCAATCAGACCAGAGAGACCCCCATGTTCAAGCCAGAATTGCTCTCCCCGGCCGGGACCCTGAAAAACATGCGTTACGCCTACGCCTATGGCGCCGACGCCGTCTATGCCGGCCAGCCCCGCTACAGCCTGCGGGTGCGCAACAACGAGTTCGACCACGAAAACCTGCAGCTCGGCATCAACGAGGCCCATGCCCTCGGTAAACAGTTCTATGTGGTGGCCAACATCCAGCCCCACAACTCCAAGCTCAAGACCTTCGTGCGCGACATGCGCCCCGTGGTGGAGATGAAGCCGGACGCCCTCATCATGTCCGATCCCGGTCTCATCATGATGATGCGCGAAGCCTTCCCGGATATGCCCATCCACCTCTCGGTGCAGGCCAACGCAGTCAACTGGGCCACGGTGAAGTTCTGGCATCAGATGGGCCTGACCCGCGCCATCTTGTCACGCGAGTTGTCACTCGACGAAATCGAGGAGATCCGCATGCAGGTGCCGGAGATGGAGCTGGAGGTGTTCGTCCATGGCGCCCTGTGCATGGCCTACTCCGGCCGCTGCCTGCTCTCTGGCTACATCAACAAGCGTGACCCCAACCAGGGCACCTGCACCAACGCCTGCCGCTGGGAGTACAAGGTGCATGAGGGCAAGGAGAACGAGGTGGGCCAGATTGTCCACCGTCAGGAGCCGATCGCCGTGCAGAAGGTCGATCCGACCCTGGGGGCCGGCAAACCGACCGATGCCCTGGTGCTGCTGGAAGAGTCCAACCGCCCGGGCGAGTTCATGACCGCCTTTGAGGACGAACACGGCACCTACATCATGAACTCCAAGGACTTGCGTGCCATCCAGCACGTGGAGCGCCTGACCAGGATGGGGGTCCATTCGCTCAAGATCGAGGGGCGCACCAAGTCCTTCTACTACTGCGCCCGCACCGCCCAGGTCTATCGCAAGGCCATCGATGACGCCGCCGCCGGCCGTCCGTTTGATCCGACCCTGATGACCACCCTCGAGAATCTGGCCCACCGCGGCTACACCGAGGGCTTCCTGCGCCGCCACACCCACAGCGAATACCAGAACTACGACTACGGCTACTCGGTCTCCGACACCCAGCAGTTCGTCGGCGAGATCACCGGCCGCCAGGGTGACATGGTCGAGGTCGAGGTGAAGAACAAGTTCCTGGTGGGCAACAACCTGGAGCTGATGACCCCCCAGGGCAACCTCAGTTTCAACCTGGAGCAGATGCAAAACCGCAAGGGCGAACTCATCGACACAGCACCGGGCAACGGCCATGTGGTCTATGTACCGGTGCCCAAAGAGGTCGATGTGAACTACGGCATCCTGCTGCGCAACCTGGGCGATCGGGAAGACACCCGCAATCCCCACTCGGCGCCCTGATATGTCCCTGCTCATCACCGACAAGTGCATCAATTGCGACATGTGCGACCCGGAGTGTCCGAACCAGGCCATCAGCCTGGGGGAGGAGATCTACGAGATTGACCCCAGTCGCTGTACCGAGTGTGTCGGGCATTACGAGAAGCCGACCTGCATCAGCGTCTGCCCTATCGACTGCATCATCTGGGATCCCGCCCATGTGGAAACCGAAGATCAGCTGATGGAAAAGTTCGTGCGGATGCACCGGCAGTAACACCGGCAGTAACACCGGCATCAGCGTCAGCTCTACAGGAAGTGCATCCTCCGGGATCCCCTCCATACATAGGGTGGAAACCGAAGAGCCGCTGATGGAAAAGTTCGTGCGGATGCACCGGCAGTAACACCGGCATCAGCGTCAGCTCTACACGGAGTGCATCCTCCGGGATCCCCTCCATACATAGGGTGGAGACCGAAGAGCCGCTGATGGAAAAGTCCGCCACACTGCACGGCTAACCGCGTAAAGTGGCAAAAAAGCGAGGCGCGACCAGGTTGCGCCTCGCCCGCCTGTGGCATTCAGACTACTTCACCAATTCACCGAGTGACCTATGAGAGTTGTGACCCTCTTGCTGTTGCTGCTGGCGCTGCCCGCCGCCGCCGACACCATCTGGCTCAAGAACGGCGATCGCCTGACCGGCGAGGTGACGCCGGGCGAGGAGAGCCTGACCCTGAGCTTCCCCTTCGGCGGCGAAGTCAAGATCCCGCGCACCGCAGTCAAACGCTGGCGTGCCAAGCAGGCCCCCTCCCCGGCGCTGAGCAAGAAGGGGATCGATCTCGCCCTGCTGAGCCCCGACGAAGAGAAGTGGCACCTCTCGGGCAGCAGCGATGTCAGCCTCAAGATCAAGCAAAACAGCAGCCGCACCAACAACCTGAGCGTCAAGGGCAAGCTGGAGATGGAGGACCCCAGCTGGCGGACCGGGCTGGAAGGGGAGTACGACTACGACACCTCCAACAGCACCACCACGGATCACAACTATCGACTGCAGCCGAAGGTCGACTACTTCCTGGCCGATCGCTGGTACTGGCGCACCACGGTGGATTACCAGTACAACATGCTCGACAGCAACTACCTGCAAGTGGACTACAACAGCGGGGCCGGTTACCGCTTCTGGAAACAAAAGCGCAAGCGGTTGGAGTTTCTGCTGCTCGGTGGCCTGCGGGATGCCTATTTTGATTCGAATGAATTTATCCAGATCTTCTTCAATACCCAGCACGTCTCCTACCCCACCGCGACCCTGGGCTGGGACTACCAGCAACGCATTGGCGATAGCCAGCTAGAGCTTTTTAGCGAGGGGAAATACATCTATTACCTCTCCCAGGCCTCACCGTATTTCAGCTACGAGCGCACCATAGATGGCAGCCTGGGGATGCGTTACTACCTGAGTGAACACCTGCGCCTCTCCTGGTCGAGCTCGCTCACTTGGGATGATATGCGCTCCAATATCGATGGACTGACCATGGACGATGACAAGGAGTGGCGCCAGACCCTGAGCCTGGGCGCCAGCTTCTAACGAGAGAGGGCGCCACCGGCGCCCTCTGCTCACTTGTTCTTGCCTTTACCCTTGCTCTTGCCGTCATCGTCATAGAGCTCGATCTTCACACCGCCATCATTGCCCTTGTAGGACTTGTCGTGACCCTTGCCCGGGTTGTTGCCGCTGTGCACGCTGCGGTTCCAGTGCTCCTTGTCCTTGTCACTGCAACCATCGCTGGCGACCCGGACGCTACCGATGTCGATAAAGGAGCAGTCCCCTTTGTGCTTGTCCTTCCACTTCTGCATCTCGTTCTGGTCATCCACATTGATACGGATGCCATTGGAGTCGATCTTGATGCCGCCGGTGTCGATCTGGATGCCGGCCCAGGCCGGGGCGGTCATCGCCAGAGAGAGCAGCAATACGGAGCCTTTCATGGATTCACCTCACACAGAGTTATCCGCCCCATCTTAGCCTGCCATCGCGGCACTGTCCGCCACCCGGTGAAAAAATCCCCTGTCGATTCAGCACTCATTAACCCTTGTTACAGTTTTTCACTTGGGTCACCATGCCCAACCCTGCAAGATGACCTCCCCAACCGACACGAATCATGCCCATGAAGACGCTTCTCTCCCGCTGGCGCTGGCTACTCGCCCTCTCCCTCGTCGCCACCTTGCTCGGCTGGTGGCTCTGGCCCCAGACCCCTCCACCCGATTACCTCACCGCCAGGGTGCAACGCCAGGATATCGAGCAATCGGTACAGGCGAGTGGCGTGCTGCAGGCCCGCGAGCAGGTCGACGTGGGGGCCCAGGTCAACGGTCAGGTGGTGCGCCTGCTGGTCGATGAGGGGCAACAGGTGAAGAAGGGGGCGCTACTGGCCGAAATTGACCCGACCGTGGCCCAAAACAAGCTCAAGAAGGCCGAGGCGGATCTCGCCCGCGCCAGGGCAGATCTGCGTATGAAGCAGGCGCTGCTGCGTCAGGAGACCCTGGCACTGAAGCGCCAGCGCGCCATGATCCGCGACGAGGCCACCTCTCGCGCCGATCTGGAGCAGGCCGAGGCCAAACAGGCCACCAGCGAGGCGGATGTGGCCAACGCCCGCACCGCCATCACCAGCGCCGAGATAGAAGTCGCCACCGCCCGCACCGAACTCGGCTACAACCGAATAGTGGCCCCCATGGATGGCACCGTGCTCTCCCTGGTCACCAGGCTGGGCCAGACCCTGGTCTCCTCCCAGGTGGTGCCGACCCTGCTCAAGCTCGCCGACCTCGATACCATGACCATCAAGGCGCAGATCTCCGAAGCCGACGTCATCCGCATTCACGCCGGCATGCCGGTCTACTTCACCCTGATTGGGGACCCGGACACCCGCTACGATGCAACCCTGCGTACCGTGCAACTGGCGCCGACCAACATCAACGACGCCGCCTCCGCCAATGCCAGCAACAGCGCCGTCTACTACTACGCCCTGTTCGACGTTCCCAACCCGGAGCACAGGCTCAGGGTCGCCATGACGGCCCAGGTGAGCCTAGTGCTGGGTCGCCGTGAGGGGGTGCTCTCCATCCCTCTCACCGCCCTCGGCGCATCCAAGGGCAAGGATAACTTCGAGGTGACGGTACTGAGCGACGGGCAAACGCAGCCGCGCACCGTCCAGACCGGCCTGCGCGACGAGGTCAATATCGAGGTGGTCGAGGGTCTCAAGGAGGGAGAGTCGGTGATCCTCGGTAGTGGCAAACCCGCCGAGCCCCACGACGGGGAGGTCATGCTGTGACCCCCCTCATTCGCCTCGAGGGGGTGAGCCGGCGCTTTGTCAGCGGTGAACAGGAGGTGACCGTGCTGCACCCCCTGGATCTCGACATCATGGCCGGAGAGATGGTCGCCATCGTCGGCGCCTCCGGCTCCGGCAAGTCGACCCTGATGAACCTGCTCGGCTGCCTGGACCGCCCGAGCGAGGGTCAGTACCGCTTTCGCGGCGAGGCGACCGGCCATCTCGACGCCCTCGGCCTGTCGCGCCTGCGCTGCCACCACTTCGGCTTCATCTTCCAGCGCTACCACCTGCTGCCCCACCTGGACGCCGCCGCCAACGTGGAGATCCCGGCCATCTATGCCGGTAGCCGCCGCAGCGAGCGTCGGGAGCGGGCTCTGGCCCTGCTGGCACGCCTGGGCCTCGAGGAGCGAGCCCACCACAGGCCGGGACAGCTCTCCGGGGGCCAGCAGCAGCGGGTCAGCATAGCGCGGGCCCTGATGAACGGCGCCGAGGTGATCCTCGCCGACGAGCCGACTGGCGCCCTCGACAGCCAGAGCGGGCGCGAGGTGCTGACCATCCTCAAGGAGCTGCATCAGCTCGGCCACACCATCATACTGGTGACCCACGATCCGGCCATCGCCGCCCATGCCGAGCGGGTCATCGAGCTCAAGGATGGACATGTGATCCGCGACAGCGGCACCTTGCCGCGCGCCACGGCCCCCGTCCAACCCGAGCCAACCACCCAGGGCAGCTGGTGGGACGGGCTGGATCGCCTGCGCGAGGCATTCCAGATGGCATGGCACGCCATGAAGGCCCACCGCATGCGCACCTTCCTCACCATGCTCGGCATCATCATCGGCATCGCCGCCGTGGTGAGCGTGGTGGCCCTCGGCCAGGGGGCCCGCAACAAGGTGATCAACGACATCAGCGCCCTCGGCACCAACACCATCGACATCTTCCCGGGCTCAGGTTGGGGAGATGAGAAGGCCGCCTCGATCCGCACCCTGAACGAGCGGGATCTGCGGGTGCTGGCCGGCCAACCCTATCTGCAGGGAGCCACACCCCAGCTCGGGGCGGGCTCCCAGATCCGCTGGCGCAACAAGAGTCTGTCGGGCAGCCTGACCGGCGTGAGCCCGGCCTTCTTCGAGGTCAAGGGGGTCACGGCGGTGCAGGGGCGTTTGCTGAGCGAGGAAGATCTGCGCAGCCGCGCCGCGGTGGCGGTGATCGACGAGACCTCCATGAAGAGCCTGTTTGGTGATACCTCCCCCATCGGCCAGGTGGTGTTCGCCGGCACGGTGCCCCTTCGTATCATAGGGGTCGCCAAGGAGCAGAACCGCTGGGGCGGCAGTCAGAGCCTGGCGCTATGGATCCCCTACAGCACCCTGATGAGCCGCATCCAGGTGCAGGACTACTTCAGCCAGATCACGGTGCGCCTGGCCGATGGCGTCACCGTGCCCATGGCCGAACAGGGGATCATCGAGCTGCTCACCACCCGGCACGGCAAACGGGACTTCTTCACCTTCAGCAATGACTCGATCCTCAAGTCGGTGGAGAAGACCACGGCAACCCTGACCCTGCTGGTCTCCTCCATCGCGGTCATCTCCCTCATCGTCGGAGGCGTCGGGGTGATGAACATCATGTTGGTCTCGGTGGTGGAGCGCACCCGGGAGATCGGCATTCGGGTCGCGGTCGGCGCCCGACGGGGCGATATCCTGCAGCAGTTCCTCATCGAGGCGGTGATGGTGAGCCTGGTGGGGGGCCTGATCGGGGTCGGCCTCTCCCTGCTTATCGGCCTGCTGTTTGGCGCCCTGGTGCAGAGCATGCAGATGCACTTCTCCCTCTTCTCCCTGCTGATGGCCTTCGGCTGCTCCAGCCTCATCGGCATACTGTTTGGCTACCTGCCGGCGCGCAATGCCGCCCGGCTCGATCCGGTGGAGGCGCTCGCCCGCGAATGATGACAAGACCCCTGCTACTCATGGTGGGCAGCCTGTTGCTGCTCGGCTGCAGCCAGCGCAGCGACTACCACAGGCCCGATCTCGACCTGCCGACCCACTGGCAGGGTCAGCAGGCCTCCACCCCCTTGCACGAGACCTGGTGGCGCGCCTTCGGCGACCCGGCTCTCGACTCCCTGGTCGAGCGAGTGCTGGCGGCCAACCCGGATCTGGCCATCGCCGGACTGCGCCTGCGTCAGGCCGCGTTGGCGCTGGATCTCGCTCAAGGGGAGTCCCGCCCCTCGGTGACCGGCGCCCTGGGAACGAGCGCCTCGCGTCCTCTCGACCGACACGCCGCCAGTGTGCGCAGTGCCAACAGCAATCTGGGTCTGGGCTATGAGGTGGATCTGTGGGGGCGCCTCTCGGCGGTGGAGGAGAGCGCCCGCTGGGAGGCCGAGGCGACCTGGGAAGATAGAGAGGCGACCCGCCTCACCCTGATCGGCAAGACCCTGGAGGCATATTGGCAACTGGGTTACCTGCATCAGGCCATCGCCAGCGGCGAGGCGGATCTCGCCGCCGCCCGTCAGACCCGACAACTGACCGAGAGTCGCTACCGGGCCGGCGCCGTGGGTCGCCTCGAGCTGGCCCAGGCCGAACAGAGCCTGGCGGGGCGCACGGCGAGCCAACTCGATCTGACCCGCCAGCAGGAGACAGCCCGCAACACCCTGCGCCTGCTGCTCGGTACCCCCCATGGTCCGCTGCCGGTCATTCCGAGCACACTGCCCGATGCCCTGCCCACCCCGGCCCCCGGTCTGCCGGCCGAGTTGCTGTCGCGCCGTCCGGACGTCAAGGCCGCCGAGCTGCGCCTGCGCAAACAGCTGGCCGAGGGAGATCAGCTGCGCGCCAGCCTCTATCCCACCTTAAGCCTCACCGCGGCGGTCAACGGCAGCAGCCAGGCCCTGGCCGAACTGCTGCAAAACCCGGTCGGCAGCCTGGGGGCCAACCTGGCCCTCCCCTTCCTCGAGTGGGAGAAGGGCCGTCAGCGGGTTGCCCAAAGCGAGCTCGCCTACCAACAGGCGGAAATCGCGTTCAGAAAGCAGCTCTACGAGGCGCTGGTGGAGGTGGACAACGCCCTCACCGATACCCGCATCGGGCGTGAGCGGGAGACCCTGCTCGCCGATCAGCTGCGCCTGGCCCGCGAGAGCGAACGACTGGCGCGTGCCCGCTATCGGGCCGGCGCCACCGGCGTGCAATCCTGGCTCGATGAGCAGGGACGGCTGCGCAGTGCCGAGCTCGCCTGGCTGGATCAGCGCCGCACCCTGTTGCTCTCCCTGGCGCGCCTGTGCCAATCCCTGGGGGGCGGAATGGGGAGTGATGCCAGACCCGACCTGCGCACTTGATACGAGGAGGCCGGCATACGCCGGCCTCCTGCTATCCGTGACCGGGCTGGACCGCGAGATCCACGCCCCGCTGGCGCCGTTCCCCACGCCAGGCCGAGAACATGCTCCAGGCGGTGTAGATGACCACGGCACCAACCAGCCACTTGAGCATGGCCAGATCCATGGCACTCACCAGGGAGGAGGCAAGCAAGACTCCCACCGGTCCGAGCAGGGCTACCGCCAACACGGCCTGGGCATCGAAGGCGCCGCGACGGATGAAGGTGCCGGCAGAGAAGAGACTCAGCAGCGCCGCAGATCCCATCATGATGGGGAAGGCGGCGATGGGGTGAAGCCCCAGCAGATAGAGCATGGTCATGCAGGGGGCAAACAGGCCTATTCCTACGTTCATCAGCACTCCGAACAGGAAATTGCCTGCGATCGCGACCGCCAGCTTGCCGCCGCTGAGCCCCATGGCCTCACCACCGAGGGGGAAGAGACCGAGCAGACCGGCGAAGATGAGCCCGGCCACCACCAGCAGCGAGCTGGCCATCACGATACGCACCGTCTGGCGATCGAATGACGAGACGTAACGGGCGCCGACGGCGGCCCCGACCGCCGCGCTGACCATCATGGGGAGCAGCGTGGTCGGCTCGACCCGCACCATGCCGATAAAGATGAGGGCCTGGGTGATGGTGGGCAGCACGCACTGGCCGTTGAGGGTCCCGGGTAGCAGGCGATCGTCGATTAGCTTCAGGTGTTTGTAAAAGGCGGTCTTGACCGCGAAGCTGCCCACCCCGAGCGTATCGAGAAAATTGGCGAAGCAGCCGATGGCACCGACGGTCCAGAAGGGGGTCGACTCCAGCCTCCCCTCCTCCCTGCGACGCCACCAGGCACGCAGCAACATGACAACATAGACGAGGGCGCCGACTACGAAGAGGCAGCGCAAGAGGGACATCAGCATAAGGCTCTCCTGCAGAAGGGGCGGGATTGTAGGGCAGTGGACCCGTGAGGAGAAGTGGGGCGCGGCAAAATAATCTGCCGAAAAAGGGGGAAAGCGTTCGTCGCTAGCAAATGAATCTGCTATTACTACCAGAGGGGGTTCAGCGAGCACCCTGTCCCATCGGAAGTGGTTATAGTCATTCGCGACGACTCATGGTCAACCCGATGGTTACCAAAAGGCCGGGAATTTCCCGGCCTTTGCTTGTCTATTTGGTGGCCACACGCAGCACCTGGGTTAACCACCCCACACGGGCCAGCCCCCTCTCACCACTGCGCACCAGTGCCGGTGCCAGCGGGGTCAGCAGTAACCAGGGCAACAGCAAAGTGGTGATGGCCAGCGACCCCATGTAGATGTCGGTCACCCAATGTGCCCCCACCATGATGCGCGGCAGGGTGAACAGAGGCACCATCAGGCAGGCCGCTACTCCCACCCAACGCGGGGCGAAGCGCAGCATAAAGCCGGCGAAGATCATCAGCATCAGACCGTGATCCCCCGGGAAGCTGTCGCTCGAGGAGTCCTTGGTGGGAAAGTCGATAAGCGCAGTCAAACGCAGGGCCCCCGGCAGGGAGAGGGTCGGACTGGGGCGCTCGACGGGAACCAGATGGCCAACGCGATTGAGGATCAGGGCGGTCACCACCATCAACAGGCTCATGGCCAGCAGGCGGCGGCGAGCGGCCAAATCCCCTTGCAGATATTGCCAACCGAGCAGTACCAGCATGCAAGAAATGGAGACCAGATCAAACAGACGGTTGTTGGTGATGGCCATCAACAGGCGCCACTCACCCGGCTCGGCGATCAACGTGTTGAAGCTGTGGAAGACCTGGAAGTCCCAGCGCGCCCAGAAGCCATGGCCCGGCAACAACAGCCAGCTCAAGGCGATGAACGCACCCAGCAGATTCCAGATCAGAATACGGGGAAGAGATCTCATTGGATACCTCGGTGCCTGATGGGGGGCAAGATGATACCCCCGGCAGGCGGTGAGACAAACCAAAATAGCGTGAGAGAATGTAACAGCCCCCTATATGGGGCCGTGACTGGACTTGGCCGCCCGGGGTCATCCGATCTAGTATGCCCCCCGAATGCTTAACAGGGATTGTCCCAATGCGCAGCTATCTTCGAATGATGTTATTTGCCTTGAGCCTGCTGGCCGGTGTTCAGATCCCCGGCATGCTGGAGCTCTACTTCCAGCGGGTGGATGCCCGTTTGCAACAGGCCGAGGTGAGCCTGGCCCCGTTCCAGAACAATGCCGATGAGCACTTTGCCGGTAGCCTGAAGGGGTTGATTGAGCACTACCGCACCAATCCGGATCCGGTCGTGCAACGGGATGCAAACAGCATCCAGAGCCTGGTCGATCAGAAGGCGTTACTGGAGCGAGAGCGGGCCCGGCAGGGGGCCCCCTGGTATCGCCAACTGCTCCACTTCGCCACCGCAGCCGATCGGACTCTGGTGCAAGACACCCTCAATCACTACAACTATCTGGTGCCCCTCAACCAGGCCGCCATCGTCTGCGGCCTGCTGGCAGGACTCCTGGGGGCCCTGCTCGGGGATCTGCTGTTTGCCATCCTGGCCTGGCCGTTTCGTCCCGCCCCCCGCCGCCGTCTGGATCTGCGTTAACCGAGGTTCGGGCATTATCCCTGATAGGCACTCAGGGGAACCGGCAGGCGCTGCTCCCTGACCAGGGTCAGCAGGGCCGTCACGACCTGGGGATCAAACTGGCTGCCGGCGCGCTCCTCCAGATAGACGAGCACCTGATCCAGCGGCCAGGGCTCCTTGTAGGGGCGCTTGCTGAGCAGGGCATCAAACACATCCACCACCGCCACGATGCGTGCCGAGAGGGGGATCTGCACACCCTTGAGATGTTCGGGATAGCCGTTGCCGTCGAAGTGCTCATGGTGGTAGCGGGCTATCTCGGCACCGAGGGAGAGGTAGCTCATTCCCTCGACCATACGGCTGGCATCGGCCAGTATGTTGGCGCCGATGGCGGCATGCTGCTCCATAATGCGACGCTCTTCGGGATCGAACCGGGCCGGCTTGTGCAAAATGCTATCGGGCGTGCCCACCTTGCCCACGTCGTGAAGGATAGAGGCCATGCCGATCATCTCCCGAAAACGGGGAGTCAACTCATCCCGATAGGTAGATGAAGCCGCCAGCTCCATGGCGATCGCCTCGGAGAGCTTCTGCACCCGCAACACATGTTCCCCGGTGTCACTGTCACGAAACTCCGCCAGCGCGGCCAGGGCCACCACGGTCGCCTCCTGGGCACTGAGCAACTGACGGTTGAGATAGAGGTTGTCATAGGCGGCCGAGATCCGCTGACAGAAGATGCCAAACAGATCCTGCTCGATGGGCTCAAGAGGCCAGGCCGGGGTGAGGCAGAGTACAAACTCGCGGCCATTCTGGGCTCGCAGATAGATGGCCTCACGACTCTGCTCCAGATGGCGGCTCCCGTCGATGGCCTCATCGAGGGCCTTCATCAGATTGGGGAAGCGCGCCAACTCGGCCCCCTCCAGCAGGGGATCATAGATGCCGGTGGTGGCGAGCACCTGCAGCTCCCCATCATGACGAATTCGCTCGGCGCAGAGGATTCCCTCCGCCCCCACATCCAGCAGGGCGCTTACCTGGCGCAGCACCCCGGAGGCAAACTCCTTGAGGGAGCGCAGCCGGTAGAGGTCACCGGCGCCATCGAGGATCTTGGAGAGCCCCTGACGGCTGCACTCCAGGGCATAGAGGCTCTCATAGGAGCGCAGGGAGGCCACCACGCTGGTGAAGAGCTTCTGGGCCGTCAGCTCTGTCTTGGTCTTGTAGTCGTTGATATCGTAGTCGAGCACCACCTGCTTCTCGGGGGCCTGCCCCGGCTGACCGGTACGCAGCACGATCCGCACCAGATGATTGCCCAGCTCCTCCCGGATGCGCCGGGCCACCTTGAGGCCCGCATCATCGCTCTCCATCACCACATCGAGCAGCACCAGGGCGATGTCGGGCCGCCCCTTGAGCATCTCGATCGCCTCGTGGCCGTTGTGGGCGCTAAGCAGCTCCAGGCCCCGCCCCTTGTAATGAATGTCCCGCACCGCCAGCCGGGTGGCGGCATGGATATCGGGCTCGTCATCCACGATGAGCACGGCCCAGGGAAGATGCGGACGTGCGGCCACCGTCTCTTCCGAGGTGGGTTCATCGTCGATAAACAACAGATCCGATTCGTCTTGCTGCTCTGTCATGACTCGCCTCCGTGCAACTCCAATAACTATAACAGGCAAAAATTGCGCCTGATTAAAGAGCAATGCCTCCAAACAGACCCGCCGGCCAGGCTCAGTACTCCTCGTAGAGCTCCAATGGCAGGCCGTCGGGGTCGGCAAAGAAGGTAAAGCGTCGGCCGGTCAGCTCGTCCACCCGCACCGGTTCAACGGCCACGCCATGGGCCACCAGGTGTGCGACAAGAGGCTCGAGCGCCGCCACCCGGAAAGCCAGGTGGCGCAGACCGCACGCCTCGGGACGGGAAGGGCGCGGCGGCGGTGAGGGAAAGCTGAAGAGCTCAATCTGACCGCCCCCCGGCAGGGCCAGATCCAGCTTCCAGGATCCGCGTTCGGCACGCCAGGTCTCGGCCACAATCGGAAGCCCCAGCAACTCGTGGTAGAAGGCCCGCGAGCGGGCATAGTCGCTGCCGATGATCGCCACATGGTGGATGGCGCCGAGCCAGGCTGTCCCTTCCGGTTTCTCCATATCCATACCTACTGGAAGAAGTTGTTGAACCAGTTGTCGAGCACGCTCTGGGGGGCGCCACCACAGGACATGGCCTCTCCCAGGGTCGCCAGCTTGGCCGGCACAGAGACACTGCCCGGGCAGCTGCTGTCGACCCGGCTGCCGCTGGCACGGGAGAAGCTGGCCCAACCTATCCCTTCGGGCAGGTTGAGCTGCAGGCTGTTGACCCCGCGCTGGGCCATGTAACCGGAGAAGAGCTGCAGGGCACCGTTGGCCCCGGTCAGCCCCGCCGGAGTGTTGTCATCGCGTCCCACCCAGACACTCACCAGCTCGTTGTTGTCGATACCGGCAAACCAGGAGTCGCGCAGCTCGTTGGTGGTCCCCGTCTTGCCCGCCATGGTGAGCCCCGGGAAACGGGCGCTCAGGGATCGCGCCGTCCCCTGGCTGACGGTCCGGGTCATGGCAAACAGGGTCAGCCAGCTGGCCTGCCCATCCACCACCTGCTTGGCCGCCACACTTGGCTTGTAGAGGCTCTTGCCACCGCCATCGACGATGCCGCGAATGGCCGACAGGGGCTGGGTCAGCCCCCGGTTGGCGATGGGCAGGTACATCTGGTTCACCTCGAGGGGGCTCAGGGCGATGGCCCCCAGCACCAGGGAGGGATAGGGCTGGATACTCTGATCCACCCCCAGCTTGTGCAGGGTATCGACCACCTTGTCGAGCCCCACCTGCATGCCGAGGTTGACGGTCGGCACGTTACGCGATCCGGCCAGGGCATCCATCAGGGGGATACTCTGGAGGAACTTGCGGTCGTAGTTCTGGGGGGTCCACACCTGGCCATCCTGACCACGAATGCGGATCGGCTGGTCCTTGAGCGGCGTCGCCAGGGTCATGCCGTTGGCCAGACCGGTGAGATAGACGGGGGGTTTGACCAAAGAACCAATCTGGCGACGGGCGTCGAGTGCCCGGTTAAAGCCGGCGTAGCGGGGATCGCGCCCCCCCACCACGGCCACCACCTCCCCCTTGCGCCAGTCGGAGATGACCATGGCCGCCTCGAGTTTCTTCTTGCCGCGGGTCTTCTCTATGGTCGCCAGGCCAGATTCGACCGCCTGCTCGGCGGCGTGCTGGGCGATGGGGTCCAGACTGGTGAAGATCTTCACCCCGGACTGCTTGAGCAAGTCCGGGCCAAACTGTGCCTGCACTTCGCGCTTGAGCAGGGTCATGAAGGCCGGGGTACGGCCATAAGACATCTGCCCGCGGGGGATCAGGGCCAGGGGCTGCTTGCTGGCGAGCTGATACTCGGCATCGGTCAGGCTGCCGTGATCGGCCAGCAGTTTCAGCACCAGGTTACGACGCGTCTTGGCCCGCTCGGGGAAACGCCAGGGATCGTAGTAGGAGGGCCCCTTCACCAGCCCCACCAGGAGAGCAACCTGATCGATGTCGAGCTCGGTGACCGGAATACCGAAGTAGAAGTAAGAGGCGAGGCCGAAGCCATAGACCCCCTGGGAGAAGTTCTGCCCCAGGTAGACCTCGTTGAGATAGGCCTCCAGGATCTCGTCCTTGCTGTAGCGGTAATCGATGATCACCGCCATATAGGCCTCCTGGAGCTTACGCCACAGGCTGCGCTCCCGGGTCAGGAAGAAGTTCTTGGCCAGCTGCTGGGTCAGGGTACTGCCCCCCTGCACCGTGTGGCCAGCCAGCAAGTTGGCCACCATGGCCCGGGCAATCGCCACCGGCGACACGCCGCCGTGCTGATAGAAGTCCCGATCCTCGGTGGTGAGCAGGGTCACCAGCAGGCTGTCGGGCACCTCGGCGATGCGTACCAACAGGCGGTCCTCCCGATCTTCCGTGTTGATCCGGTCGAGCAGCACAGGGTCCATCTGGGCAAACCCCATGGGGCGCCCCTTGTCGAGGGAGGCGATGGTGGCCAGCCGTGGCCCGTTGAAGGTGAGGCGCATGCCGCGCGCCCCGTCGGCTCCGTCGAGGAAGTCGAAGGCGCGGCGCACCAGGTCGATGCTGCTACCGGCGATGGCATACTCACCGGGCTGGCGTGGCTGACGCACCGGCTTGTAGTTGAGCATCTTGAGCTCGCGCACCATCTGGTCACGGGAGAGACGCTGCCCCGGATAGAGCTCCAGCGGACGGCTATAGACCATCACGGGCAGTTGCCACTTCTCGCCATCGAAGCGCTCGCGCACCTTGGTGTCGAGGTAGATGCCAAAGACCACCAGAAACGCCGCCACCACCAGGGAGAGTTTCACCCCCAGCCAAAACAGGGTGCGCCACAGGGCTCGGCGCGCCGGGCTCTTCTTCACCGGTCGTTTTTTTCGTGTTGTTGCCATCTCTTCCACTTTTCCCAAACGGGTTATTCGTTGTGCCTGACGCTCAGCCCTGCTCCATCCGCTTCTTGGTAAAGCGGGTGGGCATGGCTTCCAGGGGGTTATCCGGCCAGTAGTGGCGAGGATAGCGCCCCTTCATCTCTTTCTTCACTTGTTCGTATGACCCGGCCCAGAAGGCGGCCAGATCGGCGGTGATCTGCAGCGGCCTTTGGGCCGGCGAGAGCAGCTCCACCAGCAGCGGCACCCGGCCACCGGCCACGCAGGGGGTACTGGCCTGGCCAAACATCTCCTGGATCCGCACCGGAATGGCGGGCACCTGGCCCGGTACATAGCGGATGCGCACCCGGGTGCCGGTCGGCGCGGTGAAGTAGACCGGCAACTGCTCGTCGAGCAGGCTCGGCAGTGGCCAGGGCAGCTGGGCGCGCAGCGCGGCCACCAGGTCGACCCGCTTCAGCTGCTCGAGCCGGGTCATGCCGAGCACCGCCGGCAGCAGCCACTGCTCGAGACCGGCCAGCAGCGCTGCCTCGCTCACTGCGGGCCAATCCTGCCCGGGCAACCAGTCGGCAGCGCAGCGCAGACGCGCCAGCAAGCCTTCGCTGGCCTCATCCCAGGGCAGGCAGTGCAGTCCCTTGCGGCGCACCCCGTCGAGCAGGCAGCGCCCCTTCTGTTCGTCACTCAAGGCGGCGAGCGGCTCACTGCCGAGCACCAGCTCGCCCAGGGTGCGTTGGCGTTCGGCCCGCACCCGATCGGCCTGCTCGTCCCAGGCGAAGTGGTCGCGCTCCCCCACCAGCTCGGGCAGGTGGCGCACCAGCTCATCCAGCTCGACCGGCTCGGCCACGAAGATGCGGCTGCCCCGATCGCCCTGACCCATGTTGACCGCCACCAGGGCGCGCGCGCCGGTGCAGGGATGATCGTCCATCAGATCGGCGCTCACTCCACCGGCGAGCTGGTAGCGGCTGCCGCTGCGCAGCCGGCCGATGCGATCGGGCCAGGCCAGGGCACACAAGAGCCCCAGCCACTCTCCCTGAGGCTGGGCCGGACGCGCCGCTATTCGCTCGAACCAACGCTGGGCCTGGGTACGCAGGCTGCCGACACGACGACCAAACAGCACCGACAGGCGCTCCGATCCTCGCAGATCTTCCTCCAGCAGGGCTACCAGATAACAGGCGTCGGCGACAATCCCTGACAGACCCCCGGCCTCGAGCTCCACGGCCCGCAGCAGCAGGTGTGCCAGACGAGGATGGGTGCCGAGGCGGGCCATGGCGCGTCCGTGGGGAGTGAGTTGCTGCTCCCCGTGTACAGCACCGAGCGACCTGAGCAGCCCCTCGGCCGCCGCCAGGGCGCCGACGGGGGGCGCATCGAGCAGGGGCAGCGCCTCGACCCGGCTGCCCCACTGGGCCGCCTCCAGCATCAGACCGGTCAGCTCCTGGGTCAGCAGATCGGGGGGGCTCTGCTCATCGAGCCGGTCCTGCTGCTCGGCGCTCCACAGGCGATAGCAGACCCCGGGGGCGAGACGGCCGGCACGGCCAGCCCGCTGCACCGCCGAGGCGCGGGCGATCTGACGGGTCTCCAGGCGGGTCACGCCGCTCTTGAGATCGAACAGGGCGCGTCGCTCCAGGCCGCTGTCGATCACCAGGGTGATCCCCTCGATGGTGAGGGAGGTCTCGGCCACATTGGTGGTGAGCACCAGCTTGCGCCGTCCGGCCGGCGCCGGATCGATGGCCGCCTGCTGGGCGCAGATATCGAGCCGGCCATAGAGGGGGGCAATGTCCACCTCCCCCGCCACCCGCTCGCGCAGCCACTCGGCCAGGCGCTCTATCTCCCCCTGCCCCGGCAGGAAGACCAGGGCGCTGCCGGCGTGATTCGCCAGTGCCTCCAACACCACGGCGCCGAGCTGGGGCTCGAAACGCTGCTGGCGGTTCCAGGGGCGGTAGAAGCACGCCACCGGGTGGCTGCGCCCCTCGGAACGCAGCACCTTGGCCCCGGTCAGCAGCCGCTCCAGCGGCAGCCCATCCAGGGTCGCCGACATCACCAGGATGCGCAGATCATCGCGCAGGGCCTGCTGGCTCTCCAGGGCGAAGGCCAGGGCCGTGTCGGCGTGCAGGCTGCGCTCGTGGAACTCGTCAAAGATGAGCAGATCGACACCGGTCAGTTCCGGGTCTTGCTGCAACATGCGGGTGAGCACCCCTTCGGTCACTATCTCCAGGCGCGTCTGCCGGCTGACCCGGCTCTCCCCGCGCACCCGCAGGCCGATGCGCTCCCCTACCTTCTCCCCGAGCCGGGCGGCCAGGTAGCTGGCGATGTTGCGCGCGGCCAGCCGGCGCGGCTCGAGCATGATGATGCGCCCCGCCACCCGCTCCCGACGAACCAGTTCAAGAGGCAGCAGGGTAGACTTGCCTGCACCGGGAGGAGCTTGCAAAATCAGCTGGTTATGGGTCGATAGGGCCGCCTCTATGGCGGGGAGCAGGTCGGCGATCGGCAGGGTCGACAAATCAGCGCTTCCGTCATGATAAAAACGGCGCCTATGATGCCACACTTTGCCCCTGCCGTGACGGCGTACCGAGAGGTTTTACCTTGTCCCGACTCTTCTTCGCCCTCCCCGCCCGGGAGCTCGCCGCTCCCATCCAGGCCTTTCGGGACGGCCGCCCCTGGCCCGGGGTGCCGGTCCCCCCGGATAACTTCCACCTGACCCTCGCCTTTCTCGGCGAGGCAAGCGACGAGCAGCGCCAACTGCTGATGACGGCGGCAGCCCGCCTCCACTGCCCGCCGCTTACCATCCCCCTCGACACCTGCGGCTGGTTTGCCCGCGCCAGGGCGGCCTGGATAGGTCCGGCGCACTGGCCCAACGAACTCTCGGTGTTTGCCCGCGAGTTGCAGCGCCTGGGAGCACGCCTGGGCCTTGGCAACGGCAAACAGCACTATCACCCCCATGTCACCCTGTCGCGCAAGGCGAGTGAGGCACCGGGTGCCGAACCGGCCCCTAGTTTCAGCCTTGGCGCCGACAGCTTCTGTCTCTATGAGTCGGTCAGCACCGAGCAGGGGGTCCGTTACCGCCCCCTGGCTTGCTGGCCATTGCGATCGCGAGTCTCTGCATGAAATTTCACCCACCGCTCGAAAGTGGCCTGCTTATCCAGCGCTACAAACGCTTCCTGACCGACGTCCAGCTGGAGGCGGGCACGACCCTCACGGTGCACTGCGCCAACACAGGCGCCATGACCGGCTGCGCCGACCCCGGTACCCGGGTCTGGTACTCCACCTCGGACAACCCCAAACGCAAGTTGCCCCATAGCTGGGAGATCGCCCAGAGCCCGCGCGGCCACTTCATCTGCGTCAACACGGCGCGGGCCAACCAGATCGCCCGTGAGCTTATCGAGGCGGGCGAGATAGGGCCGCTCGGCGGCTATGCGCGGCTGCGCCCCGAGGTCAAATACGGGGAAGAGGGCAGCCGCATCGATCTGCTGCTGGAAGATAACGCCCGGCCCGCCTGCTACGTGGAGGTCAAATCGGTCACCCTGCTCGATGCCGGGCGCGGGGATGGCATGGGCTACTTTCCCGATGCGGTGACGACGCGCGGGGCCAAGCACCTGCGTGAACTGATGGCCATGAAGGCCGCCGGTCATCGCGCCGTACTGCTCTTTATGGTGCTGCATTCAGGGATCGAACGGATGAAACCGGCGGGTCATATCGATCCGCACTATAGTCAGCTCATTAGAGAAGCAATAAAGGCAGGGGTTGAAATTTTATGCTATCGGCCCCATGTTGGGGTCGAGGGCATTGAACCACAAGGCTTTATTCCATTTGAAACCGATGGAGAGCCCGCCGGCGAGGCGAAATAAATCGGAATAGGGTAACAATAATGAAAAGGCTCGTTTGCCACGTCGTTACCCATCTGATATAGATACCGGCCTCGATTTATGGATGGCACGGGCATCGTGCAGTATTAGGAGACAGGGCATGCCAACAGGCGAAAACAGGAAATCTCTGGGCCCCCTGGCCATTGCGGGTGTAGAGCCTTACCAGGAGCAACCGGGTGAGGAGTACATGAATGAGCGTCAGAAGACGCACTTTCGCAAGATTCTGGCGGCCTGGCGTAATCAGCTGATGCAGGAAGTGGATCGCACCGTTGATTACATGAAGGACGAAGCAGCGAACTTCCCGGATCCGGTGGATCGCGCCGCGCAGGAGGAGGAATTTGCCCTCGAGCTGCGTACTCGTGACCGTGAGCGCAAGCTCATCAAGAAGATCGAGAAGACCCTGCAACTGCTGGAAGATGACGACTTCGGTTATTGCGAGCACTGCGGCATCGAGATTGGCATCCGCCGTCTGGAAGCCCGCCCGACCGCCGATCTGTGCGTCGACTGTAAGACCCTGGCCGAAATCAAGGAGCGGCAGATGGCTGGCTGATGCCAACCACCACTGGTTTGCAGACAGAGGGAGCCTTTGGGCTCCCTTTTTGCTTTTCGACACCTGCGCCCCCGGGTGGTAGAATCCCGCGGTTTTTTACAGTTAAGAGTCGATGCCATGCCCTGGATACAAATTCGGATCAACGCCACCGCCAAGAGCGCCGACAAGGTGAGCAACATGCTGCTGGGGCGTGGCGCCCAGGCGGTCACCTTCATGGATGCCAAGGACGTGCCCGTCTACGAGCCCATGCCGGGCGAGACCCCTCTGTGGGGCGAGACCGAAGTGATGGGCCTGTTCGATGCCGAGGTGGATCCTGCCCCCATCGTCGCCTTCTTTCAGCAGATCTTCGGCGAAGAGGTCGGCTACAAGGTGGAGCAGCTCGAGGATAAGGACTGGGTGCGCGAGTGGATGGATCACTTCCACCCCATGCAGTTTGGCGAGCGCCTGTGGATCTGCCCGAGCTGGCGCGAAGTGCCCAATCCCGAGGCGGTCAACGTCATGCTCGATCCGGGCCTGGCGTTTGGCACCGGCACCCACCCCACCACGGCCCTGTGCCTGAAGTGGCTCGACGGCCAGGATCTGGCCGGCAAGACGGTGGTCGATTTTGGCTGTGGCTCCGGCATCCTCGGCATCGCCGCCCTGAAACTCGGTGCCGAACGCGTCATCGGCATCGACATCGATCCCCAGGCCATCCAGGCCAGCCGCGATAACGCCGAGCGCAACGGCGTGGCCGAACGCCTCGAGCTCTACCTGCCTGCGGATCAGCCGGCCGGCCTCAAGGCCGACGTGGTGGTCGCCAACATACTGGCCGGCCCCCTGCGCGAGCTGGCGCCGCTCATCGCCGATCTTGGCAAGCCGGGCAGCCTGATGGCCCTCTCCGGCGTGCTGGAGAGCCAGGCCCCCGAGCTGGAGACCATCTATGGCCAGTGGTTCACCATGGACCCGACCGCGGTCCAGGAAGAGTGGTGCCGCCTCTCGGGCACCAAGCACGGCTAAACAACAGGGCTCCTTCGGGAGCCCTGTTTCGTTTAGAAAGATGGCGCTATCTGCGGCGCCATGCCCTGAGTGCCAATATGGCAAGAGTGATGGCAGTAAGTGGCAGCACGAAACCGACCATAGCCGCAGAGAAAGCGCCCTGCATGGGGCTGGCTGTGGCGTGCAGGATCAACCAGACGGTATAGGCGACATAGAAGGCCAGAAAGAGGGCCCCTTCCCAACGGGCTATGGTGTAGCCGGTGAAGAAGATGGGAAGACAGGCGAGGGCCACGGCGATCATCACCGGGATATCGAAGCTCAGGGCCGTCTCCGAGACCTCGAGCCCGCCCGGCGCCACCATGGAGGTGAGCCCCAACACGCAGAGAATGTTGAAGATATTGCTGCCTACCACGTTACCCACGGCGATGTCCCGCTCCCCGCGCAAGGCGGCAACGATGGAAGTGACCACCTCGGGCAGGGAGGTACCGGCAGCCACTATGGTCAGCCCGATGACGAGATCGCTCACCCCGAAGTAGTGGGCAATCTCGATGGCCCCCTCGACCAACAGACGAGAGCCCATGATGAGCAGTGCCAGGCCTGTGACGATAAACGCCAGATTGCGCCCCCAGGTGAGGGGGGTGTTCGCCTCTCTGGCACCAAACTCCTGCTCATACTCCTGCTCAACCGCCTTGCTCTCCTTTCGACTCTGCACCACCAGAAACAACGTATAGGCGACGATACCGGCAAACAGCAGGGCTCCTTCGAGGGGGGAGAGGCGCCCATCCCACCCCAGCAGCAACACCAGCAGCGAGGCTCCAATCATCAGGGGCACATCGAGCCGCACCAGCTGTTGAGAGACGACAAGGGGCACGATCAGGGCGGAGATCCCCAGGATGAAGAGCACGTTGAAGATATTGCTACCCACCACGTTACCCACAGCGATGCCGGCCTGACCGTCCAGTGCCGACTGAATGCTCACCGCCAACTCGGGAGCGCTGGTCCCGAAAGCCACCACGGTCAACCCCACCACCAGAGGAGAGATCCCCACCAGGGTGGCCAGACGCGATGCCCCCCTCACCAGCGCCTCGGCCCCCAACACCAAACACACCAAGCCCAGGGTCATCCACAACAGGGTTGCCATAATTCATCCTTGTAAAGAGAGTTAAATGATGTTAATTCTCATTTAGAAACATAAAGGGCGTCGTTAAGACGCCCTATTTTATTGATAGGATTAATAAATGTCTCGTTTCTTGCTGTTCGGTGCCGGCCGCGGCCTCGGTCTGGCCACTACCCGCCATCTGCTCGCCCGGGAGCACGAGGTGCACGCCCTGGTACGCAGTCAGGCCCAGGCCGTAGAGCTGGAAGCGATGGGGGTGCGGGTCACGCAAGGGGATGCCCTGGATGGCGAGGCGGTGGCCCTGGCCTGTGCCGGAGCCGGTGAGGAGGCCCTCACCATCTCAACTCTGGGTAGCTTTCGCTCCGAGCGGCCGGTCGATTTCGAGGGCAACCGCCTGGTGATCGACACCCTTGAGCAGTGCGGCCTGCGCCGCCTGCTGCTGGTCACCTCCCTCGGTTGTGGCGACAGCTGGCACTCCCTGCCCGAGCGCGCCCGCGCCGTCTTCGGCCAGGAGGTGCGCCTCAAGTCCCTGGCCGAGAGCTGGCTGCAGAGCAGCTCCCTGGCATGGACCATACTGAGGCCCGCCGGCTTGCAGGATGGCGAGCCAACCGGTCACGCCCGTCTCGCCCCCCAAGGGGAAGAGCTGCACGGTCTGGTTCGGCGTAGCGACGTGGCCCGCCTGGCCCATACCCTGATCCAGGATCCCCAGCACATAGGCCGGATCTACGGCTGCGTCGACGACGCCCTGACCCGTGCATCATGAAGAAGGGGCCACAGGCCCCTTCGCTTTACCCCTTGACCCTTAACGGCTCCGCAGGCGCCAGGGTACGCTGGCGCCAAGCGAGCGCCCACCAGGCCAGCAGGCCATAGATCAGCGCCAGGCCCCACAGTTGCCACCAGTAATGGCTCACCTGATCCATGCCCGCCCCCATCTGGTTGAGCCTCAGCATCCCCTGAATCACCGCCGTACTCGGCACCCACTGGGCCAGCCAGTTAAGGGAGGGGGGCACCATCTCCACCGGCCAGATAAAGCCCGCCACGAAGATGAGCGGCATGGAGGAGATCAGCACCACCTGGGTCGGCAGATCACGGCGCACGAAGAGAGCACCGAGCAAGACCCCAAGCCAGAGGGTGGCCAATACGAAGGGGAGCAGGAAGAGCAGCACCTGCCCTGCACTCGCCTCCCGCGCCACCCCGTAGTGGTGCAGGCAAAATCCCATCATGTAGGTGATTGGTGCCAGATAACCGATGCCGATCACCAGGGTGCGTGCCAGCAGCAACGGCAGCAGGGGCGCACTCTGCCAGTACCCCTCGCCACCGCGCACCGTGATCTGGTTCTGGGTCGCCCCGAGCAGGGCACACCCCATCAGCAGGATCTGGTGCAGGATCAGCAGGAAGACCGCCGGCACCACATAGTTCACATAGCCCATGGTGGGGTTGAAGACGGGCACCAGGTTGAGAGCCACCGCACTCCAGCCGCTCGCCGCCCCCGGAAGGGGCTCACCATGGGCCAGCAGCCGGGCCACCTTGATCTGGGCACCCAGGGTACCGCTCGCCGAGGCGAGCCCCTGCACTATGGCCCCGTAGACCAGAAAATAGCTGGCATCGCCGGCGTAGCTCAGGGTCACCGTGTGGCCCTGCATCACATCCCGGTAGAAGTGGCGGGGGATGTGCAGCAGACCACTCGCCCTCCCCCCGTCGATCAGTGCCTTCGCCTCGGCAAGCGTCGCCACCTGATCCACCAACCGCACCTCGGGGGTCGCATCGGCCATAAAGGCGAGACGCCGGGCCAGCTGGCTGCCATCTTCGTCCACCAGCACCACCGCCTGCTCACGGGGAGTCTGCTGCAGATAGGGCTGGGGATAGAGAAAGGAGTAAAACAGGATGCCACCAAACAGGGTCAGCAGTATGGCCCTGTCCGCCAGCAGGCTGCGCAGCTCAAGGCGCAGCAGATCGCGAAACCCTAGCATTGGGCCTCCTTGCGGCTCGCCCTCAAATAGCAGTAGCCGGTCGCCGGCACCATGAGCCAGAACAGGGCAAGAGCCCCGAACTGGGGCGCCAGCTCGACCAGCCCGGCCCCGTGGCTCGCCACCGCCACCTGAATGTCGGCGTAATGGGAAATGGGGAGCAGGGCGCGCCAGAAGGTGGCGAAGCTCTCCATGGAGACGGTCGGGAAGGTGATCCCCATAAAGGCGAGGCCAGGAGCGGTGAGGGCACCGGCCATAGAGACCGCCCGCGCCGCGTCGCGGATCCCGGCGTAGAAGAGCATGCCCAGGCCCACACAGGCGCCGCTGGTCAGGCCAAGGGACAGCGCCAGCAGCCAGGGATCACCGTGTTGGGGATAGCCGAGCAGCCCGTAGAGCCCGTAGCACCACAGCAGACCCCAGCCCCAACCGATGAGCCCATGAAGGGCAAACTTGCGCCCCAGCGCGGGCCAGATCCCGGCGGCGTCCCACTTCAGCCCCAGGCGGTCCTCTCGTGCCAGAGCGTTGAGCCCGTAGAGGATGAGCAGGATCTGCCAGGCGGCCGGGAAGATGGCGCCAAGAAGAAACTGGGCGTAGCTGGAGTTGAGATTGTACAGCGCCGTCACCTGCCCGGTGAGCGGCAGCGACTGGCCAAGGGCGCCCGGCAGGGCGCTGCCGTCGGCCAGCGCCTGCAGCACGCCAACCTGGCCGTTGAGGGTACCCACCACCTGGGCCAGGGCGCTGGCGATCACCTTGGCGATAAGCACAAACTGGCCGTTGTTCCAGGCGGTGATGCGAGGGCCGGTGCCAAGGCGCGCATCCCGCTCCAGATGAGCGGGCATCACCACCAGGGCATAGATCTCTCCCCCGCGCAGGGCGCGGCTCCCCTCCGCCACCGAGGCATACTCATCGGCCAGACGCAGGGAGGGGGAGGCGTCCATCTGGCGGGCCAGCTGGCGCGACATGGCGCTCTTGTCGAGATCGACCAGACCGACGGGAAGATCCCGCACCAGGGCCGCCGAGAAGATCCACCAAAGCAGCAGCATCATGCCAAGGGGAAGCCAGAGCACCAGCATGCGACCCCAGCCATCCTGCCAGAGCAGGCGAAGTTCACGCCCCATTTACTGCTCGACCAGCACGCTCATGCCCACCCGCAACTCAGGGATGGGGTTGAGCGGGCGCGCCTCCACCTCGAAGGTGCGCATGTCGAAGCCCTGGCGGGTATCGGTGGCCCGCCAGGTGGCGAAATCCCCCATCACGGCCACATGGGTCACCCTGAAGCGATAAGGAGCATCACCCAAGGCCGGAAGACGCGCCTCAAACTCGGCCCCCATGGGGAAGCGAGCCAACTGATCTTCACGCACATGGAGCACGGCCCAGGCATCGTCCATGTCGAGCAGGGTCACCACCGGGAAGCCCTGGGGGGCCAGCTCGCCACTGCGCAGCAGCACCTGGCTCACCTCCCCCTGATGGGGGCTGGGGACGCGGGTGTCGGCGAGATAGGCCTCCACCTCGGCCACCGAGCCGGCGGCCATACGCGCCTTCTCACGAGCCGCCACCTTGGTCTCGGCCTGGGCCCCCTCGAGGGCCAGCTGATACTGTTGCCAGGCCATCCCCTCGGTGTAGCGGGCCGCCTGCCAGGCGGTCCATGCTTCGTCCCGCTTCTGCAAGGGGAGCACCCCGTCCCGATGGAGGCTGGCCACCCGCTGATAGGTCTTGCCGCGCAGCTCGGCGGCCGCCTTGGCCTTTTGCCACTGATCCTTGGCCGCGGCGATCTGCTGGGCACGCGCCCCCTTCTCGGCCTGCTGGGCCAGGGCATCGGCCGCCGCCTCGCCGGCCTTGGCCTGGGTCAATTTGGCCTCGATCTCGGGGCTGGCCAGGGTGAAGACCAGATCCCCGGCCTTGAGTTTTTGCCCCTTGTGCACCAGCACCTCGTCGATACGGCCCGGCACCTTGGAGGAGACCGAGTACTGCTGGGCCTCTATCTGGCCCTGCAGTCGCACCGGCTCGGGCTGGTAGGCAAGCCAGAAGCGCCAGCCCAGCCAGGTGACGGCCAGCATCAGGACCCCGAGCAGGATCAGGGGTCGCTTGGAATTCATGCTCTGCTTCAACGCACTCATTGGGTCACCTCTATGCCCTGCTCTTGCTGGTAGTGTCTGAACTGATCGGTCTCGCCACCCAGGGCCATCAGGCGCGCCAGTGAGACCACGTATTGATAGGCGGCGGCGGCGCGCTGGGTCTTGACCCCGGCCAGCTGGTTACGGGCATCCACCACATCCAGTGAGGTGGAGAGCCCCTGACCGAAGGCCTTGTCGCGCAGCTTGACGTTCTCCTCGGCCAACTGCTGGGTCGAGGAGAGGGATTGGTACTCCTCCAGCGCCTGACCTGCCTCGCGCCAGGTTTTCTCCACCAAGAGCTCGAGGTCGCGGCGAGTCTTGGCCTCCAGATGGTTGACCTGCAGCTCGGCACTCTTGGCGGCGGCCACCATCTCGGAGCGACCGTCACGGCTCACCAGGGGCAATGAGACCCCGACCCCCACCAGCCAGTCCGGTGCCATCTTGGCCGCCAGGGTATCCTGCTCGTAGAGGTTGTAGTTACCGTAGAGAAACACCTCGGGGGCATACTTACCCTGCTCGACCCGGATCAGCCCCTTGGCCTGCTCGCGCTTGGCCATCAGCATCTTGAGACCGGGGTGAACCGCCAGGGTCTGGGTCACCAGGGGAGCGAGCGGCGGGGTCTGCTGGTTGACGAAGAGGGGGTTGCTCGGTTCGGCGCCATCGAGCTTGATGAGCCGCGACAGGGCCAGCTCGGCGATCTCCAGGCTGCGGCGCGCCTTCTGGGTCTCGATGCGGGCGCGATCCAGGGCCGACTGGGCGGAGAGCAGCTCGACCCGGGCGATCTGCCCCTGGGCCTCGAGCTTTCTGGCGTGATCGTAGTGGTGAGCCAATCCCTGCTCTATCTCCTGGCGGGTCTGCACCACCTGGCGCGCCAGCACCACGCCAAAATAGGTCTGGGAGAGATTCTCGAAGCTGGCCTGCTGCTTGATGGCCAGCAGCTCACGCGCCTCGTTCACCTGAGCCTCGCGGATGTCCTGGGCCGCATCGATGCGCCCGCCGACAAAGAGGGGCCAGAGCATCTTGACCGAGCTGGTCACCACGTTCTGCTCGGTCAGAGGGGTCACAAAGGAGCTGGCGCCGACCCCGAACAGCCGCCCCAGGGCGAGGATCAGATCCCGCTTGCCTGCCATTGGGTTGAGATCGAGCATGTCCATCTCCACCGGCTGGTCGAGGCGGGTGTAGCTCGCCCCCACGTCAATCTTCGGCAGATAGAGATCCCTGGCGGCCTCGCGCATGGCCTGTGCCCGCGACACCCCCTCCCGCTCGGCGGCGAGTCCCTCGTCCTGCTGCAGCAGACGGCTCCACGCCTCGGCAAACGTCACCTCTGCGGCCCCTACCCTGACCGACAGAAGACAGCACAGCAGTGCGCCCCCTATCCCGATAATCCGTGCTGTCATGGTCACCCTGTAGATGTTAATAAATTGACTAGAGCTTTTGCTCTGCACAAGCGCCGTATGATAGCGCAAAGGTGCGCCAGACAGAAAAAGACAATTGACTCGCCCCTCATTCGGCGCGGGTCGGCATCAATTGGCTGATTTGCAAGCTATCCAGATTTTGCAAGCCTTGGAGGCCATTTTTTTCCGAAAAAAAGTTGCCTGACGCTCAAATACTAACCTTTTCTCCTGCCTAAAAAATGCGTAATATACGCCGCCCTAAGCCGATGGTAACCGTAGTAATGCAGATAGGTCCCCACACGCTTGATACCCCCCTGATCGTCGCTCCCATGGCCGGTGTTACTGACCGTCCATTTCGCGAGCTTTGCTTGCGCCTGGGTGCCGGGATGGCGGTGTCCGAGATGTTGTTGGCCAATCCGGATGTCTGGGATTCCCAGAAGACCCGGATGCGGATGGATCATGCTGCGGAAGGTGGTATCCGTTCGGTACAGATTGCCGGTGCCGATCCGGAGATGATGGCGTATGCGGCCCGCTACAACGTAGAGCACGGGGCGCAGATCGTCGACATCAACATGGGTTGCCCGGCGAAGAAAGTGAATAAGAAGCTGGCAGGCTCCGCCCTGCTGCGCGACCCAGTCCAGGTCAGAGCCATCTGCCGGGCCGTGGTCGATGCAGTAGAGGTGCCTGTCACCTTGAAGATCCGCACAGGATGGGATCCGGATAACCGCAATGGCGTGGAGATCGCCCGAATCGCCGAAGATTGCGGTATCAAGGCCCTTGCCGTGCATGGTCGCACCCGCGCCTGCCTCTATAAAGGGGAGGCGGAGTACGACACCATCAGGGCGATTAAGCAGGCCGTATCGATTCCTGTTGTCGCCAATGGCGACATCAACAGTCCGGAGAAGGCCCGGTATGTCCTCGACTATACCGGTGCCGATGCCGTGATGATCGGCCGAGCTGCACAAGGACGACCCTGGATTTTCCGGGAAATCCGTCACTACCTGGCCACAGGTACCCTTCTGCCTCCGCCGCCGCGGGATGAGGTCAGGGCCCTGATGCTGGAGCACGTCGCCAACCTGCACCGTTTCTACGGTGAGTATCTGGGGGCACGTATCGCTCGCAAGCACGTGGGATGGTATCTGGACGGGGATGAGACGGGCCGAGAATTCCGTAGGCGCTTCAATGGCCTGGAATGTGCCACGGCACAACTTGAGGCACTTGAAGCGTATTTCGATGGATTAGGTTAACGCATAACATAAGAGCCGACCGAATATGTTCGAACAAACCCTGACTTCTGATGCATTGGTAACGACCACTCACAATCACGCCGCCGAGCCGACCCAGCGCCCCCTGCGTGACTCTGTGCAACAGGCCTTGCGTAACTACCTGGCCCAGTTGAATGGTCAAGAAGTGGTGGAACTGTACGATATGGTCCTCTCCGAAGTCGAGGCTCCCATGCTGGACGTGATCATGCAGTACACCCGTGGCAACCAGACTCGTGCTGCCATCATGATGGGCATCAACCGTGGTACCCTGCGCAAGAAGCTCAAGCGCTACGGCATGAACTAAGCTTCAATAGCCAAAACATTGAAAAACAAAGGCACTTTCATTTATATGAGAGTGCCTTTTTCGTTATCGATTCACCACAGTCCCTCAGCAAGGTGGCAATCCTCCCGGCTTAGCCCCTTGGCCTGTTTCTCGCTTGGTTGCTACCTTTCCAACGTATGCCGCTGCCCCCTCCCTCGCTCGCGCCCAGCTGCTCTTGCCGCCTCCACTCGCCCAACTGATGCACTCAAGGCGGCTGTCAGCTGCAAAATAGCCGCGTCATACCTAACCCTGGCAACGAATAACCCCGGCCGAGTGTATTCGGCCGGGTTTTATTTATCTCGCCGCCTGATCCACCAGATAGAGGATGCTGTGATAGGGAATGCCGGCGTGCTGGCTAAGCCCCATTTCACAGGTACGGCTATTGCTAAAGCCCTGGCGGCAATCGGTGGGCACCTGGGCGGGCAGGCTGGCGAGTGCGGCGGCGTTGAGCTCCGGGGTCATCAGCCCCTTGTCGCCGGCAAAGCCGCAGCACTGAATATGCTCAGGCACGATCACCTCCCGGGCGCAGGCGCGGGCGACGCTGAGCATCGCCTCCCCCAGCCCCATGCGCCGGCTGCTGCAGGTGATATGGAGCATCACAGTCTCATCGATGGGAGTCAGCTCAAGGTGGGGCAGCAGGTGTTCCAGCACAAAGGCGGAGGGCTCGAACACCCGAAGGCCCTTGCCGAGCTCCCCCGAGAGCAGCCGCTGCACGCAGGGGCTGGTGTCGAGCAGCACGGGCCAGCGCCCCTGTTCGCTTGCCTGCCACAGGGCCTCGACCAGATCAGTACGCTTGGCTTCCGCTACCTCACTCATCCCCTTGCTGTCATAGGGCATGCCGCAGCAGAGCCCCTCAACTCTCGCCGGCACTATGACCCGGCAGCCCGCCTTCTTGAGCAGGGATAACACCACGTCCGGCAGTGACGGAGCTTCCTCCTGCTGGCCGAATACCCGGCTGGCGCAGGAAGGCAGATAAACCACGGCGCGCTCGCCGGATCCGCCATTGCTCCCCTCCCCTTGCGGCCACTGGTAACGGCTCGGCCCCGGCAGGGTGGGCAGCCAGGCGGGTGTGCGCTGGCCGCTCAGATGGCGAACCCCGTTCACCAATCCGACCAGCGCTTTCTCCCCCAACATCTTGCCGGCAATGGCTTTGAGGCCGAGGGCCCCACGGGCCGTGCGAGTGACCCCGGCGAAGTGATCGGCGCTCCAGCGGGCGATGGGCACGAAGCGGCTGTACTTTTCGCTGCGCAATTTCTTGATAAGGCTGCCGGTATTGATGCCCACCGGGCAGCGATCGGCGCAGAGCCCGGTGGCGGCGCAGGTGTCGATGCCCTGATAGTCAAACAGCCGGGCCAGCTGGTTGGAGGGCTCATCGGCACGATTGCGGCGGGCCAGTTCGCGATAGAGCACGATGCGCTGACGTGGTGACAGCGACAGGGTGCGCGAGGGGCAGACCGCCTCGCAAAAGCCGCACTCGATGCAGGGGTCCACGATGGCATCGCTCGCCGGCATGGGCTTGAGATGGGCCAAGTGGGCATTGGGGTTATCGTTGATGATGACGCCGGGATTGAGCAGGTTATCGGGGTCGATCAGCGCCTTGATGCGCCGCATCAGCGCCATCCCCTCCGGCCCCCATTCCAGCTCCACATAGGGGGCCATGTTGCGGCCGGTGCCGTGCTCGGCCTTGAGGGACCCGCCAAAACGCACGGCGACCAGCTCGGCCACCGCATCCATAAAGGCGCCGTAGCGGGCCACCTGGGCCGGATCGTCGAACCCCTGGGTAAAGACGAAGTGCAGGTTTCCCTCCAGCGCGTGGCCGAAGATGATGGCTTCATCGTATTCGAAGCGATCGAACAGTTGCTGCAGCCCAGCTACCCCTTCGGCCAGACGCTCGATGGGAAAGGCGACATCCTCGATGATGACGGTGGTGCCGGTGGTGCGCACCGCCCCCACCGCCGGGAAGAGCCCCTTGCGAATGGCCCAGAGGCCGGCGCTCTCCTTGGTAAAGGGCACAGAGGCGACCTGGGCGAACTCGTCCGCCATGACCATCACCTGCTCGCAGCGATCCACCAGCACCTCTTTCGATTCCCCATGCACCTCGACAAGCAAGGCGCAAGCGGCCAAGTCCAGCTCTTTGATAAAGTCCGGCAGGCCGGGCTTGCCCGCCACCGAGCGAAGGGATCGTCCATCCATCAGCTCCACCGCCGCCACCGGCGCAGCTTTAAGGCGCGAAGTAGCCAGACAGGCCTGCTCGGCGTCCCGAAACACCAGCAGGGCCGAGGCCTTGTGGGGGTATTCCGGCACGGTATCGAGCACCACCTCGGCGATAAAGCCGAGGGTCCCCTCCGAGCCGATCATCAGGTGGGTGAGGATATCGACGGGGTCCTCATGATCGAGCAGGGCATTGATGGCGTAGCCGGTGGTGTTCTTGAGCCGGTACTTGTGGCGGATCTTGGCGGCAAGCTCGGTATTGGCCAGCACCTCGGCGCGCAGGGCGGCAAGCCCCGTGAGCAGCTCCGGGCGCGCAGCCGCAAAGGCGGCGCGGCTGTGGGGATCGCCGCTCTCCAGCACGGTGCCATCGGCCAGCAGCAGGGTCATGGCATGCAGGGTGTGATAGCTGCTCTGGGCAGTGCCGCAGCACATGCCGCTCGCGTTGTTGGCGGCGATGCCGCCCAGCTTGCAGGCGTTGATGGAGGCCGGATCCGGCCCAATCTTGCGCCCCAGAGGCGCCAGATAGCGGTTGGCATCGGCGCCGATCACCCCGGGTTGCAGGGCGATGCGGGCCCCCTCGTCCAGAATGCGGTGGCCGCGCCAGCTGTCGGTCAGGGTGATGAGCACCGAATCGCTCAGGGCCTGGCCCGAGAGGCTGGTGCCGGCGGCGCGAAAGGTGCACGGCAGGTGCAATTCGCGGCACACCGCCAGCACAAAGCGCACCTCATCGAGAGAGTCGAGGCGCACGATGCGCTCGGGCACCAGCCGGTAGAAGCTGGCGTCCGTGCCGTGGGCCAGCCGAAGATCCGGGTCGCTCACCAGCCGCTCCGGCGGAATACGCGAGAGCACGGCTGCGTCAAATTCATTCCAGCGCATCAGCAATCCTCCACCAGCACTACCAAGAGGCGGCTCGGGCCGTGGGCGCCGTAGGCCAGGGTCTGCTGGATGTCGGCGGTCTTGGAGGGGCCGGAAACCAGCAACAGATTGGTGGGCATGGCCTGCTGCCAGCGCCCTGCCGCCACCAGCCCCGCCAGGTTGTCGGCAATGGTGGAGGCCGCCAGCAGGGCGATATGGCAGGGGGGCACAAGCGAAATAGTGCGCGGCTCGCCACCATCGGGCAGCAACACCAGGGTGCCGGTATCGGCGATGGCCCCCGCGCAGTGGGTGATGCCCGCCTGACAAACGTCAAACAGCTCGTCTTTCCAACTGGCGAACCCACCAGAGGGGGTCAGCACAGAGCGCCCGGCGCAGGCTGCCGCGACGTCGACTTGCCAGCGGCCCCCCTGGCCACAGGCCAGATGCGTTATTGCTTCGCCATCCAGCCAGGCGGCCAGATCCCGGGCTAGATGAGCCTCCTTGACGGTCAGGATCTCGGCGTGGCTGGCGCTGATCCCGGCAAGGAAGCGCTCGCGCCGTGCGCCGTCATCTTCCCCGCGCCAGGGCTGCCAGCCGTGCGGTGCGTGGGCCATGGGGGTGGCGGCGCCGCGCAGGCGGCTTAATATGGCCTCTTTGCTCGACATCTCAGGACTCCTTTTTCTTCTGGCGCAGCAGGGCGTGCAGGCTCTGGGGGGCGGGTTTGGGGGCCTCGCGGCACTGGGTCCAGGGACCCAAGTGTTTAGGCATCAGCCCCCGCAGGCGACCGGCCACCCCGGTTGCGGCGTGATAGAGGCGCGGGTGGGTGGCGGCAAAGGCAAAGCCCTGCATGGCCAGGGTCTCGAGCCGGCTCTTGGCCGCCCCCTGCCCCGCCAGCGGTTCGTGGCCGGGCAGTGCGTCATGTTTGGCCTCCCGGCGCAGGCGCTGCAACAGGTCGGGAATGGGGATGCGCACCGGGCACACCTCGCCGCAGGCACCGCACAGACTGGATGCGGTCACCAGATCCTGGGTGCTTTCCAGCCCCAGCAGATGGGGGGAGACTATCTTGCCGATGGGGCCCGGGTAGATGGTGCCGTAGGCGTGGCCGCCGATGCGGGTGTAGACCGGGCAGTGGTTCATGCAGGCGCCGCAGCGGATGCACTGCAGGGTTTTGCGCAGCTCCTCGTCCCGATAGGCCTGGCTGCGGCCGTTGTCGAGCAGCACCAGGTGCACCTCGTCCGGGCCGTCCAGCTCTCCTGCCCGGCGCGGGCCGCTGATGACGTTGAAGTAGGTGGTGATGGCCTGACCGGTGGCCGAGCGGGTCAGGGCGCTGTAGAGGGGCGGCACGTCGGAAAGGAACTCCACCACCTTCTCGATGCCGGTGATGGCCACGTGGACTTTCGGCACAGTGGTGCACATGCGCCCGTTGCCCTCGTTCTCCACCAGACAGAGGCTGCCAGTCTCGGCCACCGCGAAATTCACTCCAGAGAGCCCCATGCCGGCGCGGCGAAACGCTTCGCGAAGGGCCCGCCGCCCGGTCTGGATCAGTTCGTCCACGTCCGTGGTCGGGGTGAAATCTGCCAGATTGCCGGCGAAGGTATCGCTCACCTCCTGCTTGTTCTTGTGGATGGCGGGCATGATGATGTGGGACGGGGTGTCGCCGTCGAGCTGGACGATAAACTCCCCCATGTCGCTCTCAAGACAGCGAATACCGTGGCGCGCCATCTCGTGGTTGAAGCCCACCTCCTCGCTCACCATGGACTTGCCCTTGACGATGCTGCTCACCCCGTGCTTTTGGGCGATGCCAAGGATGATGGCGTTGGCCTCGTCCGGCGTCTGGGCCCAGTGCACTTGGATGCCGTTACGCTCGCAGTTGGCTTCGAGCTGCTCCAAAAGATCCGGCAGGCGCGAGAGGCAGCGCTGGCGAATTTGCTCGGCCGCATCGCGCACCGCCGACTCTTCCCGCGGATCGGCGAAGGCGTCCCGCCGCTTGCCGCGCAGGTAATCCATGGCGCCGCGAAAGTTCTGGCGCAGCACGGGGTCGGCCAGGGCCGCCTCGGCCTGGGGATGGAAGCGGCGCGGCGAATACTTGGCGTGCTCACTCATGATGGGCCTCCTGTTTTTGCGCTTGTAAGCCCTGAGCCACCGGCTCGCTATGGGCGAGCAGGAAGCTCGCCAGATGGGTGGCAGGGAGCGTCTTGCCCTGATAGGCCAGGGATCCCTTGATGTTCAAGAGGCACCCCCAGTCGGCGCTCACCAGGGTGTCGGCACCAGTGGCCAGCAGGTGGCGGGTCTTGTCCTCCACCATGGCCTGGCTGATGTGGGGATGGCGCACCGAGAAGGTGCCGCCAAAGCCACAGCACTCGCTCTCGTAGGCCTGCTCGTGCAAGGTGACCCCCTCGAGCTGCCCCAGCAGACTGCGGGCCGTGGTGTGCACCTGCATCTCGCGCCGGGCCGAGCAGGAGGTGTGCATGACGATGATCGCCTCCCCCACCGTGCGCCAGCGCACCCGGCAGACCCGGGCCAGAAACTCGGTCAGCTCGAACACCCGCTCGCAAAACGCTGCCACCTCGGGGCTCTCCGGGAAGAGGCGAGCATAGTGATGGTGCATCATGCCGCCGCAGGAGCCCGACAACACCACCACGGGCCAGGGCTCGGGGAAGAGCGCCATCTGGCTTTGCGCCACCTTGCGCGCCTCCTCCTCATGACCCGAGGTGTAGGCCGGCTGGCCACAGCAGGTCTGTTTCTCGACAAAGTGCACCCTTATCCCTTCCCGCTCGATCAGGGCGATGGCATCGAGCCCCGCCACCGGGTCGAACAGGTCCACCAGACAGGTGGCGTAGAGATAGACATCGGCCGGCTTGGCCGGATAGACCCGCATTACCTTCATCACTTGCTCTCCCTTACTTCAACTGCAGCAGTGCGTCCGAGACGTGGAAGCTGTACATGAGCGCCAGCCCGATAAGGCCGCTGGCCAGCAGGTAGTAGAGGGTCGGCAGCGCCGTCTTGCGCAATGTCGCCCCCTCGCGGCCCAAGAGCCCCACGGTGGCCGAGGCCGCCACCACGTTGTGGATGGCGATCATGTTGCCAGCCGCCGCGCCAACGGCCTGCAGCGCCAGCATGGCGGCGGTGGAAACCCCCAGGGTCTGGGCCACCTCGAACTGGAACTGGCTAAACATCATGTTCGACACCGTGTTGGAGCCGGCGATAAAGGCCCCCAGCGCGCCTATGGTGGCGCTGAGCGCCGGGAAGAACTCCCCCACCAGCCCTGCGGCAAAGTTGGCTGTGGTCACCGGCATGCTGGCGAGATCCGCCCCGTTGACGCCGGAGTTGATGAAGATGCGCACCATGGGCACGGTGAAAATGAGCACGAAGCCGGCGCCGATCAGGGTACGGCTCGACTCGCTCACGGCGCGGCCGAGGGGGGCCAGGGCGCGGGCCTGAATGAGGGTGGTGAGCAGGGCGCAGAGCACCAGCAGGCCCCCCGGCAGGTAGAGCGGCTCAATGGAGGCGCTGACCCCCTTCTCACCCAGCAGATCGGTGAAAGCGAGGCTCACCGACAACAGGCTTGCCTTGAACTCCGGGCTCACCCGGCTCGCCACCAGCAGGAGGGCCAGCGCCACATAGGGGAGCCAGGCCAGCAGCAGCGACATGGGGCGGCCGGCGGCCTCTTTGAGATCGAGCTTGAGGGATCCCAGCCACTCGGCGGGCCACTCCTGCTCGGGGGCGAAATCCCAGCTGTTCTTGGGCACCAGAAAACCATGGCGTGCCGCCGTCACCACCAGGGCCAGCCCCACCAGGCCGCCGATAAGGGACGGGAACTCGGGGCCGAGCAGCATGCCGGTGAGGGCATAGGGCACGGTGAAGGCGAGCCCCGCGAAAATCGCGAAGGGCAGGATGGAGAGCCCCTCGGTCCAGCTGCGGTTGCGGCCAAAGAAGCGGGTCAGCATCATCACCATCAGCACCGGCATCAGGGTGCCGACGGTGGCGTGGATGAGGGCCACGTTGGTGGTCACCTGTTGCAGGTAGATGTCCCAGCTGCTGCCGCCGGCGCTTAGGGTGTGGCCGATGGCCTGGTTATCCAGCCCCTTGTTGATCCCCACCAGGATGGGGGTACCCACCGCACCGAAGGAGACCGGGGTGGACTGGATCATCATGCCAAGCAGCACAGCGGCCAACGCAGGAAAGCCGATGGCCACCAGCAGGGGGGCGGCGATGGCGGCCGGGGTGCCAAACCCCGAGGCTCCCTCGATAAAGGCGCCGAAGCACCAGGCGATGATGATGGCCTGGATGCGCCGATCCGGCGAGATATTGGTGAAACCGCCGCGAATGGCGCTGATGGCACCGGTATGTTTCAGGGTGTTGAGCATCAGGATGGCGCCGAACACTATCCAGAGCACGGTCACCGTGATGATAAGCCCCTGCAGGGTGGAGGCGAGCACCCGGGTCGGGCTCATCTGCCAGCCCCACAGGGCGATGAATACGGTCAGGATAAAGGCGATGGGCATGGCGCGCTTTGCGGGCCAGTTGAGGCCGACCAGCAGCACGGCGGCCACCACGATCGGCGAGAAGGCCACCAGGGCCAACAGGGTGTCTGTCATCATTGCGTCCTTGTCCGAGCGGTGCAGGGTGCACCTTGTTGTCATTTTGTTAACCGAACGTGACCTTACCCTGTTCCTTTTTCGCGATATATGGAAATAATGAACAACATTCGTTCCAAAAATCGATAAATATGGCCAGTACCGACGACCTCATTCTCTTCGCCCAGGTGGTGGAGGCCGGCTCCTTCAGCAAGGTGGCCGAACAAAATTCCCTGACAAATTCAGTGGTTAGCAAGCGCATCGGGCGTCTGGAGGAAGAGCTCGGAGTGCAGCTGCTCTATCGCACCACCCGCCGGCTGACCTTAAGCGAGGCGGGCAAGGAGCTCTATCAGGGTGCCAAAAATGTGAAGGCCGCCGCACTGGACGCCTTCGATGCGGTAGCGGGTTTTGGTGAAAAGGTGAGCGGTCATGTGCGGATGTCGGTGCCCACCATCTCGGGGGAGCTCTTGCTCGCCGACGCCGTGGCCGATTTTTGCCAGCAGCACCCGGGGCTCACGGTGGAGATGTCACTGGACAACCGCTTCGTCAACCTGGTGGAAGAGGGGTTCGATCTGGTTATTCGCACCGGCTATCTGGATGACTCGAGCCTGATTGCCCGCCACATCCTCGACTCCCAATGGGTGATCTGCGCCGCCCCCGCCTACGTGCGCCGCTTCGGGGCGCCGCGCGAGCCGTCGGATTTGCTCACCCACAACTGCCTGCGCTACGCCTACCAGAGCACGGGGGCCTCGGAGTGGGCCTTCAAGGGAAAAGAGGGCAACTATCTGTTGTCGGTGTCAGGGAGCTTCTCCACCGACAACGCCGGCGCTTTGCGCAAGGCGGCGCTGGGAGGGCGCGGCATCGTCTATGTGCCACGCTGCCTCGTCTATCACGACCTGATGAACGGCGATCTGGTGGACTTGTTTCCGGACCGGGTGGGCAAGAAACTCGGGATCTACGCCGTCTACCCCTTCACCCGCCAGCCACCGCGCAAGATAAGGCTGCTCATCGAGCACATCCGCCAGCGCTACCTCGATATTGCCCACTATTTTGTGTAGGCACCTGTGTCGGCGATCCCACGCCACCATGCGACGCCCCTAGCCAGAACGGGCCTCTTTTCTTTATCCTCTTCACTTCACCCGATCACCACGGATGCCTCATGTCTCGCCTCCCCCTCCTCCTGATGCTGCTCACCACACTGCTGGCCGCGGCCGGCTGGCTCTTCTCAAAAGAGGCGATCAGCGAACTCCCCCCCGCAGCCTTTATCGGCAGCCGCTTTCTGTTGGCCTCTCTGCTGCTGCTTCCTCTGGCTTGGCGGCGCGAGGGGACCCTGTCCAGAGGAGCCCTGTTGCGGGCCGCCGCCTGTGGTGTGCTGATGGGGTGCAGCCTGCTGCTATGGGTGACCGCCATCAGCCAGAGCGACGCACTGGGGAGCGGCGCCTTTATCATGAGCATCGCAACCCTGATGGCACCTCTGGCCGCCTGGGCTGCCTTCCAGACTCGCCCGGGGCGACGCTATTGGGCCACGCTGCCACTCGCCATCGCCGGCCTGATCCTGCTCTCCCGAAGCACTCAGTGGGGGGTCTCTCTCTCCTTGCTCTGGTTTCTGGCTGCGGCCACCATGCTGGGTACTCAGCTGGCTGTACATCGTCACTTCGCCCAATCGATTCCCCCCACCTGGCTCACCTGTATTCAACTGGCGATCACGGGTCTGCTCGGCACTCTGCTCTCCCTGCTGACCGAATCATGGCCTGCCACCATCAGCACCGGAATATGGGGCTGGTTTGCGGCCAGCGTGCTGCTCGCCACCACTCTGCGCTATCTGCTGCTCACCCTGGCCTTACGGCAGATGAGCACGGCTCACGCAGCCCTGCTGATGCTGCTTGAGCCTGTCTGGACCCTGGTCCTGAGCGTACTCATCTATCAGGAACCCCTGGGCGCACTCAAGCTGGCCGGCGTTGCCTTGGTGCTGAGCGCCCTGCTCTTCTATCAGTTACCGCTGCTGCGACTCCCGCGTCTGCAGCGTGATCGCTGACAGGAGAGCTTGCGCCCGATACAGGTGATGGAAGAGGCCTTCAACGATACCCTTATCCGAAGCCTGCCTTAGGATGGCGCACCACGATTTGTGATCCCAGACTGTCGCAGACAGCTCGGCCACTCATCGGGCTGCGGCATCAGAGATACCTCCTCGGCAGATAAGGCTCACAAGGCATAACAGTGTGGCAATATCGACACCGGATAGACGGTTACCATGCCAAGCAACCGGGGCATGGTCACCCTGGCGCGCAAGGTCGGGTTCAAGGTAGAGGTGTCGATGGAGGATAATCTGGTGAGCATGGTACTGCCGCTCGGCGTGAACACGCCGTGAGGCGTGGATGGAAAACCAGGGCCTGCCGAGCTCGCGGTCGCTCGGTGAGAGTGAGCAAACCCCAAAGAGAAAGAGGCCATCCCAAGTGGGATAGCCTCTTGTTGTCTCGACAGCCTTTCAAAACTGTAAATGCAAAAAGACCATCTCA
>NZ_CDDB01000071.1 GCF_000820105.1 Aeromonas schubertii | reverse complement strand
CCGGTCACCCGGTACAACGTGGGTCGTTAGCTCAGTCGGTAGAGCAGTTGACTTTTAATCAATTGGTCGCAGGTTCGAATCCTGCACGACCCACCACTTTTAAAGCAGTATCCCAGGTCGCTTAGCTCAGCTGGGAGAGCACCTCCCTTACAAGGAGGGGGTCACTGGTTCGATCCCAGTAGCGACCACCAATTTTGACGCGGATGGCGAAGTCTCCGGTCACCACGCATTGCGTGGGTCGTTAGCTCAGTCGGTAGAGCAGTTGACTTTTAATCAATTGGTCGCAGGTTCGAATCCTGCACGACCCACCATCTCTACAAAGGCCTGCAGTGATGCAGGCCTTTTTCATATCCGCTCTTTTATTGCCGGATTGCCCACCCCCAAGGGTATAATGCGCCCCATGCACAGCATGATGGAACAGCAGCAATGAGCACACTCCCTCCGGCCGTCGAGATGGACTACCCCTTCCCGGCCAAGCCCGCCCCCCTGAGCGCCCCTGAGCGCGAGCAACTGGTCGCAGAGATCAAGCGCCTGCTGGTCGAGCGCGATGCCGTCCTGGTGGCCCATTACTACACGGATCCCGAGATCCAGGCCCTGGCCGAGGCAACCGGTGGCTTCGTCGGTGACTCCCTCGAGATGGCCCGCTTCGGCAAGGAGCATCCGGCCAAGACGCTGATCGTGGCCGGCGTGCGTTTCATGGGGGAGACCTCCAAGATCTTGAGCCCCGAGAAACAGATCCTGATGCCGACGCTGGAGGCCGAGTGTTCCCTCGATCTGGGCTGCCCGGTGGACACCTTCACCGCGTTTTGCGACGCCCACCCGGATCATGTGGTGGTGGTCTATGCCAATACCTCGGCGGCGGTCAAGGCGCGTGCCGACTGGGTGGTCACCTCCAGCATTGCGCTGGAGATCGTTGAGCACCTCGACAGCCTGGGCAAGCCGATCATCTGGGCACCGGATCGCCATCTGGGAGCCTATATCGAGAAGAAGACCGGGGCACAGATGCTGCGCTGGCAGGGTCACTGCATAGTGCACGACGAGTTCAAGGCGCGTGCCCTGCGTGACCTGAAGGCGCAGAATCCGGATGCCGCCGTACTGGTACACCCGGAGTCACCGGCTTCGGTCATCGAGCTGGCCGATGCGGTGGGCTCGACCAGCCAGCTCATCAAGGCGGCTCGAGAGTTGCCCCACAAGCGGCTGATCGTGGCCACCGATCGCGGCATCTTCTACAAGATGCAGCAGGCCTGTCCGGACAAGGAGATGGTGGAGGCGCCGACCGGTGGCGATGGTGCCACCTGCCGCAGTTGCGCCCACTGCCCCTGGATGGCGATGAACGGCCTGGTTGCCATCAAGTCGGCGCTGACCGGGAACGCGGCGCAACACGAGATCCAGGTTGATGCCGCCCTGCGCGAGAAGGCCATGGTACCGCTCAATCGCATGCTGGACTTCGCCGCAGCCCTGAGAGTGAATCCCAAGGGCAATGTGTGACAGAAATGAAGAGGGCGCCGACATGGCGCCCTTTTTGTTGTAACTGGATTACAAAATCACGGTGGAGAGGCTGTGCTCCTCGTCGGGCTCGACGGTGATTCCGGCCTCCGCTGTGATGGCGGCCTCGACGCAGAGCATGGTGCGATAGCCGTCATCGCTCATGTCGGCCATGGCCGCAGCGCCTTCGCGCCAGGGGTTCCATACCACCACGCTGTCGTGGTTGCCACTCACCACCTCGATGCAGCGATCCCCGTCACGCACCTTCACCACCGCCTCAGGGGCCTGATAGATGCGATCCATGGCGGCGGTCAGGGGCAGGGGGCCCTGCTGGCGAGCCGCTTCGTTGCTGAGCTTGTCGAGGTAGGGCTCGCCCAGGCCGATGACGCTTACCTGCTCGGGGGCGCCCACCTGCAGATAGGTGTGCAGGGCGCCGTTGTAGACCAGTGGTGTCTCGCCCGTGTTGCGGGTGGTCAGCACCAGAGAGAGTTCACGGCCGACCAGGATGTCGAGTTCGAGTTCGAAGTTGTGATCCCACAGGGCTCGGGTGGCATCGCTGTCGCGCAGGGAGAGGTGGACCAGGGTGCCATCCTCGTGATCCGAGACTCCGTCCAGGGTCCACAGGCTGGTACGGGCGAAGCCATGGGAAGGCTTGCCACTGCCGACCCTGGCCGGTGCCGGGCCAAACCAGGGCCAGCAGAGGGGAATGCCGCCGCGAATGGGTTTGCTGCCGTCGAGCAGGGCCTTGTCGCTCAGCCAGATCAACGGCGTCTCTCCATGGCGGCCATAGGTGAGTACATGGCCGCCGTAGAGGCTGATCTCGCAGTGGGCGACCTCGTTGTTGATCGTGAGCAGAGGCAGGCCAGCCTCGCTCCTGGTCTGGGTAACGTAGCGGGTCAGGGTGCGATCGGTGAGCATGGGGGCTCCTTCTTATCTGTCTGTCGCGGGAAATAAAAAAGGCGGCCAGTGGCCGCCTCTCTTTATAGCGCTTTACAGCTCCAATTACTTGGAGATGTGGGCGATCAGGTCCAGAACCTTGCTGGAGTAGCCCATTTCGTTGTCGTACCAGGATACAACTTTAACGAACTTGTCGGTCAGCTGGATGCCGGCCTTGGCGTCGAATACGGAGGTCTGACGCTCACCGATGAAGTCGTTGGAAACCACTTCGTCTTCGGTGTAGCCCAGAACGCCCTTCATGGCGCCTTCGGAAGCGGCCTTCATGGCTTCGCAGATTTCTGCGTAGGTAGCGGCCTTCTTCAGGTTAACGGTCAGGTCAACAACGGAAACGTCCGGAGTCGGAACGCGGAAAGCCATACCGGTCAGCAGGCCCTTCAGCTCCGGGATAACCACGCCAACAGCCTTGGCAGCACCGGTGGAGGAGGGGATGATGTTCTGGCCAGCGCCACGGCCACCGCGCCAGTCTTTGGCGGACGGACCATCAACGGTCTTCTGGGTAGCGGTGGTAGCGTGAACGGTGGTCATCAGACCGGACTCGATACCGAAGGTGTCGTTCAGAACCTTGGCGATCGGGGCCAGGCAGTTGGTGGTGCAGGAAGCGTTGGAAACGATGTCCTGGCCAGCGTAGGTGGCGTGGTTTACACCCATAACGAACATGGGGGTAGCGTCCTTGGACGGACCGGTCAGAACGACCTTCTTGGCACCGGCAGCGATGTGCTTACGGGCGGTCTCGTCGGTCAGGAACAGGCCAGTCGCTTCGGCAACAACGTCAACACCGATGGCGTCCCACTTCAGGTTGGCCGGGTCACGCTCGGCAGTCACGCGAACGGTCTTGCCGTTAACGATCAGGTTGCCGTCTTTGACTTCAACAGTGCCATTGAAGCGACCGTGGGTAGAGTCGTACTTCAGCATGTAAGCCATGTAATCGACGTCGATCAGGTCGTTGATACCAACCACTTCGATGTCAGAACGCTCGCAAGCCAGACGGAATACGAAACGACCGATACGGCCAAAACCGTTAATACCTACTTTGATAGTCATACTTGGTTACCCAACTTTAAGTAGTCAAAGAAAAATCCGCTTGTAAATTTACTAGAACTCCCCGGGTAGTCAACCTGGATCGCGCCCGAAATTGCGCTAAGTCATGAAAAAGTGTGAAATTAATTTTCTCTTTATGTAACCAAACCGTACAGCTGTCACAGAGCGTGACGACAATAGTGCCTACCAGGTCACATAACGAAAACGGCAGATATGTAAAATAGTCCAGCGGTTAGGATGGCGCCTGTTGTCCCTGCCCACTTCAAGACAAAAAACAAAAAGACTCATACAGACTTAGTAAGAATCCACAGCGGGAATTCTCCACTATGACCACCCTGATCGAACAGCTGGCCGCCGCCAAAGGCATCGCCAGCGAATACGTCGATGCCTGGGGCAATCCGGCCCTGGTATCGGAAGAGAGTAAGGCAGCCATGCTGGGTGCCATGGGCTATCGGGTCGACGACGACGCCGCGTTGACCACCCAACTGGAAGAAGAGCACAAGCAGCAGTGGCTGCGTCCGCTGGATCCCGTCATGGTGGTGCGCACCGGCGAGCCCGTCGTGCTCGAACTGCGCCTGCCCATCGAATTTGTCAATGACGCCCTGGTCTGGACTCTGGCCCTGGAAGCGGGAGAGGTACTGACCGGTACCCTGACTCCCATCGACGGCGAACTCGTGGGCGTGGCCCAGTTCGGTGAGATGGAGTGTCAGGCCTATCGCGTTGCCCTGCCGGTTGAGCCAGGCATGGGTTATCACCAGCTGACCCTGGGTGAAGAGGGCAACGACGAGCCCCTCGGCCAGATGCGTCTCATCGTGGCGCCCAAAGCCTGTTACAAACAGGCGGCCATCGCCAACGGGCGCAAGGTGTGGGGCCCGAGTGTGCAGCTCTATTGCCTGCGCAGCCGCCACAACTGGGGGATCGGTGACTTTAGCGACCTGGGCCAGCTGGTCGAGAAGGCGGCCCTCTGGGGTGCGCACTTCGTCGGTCTCAACCCCATTCATGCCCTCTACCCGTCCAACCCCGAGAGCGCCAGCCCCTACAGCCCCTCCTCCCGTCGTTGGCTGAACCTGGCCTACATCGACGTAGAGGCGCTGCCCGAGTTCCAGGCCAATGCCCTCCTCAAGGCTGAAGTGGCCAGCCCCGCCTTCCAGCAGCAGCTGGCCGAGCTGCGGGCCAAGGAGTATGTGGATTACAGCGGTGTCATCACCACCAAGATGGCCATGCTGCAGAAGGTGTTCGCACAGGCGACCCTGAGTGACGATCGCCGCGCCGCCCTCGATGCCTTCGTCGCCGCCGGTGGCGACAGCCTGCGTCAGCAGGCCACCTTCGATGCCATTCAGGCCAGCCTCTATGCCCAGGGTGAGAACGCCTGGGGTTGGCCGGTGTGGCCCGAGGCGCTGAAGGATTACCATAACCCCCAGGTTGAGGAGTGGATCGCCGCTCACCAGCAAGAGGTGGCCTTCTATCTCTACCTGCAATTTGTTGCCGATGAGCAGCTGGCGGCCGCCGATCAGCGCGCCAAGCGTGCCGGCATGGTGATGGGGATCTACCGGGATCTGGCGGTGGGGGTCTCCGAAGGTTCCACCGAGATCTGGGCCAACCGGGATCTCTACTGCCCGAAGGCTTCGGTTGGTGCGCCGCCCGATATCCTCGGTCCCCTGGGTCAGAATTGGGGCCTGCCCCCCATGAACCCGAGCAAACTGTTCGATGCGGCCTATCAGCCGATGATCGATCTGTTCCGCTCCAACATGCGCTCCTGCGGCGCCCTGCGTATCGACCACGTGATGGCCTTGCTGCGCCTGTGGTGGGTACCGCCCGGAGAGTCTGCCGCCAAGGGCGCTTACATCTACTATCCGGTGCACGATCTGCTGGGCATCCTGGCTCTCGAGTCCCACCGCAACCAGTGCCTCATCATTGGTGAGGATCTCGGTACCGTGCCGGAGGGGATCGATGTCACCCTCAAGGAGAACGGGGTTCACTCCTACAAGGTGTTCTTCTTCGAGCGCTCCAAGGAGGACGGTGGTTTCCTCTCGCCGACCCACTACGCCGAGCAGGCCATGTCAGCCCTCACCACCCACGACATGCCGACCCTGCGTGGCTTCTGGCACTGCGACGATCTGGCCCTGGGCAAGCAGCTTGGCCTCTATCCGGACGAGCAGGTGCTGGCCCGCCTCTACGCCGATCGTCACGAGGCCAAGCAACGGATCCTTGACAGCCTCCATGGTCATGGGGTGATCTCTGACTCCATCAGCAAGGATGTCAATTGGGTCGGCATGAACACCGAGCTCAACCATGGCATGCAGATCCACATGTCGCGCGGCCACTGCGCCCTGTTCAGCACCCAGCTGGAAGACTGGCTGGAGATGGACAAACCGGTCAACGTGCCCGGCACCAGCAGCGAATACCCCAACTGGCGCCGCAAGCTCTCTCGCGACCTGGAGGATATTTTTGCCGATGAGGCGCTCAAGGGACTGGCTCAGCGCATGAGCCGTGCCCGTGATGAGGCCGGCCGTTGAGGCCCCTCGTAATCGTCAAGCAGTTGACCCCGTCCCGGCCTGTGCCGGGGCGGGTGTTTCGTCATGAAAGGAAATCTCGATGCCTGTTGAACGTCTGGCCAGTGCCGCGTGTCCCCATCCCTTCTCTCATCTAGGCCTGCACACCAATCCGGACGGTGCCGGTCTGAAATTGACCCTCTGGCAGCCCGATGCCAGTGAGATAAGGGTCAAGGATCTCAAGTCAGGTAAATGGATTGCGACCCTGACCCCCGAAAAACCGGGCCTTTTTGAAACTGTTTTCACCCGCCGCAAACTCTTCTTCCCCTATCTGCTCGAGCTCCACTACCCGGACGGCAGCTGCATCGAACGACTCGATCCCTATCAATTCCAGGCCGCCGCCTTCGACGGCATCAACGAACTGACCCAGGCACCGGAACATCTCTATCACACCCTGGGTGCCCAACTGCGCACCGTGACCCACTTCGAGCGTCAGGTCGAGGGGGTACGCTTCGCCGTTTATGCCCCCAGTGCCACCTCGGTCAGTCTCATCGGTGACTTCAACCTGTGGGACGGGCGTCGCCACCCCATGGAGCGTACCCTGTGCGGCCACTGGGTACTGTTTGTGCCCGGTCTCAAGGCCGGTGAGCGCTACAAGTTCGAGATTAAGGATCCCGCCGGTCAGCGTCTGCCCCACAAGAGCGATCCGGTCGGCTTCTACAGCGAGCAGTACCCTTCGTTTGCCTCCGTGGTCTATGACCATGATCAGTATCAGTGGCAGGATGCCGACTGGCAGGAGAGCCAGCGTAACGACAAGCGCGAGCAGCCGCTCTCCATCTACGAGCTGCACGCCGGCTCCTGGAAACGCCATCCCAACGGCGACAGCCTGAGCTGGCGCGAGCTGGCGGTGGAGTTGGTCGACTATGTCAGGGAGATGGGTTACACCCACATCGAGCTGTTGCCGGTCTCCGAGCACCCCTTCACCGGCTCCTGGGGTTATCAGCCCACCGGCATGTTTGCCCCGACCAGCCGCTATGGCAGTGCCGATGACTTCAAGCACTTCGTCGACTGCTGCCACCAGGCCGGGATCGGCGTGATTCTGGATTGGGTGCCTGCCCACTTCCCCTCCGATGCCCATGGCCTCGCCCGCTTCGATGGCACGCCGCTCTACGAGTACGAGGATCCGCGTCGTGGCTGGCACCCGGACTGGAACTCCTACATCTATGACTTTGGCCGCGATACCGTGCGCCAGTTCCTGGTGGCCAGCGCCCTGTTCTGGCTCGACAAGTTCCATATCGATGGCCTGCGGGTCGATGCGGTCGCCTCCATGCTCTATCTGGACTACTCCCGTAACGAGGGGGAGTGGGTGCCCAACGTCGACGGTGGCAACCACAACTACGAGGCGATCAGCCTGCTCAAATGGGTCAACGAAGAGGTCTACGGCAAGTACCCGCACGCCATGACTATCGCCGAGGAGTCGACCGCCTTTGCCGGCGTCTCGCGTCCCACCTTCCTCGGTGGCCTGGGCTTTGGCTTCAAGTGGAATATGGGGTGGATGCACGACACCCTCACCTATATGCAGAAGGCGCCCGTCCATCGTCGTTATCACCACAACGACATGACCTTCTCCATGGTCTACCACTACGACGAGAACTTCATCCTGTCGCTCTCTCACGACGAGGTAGTACACGGCAAACACTCCATGCTCTACAAGATGCCGGGTGACGAGTGGCAGCAGGCGGCCAACTTGCGCGCCTACATGGGCTACATGTACGCCCATCCGGGCAAGAAGCTCAACTTCATGGGGACCGAGTTGGCCCAGGGGAACGAGTGGAATCACGATGCCCAGCTGGCCTGGCATTTGCTCCAGTATCCCAAGCATGCCGGTCAGCAGGCGCTGATCCGCGATCTCAACCGTCTCTATCGTCAGGCGCCGGCCCTCTATCGGGGTGACTACGAGCAGGAGGGCTTTCGCTGGCTCGACCATCAGGATGCGGACGAGAGCGTCTTCGCCATGCTGCGCACCGACCCGCAGGGAGAGAGCAGCCTGGTCTGCGTCTCGAGCTTTACCCCGGTTCCGCGGGCACAGTACCGGGTCGGCGTACCCCATGCCGGAGCCTGGGTGGTCGCCCTCAACACCGACAGTGAATACTACTGGGGCAGCAACTATGATGTGGGCGGCCTGCGTTTCGAAACAGAGCCGACGCCCTGGCAGGGGATGGCGCACTCCATAGTGCTCAACCTGCCCCCCCTGTCGACCTTGTTCCTCAAACAGGAGTCTTGATGTTTGTGATGGAGAGCGGGACGGGCACCCGATTGGGCGCCCATCCCGATAGCAAGGGATGCCACTTCGGCGTCTGGGCCTCCGGTGCCAGCCGGGTTGAACTCTGCCTGTTCGACGAACGGGGGGAGGAGTGTGCACGTCTCCCCCTGCCGCGTACCGTTGGCCAGCACCATTATGGCTATGTGCCAGGGGTGATGGCTGGCCAGCGCTATGGCTATCGGGTGCATGGCGAGGCCCAAAGCGGTCTGCTGTTCGACCCGCAGAAATTGTTGATCGACCCCTATGCCAGGGCCCTCAGCCACCCTCTGGTATGGCGTGATGAACACTACGAGGGTGACAGCGCCGGTATGGTGCCCTGCGCCCTGGTGGTGGCCGGCGACTTCGATTGGCAGGGGGTGGCGAAGCCAGCCCATGCTCCCGATGAGTTGATCGTCTACGAGGCCCACGTCAAGGGGATGACCCGGCTCCACCCCGGGATACCCGAGGCCCTGCGCGGCACCTATCTGGGGATGTGCCACCCGGTGATGATCGATCACCTGACCGAACTCGGGGTCACGGCGGTGCAGCTGATGCCGGTGGCCGCCTTCATGGCCGAGCCCCGTCTCGAGAAGCTGGGGCTCACCAATTACTGGGGCTATAACCCCATCGCCTTCTTTGCCCCCGAGCCGCGCTATGGCTGCGGTGATGCGGTCACCGAGTTCAAGACCATGGTGCGTGAGCTGCACCGGGCCGGGATCGAGGTGATTCTGGATGTGGTCTACAACCACACCGCCGAGGGGGGGGCCGATGGTCCCATGCTCAGCTTCAAGGGATTCGATAACGCCGGTTACTATGCCTTCGAGCAGGGGCCCCATGGCCCCGACTATCAGCGCCATCTCAACGTGACTGGCTGTGGCAACAGCTTCAACCTGGATCATCCCAACGCTCTGCGCCTGGTGCTCGATGCCCTGCGTTACTGGGTGACCGAGATGGGGGTCGATGGATTTCGCTTCGATCTGGCGGTGACCCTGGCCCGGGAGGTGAACGAGTTCGAGCCCATGGGCGCCTTTTTCAAGGCCATCATGGCGGATCCTGTACTCAGTGGCGCCCGTCTTATCGCCGAGCCCTGGGATATTGGCCCCTTTGGCTACCGACTCGGGCAGTTCCCGAGCCAGTGGAGCGAGATCAACGATCGCTACCGGGACACGGTGCGCGGCTTCTGGCGTGGTGACGCCGGGCGCATGGGGGACTTTGCCACCCGACTGCTCGGCTCGCGGGACCTCTTTCCCAAGGGGTGGCGCTCACCTCACTCCAGCGTCAACTTTCTCTGCTATCACGACGGCTTCACCCTGGACGATCTGGTCTCCTACAACCAGCGCCACAACCAGGTGAACGGAGAGGAAAACCGGGACGGCCACAGCCACAACCTCTCCTGTAACCACGGGGTGGAGGGGCCGACCCTGGATCCCAGGATCAACAGCCTGCGCCAGCAGCAGAAACGCAACCTCATCGCCACCCTGCTGCTCTCCCAGGGGACGCCGCACCTGCTGGCTGGTGACGAGATGGGACGCAGCCAACTCGGCAACAACAACGCCTACTGCCAGGACAACCGCATCAGTTGGGTTAACTGGCAGCTCTCCCCCGATGACGAGAAACTGCTCGCTTTCACCCGCCAGATGCTGGCCCTGCGCGCCGGCTCCCGGGTGTTTCGTGATCTGCGCCTGAAGGGAGAGAACTGGTATGGAGAGACGGTGGCCTGCCATCAGGTGAGCTGGTTCCATCCCGATGGCCATGTGCTGACCGAGCAGGACTGGTCGGCGCCCATGGCCCAGGCCTTTGCCCTGGATGTGGGGCTGATGGAGGGGGAGGGGGAGCGCTGGCTGGTGCTGTTCAACGCCAGCGACTACGACATCCAGTTCCGCCTCCCCTCACCCGGGGTGGGCATGGAGTGGGTGCAGACGATCGATACCGCCACCAATGATGGTCTCCCCTTCCTGCCCGACGACATCAAGCGACAGGTGGCCGTCGGTCGCTGCCACTCCCTCAAGCTGCTGGCGCGCAAACGGGTCAGCGGCGCCGCCCAGGTGCCCATGGTGTTGGAATAACCCTGCCCTTGCTGGCTGTTCATCACCCGCCCGGCGAGGGTATGCTGGGCGGGAACCCTACCTCGACAAGAACGCATCATGAAGAAGAACGATCCCGCCCAATGGCGTGAGCAGCTCACGCCGGAACAGTTCCACGTCTGCTGGGAGAAGGGGACCGAGCGTCCCTACAGCGGAGCCCTGCTACACAACCGCAAGGCGGGGGAGTACCTCTGCACCTGCTGCAAGGCCGTGTTGTTTGACGCCAGTGCCAAGTTTGATTCCGGCTGTGGCTGGCCTTCGTTTGATCAGGCGCTGCCGGGGAGGGTGGAATACACCCGGGATCGCTCCCACGGCATGGAGCGGATAGAGATCACCTGTCAGGCCTGTGGCTCGCATCTGGGCCACGTCTTCGACGATGGGCCGACCGAGACGGGGCAGCGCTACTGCGTCAACAGCCTGAGCCTCGATTTTCGGGATCAGGAATAAGCGTGCGGGGCCATGGGGCCCCGCGTGTTTTACTCCATCGAGCGTTGGTAGGTTCCCAGCTTGAGGGCCTCGACGATCCGCTGCGCTCGCTCATCGAGTTTGGCCAGCTCCTCCTTGCCGAGGGGGGAGTAGATGGCCAGACGCTGGGTGTTCACCCCGTTTGCCCCCTGAAAGGACTCGCTTACCTGACCCCAGAGGTAGGCCATGTCGTAGCGCTTCTGCCCCATGTAGAGGGTGCTCAGGGAGGTGATCAGCCGCTCATTGACCGTGTCCCCTTCCCGATAGAGGGTGAGGGCGTGCTCCATCAGATCGATCGCCTTGTCCGGGTGGGTGCGTGAGTAGAGACCGGCCAGTGCCATCTGTAACTCGGGGTGCTCCAGCTCCGGGCTCCCCTCCAGGGCGAGAAACTTGCGCCGGGCCACGTCGTTGGTGTTGTTGGTCCAGTGCCACAGCAGCAGCCAGGGGTTGTCCGAGCTGCGGGTCTCCAGATCCAGCTGGGCCAGCTGCTGATGGGCGGTGAGCATCCCTTCGACCTTGGGGCTCTTGCGCTCCTTGTTGTTCTTGTACTCTATGTTGGTGGAGTGCTCGATGCAGCGCAGGTAGACCTCCAGCTCCTTCATCAGATCGTACTTCTGCTTGTCACCCCCGGTCTGCTCCAGATAGTAGCGGGCCCGGATTACCTTGGTGCGGTCGTAACGGCAGGTGCCATCATCGGCCAGATCCTCGCACAGCTTGGGGTGGTTGTTGCAGATCTTGTGCAGTCGATCATCTTCTCCACAGCCAGCCAGAAGCAGCAGAGGAAGGGCGACGAGATAGGGTTTGAGTCTGTCCATGAAATCCACTTGGTAAAACAACGGGCCAGGTAACGCCTTTGTTGGCAATCGTTTGCATCTTGGTTACAATGCGCGCGCCGTATTCAGGCCTGGAGACACAGGGTACAACGAGTATAACCAGCTTGCCGTGATCCGGGCTTGATGAAGAGTAAAAATACATAAATACAAACGGTTACGTGAAATAAAAGGATCTGCCCACCCATGACCCACGAGCATCACCTGATGGCGTGGCAGGAGAGCCAGGAGCTCGCCGAAGCCATGCAACCCCTGATTGGCCGCCTCTACCGCCAACAGGGGGTCGAGATCACTGTCTACGGACGCCCACTGCACAACGCCTCCACCATCGATATCCTCAAGGCCCACCGGGTCGTCCGCCGCCACGAAGGCCAACCCCTCTCCCTCCAGCAAAGCTTCCCCCTGTTGCATGCCATCTTCGAGCTGGCCCCGCGCAACGCCGAGCTGGATCTCGGCAAGCTGGCGGTCGCCTACTGGCGGGATCACCAGGACGTCGCCGGGGTGCAGGATTTCCTGCGCCGCGAGCTGGCCCCGGCCCTGGCCGGCGCTCCTCTGGCCGAGCCCACCGACGTGGTGCTTTACGGCTTTGGCCGCATCGGCCGCCTGCTGGCACGCCTGCTGGTGGAGCGTACCGGTGCCGCCAACCCGCTGCGTCTGCGCGCCATCGTGGTGCGCGGTGGCCGCGAGGGCGATCTGGAGAAGCGCGCCAGCCTGCTGCGCCGCGACTCGGTACACGGCCCCTTCAACGGCTCCATCGAGGTGGATGTGACGCGCAGTGCCATCATCGCCAACGGCACCTTGATCCAGGTGATCTACGCCAACAGTCCGGCTGACATCGACTACACCGCTTACGGCATTCACAACGCCCTCATCGTCGACAACACAGGCGCCTGGCGTGACGAGGCGGGTCTGTCCGAACACCTCAAGGCCCGTGGTGCCGCCAAGGTGCTGCTCACCGCTCCCGGCAAGGGGGAGATGAAGAACGTGGTGTTCGGGGTCAACCACGAGGCGATCGTGCCGGGGGATCGCATCATCTCCGCCGCCTCCTGCACCACCAACGCCATCACCCCTGTGCTCAAGGTGATCCAGGAGAGGTTTGGCATTCGCCACGGTCACGTGGAGACGGTGCACTCCTACACCAATGATCAAAATCTCATCGACAACTACCACAAGGGCGAGCGTCGCGGCCGCAGCGCCGCGCTCAACATGGTGCTCACCAGCACCGGCGCCGCCAAGGCGGTGGCCAAGGCGCTGCCCGAGCTCAAGGGCAAGCTGACCGGCAACGCCATCCGGGTGCCGACCCCCAACGTCTCCATGGCCATCATCAACCTGAGCCTGGAGCAGGAGGTCGATCGCGAGCGCCTCAACGCCACCCTGCAAGAGGCGGCCCTGAGCTCTCCCCTGCACCGCCAGATTGACTTCAGTGCCAGCACCGAGCTGGTCTCCTCCGACATGGTGGGATCGCGCTTCGCCGGCATCGTCGACTCCCAGGCCACCATCGCCGAGGGGGATCACTGCGTCCTCTACGTCTGGTATGACAACGAGTTCGGTTACAGTTGCCAGGTGGTGCGGGTCATGGAGAAAATGGCCGGCATTAGCCGGCTGGATCTGCCGGCCTGACACAAGGAGAAGTTCATGTCGTTCCAACAGGTGATTGCCGACATGCCGCAGGAGGTGTACGAGCGGCTGCGCACGGCGGTGGAGCTGGGCAAGTGGCCCGATGGCCGGGTGTTGAGCGAGGAGCAGAAAGCCACCTCGCTGCAGGCCGTGATGGCGTGGCAGGCGCTGCACCTCACCGACCCCGAGCACATGAACATCGGGGCCGATGGCAACATCGTCATGAAGAGCAAGAGCGAGCTCAAACGGCTGTTTCGTGATGAGGCCGAGGAGATAGGCCGCTTCGGCGACCTGTGATCCGGCAATGAAAAGGGGGGAGCCATGGGCTCCCCCTTTCGTATGGACGGGTCAGAGGGGGCTGGTCAGCTCGCCGCGCAGGGAGCGCTGCATCAGCTCGCGGATCTGGGCCGGCTCCAGTCCCTGGCTCAAGAGGAAGTGGAGCTTGGTCAGGGCCGCCTCGGCGGTCATGTCGAAGCCCGAGATGACCCCGGCACGCGACAGGGCGTTGCCGGTGGCGTAGCCCCCCATGTTGACCATGCCGTGCAGGCACTGGCTCAGGTTGACGATGATGACCCCCCGCGACGAAGCCTCGGAGAGCAGATCCAGCATCTGCGGGTTCTGGGGCGCGTTGCCAACCCCGAAGGAGAGCAGGATCAGCGCCTTGACCGGCTGGCGCAGTATGTTGGCGATCACCTCGGCGGAGATGCCGGGGTAGAGGGTCACCACGCCGATGGGCTGGGGAGTGATGTCGTGCAGACGCATCGGTTTACCGCTCGGTTCACCCAGTTCACCCGCTTCCAGCTGGATGTGGATCCCGGCGTTGAGCAGGGGCGGATAGTTGGGGGAGTCGAAGGCGTGGAAGCCGTCGGCGTGTACCTTCTTGCTGCGGTTGCCGCGAAACAGCTGGTTGTTGAAGAACAGGGTCACCTCGTGGATCGGGTAGTTGGCCGCGATGTAGAGGGCGTTGAGCAGGTTCTGCTGACCGTCGGAGCGCAGCTCGGCGAGCGGGATCTGGGAGCCGGTGATGATGACCGGCTTGCCAAGATCCTCGAGCATGAAGGAGAGGGCCGAGGCGGTAAACGACATGGTGTCGGTGCCGTGCAGGATGACGAAGCCGTCGTAGTGGTCGTAGTTGCCTTTAATGTCCTCGGCGATGCGCTGCCAGTCGGCCGGCGTCATGTCGGAGGAGTCGATGAGGGGGCTGTACTCGTGAATGTGGTAGTCGGGCATCTCCGGCCGATGGAACTCGGGCATGCGGGCCAGGCAATCCTCCATGAAGCCGGCCACCGGCACATAGCCGTGATCGGAGCGCTGCATGCCGATGGTGCCGCCAGTGTAGGCGATGTAGATGGACTTCTTCACAAGCTGTCCTCGTGTGGGCTGGAAACGGACGGATTATAGAGATTGCGCCATCAAAAGACAGGCGTAATCGGTCGTGCTGTGAGGCAGTTAACCCTTATCGACCTGGGAAATAAAATGGCGAATTTGTCATGCTTTTTGATTTCAAAAATCTAAAAGTTGGTAAAGATTGGTGCTTTGTGCTATCTTGCCGCGGTTTTATATTGAAAGACACCTTTCATATCGTCCCTGACGGGACTGCTGCGAGTCCCGATAAGGGGCGGTCCTTCCTGCGGACCATTCCGACCTGACAAGGTCTTCATCCCGGCTAATCCTGCGTCGTTCCCCCCTCGGGGAGCCAGGCCATTTGACATGGGAGAACACATGATACAACTCGATGCTTACGCTACTTTGGTGGCGGCAACCCTGGTGCTGCTGTTCGGTCGACTGCTGATCACGCGCATCGAATGGTTGCGAACCTTTAACATTCCCAAGCCGGTGGCCGGTGGCCTGGTGGTCGCCCTGCTGCTCTTGCTGCTGCGCACCTTCGGCAATATCGAACTCAAGTTCGATACCCAACTGCAGACGCCCCTGATGCTCGGCTTCTTCGCCTCCATCGGTCTGTCGGCAGATCTCGCCAGCCTGCGCCGTGGTGGCCGGGCCGTGACCGTCTTTCTCATCGTGGTGGCGGGCCTGCTGGTGGTGCAGAACACACTCGGGGTGGGCCTGGCCGCGCTGCTGGGGCTCGATCCCCACATGGGACTGCTTGCCGGCTCCATCACCCTCTCCGGCGGCCACGGTACCGGCGCCGCCTGGGGCGGTATCTTCAGCGAGAAGTACGGGGTGCAGTCGGCCTCCGAGCTCGCCATCGCCTGTGCCACCTTCGGTCTGGTACTGGGTGGCCTCATCGGTGGCCCGGTGGCACGCCATCTGGTCAAGAAGGTGCAGGTGCCCGGTGAGGAACACAACCAAGACGATGTGCCCCAGGCCTTCGAGATGCCGGATCTGGAGCGCCAGATCACGACCTTCAGCGTGATAGAGACCCTGGCCCTGCTCGCCATCAGCCTCAAGGGGGGGGAGCTGCTCGCCTCCCTGCTCAAGGGGAGCATGCTGGAGCTGCCGGTCTTCGTCTGCGTGCTGTTTGTCGGTGTGGTGCTGCGTAACGGCCTGACCCTGCTCAACTGGCACGAGGTGAGCGATCGCGAGGTTTCACTGCTTGGCAACGTCAGCCTCTCCCTGTTCCTGGCCATGGCCCTGATGAGCCTGCGCCTGTGGGATCTGGCGAGCCTGGCCCTGCCCATCTTCGTGCTGCTGGCGGCCCAGACGCTGGGGATGGCCCTCTATGCCGTCTTCGTCACCTTCCGGGTGATGGGAAGCAACTATGATGCCGCCGTGCTGGCCGCCGGCCACTGTGGTTTTGGCCTGGGGGCGACCCCCACCGCCATCGCCAACATGCAGGCGGTGACCATGCGCTTTGGTCCCTCCCACCTGGCCTTCCTGGTGGTACCCATGGTCGGCGCCTTCTTCATCGACATTATCAACGCCATGATCATCAAGCTGTTCTTGGCACTCCCTTTCCTTTGATGGGCTGGCAGGGCTCCCCTGCCGGCTGACCGGTTAACACCTATCTTGGCTCCCTCGGGAGCCTTTTTTGTTGTCGGCGCGCATGGGCGAGGTGGCCCATAAAAGAACATCCCCGCCGAAGCGGGGATGGGGGTCACAGGGTGCAGACCGGACACCAGGCGTAGGTGCCCTGGGGATCGTTGAAGCGGGTGAGGGGCTCGGCGGCCTTGCCCACCGCCTGAAGCGGCATCACCAGGCTCTCGGGCAGTACACCCTTGATGCCGGGGGTCAGGGCCTGGGCACCGCTCTCGAGCAGCTGGCGCAGGAAGCGATCCCGTGCCGACTCTTCCGGTGCTATGGGGGTCACCTGCCACTCCTTGAGGTTGGCCAGCTCGGCGGCCGCCTTGAGGGCATCCTCCTGGTTGCCAAACTCGTCGACCAGACCCAGCGCCTTGGCATCGGTGCCGGTCCAGACCCGGCCCTCGGCCGCCTTCTCGGCCTCTTCGGCCGAGAGGCCACGCCCCTTGGCCACCAGCTCGACGAAGCGCTGATAGGTGTTCTCCACGTTGAGCTGGATAGCCTGGGAGACGTGTTCGGGCAGGGCGCGCGCCGGACTCAGGCCGACAAAATCGGTGGTGCCCAGGCCATCGCTGCTGATACCAAACTGGGCCAGGGCTTTCTCGGCGGTGGCGAACAGGCCAAACACGCCGATGGAGCCGGTCAGGGTCGAGGGGGAGGCGAAGATCTTGTCGGCGTCGGCCGAGATCCAGTAGCCCCCCGAGGCGGCGTAGCTGCCCATGGAGATGACCACAGGCTTGCCGGCCTGCTTGAGGGCCAGCAGTTCGGCGCGGATCTGCTCGGCGGCGAAGGCGCTGCCTCCCGGGCTATCGACCCGTAGCACCAGCGCCTTGACCTTGTCGTCCCGGCGAGCCTGGGCCAGCAGATCGGAGAGGGTATCGCCCCCAATGGTACCGGCCGGCTGTTGACCGTCCATGATGGCGCCACTGGCGATGATAAGACCCACCTCGTCCTTGCCACTCTGGGGATAGCGCGGGCCCAGGGTCGCCAGATACTCTTTCAGGCCAACCCCCTTCCAGCTCCCCGGCTCCTCACCGGCCCCCACCTCCTTGATAATGGCCTGGGCCATCTCGTCGCGGGTGGCGAGCTCATCCACCAGACCCTGCTCCTGGGCGTAGAGGGCGGCGTTGCCGCCAGCCTGCTTCAGCCGTGCCAGCATCTGCTCCTTGCTCGGTGAGATGGCGTCGGCCTCTACCTCGCGCTGATGTGCCACATCGTTCACATAGCCACTCCACAACTGGCCGAGCCAGCGCTGGTTGGCCTCGCGGCTCTCGGGAGACATGCCATCCCGGGTATAGGGCTCGACGAAGGATTTGTAGGTGCCCACCTTGAAGACGTGGGGCGTGATGTTGAACTTCTCCAGCGCCGACTTGAAGTAGAGCTGGTAGACGCCGAAGCCTTCGAGCAGCACGGCGCCGCTCTGGTTGAGCATGACGTGATCGGCGTGGGCCGCCAGCAGGTATTGGCCCTGGGTATAGAAGTCGGCCATGGCGTAGACCGGCTTGCCGCTCTCCTTGAAGCGGTCGATGGCGCCGGCCACCTCCTGCAGCTTGGAGAGGCTCCCCTGCTCCAGCCCCTGGGTCTTGAGTACCAGGGCCTTGATGCGATCGTCCTCTTTGGCCCTGTCGATGGCCCACAACAGATCCGACAGCACTATCTCTGCGGGCTGCTCTTCACCGGAGCCCAGTTGACGCATCAGCAGGCCCGACGCATCCGACAGGCTGCGCTGCTCGACCAGTGCGCCGGAGAGATCCAGAGTCAGGGCGCCCTCGACGGGGGGCTCGGGCTTCTCCTGGGTGCCAATGGCCAGGACCACGACCAGCACCAGCAGCAGGAAAATCAGGTTGAGAAACAGGTGGCGGGTAAAGTTGAGCAGGCGCCACAGCCCGCGAAACAACCATCCCAGCCCTTTGAGGATCGACATCTGAGGTTATCACCCTGTTATGGAGTAGAGAGAGGCCATTATTGACCAGGGTCGGCCGAGCCACAACCGCCAGTCAGTGGGTGGTTCGGTGGACGATCGTTCGCCGAAAAAATGTCCAAACAATTGTTTGAAAAAGCAAATTTGATTCTTTACTCTAGCTGCAATTCAATAACAAATTATTAACTGGAGGCACTGTGAGCCGCTATCCCGCACTCTTGACCCCCCTCGATCTGGGGTTCACCCAACTGCGTAACCGGGTGTTGATGGGATCCATGCACACGGGTCTGGAAGAGGAGAAGGGGGGCTTTGACAAGCTGGCCGCCTTCTATGCCGAGCGCGCCCGCGGTGGCGTGGCCCTCATCGTGACCGGTGGCATCGCCCCCAACCTGAGGGGGCGCCTGGTCCCCCATGGCTCACAGCTCAGCTTCCCCTGGCAGGTGGCCAAGCACCGCAAGGTGACCGAGGCGGTGCACGCCGAGGGGGGCAAGATAGCGCTGCAGATCCTCCACGCGGGCCGCTACGCCTATCATCCCTTCAGCCTGGCTCCCTCCGCCATCAAGGCCCCCATCTCGCCGTTCAAGCCCAGGGCCATGAGTGAGCGCCAGATCCTGGCCACCATTCGCGATTTCGCCCGGACCTCGGAGCTGGCTCGCCGCGCTGGCTATGACGGGGTCGAGGTGATGGGCTCCGAGGGCTATCTCATCAACCAGTTCATCTGCGAGCGTACCAATCATCGCCGCGATCGTTGGGGCGGGAGCCTGGAGAACCGGCTGCGCTTCCCGGTCGAGATAGTACGCGCCATTCGTGAGCGGGTCGGCAAGGACTTCATCATCATCTTCCGTCTCTCCATGCTGGATCTGGTGGAGCAGGGCTCCTCCCTGGAGGAGGTGATCGCCCTGGGTAAGGGGCTCGAAGCCGCGGGGGTCACCCTCATCAACACCGGCATCGGCTGGCACGAGGCGCGCATCCCCACCATCGCCACCAGCGTGCCGCGCGGGGCTTTTACCTGGGTAACGGCCGAGCTCAAGAAACACCTTCAGGTGCCGCTTATCACCACCAACCGTATCAACACTCCCGAGGTGGCGGAGCAGATCCTCATCGGCGGGGAGGCGGACATGGTCTCCATGGCGCGCCCCTTGCTGGCTGACCCCGAGTTTGTGCTCAAGGCCTCCGAGGCGCGCGGTGACGAGATCAACACCTGCATCGCCTGTAACCAGGCCTGTCTCGATCATGTCTTCAAGCAGAAACGGGCCTCCTGTCTGGTCAACCCCAGGGCCTGCTTCGAGACCGAGCTGAACTTTGGCCGCACTCCCCAGCCCAAGAAGCTGGCGGTGGTCGGTGCCGGCCCGGCCGGGCTGGCCTTTGCCTGCTACGCCGCCGAGCGAGGCCACAGGGTGAGCCTGTTCGATCAGGCGAGCGAGATTGGGGGTCAGTTCAACTTCGCCAAGCAGATCCCGGGCAAAGAGGAGTTTCACGAAACCCTGCGTTATTTCGCCAAGCGCCTCGAGCGCTGTGGTGTCGAGCTCTATCTGGGTCAGCGCCAGAGCGCCGAGAGTCTGCTCGGCGGCGGCTTTGACGAGATTATCCTGGCTACCGGCATTCGTCCGCGTACCCCGGCCATTCCGGGGATCGATCATCCCAAGGTGCTGAGCTACCTCGAGGTGCTGCGGGATCACAAGCCGGTGGGACAGAGGGTGGCGGTGATCGGGGCTGGCGGGATCGGCTTCGATGTGGCCGAGTACCTGGTAGAGTCCCATGGTGAGCGCAGCAAGGCCCAGTGGCTCAAGGAGTGGGGTATCGATACCCGCTTCGAGCAGCGCGGCGGCCTGACCCAACCCGTGGTCGCCCCTCCCGAGCGCCAGGTATGGCTGCTCCAGCGCAAGGAGAGCAAGGTGGGAGACGGACTCGGCAAGACCACGGGCTGGATCCACCGCGCCGTGCTCAAGAGCCGCCGGGTCGAGATGCTGGCCGGGGTGCAGTACCGGCGCATCGATGACCAAGGGCTCCATATCGAGGTGGGCGGCGTCGCCCAATGCCTGCCGGTGGATCACGTCATCGTCTGTGCGGGCCAGGAGCCCCTGCGCGAGCTGGAGGCGGATCTGCGGGCCGCCGGCAAGCCGGTGCATATCATTGGCGGGGCCGACGTCGCGGCCGAGCTCGATGCCAAACGGGCCATCCGCCAGGGGGCCGAGCTGGCGGCCCTCATCTGATGGAAGTAAAACCCTGCCAAGGCAGGGTTTTCTTCATCCGGGCCTGTGCTAAGGTGAAGGCCTTCACCGTTGTTTGTTAAGGTATTTCGATGGACGCACTGGACCTGCTGCTCAATCGTCACTCCTGCGCTCGTCTGAGCGAGCCGGCTCCGGCCGGTGAGGCGCTGGAGAAGATCCTCAAGGCGGGGCTGCGCGCCCCGGATCACGGCACCCTTACCCCCTGGCAATTTATTCTGATTGAGGGGGAGGGGCGTGAGCGTTTCGGCGATCTGTTGGCCGCCGCCGCCGCCGAGCGGGGCGAGCCGGAGGAGGCCATCGAGCGTTGTCTCGACGCACCCCTGCGTGCCCCCCTCATCATCGCCGTGGCCACCCGCTTTCACGATCACCCCAAGGTGCCGCGCTTGGAGCAGGAGCTCTCCGCCGGCTGCGCCGTGATGGCGATGCAGATGGCGGCTCAGGCTCAGGGCTTTAACGGTATCTGGCGCTCGGGCTGGTTTATCTTCGACGACATCGTCGCCAAGGGGTTGGGGTTGGGCGAGGATGATCAGCTGGTGGGATTTCTCTATCTCGGCACCCCGATGACCGAGGTGCGCAAGCTGCGCGAACTGGATCCGGCCCACTTCGTTCGCCGTTTCTGACTCGCAAGCAAAACAGAAGAGGGAGGCCAAGCCTCCCTCTTTCTATTGGGTTTATCCCAGGTGGGTCAAGGGCAGGGCCGTCTTGTGCTTGATACGCCGCAGCACGAAGCTCGAGCGTACCCCGGTCACACCGGGAATATGGGTCAACTTGTCGAGCAGGAAGTGCTGGTAATGCTCCATGTCCTGCACCACCACCTTGAGTTGATAGTCGGCGTCGTTTCCCGTGATGAGATCGCACTCGAGCACTTCGGGCAGTTCGCTGATGGCCCGATCAAACTCGGCGAAACGCTCGGGGGTGTGGCGATCCATGGAGATATGGATGTAGGCGGTCAGGGTGAGCCCCAGGGTGCGGGCGTTGAGCAGGGTGACATGGGCATCGATCAGCCCCGCGTCCTCCAGTGCCTTGACCCGTCGTGAGCAGGGGGAGGGGGAGAGTCCCACCATTTCGGCCAGCTCCAGGTTGCTGATCCGGCCATGCTCCTGCATCAATTCGAGAATATGGCGGTCAATACGATCCAGTTTCAGCATCTTTTTTCCATCATGTGCAATGATTGACTCACAACAACAAGATTAAGGGGTGATGATTGCTAAAACAATCGGAATTTGATGCAACTTCGCAACCACTCTCCCCGCCGATGCCGGTAACCTGTATTCAACTTCTGGTGGTCAAGGGCGCACTCATCCGGGCGCTCTGGCAAAGGTCCCTACCGGGCGCCGGCGCACCACAGTGGTCTGATACCCTTATCCGGGTGGAGGCGACTGGCACAGGGAGCACCATCTCACAGAGTGGCAGCAAGGCAGGCATCCCGGCGCCTGCCTTGTTGCTTTTTGGACGTTTACCATCTTTTCCCGCCCCGTTTTTTGATATCATCCGCCCCTTTCGTTTGAGACTCTATCCCCGTCACGTCGTGTTCTCGAGTGTGTCGTCTTGCTGCATTCAGAGGCGTGAGCGCCTGGCAGACAGATCGCCGGCGTGGCATTTTCGAGCTGTGAGGATGCGGTGCGACCAGGGTGACGCGGTAAACCGGGGAAAGGACGTATCCTTTTCAGGAGAGAGGGTGGATACCGGCAGGCGGAGGACAGCCTGAACTGCTTCATTATTTTGGGTCAGAAAGCGGTGTTTCTGTGAATTCTATGTATGCCGCTCTGCCGGTTCCGTAGCAGCTGAATTGAATCAGCGGCGGCCATTATAGGAAGTCGTTGCCCTTAAAAACACGAAGAACAGTAGGGCGCTTTTTTTCCATATTTTATCGATGATAGGGAGGGGGGATGAGCAGGATGTTGCTGCGCCGTCTGCGTCAGTTGGAGCAGGCATTCGGCGTCGGAGAGGATCAGGCGGTCGGGCTGGAGCAGTTGGAGTCGCTGCTCTGCTGCTCGCGCCGCAATGTCAGCAATATTCTCGCCAGTCTTCAGGAGCAGGGGTGGATCCGCTGGACCGGCGCCGTGGGGCGCGGGCGTCAGTCCGAACTCAGGGTGCTGCTGGGGGGGGATGCGGCCCTCGATGAGTGGGTGGCCAGGCTGCTGTCTACCGGGGATCTGCAGCAGGCCGCCAGGCTGGCGGCCGAGACGACACAGCCGGAGCGGGTCAGCCGGCAGATCAGCCACTTCTTCGAACGCCAGCAGCAAACGGTGCGCTCGCTGGGCGGACTGCTTATCAGCGACTTCCCCGAGCCGAGCACCATAGATCCCGTCGATACCTATCTGCGCAACGAGCTCTATATCACAGAGAACGTCTACGACACCCTGCTCGACTATAACCTGGCCGCCGGCTGCATCATGCCGGCCCTGGCCCACTACTGGGAGGTAGACCCTGGTGTGCCGGCCCTGCGTTTTCGTCTGCGTCCGGATGTGCGCTTCCACCATGGTGAACCTATGACGGTGGCGGCGGCCTGCGCCTCCCTGACCCGCATGCTGACTACCCCGGGACCGTTGCAGCGCATCTATCGGCAGGTGGTCTCTGTGTCTGCCGTCGGTGAACACTGGATCGAGGTGCGTCTGCGCCAACACAACCCGTTGCTCATCTACACCTTCTGCGGCATTCACGGGGCCATCATGGCTGAACAGGGGATCCCCCTTGCCAGCGGCGCCCTGGCGCGCTTCGGTACCGGCCCTTTCCGGATCCAGCAGAGCGACAAGAGCCACATGATTCTGGAGCGTTTCGCCGACTACTATCGGGAGAAACCCCTGGTGGAGCGGGTTGAGCTCTGGTACGCCATGCCCGACCTGCCGAGTAGTGGAAGTCGCATGAGCTTCACCGCCACCGAGGCTCTGGCCAGCCCCGATGCCAGTCGGGTGACCAATCGCCTCGACGGTTTCTTCAGCCTGGGCTTTCGCGTTCGTCCGGGCGCCCGGATCAGTGCCACCGATCTGGGGCGCCTCTATGACTATCTGCAACAGGTGCGTTGGGAGTACAAGATCGAGCCGGTGGTCGATTCGGCCTATGCCCGGGCCCCACTGCCGGTTGAGGGAAATCAGCCCTGTGTCTGTCCCCGACTCTCGGGCACCCTGGTCGTGGCCGAGCCCCATTGGCACTATCCGAGGTTGGCGCACATTGCGGGCTGGATCCGCGAGCGCATCAAGGAGACCGGGCTGACGCTGGTGGATTGCCCCATCGAGAACTACAACGAGCTCGATCAGGTGCGTTGCTGTGCCGATCTCATGCTGGTGAGCGAGTTGCTCGACCCCCCTCCTCTCTATGGCTACTACGAGTGGCTGACCAGCGCGGTCTGTATGCAGTTTGCCCACGATGAGAGGTGGCTCGACGAAGAGCATGAGCGGTTGCTCGAGGCATTCGGTCAGACCCTGGACGAGGGGGAGATCCTGGCTCGGATGCAGGAGGTGGAGCGGCGTTGGCACGGGGAGAAGTCCCTGCTCCATCTGTTTGGCATCACCGAGGAGCTGCATCTGGACAGGGAGGTGCGCGGCGCCATCATAGATCCCAGCGGATTTTGCTCCCTGCGGCGCATCTGGCTCAGCGAGCCGGACGAGTAACAACAGCACGAGCTGTTGTCATATCGTGCTCTCCTGGCAGGTTTGGTGATAAGAAAGCGTTTTTGTTGTGTTTCATATCCGTTAAAAACAGTTGTGGTCAACAAATCCTCTGATTAAGCTAGGCCGGTTTTTTCAAGGACAAGCCCCCCGCAGAGGAGGCGCCACACAATGGAGTATGGAATGACAGCTAGCACACCCATGTTAATCACCTTCCTGGTGTATATCCTCGGGATGGTGCTGATCGGCTTTATCGCCTATCGCGCCACCCGCAACTTCGACGACTACATCCTCGGCGGCCGCCGGATGGGGAGCTGGGTGACCGCCCTCTCCGCCGGTGCCTCCGACATGAGCGGCTGGCTGCTGATGGGCCTGCCGGGCGCCGTCTTCATCAGCGGTATCTCCGAGAGCTGGATCGCCATCGGCTTGGTCATCGGCGCCTACCTCAACTGGCGTTGGGTGGCCGGCCGCCTGCGGGTGCACACCGAGAAGAACCGTAACGCCCTGACCCTGCCGGACTACTTCACCTATCGCTTCGAGGATCACAGCAAGGTGCTGCGCATCCTCTCGGCCCTGGTGATCCTGCTCTTCTTTACTATCTACTGCGCCTCCGGCGTGGTGGCCGGTGCCCGATTGTTCGAGAGCACCTTCGGCATGGATTACAACACCGCCCTCTGGGTCGGTGCTGCCGCCACCATCACCTACACCTTCTTCGGTGGCTTCCTCGCGGTGAGCTGGACCGATACGGTGCAGGCGACCCTGATGATCTTCGCCCTGATCCTCACCCCTGTGTTTGTCATCATCGCGGTCGGTGGTATCGACAGCGCCATGATCGAGGTCGCCGCCAAGAGCGCCAGCAACCTCGACATGTTCAAAAACCTCGACATCATCGCCATCGTCTCCCTGATGGCCTGGGGCTTGGGCTACTTCGGTCAGCCTCATATCCTGGCGCGCTTCATGGCGGCAGACTCTCACCACTCCATGGTCAGCGCCCGCCGCATCAGCATGACCTGGATGGTGCTCTGCCTTGCCGGTGCCGTGGCCATCGGTTTCTTCGGCCTGGCCTACTTCGCCGCTTTCCCGGATCTGGCGGCCAGCGTGAGTGCCAACCCGGAGCGGGTCTTTATCGAGCTCTCCAAGCTGCTCTTTAACCCCTGGATCGCCGGCGTGCTGCTCTCCGCCATCCTGGCGGCGGTGATGAGTACCCTCAGCTGCCAACTGCTGGTCTGCTCGAGCGCCATCACCGAAGACCTCTACAAGCCGTTTTTGCGCAAGAACGCCTCCCAGCGCGAGCTGGTGTGGGTGGGCCGCCTGATGGTGTTGGCCATCGCCCTGGTGGCCATCGCGGTCGCCATGAACCCGGAGAACCGGGTGTTGGGGCTGGTGAGCTATGCCTGGGCAGGCTTCGGAGCCGCCTTCGGGCCGGTCGTGCTGCTCTCCGTGCTGTGGCCGCGCATGACCCGCAACGGCGCCCTGGCAGGCATGCTGGTCGGTGCGATCACCGTCATCGTCTGGAAGCAGTTCGGTTGGCTGGGCCTGTATGAGATCATCCCGGGCTTTGCCTTCGCCAGCCTTGCCATCGTGCTGGGCAGTCTGCTCGGCGAGGCGCCCTCCAGAGCCATGTTGGAGCGCTTCCACGAGGCGGAAGCGGAGTTTAATCAGCCCGATCTGGGCGATGCAGTGCCCGAGCGGGGTTGAGTGTGAGGAGGGAGGCCGGCGGCCTCCCTCCTGTTTTTGGCTCAATCGTTGTCATTGATGGACTCAATTGGAAGAATTGTGGCTCATAGTTTCGATTGATATATTCCTCCGGTCTCAACGGGGAGAACGCAATGAGCAAGGTATTAGACGAACTGCTGGCGCTGCTGGCACTGGAGAAAATCGAAGAGGGACTGTTTCGCGGCCAGAGCGAGGATCTGGGTCTGCGCGCCGTGTTTGGTGGTCAGGTGATGGGGCAAGCCCTGTCGGCGGCCAAGCAGACGGTGGCGGCCGATCGCCAGGTGCACAGCTTCCACTCCTACTTCCTGCGCCCGGGGGATGTGAACCACCCCATCGTCTATGACGTGGAGAACATCCGCGATGGCCAGAGCGTCTCGACCCGTCGGGTCAAGGCGATCCAGTACGGCAAGCCCATCTTCTACCTCAATGCCTCGTTCCAGGTGGAGGCAGACGGCTTCGAGCATCAGGCGGCTATGCCCCAGGGGATCACGCCGCCCGAGCAGCTCAAGAGCGAGCTGGAGCTGGTGCGCCCCTACGAGCAACAGATCCCGCCGGATCTGCGCGCCAAGATCATGTGCGAGAAGCCCATCGAGATCCGCCCGGTCACCCTGGTCGACCCGATCCGCCCCGACGTGCACGAGCCCCTGCGTCACGTCTGGTTCAAGGCTAACGGTCAGATGCCTGACGACCCCCGGGTGCACAAGTATCTGCTCGCCTACGCCTCGGATTTCCACTTCCTGTTCACCGCCCTCCAGCCCCACGGGGTCTCCTACTGGGAGCCGGATATGCAGGTGGCCACCATCGATCACTCCATGTGGTTCCACCGGGATTTTCGCCTCGACGACTGGCTGCTCTACGTGGTCGACAGCCCGAGTGCCTCGGGTGGGCGCGGCCTGGTGCGCGGCCAGTTCTTCACCCGCGATGGGGTGCTGGTGGCGAGCACCGTACAAGAGGGGGTGATCCGCCGCAAGCCGGCGTGATGCCATCGAGACGGGAGCCCAGGCTCCCGTTTTTCTTTGTACATTCGGTTACAGACGGTCACCAAAGCACCACTGAAGGGGGGCCTGGTCAGGCATAGCATCATCATCAAGGACGCGGCGACTCGCCCCTCCTCATCTGACTCACCAGGAGATTTGCCATGAAAAAGATGCTCCCCTTGATCCTTGCCGGCCTGTTTGGCCTCTCTTCTGTCACCGCCATGGCCGCCCCGATGACGGCGAATACACCGGCCAAGGCCACCACTAGCCAGCAGATCGTACACAAAAAGCCGGTGAACAAGGCGGCGACCAAGCCCGCCGTGCAAAAGACCCAGGCGGCCAAGAAAGTGCACAAGAAGCCGGTGAACAAGGCGGCGACCAAGCCCGCCGTGCAAAAGACCCAGGCGGCCAAGAAAGTGCACAAGAAGCCGGTGAACAAGGTGGCGACCAAGCCCGCCGTACAAAAGACCCAGGCGGCCAAGAAAGTGCACAAGAAGCCGGTGAACAAGGCGGTGACCAAGCCCGCCGTGCAAAAGACCCAGGCGGCCAAGAAAGTGCACAAGAAGCACAAGAAGGCAACCACTCAGCCGATCAACAAGGGGTGATGAGCAAGGTATGAATCGGGGGCTGCGGCCCCCTTTATCGTTGGAGTCCTCCATGCTGCGACCACTCTTTTGCCTGCTCTTCTTGCTGCTGAACGCCCCCGCTCATGCCGACGAGCAGCGCCAACTGCTGTTTGGCCACGACGATCGCCAGGTGGTGCCGACCCATGTCGCTCCCTGGCAGAGCCTGGCTCGTATCGAGACGGCCGGTGACAACCTCTGCAGCGGCGCCCTGATCGCCCCCCACTGGGTGTTGAGCGCAGGCCACTGTTTTCTGACCCCCTCTCTTCACCTCGACCCGGCCTTGCGGGTCACCCTGGCCGGCAGTCCCCGCTCCTATCACCCCGACCGTGTCTATCTGTCGCGAGCGCTGGGCCGGGGATTGCAACCGGACGGTGAGGGATTTGCCATCACCCCGGCCGCCGGCCCTCTCGACGTGGCCCTGGTGCACCTGCCCGAGGCCGCCGATCTGCCTGCCTTGACGCTTTGGCAAGGCTCGTCCTCGGCACTGGCCGAGCGCCTCGCCCGCGAGCCGGTCGCCCAGGCGGGCTATCCGGTCGATCATCCGGACACCCTGCTGGCTCACCGTCGGTGCCGGGTCGAGCGTCTCGATAAACGCGGCATGCTGGAGCATCGCTGCGATACCCTGGCCGGCGACAGCGGCTCTCCTCTCTTGTTACAGAGTGCGGGGGGCTGGCAGGTGGTGGGGGTGCAGAGCTCGGCTCCCGAGGCGGCGCAGCGGGAGCGCGCCGACAACCTGGCGGTGGCCATTCCCGTCGTGGCGCCTCTCCTCTTTGGCTGGATGGACAAGCATGTCTGATGTGAAAGAGGCCGCATGATGCGGCCTCTTGTGGTCTTCGATGACGGGCGTCATCAGAAGATAAGGTGTGCCACAGCGGCGATCACCGGCAGGGTGATCAGGGTGCGCATCAGGAAGATGAGGAACAACTCCCACAGCTTGACCGGGATCTTGCTGCCAAGCAGCAGGGCGCCCACTTCCGACATATAGATGAGCTGGGTCACTGACAGGGCCGCGATGACGAAGCGGGTCATCTCGCTCTCGATGGAAGAGGCGAGGATGGCCGGGATAAACATGTCGGCGAAGCCCACCATGATGGTGCGGGAGGCGGCTTCAGCCTCGGGCAGCCGCAGCAGCTCGAGCAGGGGCACGAAGGGGGCGCCCAGCCAGGTGAACAATGGGGTGTGCTCGGCCAGCATCAGGGCACAGGTACCGATGGCCATCACCACGGGCAGCACGCCAAACACCATATCCAGGGCGTTTTTGAGCCCCTCGCGGGCCACGGCGCCGAAGTCGGTGACACTCTCGGCCTTTTTAAGGGCGCGTTCGAAGCCATAGCTCAGGATGCCATGCTCGTGGGGCACCGCCTCATGCTTGCGGCACAGGGGGGTTCCGTCGCTATAGACATCCTTCTTCCAGCACAGGGGGGGCAGGCGCGGCACTATGATGGCGGCGACCACGCCGGCCAGGCAGACGGTCAGGTAGAAGGGGACAAACAGGTGAGCCAGCTTGACCTGGGAGATAACCACCAGGCAGAAGGTGATGGAGACGGCAGAGAAGGTGGTGCCGATAACGGCCGCTTCGCGCTGGGTGTAGAACTTGCCTTCGTACTGTTTGCTGGTGAGCAGGATACCGACGCTGCCGTCACCGAGCCAGGAGGCGAAGCAGTCGACCGCCGAGCGGCCGGGCAGGCGGAATACCGGGCGCATGATGCGGGTCATCATGGTGCCGACAAACTCCAGCAGACCAAAATCCAGCAGCAGGGGCAGCAGCAGGCCGGCGAAGATGAAGACAGAGAAAAGCACCGGCAGCAGGTCGTGCAGTACCAGGCCACCGGTAGCGTCACTGCGCAGGGCCTCGGGGCCGATGCCGAAGAAGGTAAGCAGTACGAAGACGCCGCCCAGGATCCGGACCAGGGCCCAGAAGGGGGAGACGTTGAACAGGCTGTTCAGGAACGGGCGTCTGACCAGGATGGCGGGCTTGAATAGCCAGGCGATCAGGGTCAGTACCATAGTGGTGGTGATGATGCCGCTCACCATGGCGACCAGATGGTCGGCCAATACCGTCTGTACCGTTTTGGCCAGTACGGCAACCGGTATGGTGATATCCCCCTGGTGTTGGACCGGGGTCATGAAGAGCAGGATCCCGATGAGTGACGGGATCAAAAAGACGAGCAGATTGCGCCGGGTGTTGAGCCGGGGCGCGGCCAGGGTTTTCTCCAGCATGGAACGGTTGCCTTCTTCATCAATTGTTATGTTGTCATCTGCCCGCATCTGCATACACATGCTGCATAACGCCAAGCGGGCGAAAGAATACCCCAAAAAAGCACCCAGACAAGCCTTTATTGGCCTGTAAAGTGAATAATTATTTGTGGTTTCGAACGGGGAAGGCTTATTTTTGGTGTTTTCATTCATTAACAAATGAAAGCGCAGTTTTTTATTTTTGTTGCTGCGGTGTTAATGGGTGGGTTTTGGCGAAATTGACCAGGGGAGAGGAAAGGTAGAGTAAAGCGGACTGAGGGGGCCTGGGCCCCCTCGCGAGTGCGGTGATCAGGCGACCAGTTTGGCAAAGCAGCGATCGGCCGCCGCCAGGGTGTGCTCGATCTCGTTATCGCCGTGGGCCATGGAGAGGAAGCCGGCCTCGTAGGCGCTGGGGGCCAGATAGACGCCCTCTTCCAGCATCAGATGGTAGAAGCGCTTGAACTTCTCCATGTCACAACGGGTGACTTGATCAAAGCGGGTGATGGTTGGCTCGTCGGTGAAGAAGAAACCGAACATGCCACCCACCTGATTGATGGCCAGCGGGATGCCGTGTTTGGCGGCGGCGGCCTTGAGCCCCTCGGCGATGCGGGCTGTCTTCTCATTGAGCGCCTCGTAGAGACCCGGTTGCTCGAGCAGATCCATCATGGCCAGACCTGCCGCCATGGCGATGGGGTTGCCCGACAGGGTACCGGCCTGGTAGACGGGGCCGGTCGGCGCTATGTGCTGCATGATTTCGCGCTTGCCACCGAAGGCGCCCACCGGCATGCCGGCACCGATGATCTTGCCCAGGGTGGTGAGATCCGGCGTGATGCCGTAGTAGCCTTGGGCTCCCTGTTTGGAGACCCGAAAGCCGGTCATCACCTCGTCGAGGATCAGCACGCTGCCGTACTGGTCACAGAGGGCACGCAGCCCCTCGAGGAAGCCCGGTACCGGCGGGATGCAGTTCATGTTGCCGGCCACCGGCTCGACGATGATGCAGGCGATCTCCTGGCCATACTGGACAAAGGCTTCCTCGACCGAGGCGAGATCGTTATAGGTACAGGTCAGGGTGTGTTTGGCAAAGTCGGCCGGGACGCCCGGACTATTGGGTTGGCCCAGGGTGAGGGCACCTGAGCCTGCCTTGACCAGCAGGGAGTCGGCATGACCATGGTAGCACCCTTCAAACTTGAGGAGCTTGTCGCGGCCGGTGTAGCCGCGGGCCAGCCGGATGGCGCTCATGGTCGCCTCTGTGCCGGAGTTGACCATGCGCACCTGCTCCATGGAGGGGACGATAGCGCGCACGCGCTCGGCCATGCGTACCTCGATCTCGGTCGGGGCGCCGTAGCTCAGACCCTTCTCGACGGCGGCGATGACGGCCCCCTTGATGGCCGGGTGGTTGTGGCCGAGCAGCATGGGGCCCCAGGAGCCGATGTAGTCCACATAGGCCTTGCCATCCACGTCGTAGAGATAGGCGCCGTCGGCGTGGTCGATGAAGACCGGGGTGCCGCCCACGCCGTTAAAGGCGCGTACCGGCGAGTTGACGCCACCGGGAATGCTGTGACGGGCCTGCTCAAACAGCTGATCTGACTTTGACATGGATCATCCTTAACTGGAATTGTAGGGGGAGGGGAGGGCGCCGTGGCCGCTTTGGGGTCGGCAGCGCAGGCATGCAGGTGTATGATGCTGCGCTCTGCTCCTGCGCCCTCGCCATTGAAACGGCCTGACTATACCAGAAAGCGGGTGCCTTGGCAGAGTCACCCCCAGACTGAACGAGAACAGGTTTTTCCATGCAAGATGCTGCTTCCCTCTCTCCTCGTCGCCTCGTATTGCGTCGTTTGATCGAAAAGAGAATGCCCCTGTGGGTATTGCTGCTGGCAGCCCTGGTGGGCTCCCTGGCGGGCGCCGTCTGCGCGCTCTTTGAACTCTCCGTCAACCGCCTCATCGAGGGGCGCCTCGGCTGGCTCGGTGAGCACCCCTGGTGGCAGGCCATCTTCCTCGCCTTTCTGGTCAGCGCCCTGCTTGGTTTGGTGGGTTACTGGCTGACCCACGCCTTTGCCCCCGAGGCGGGAGGGTCGGGCATCCCCGAGATCGAGGGGGCCATGGAGGAGCTGCGACCGGTGCGCTGGTGGCGGGTGTTGCCGGTGAAGTTCTTCGGGGGGCTGTGCACCCTGGGATCGGGCATGGTGCTCGGCCGTGAGGGACCCTCGGTGCAGATCGGGGGCAATCTGGGTCAGATGGTGGCCGACCTCTTCCGCCTGCCCAAGGAGCATGGTCATGCCCTGCTGGCCGCCGGTGCGGCCGGTGGTCTGGCGGCGGCGTTCAATGCGCCTCTTGCCGGCATCCTCTTCGTGATGGAGGAGATGCGGCCCCAGTTTCGCTACTCCTTCCTGGCCATCAAGGCGGTGGGGCTATCGGCCATCATGGGCACATTGGTGTTGCAGGCCATCCGGGGCCAGCATCCCGCCATCACCCTACCTCACTACCAGGCTCCCCAGCTGCAGGCGCTCTGGCTCTTCCTCTGCATGGGGCTGGCGTTCGGAGTGCTCGGATTTGTCTTCAACAAGCTGGTACTCGCCTGTCAGGACGGCTATCTGGCCCTGCACCGTAACCGCCGCTGGCGCTTCGTGGGGATCGGCATGCTGGTGGCGGGCCTCTTCGGGGTGCTCTCCCTCTATGCGCCCCCCATCAGCGGTGGTGGTATCGAGTTGATCCCCCACCTGGTGCGCGGTGACTATGCCATGGCGACCCTCTTCCTTATTTTTGTCGCTCGTCTCATCGCCACCCTCATCTGTTTCTGCTCCGGTGCACCGGGGGGGGTGTTTGCGCCTACCCTGGCCCTGGGGACCCTGTTTGGAGTCACCTTCGGCTATCTGTTTCATGCCGCCTTCCCTGAACTTGGCATCGAGCCTGGAGCCTTCGCCATCGCCGGCATGGGGGCCCTGTTTGCCGCTACCGTACGTGCGCCCATCACCGGCATAGTGCTGGTGACAGAAATGACCGACAACTATCAACTGATCTTGCCCATGATGATCACCACCATGGGGGCCACCCTGATGGCCCAGTGGTTGGGGGGACGTCCCATCTATAGCCAGATCCTGGAGCGGACCCTGCGGCTGGCCCGCGAGCGCGAAGCCCAGTGCAAAACTGGTTAAATGGTGTGGGCACTGGCACACTCTGGGGAGATGTGTTGGTATCCGAGAGGTAACATGACCAAGTTGAGTGGTAAGTGGTTATGGGGGCTCGGCCTGCTGCCCGGGCTGGCGATCGGTTATCTGGCGGGCCACTGGCAGGAGCTGGGGAGTGCCAGCCTTATTGAGGTGCAGCAGAAGACCCTCACCCTGCAGAGCGAGGGGCTGACCCGGCTCAAGCAGGAGTTGGAGGTCAAAAATACCCGGCTTACGACACAGCAGACCGCCTTCGAGCAGTTACAGCAGACGCTCAAGGGGCAGGAGGCGCAGATCCAGGAGCAGAAGCGCCAGCTGGCCTTCTTCGAGCGTATCATGCGCCCCGGCAGCGAGCAGACCGGGGTCTCTATCGACAATTTGAGTGTCGAAACCACGAGCGTACCCGGTCGCTTTCACTATCGTCTGGCTCTGATCCAGGCCGCCAAGCAGCGGGAGTTGTTCAGAGGGCAGGTGGTGATTCGTGTCGAGGGGAGCCTGGAGGGCAAGCCCAAGTCTCTCAACGGCACGGCCCTGGGGATGAAGGCCGGGTCGGCCAGTTATGCCCTGCGTTATTTCCAGCTACTCGAGGGGGATTGGCAACTGCCCGAGGGGTTTGTGCCAGACAAGGTGATCCTCACCATTCCCAAGCAGGGAAGGCAGCCAGCCCAGCGCATGGTGGTCGGCTGGGGCGAGGTACTCAAGCCGCTGGCCGTGCCCCAGGTTGCCCCTGCGGGTTGAATACTTGAACCCCGCGGTCGGGTATTGGATAATCCCGCCGTCCATACGTTAAGAGGTCAGACATGAGCGTTGAATTGGAGACACCCTTGCCCATCCAGATGACGGATGCTGCGGCAAACAAGGTGAAATCCCTCATCACCGAGGAGGAGAATCCGGAGCTGAAGCTGCGGGTCTATATCACGGGTGGTGGCTGCTCCGGTTTCCAATACGGCTTCACCTTCGATGAGAAGATCAACGAAGGGGATACCGTGGTCGAGAAGAATGGCGTCATCATGGTTATTGACCCCATGAGCCTGCAGTATCTGGTCGGTGGTAGCGTTGACTACACCGAAGGGCTGGAGGGGTCACGCTTTACCGTGACCAACCCCAACGCCACGACCACCTGTGGCTGCGGCTCCAGCTTCTCTATCTGACAAAGGCCCTGCGGGGCCTTTTGTTTTCCCCCCATTCTGTCTCTTCTTATCTTCCCGCTATTTGGCTAAGTTAACCAATCTGTGGTCAGTTTGACCGCGGAGAACGGACGATTGTTTTTTAACTTATTGAATTTAAAGGCGTGCCATGTTTGGCACGTCTCTTGATACCCGGTCCAGGTCAAGGAGACAGGCTGACTCACCGGCACAAGGAGAGCGGCAGGACCCCAATAAGGCATACGTCAGGAAGAGAGTATGAATAACAAATGGAAAGCGAAACTGGCGGCGCATCCCGCCTGGCTGGCTGCTGGCATGGCCGCAGCCGTGATCCTCTGGTTTACCCGGGGCGAGATTGTGGGGGTGGGTGAGCAGACGCCACCGACCGCCAAAGAGATAGCGGCTCCCCTGCCCAAGGTGCGGGTCAGGACCATGGTGGCCGAACCCATAGAACACACCCTCACCCTGTACGGACGCACCGAGCCGGAGCGCGTCTCCCGCCTCGCGGCAGAGGTCTCGGGGCGCATCGAGGCGGTGCTGGTGGAGAAAGGGAGCTGGGTGGACGCCGGCCAACCCCTGCTGCGTATTGCCGCCGACCACAGACCGGTCCAGCTTAAACGCGCCGAGGCTCAGCTCGCCTTGCGCGAGCTCGAGGTCCAGGGAGCACGCAAGTTGGCCCACCAGGGATTTCAGGGGCGGGTGCAGCTGATCGAGAAGGAGGCCGCACTGGCCGAGGCGCGCGCCGATGTCGAGCGGCTGCGCCTCGAGCTTGCCAACACCACGGTGCGGGCTCCTTTTGCCGGCATTCTCAATAGCCGTAGTGTTGAGGTGGGGCAGTATGTGGGAGTGGGCGATCCCCTGCTGGAGGTCGCCGATAACGATCCCCTGCTGATCCGGGCCGATGTAACCGAGCTGGATATCGGCTTGCTGAATCAGGGGGGAGAGGCTCATATCCGTCTGAGTGGCAAGCAGGATGCCGACGGTATCATTCGCTACCTCTCCAGGGTGTCGGATCCGGCTACCAATACCTTCGCCGTCGAGGTGACCATGGCCAATCCCGGCAGTCGTCTGCCTGCCGGTACCAGCGCCGAGCTGCAGATCCCCCTCGGCAAGCAGCTGGCCATTCCCCTGAGCCCGGCTCTGCTGGCCCTCGATGAGGCGGGGCGCCTCGGCATCAAGTCGGTAGAGGGGGACAAGGTGAAGTTTACCCCGGCCAGACTGGTTCGAACCGGCCCGGAGGGAAGCTGGCTTGGCGACGTTGGGCCACAACTGGATGTGATCACCGTGGGGCAGGGCTTCGTCTCGGCCGGTGACCGGGTCGAGGTGGTGCGGGAAGCTGCCAGCGGGGAGACGCGCTCATGAATGCCTTGATCGACGGAGCCATGCACCGTGCCCGCACCATGATCTCCATCCTGGTGCTGTTGCTGGTAGCCGGGTTTCTCACCTATCGGGATATCCCCAAGGAGGCCGATCCGGACGTCACCATTCCCTTCATCTATGTCTCTATCGTCCACGATGGTATCTCGCCGGAAGATGCCGAGCGGATGCTGATCCGCCCCATGGAGACCGAACTGCGCGGTCTGGACGGGATCAAGGAGATGAGCGCCACCGCGAGTGAAGGACATGGCTCCGTGCTGCTCGAGTTTGAGGCGGGGCGTGATCCGGCCGAGGCGCTCAACGATGTTCGTGATCGAGTGAGTCTGGCCAAGGCCAAGTTACCCCAGGGGACCGAAGAGCCGGTGGTGCGTGAAGTGACCATGGCCGACGAGAATCCGGTCCTGACCCTCAACCTCACCGGCAATGCGCCCGAGCGTGCTTTGATCACCCTGGCCCGTGAGCTCAAGGAGAAGATCGAGGGGCTGCGCGAGGTGCTCGAGGTGGAGATTGGGGGCGATCGTACCGATATCGTCGAGGTGCTGGTCGACCCGTTGCGCCTGCAGAGTTACAACCTGGATCAGAACGACATCTACAACCTGCTGTCGCGCAACAATCGCCTGGTCGCGGCGGGGACACTGGACACTGGTCTGGGGCGTTTCGCCGTCAAGGTGCCCTCTGTCTTCGAGAGCATCCAGGATGTGATGACCATGCCCATCAAGGTTGAGGGCAATAGAGTCATTACCTTCCAGGACGTGGCCGAGATAAGGCGTGCCTATAGTGACCCCCTGACGGTAGCCCGCATCAATGGTCACCCCTCCATCTCGCTGGATATCAAGAAGCGCCCCGGAGAGAACGTGATCGACACGGTGCGCAAGGTTCGCGAGCTGGTGGCTCGTGAGCAGGCCATCTGGCCCGGCAATGTTCAACCTGTCTACACCTGGGACGCCTCGGAAGGGGTGGTGCAGATGCTCGGCGATCTGCAAAACAATGTGCTGTCGGCGGTGCTGCTGGTGGTGATCGTCATCGTGGCTACCCTGGGGCTGCGCAGTGCGAGCCTGGTGGCTATCTCAATTCCGGGCTCCTTCCTTACCGGTATTCTGGTGCTGGCGGTATGCGGTTACACCATCAACATAGTGGTGCTCTTTGCGCTTATCATGGCGGTGGGCATGTTGGTTGATTCGGCCATCGTCGTCACCGAGTATGCGGATAGGGCCATGTCGGAGGGGGCCAACCGTCGCGAGGCCTATGGTGAGGCCGGCCGACGCATGGCCTGGCCCATCATCGCCTCGACGGCGACGACCCTGGCTGCCTTTGCGCCGCTCATCTTCTGGCCCGGGATCATGGGGGAGTTTATGAAGTATCTCCCCATTACCCTCATCGCCACGCTGGCTGCCTCCCTGGTGATGGCGCTTTGCTTCGTCCCCGTGCTGGGAGGATTGATCGGTAAATCGCGTCCCGTCTCCGAGCGCGAGCGCGGTCAACTGATGCAGTCGGAGCAGGGGGATATCCTGACCCTGTCGGGGTGGAGTGGGCGTTATGTGCGTGTGCTGGCCTGGGCCATTGAACGGCCGGTGAAGATATTGGTCGGCGCCCTGCTGTTTGCGGTACTGGTGATCGTGGGTTTTGCCAACTCCAACCTGGGCAGTGAGTTCTTCCCAAGTGGTGAACCCGATGGCGCCAACCTGATTGTGCGTTCCCACGGGGATCTCGCTACCCGGGAGAAGGATGCCCTGATGCGGGAGCTGGAGCAGGCGCTGCTGCCTGTTCGCGATATCAAGACACTCTATACCCTGACCGGTGGCGAAGATCGCATCGGGAGTTTTCGTCTCAATTTTCACGACTGGAGTGAGCGTCGCCCTGCCAAGGCGATCCTGGCCGAGGTGCGCGAGCGATTGAGCGGTTATGCCGGCGTCGAGATCGATGTGCGCGAGGATCAGAACGGCCCTCCCAGTGGACGGGACCTCAAGCTGGAGGTGAGCTCCCGCTATCCCGAGTTGCTCGCCCAAACTGCCAGGCAACTGCGTCAGGCGCTCGAGCAGGATGGGGCCTTCGTCAACGTGCAGGATAATGGCAGCCGGCCCGGCATCGAATGGCAGCTCAAGATAGACAGGGGAGACGCGGCGCGCTTTGGTGCCGATGCCACCCTGGTGGGGTCGACCGTCCAGTTTGTCACCTCGGGCCTCAAGCTCGGCGAATACCGGGCCGACGATGTGGACGATGAGCTCGATATCCGGGTCCGTTTCCCGAGTGAGTATCGCACCATAGACAGGCTCTCCGAGCTGCGCCTCAAGACGGCCCAGGGACAGGTCCCCATCACCAACCTGGCCAGTCTGCAACCCAGGCCCAAGACCGATGTGATCCGCAAGGTCGATGGCCGCCAGGTCATCACACTGCAGGCGGACATGGCCGAAGGCAAGCTACTCAGCCTCGAGTTGCCCCGAGTGATGAAGGGCCTGGAGGGGATGGCGCTGGATCCTCGTGTGAGCGTGCAAGCCAAGGGACAAAATGAAGAGCAGGATGAGTCATCTGCCTTTCTGGGCAAGGCCTTTATGGTGGCGCTCTTCCTGATAGCCATCATTCTGGTGACTCAGTTCAACTCCTTCTATCAGGCATTGTTGATCCTTACCGCCGTCCTGTTCAGTACGGTGGGAGTGCTGTTGGGACTGATGCTGGCAAGACAGCCCTTCGGCATCGTCATGTCGGGGATCGGGGTGATCGCCCTGGCGGGCATCGTCGTTAACAACAACATAGTGTTGATCGATACCTTCAATCAGCTGCGCAGAGAGGGGGTTACCCTGCAAGAGGCGATACTGCGTACCGGAGCCCAGCGTCTGCGCCCCGTGCTGCTGACGACGGTGACCACCATCCTCGGCCTGCTGCCTATGGTGCTCAAGATTAACCTCGACTTTCTGACGCCCAAGATAGAGTTGGGGGGGCCTTCCACTGCCTTCTGGAGCCAGCTTGCGACTACGGTTGCCGGTGGGCTGGCCTTTGCCACCTTGCTGACGCTGGTGCTGACCCCCTGTCTGTTGGCCCTCGGGGAGCGGCGGCGCGAGCGTAAGCAGCATAAGTTACGTCAGGTGGCATGAGCTCTGATCTGACGCCTCAGGGAGGCAAAGCCCTCGGAGGTGGATCATACTGTCGATCCACCTTTGGTTGGCGCAACAGTGAAAAGGCTGTTTTTTAAACGATAGGGTTTGATTTTAAAAAACTTTTGAAAAAGCCCTTGCCATCCCGGCGCGCCTCCCTATAATGCGCCCTCACCAGCACGGCGGATGACGCCGGATGGTCAGCGAGTTGGCAACGCCAACCTGGCTGCGAAAGAAAAGCGATAATGACGCTTGACTTTCAAAATGAGGGGCGTAAGATGCGCAGCCTCAGCCGACAAGGCAACGTTCTTTAACAAA
>NZ_CDDB01000070.1 GCF_000820105.1 Aeromonas schubertii | reverse complement strand
CCTTAACTGATCGGCATTACCGTCACGGCTCCTTTTTTATGGCTGCACCTTGGGGCCGCCGAGTTCCTTTCGCAGTCGCTCCTGAACAAAGGTGATGAAGTGGTTGATTCGGCGCGGCCGGCTCTCCCGGCTGCTGCCCATCAGGGCGACGATATCGACGGCGGGCGGCGCATAGTCGGGCAGCACGGGAACCAGGGTGCCCGCCGCCAGCTCGGGTTGCAGATCCCACTCGGAGCGATGAATGATCCCCAGCCCCTGCAGGGCCCACTGCTTGACCGCATCGGCCACGTTGCTGGTGAGGGAGGGGGAGACCCGGATACTCGACTCCTCTCCCGAGGCGAGGTGGCGCAGGCGCCACAGGGTGCAATCCTCGTCGTTCTCCCGCAGCACTATGCAGTGGTGATGGGCGAGATCCTCCGGCCGGTGCAACGGCGGCATGCTGGCCAGATAGGCCGGCGCGGCGCACAGCAGGCGGCGGGTTGGGGCTATCAGGGTGCGATAGAGTGGGCTCTGATGCAGATCGCCAATGTAGAACATGATGTCGGGCTGGCGCGGATTACCCTCCCAGGCGGGGCGATCCGAGAGGGTCAGATCGAGGGTCACATGGGGATGCCGGCGCCGGTACTCCCCCAGCAGGGGGGCGAGGCGTTTCTCTCCAAAGCCGATGGGCGCCACTATGTTGAGCTGGCCCCCCAGCTCCTCGCGGCTGCTCTGCAGGCTCTCCTCCAGCGCCCGCATCTGGCGCAGCACCTCGCCGCCGCGTTCGGTGATGAGTCGTCCCTGGGGGGTGAGCCTGGGCTGGCGACCGCGCTCGAACAGGCTGACGCCCAGGCTGGCCTCCAGCCGCTTGAGCTTCTGGGTCACATGCGGTGCCGAGACGTCGAGACGACGGGCGGCGATGGCAAAGCTGGGGCTGGTCGCCAGGGTGACGAGAAAGTGGAGATCCTGCAGGGCGATCATTAACCCACTCCTTAATATCGGATTAACTGATGGGTGAATATCAGCCGGATGCTAGCACATGGTACCGTGGCGCCCAACCTCGTCCGTCACCCCAGGAAAACCCATGACTCCCGCCCTGCTCTCGATCTTCGCCGTCAGCTGCCTGGCATTCAGCTTCTCGCCCGGAGCCGGAGCCGTCGCCACTATGTCGCGCACCCTGGAGGGAGGTCGGCGGCTGGCAGGCTTCAATATCCTCGGCCTGCAACTGGCCCTGCTGCTGCATCTGCTGGTGGTGAGTGCCGGCCTCGGCAGCCTGGTTGCCGGCTCGGATACCCTGTTCCACGCCATCAAGCTGATGGGTAGCGGTTATCTCTGCTACCTGGGTATTGCCAAGTTTCGTCAGGGAGAGGTGGCCTTGCGGCAAGGTGAGACCTCGCAGGGCTGTGCATGGCAGAGCCTGCGCCAGGGATTTCTGGTCAACCTCAGTAACCCCAAGTCCATCGTCTTTCTGGTTGCTTTCCTGCCCCAGTTTGCGGAGGCCGGTGAGGGGATGGTCCACTACCTGTGCCTCGGCGCCATCATCATCGCCATCGATACCCTGGCCATGGTGAGCTATTCCCTCTGCGCCGGCTTGCTGCTGGGGCGGCTCGCCCGCCAGGGTCAGCTGCGCTGGCTCAACCGGGGGTTCGGTCTCATCTTCATTGTCCTGGCGCTGCTGTTGGCCCTCTCGGGGCGATAAGAAGGCGGCCCGCAGGCCGCCTTGTCATCAGGGCTGGCGTACCAGCCGGTAGATGGCGTAGCCGGGGTGCTTGGGATCATCCATCGGCAGGGTCGAGAGGTACTGCAGATCGCTGCCCGCCAGGGCCTTGGCCTCCTCCTTGGGTGAGGAGTAGAGGCGCAGGTCGACGCTGGCCGGCAGGGCCTTCATGTGCCAGTTGCCGTCGGCGCTCGGGGAGAAGCCACCCGGATTGGCGGTGGAGAGATGCACCAGGTACTCGGAGAGGATCTCGCGGGTCTCCTTGGGATCCTCGTGCACGATCACCTTGCTGTTGATGCCCGGGAAGTGGCCGCCGCCGCTGGCGCGGTAGTTGTTGGTCACCACATAGAACATCTGGGCCGGATCGACAGGCTGCCCCTGATAGGTGAGGTTGCTGATGCGGCTGCCGTCGCTCACCTTGGCCCCGTCCTTGTCATAGCGGGCCGGCTGGGTCACATCCACTTCATAGCTCACCCCGTCCAGCACATCGAAGTTGTAGGTGCGGAACTGCTCGTTCACCAGCCACTGGGTGGTGGTGGCGGCCGGGTCGATGCGGTTGAACTGGCCGGCACTCATCTCCAGCCACTCCTTGACGGTGGCACCGTTGATGGCGACCACCTGCAGGGTGTTGGGATAGATGTAGAGATCCGAGACGTTGCGCAGTGAGATGTTGCCCGCCGGCACCCAGGTGAAGTCGGTGATGCCGTTGCGGCCACCGCGGAACGGCGCCGCCGCCGACAGTATGGGCCAGCTCTCCTTGAGCAGACCGCTCTGGCGCAGGCTGTTGGCGTGCCAGCGCTGGGCGTCGCTCACCAGCTGGATCGAGGGGTCATCCTGCACCAGGGCGAAGAAGCTGTGGATGGGCTGGGTGATCTTGCCGAGGGGCTCGTCGAGCCAGGCGTTGGTGGCATCGTGATCCGCCTGCACCAGGCCGGCGACCTTCTCGTCAACCGGGCTCCCCTCGCTGCTGTCGATCTTGCGCAGCTGGGCCTGGCTCGAGGCCACCTGCCAGCGCCCCTCCTTGAAGGTGAGCTTGAGGTCGATGATGCCGAGGTGATTACCCCAGAAGCCGGGCATCACGGTCGGCACGCCGGCCAGGGTGCCCTTGTCGTTGTCGATCCCCTGGATATCGGGATAGTCGCCGGGGAAGTTCTTGTGGGCGTGCCCCAGCATCAGGGCGTCGACCCCCTTCACCTGCGCCAGGTAGTAGGCGGCGTTCTCCATCAACTGTTCACGGCTGGCACCCGTGATGCCGGTGTGGGCCACCACCACCACCAGATCGGCCCCCTTGGCGCGCATCTCGGGGATGTAGTGCTCGGCGGTCTCGACCATGTCGGCCACCACCACCTTGCCCTCCAGGTGGCGCTTGTCCCACTGCACCACCTGCGGCGGGGTCAGCCCCAGCACGCCAACCTTGACGGTCTGGGTGTTGCCGTTGGCATCCTTGACCTGGCGATCGAGCAGCAGATAGGGGGTGAAGCGGTTGGCGCTCCAGTCGATGGTACCGCTGGCGTCGCGCTTGAAGGCGCCGGCGGCGAAGACGTTGGCGTTCACATAGGGGAAGTTGGCTCCCTTGAGCGCCGCCGTCAGGTAGTCGAGGCCGTAGTTGAACTCGTGGTTGCCGAGGTTGCCCACGTCATAGCCGAGCTCGTTCATCGCCTTGAAGGCAGGGTGGGCCTGCTTGGCCAGGTAGTTCCCCTTCTCCTGCTGATCGAAGACGTAGTCGGCGAGCGGCGATCCCTGGATCAAATCGCCGTTGTCGAGCAGCAGGTTGTTGGGATTCTCGGTGCGCGCCTGACGGATCAGCAGGGCGGTGCGGGAGAGGCCGAATTTGCGGTCTTCCTTATTCTGGTAGTAGTCAAAACCGAGCAGGTTGGAGTGGATGTCGGAGGTCTGGATCAGACGCAGGGTCACGTCACCGGGTTGCGCTTGGCTGCTGTTGTCACTCTGACAGCCAGACAGCAGCAGGATGGCGGCTACCGCCCCCAGCTTGAAGTATTGTTCCATGATGATTCGCTTCTGTAGTTGTTAGTGCCAGCGCGCGAATGATACCCGATTGGATTTACTGAGGCTGTGAGGAGCTTGGCAGAGCACGAAACCGGTTTCGAAAAGAGAAGGGCTGTGGGATGAAAATAAAGTTTCATCATTTATGCTCAACGAACCCATTGACCTTATTGGGCGGTCAGCCTGCTATCTATAGATAAAGTATCATCATAATTGTGGATAACTGCCCAGTGTTGCCCAGCGTAGTGAAAATAAAGTTTCATCATAGATCAGGCCATTGGGGTCACATCTAAGGAAGGTGCGAACAAGT
>NZ_CDDB01000069.1 GCF_000820105.1 Aeromonas schubertii | reverse complement strand
AGCGCGGTGGAACCACCTGTTCCCTTGCCGAACACAGAAGTGAAACGCCGTAGCGCCGATGGTAGTGTGGCAGATGCCATGCGAGAGTAGGACACTGCCAGGCACCCAATTTAGCAATATGCTAACCGAATGCGGAGCGGTAGTTCAGTCGGTTAGAATACCGGCCTGTCACGCCGGGGGTCGCGGGTTCGAGTCCCGTCCGCTCCGCCACTGAATAGAGAAGCCCAGTCGAGAGACTGGGCTTTTTCTTTATGCTCAACAGTTATGGAGCAGTGGTGTCGCCGGCCTGCTGAAGGGGGTCGGGCGGTACCCTCTGCCTCTGCCTCTGCCTCTGCCTCTGCCTCTGCATCAGCCGCTGGCGCACAGTCACTCACACCGAACCGCCCCTATTTTCCTGGTTTACTCTGTTCTCGATCACCGGCTCTACGGGCTCCATTGGTGATGGCTGTACCTTGAAATCGGTTTCTTTTTTGTTCTGCCGTAATGAGGTTGAGGGAGTGTGACCCCGCTAACCTTCTCTTCTACGTGGCTCTGCTTAAATAGCATGACCGCTATATGGGCGGCAGGAACAACAATTAGGATCCGAGGAAAGGACAGATGTTCAAAAAAACAGTAACGATGATACTGGCGGCGGGAACCCTGGTATTGGGCGGCTGCGCATCTAATGGTGATCAGGCTGCTGATGCGGGTGACTTTGGTGGCAAGGCAGTCTTCCTGCGTGGGGAGATGAATGACTGGCAGGCTCTGGATGAGAGCAAGATCGTCAAGGTGAGTGACAAGATCTACATGGCCAAGGGAACCCTGAAAAAGGAGTGGGCGCCCTATAAGTTCAAGTTTGCCGATGCCAACTGGAGCTGTGGTACCAACTACGGTTATGCCAGCCCGAGCGATGGCGTCGCGACCCTGGGTGGGGCCCCGGTGCCTGCCAACCCCTGCTCCAAGTATGAGGATATGAAGTTCTCTCCTGATGCCGACGGCGTCTACGAGTTCTATCTCGACCTCAATGGTGAGCAGCCCACCGTCTACGTCAAGAAGCCCTAAACGCGGCAGATGACTTGAAAGCCCCCGGCCATTGTGTCGGGGGTTTGCTTTTATGGATGTGATGCATACCCCGGACACTCCATCATTTTGTGTTATGTTTTTATTGTTGGCACAACATATAGTGTTGAGGCGTGTATGACAACCCGGTTTCGAACCGATAATGGCCCGCTGGTGCTACCACTACAGCCCACCTCTCTCGAGATCTGGCGCAGCAAATATTGTCTGCACAATGGTAGCGGTTCGCCACTCGACGAGGCCCCGGACGATACCCTGAAGCGGGTGGCCCGCTCTCTGGCGAGCCAAGAGAAGGAGAGTGAGCGCTGGTATCCCGAGTTTCTCTGGGCGCTGCGGCAAGGGGCCATACCCGCAGGGCGGATCCTCTCCAATGCCGATGCGCTGGTCTATAAGCCCGCTACGTCGACCATCAACTGCACCGTCTCCGGCACCATTGCCGATTCGATGGATGACATCCTGACCAAGGTGCGGGAAGCCGGCCTTACGCTCAAGGCTGGCTGCGGCATCGGTTATGATTTCTCGACCCTGAGGCCCAAGGGCGCCCCCGTTGCGGGTGCCGGTGCCGCGACCTCGGGCCCCCTCTCGTTTATGGATATCTTCGACAAGATGTGCTCGACCATCTCCTCGGCAGGTGGTCGACGTGGAGCCCAGATGGGAGTGATGGATGTGCGGCATCCCGATGTGCTCGATTTCATCCGGGCCAAGCGTGAGGATGGGCGCCTGCGCCAGTTCAACCTCTCCTTGTTGATCACCGGGGCTTTTATCGATGCGGTTCGTGAGGAGCGAGAGTGGGCGCTGATCTTCCCCTGGTCTGAGTCTCAGCTCAAGAGTGAGGGGGTGGCTTTGGATGATAGCACTCGGGTGGTGTGGACCGACTGGCCAACGGGGGAGGGGATCCGTAACGAACAGGGGGAGGTGGCTTGCCGAATCTACCGGACCCTGCCTGCCCGCCGCCTGTGGGATCTCATCATGACCTCCACCTATGACTATGGAGAGCCGGGCTTCATCCTGATCGATCGGGTCAATGAGATGAACAACAACTGGTTCTGTGAGTCCATTCGGGCGACCAACCCGTGTGGAGAGCAGCCTCTCCCTCCCTACGGGGCCTGCCTGTTGGGCTCTATCAACCTCACCGGCTTCGTACTGGATCCACTTGGGGGTCATGCCCGCTTCGACTGGGCGCGTTTTACCCGCGTGGTCGAACTATTTACCCGTATGCTCGATAACGTGGTGGAGATTAGCGGTTTGCCGCTGCACGAGCAGCGCGAAGAGCTTAGGCGCAAGCGGCGCCATGGCATGGGGTTCCTCGGTCTGGGGTCGGCCCTGGCGCTGCTGCGGCTGGCTTATGGTTCTTCCGATGCCATCGCCTTTACCGAGCGAATGGCCCGGGTACTGGCCGTCACCGGATGGAAGACGGCGTTGGTCCTGGCCAAAGAGAAGGGGCCGGCTCCCGTGATGGAGGAGGAGTTTGAGGTGACGGCTGCGATGTTACGGCTGCGTCCCGAGATGGCCGGCGATGGGTTCAAGGTGGGGGACAGGGTGAAGGGAAAGGTGCTGCACGCTCGCTACAGTCGCTACATGCAGCAGCTGGCCGGTGTGGAGCCCGAGCTCGTCGATGAACTGGCGAGGGTGGGAGGGCGTTTTACCCACCACAGTAGCATAGCGCCGACGGGCACCATCTCCCTGTCCCTTGCCAACAACGCCAGCAATGGCATAGAGCCGAGTTTCGCCCATCACTACCGGCGCAACCTGATCCGGCCCGGGCGCAAGAGCAAGGAGAGCGTCGATGTCTACTCCTTTGAGCTCATGGCTTACCGTGTTCTGGTCGATTCGAATGCCACACCCGAATCAGGTCTGCCCGACTGGTTTGTGACGGCCGAGCAGGTAACGCCGGCTCAGCATATAGGGATGCAAGCTGCCGCCCAGCGCTGGGTCGACTCCTCCATCTCCAAGACGGCCAATGTGCCGACGGATTACCCCTTCGATGCCTTCAAGGCGATCTATCTCGATGCGGTGGGGGCCGGGCTCAAGGGGTGTACCACCTTCCGTTTTAATCCAGAGGCCTTTCAGGGCGTCTTGGTGCGCGAGAAGGATCTTGCCGCGACCCGTTATGAATTCACTCTGGAGGATGGCTCGCGGGTCACCGCCCAGGGTAACGAGGAGATCGAGTACGACGGTGAGCTGCATACGGCGGCCAACCTGTTTGATGCCCTCAAGGAGGGCTATTACGGCAAGCTTTAAGGGGGGCTGGATGGCAAGAAAGATCGACAGCAAGATAGTGGCCTATCGGCTGGTAGCTCCAGAGGGTGAGGCGCCACCGATCCAGATGCACGAGACGGTGGTGCGCCCCGAACGCCTGACGGGCACCACCTACAAGCTCAAGACCCCGCAACACGTCTGCGAGCACTCCCTCTTTATCACCATCAACGACATGGTGCTCAACGAAGGGAGCGAGCATGAGGTCAGGCGCCCCTTCGAGATCTTCATCAACACCAAGAGCCTCGAGCATCATCAGTGGATCGTGGCTCTCACCCGCATCATCTCGGCGGTTTTTCGCAAGGGGGGTGATGTGACTTTTCTGGTTGAAGAGCTGCGCAGTGTCTTCGATCCCAAGGGGGGATACTGGGATCACGGGCGCTACGTTCCCTCCCTGATCGCCGGTATTGGCAATGTGATCGAAACCCATCTGATCGAGATCGGTATGCTGGCGGCTCCCGAGATGGACTCGGCTAAGAAGGCATATCTGGCTGAAAACTATGATGAAAGTGCTGGCTTTCCCGCCTCGGCCAGCCTCTGCCCCAAGTGCCACTACAGGGCCGTCGTTCTGCAGGATGGCTGCATGACCTGCCTCAATTGCGGCGACTCCAAGTGTGGCTGAATGGGTATTAATTGAACGCTTGAACGTTGGCATGTTGCGCCCTGGTTAAATCGGGCGTAGCGTGAAGGGTAATAGAAGTGTCATGCCGGTGTGGTTTGAATGTCATCTGGACTATACCGCATGGCCTCTTGGCCAAGGAGGATGCTTATGGATAACACCGACCGGAAGCTGTTTATCCTGGACACCAACGTACTCTTGCACGAACCCCTCTCTATCTACTCCTTCAAAGAGCACGACGTGCTCATCCCTATGACGGTGCTCGAAGAGCTCGACAACATCAAGGATCGCCACAAGGATGTCAGCCGGGATGCCCGGGTCGCCATCCGGGCGCTGGAGGATGTATTCCGCAGTGCCACACCCGAACAGATCGCCCAAGGGGTGGCACTGGCGGGAGAGGCGACGGGGTGTATCTCTATCTTCAGCGATCACCATCTGCCGCAGGATGAAGAGCTCTTCACCAACAAGGAGGCAGACAACCGCATCATCAATGCGGCTCTCTACCTGCAAAAACATGAGCACAAGCGCCAGGTTGTGTTGGTGACCAAGGACATCAACATGCGCCTCAAGGCCAAGGGGGCGGGCCTGGCTCATGTGGAGGACTATCGCAGCGACCAGTTGATCGATGATATCCGCCTGCTGGCCAAGGGCTTTCAGGAAGTGCCCGGCAGCTTCTGGGAGCGGGTCGGAGAGTGCGACAGCGAGACCCATGGCCGAGAGACGGTACACGTCATCGACGAGGGGCTGCTCGAACCGGTGCATGTGAATCAGTATCTCATCGATGAGGAGCAATTCTTCGCGGCCCGGGTATTGAGCCATGAGGGGGGCAAGGTTCGTCTGCGGGATATCAGCCGTGACCGCCTGATGTCGCGCAAGGCGTGGGGAGTGCACCCCAAGAACGTCTATCAGGGCATGGCCCTCGACGCCCTGCTCGATCCCCATATCGATCTGGTGATCCTGACCGGGCCTGCCGGCTGCGGCAAGACCCTGCTGGCGATGGCGGCAGCCCTCGAGCTGGTCATCGAGAAGGGGATCTACGACAAGATCATCGTCACCCGTAATACCCCCGAGATCGCCGAGAGCATCGGCTTCCTGCCCGGCACCGAGGAAGAGAAGATGATGCCCTGGCTGGCGGCCATCACGGATACCCTGGAGGTGCTGCACAAGCAGGACGAGAACATGAGCGGGTCGCTCAGCTACATCATGGAGAAGGCCAATATCCAGTTCAAATCGGTCAACTTCATGCGTGGGCGCAGCATCCAGAACACCTTCGTGCTACTGGACGAGTGCCAGAACCTGACCGCCTCCCAGATCAAGACCATCATCACCCGTTGTGGCGAGGGGACCAAGATCGTCTGCTCGGGCAACCTGGCGCAGATCGACTCGAGCTACCTCAGTCCAGTCACCTCGGGTCTCACCTACATAGTGGAGCGATTCAAGGACTTCGAGGGGAGTGCCAACGTCTATCTCAACGGCGTGGTGCGAAGTCGCCTCGCCTCCTTCGCCGAAGAGAACCTGTAAACCGCTGCCAGTTGGCGGTAAGCGAGAAGGGGAGCCCGGGCTCCCCTTTCTCTATGGGCGCTTGCCCAGATAGGCGGCCAGGGCCGGCAGGGGGGGATTGGCCAGGGCTTGTGGCGTACCGTCGAAGGCGATGCGCCCCTCATCGACGAAGAGTAGCCGGTCGGCGATGAGCGCAGCATCTTCCGGGTGGTGAGTGACCATCAACACGGTCGTGGCGCGGCTGCGCGCCAGCAGGGTCACCTCATCCAGCATCTCCCGGCGCAGGGCCGGGTCCAGCGCCGAGAAGGGCTCGTCGAGCAGCAACAGGGGGCGATCTCGCACCAGAGCGCGGGCCAGGGCGACCCGTTGCTGCTGGCCACCGGAGAGCTGCTCGGGCAGGCGATCCAGCATGGATTCCAGCCCCACCCGTGCGGCGGCCCGGGTGACCTGCTCTCGCTGCTCATGACTCAGGCGCAGACCCGGGTGCAGGCCGATGGCGATGTTGTCGTGCACCGTCAGGTGCAGGAACAGGTTGTGATCCTGAAACAGGGTGGTGAGGGGACGTTCGGCCGGTGTCAGGGGCAAGAGGTCGCGGCCGGAGAAGGTGAGCCGTCCGGCGGTGACGGGCACAAAGCCCGCCAGCATGCCGAGCAGGGTCGACTTGCCGGCGCCGCTGCGCCCTGTCAGGGCGACTATCTCCCCGCACTCGATCCGGGTGGAGAAGGTGACGCTCCAGTCCGGGTAGCGAGCCGTCAGGTTGTCAAGAATGAGCATCTTTACCTCCAAGCATACGCTCGGTCAGCACAAACAGGGCCAGGCACAGGAGCAGCAGCAGCAGGGCCGTGGCGGCGGCCGGCCCCAGCTGATAGCTGCCGAGCTGCTGATAGAGCAGCCAGGGCAGGGTCGCCAGCTCACTGCTGCCAAACAGGGCGATGGCGCCGAGATCCCCGAGGGAGAGGGTCATGGCCAAGGCCAGGGCCAGAGCCAGCGGGCGGCGCAGCAGGGGCCACTCGATGAGTCGCAGGCGCTGCCAGCCGAGCACGCCCAGGCTGTCGCCCAGGCGATCGTACTGGCGGGCTACCAGCTGCATGGGGCCGGACAGGGTGCGGATCACGTAGGGGAGTGCCATCAGGGCATTGACCAGGATCACCAGCCAGGGCGCAATGGCGAAGACATCGACCCAGGGCATGAAGAGAATGAAGAGACCTGTACTCATCACCACGGCCGGCAGCATCAGAATCAGTGAACCGCTCGCCTCCCACAGGGCGGCATGGCGCCGTTCCCGACGACGCAGCCTCAGGTGGCGGCCGGTGAGTAGCAGGCCTCCCCCTAACAGCAGCGCCAGCAGGCCGGCCAGCAAGGCGATCTGCAGGGAGAGAGCCGTCGCCTGCCAGAGGCGCTCGCTGGCGAGCGCCGTCAGCAGATCAGGGGTCAATCCGGCGCCTGTGATGGCGAGCAAGGGGGGCAAAAAGATCCCGATGGCCAGGGTGAGGATCAGGGCGTCCCAGAGCCGGGTCTGCCAGTGGTGTCGATCCGGGCGCTCGGCCCGGCGGTCCGGTGCTATCCGGCTCGGGGTCGAGCGTTGCAGCTTGTGCTGACCCCACAGGATGAGGCCGCTCAGGATCAGTTGTAGCAGGGCCAGGGAGCCCGCCGTGGCCAGATCGAAGTCGAGGCGCAGGGCCTGATAGATGGCTACCTCCAGGGTGGTCGACTTGGGGCCACCCCCCAGGGCCAGCACGGTCGTGAAGCTGGTGAAGCAGAGCATGAAGATGAGGCTGGCAAGCCCCGGCAGGTGACTGCGCATCACGGGCCACTCCAGCACCCGAAACAGCTGGCCCGAGTTCAGTCCCAGCTGGCTGGCCAGTCGCCAGCTCGAGTCAGGGATCCCCTCGATGGCCTGCAGCAGCAGACGCGCCGCCAGGGGCATGTTGAAGAAGACGTGAGCCAGCAGTATGCCGGTGAGACCGTAGAGGTAGTTGCCCACCTCGATGCCGGCGTGCCGCAGCAGCCAGGCGACCCAGCCTTGCTGGCCGTGCACCGTGACGATGCCGAAGATGGCGATGATGACCGGTAGCACCAGGGAGAGGCCGAACAGCTTGATGAGCAGGCGTCGCCCCGGAAAGTGGCGGCGCGACAGGGCGCGGGCCAGGGGAATGGCCAGCCCCAGGCTGAGCACGGTGGAGAGGGCGGCCTGACTCAGGCTGAAGATCAGCACATGGCGCAGATAGGGGTCTTGCAACAGCGCCAGGGGGGTCAGTTCCCCCGCCTGCCACAAGAGGGCCCCGAGAGGGGCCAAGCCAAGCAGCAGGATCAGACTGCCGGAGAGGCTCCCCGGCAGCCACCAGAGCGAACGCATCAGCGGGTGACGGCCTGCAGCCACTCACGGATCCACCCCTTGCGCTCTTCGGCCACCCTGGCCGGGGCTATGCTGAGGGTTTTGGCCGGGGTAGGCAGGGTGGCGAAGGGCCCTGGCAGGGTGGCCTGGGTCACCGGGTACATCCAGTTGCCGGTGGCCACTGCCTCCTGAAAGGCCGGCGTCAGCACGAAGTTGAGGAAACGCTGGGCCAGTTCAGGATGTTGGCTGCCGGTGAGCCGGGCCACCACTTCGACCTGGCGGTAGTGCCCCTCGTCGAACATGGCCGCGTGGTATTGCTGCTGGTTCTCGGCGATGCGGTGATAGGCCGGGGAGCTGGTGTAAGAGAGCACCATATCCGCCTCTCCCTTGAGGAACATGCCATAGGCTTCGGACCATCCCTTGGTGACGGTGACCGTCTTGGCGGCCAGCTTCTGCCACTGGCTGGCGGCCTCATCCCCATAGAGGGACTTCATCCAGAGCATCAGCCCCTGGCCCGGAGTGGAGGTGCGCGGATCCTGGTAGATCACCTTGAGATCATCGCGCTCGAGCAGGGCCTTCATGCTGGTTGGCGGGTTCTTGAGCTTGCTGCCGTCATAGACGAAGGCAAACCAGCCGTAGTCGTAGGGGAGGAAGGTGTCATCCTGCCAGCCGCCCGGCAGGGTCAGCGGGGCGAGATCGGTCTGGTGAGGAGCAAACAGGCCACTCTGGCGAGCCTCGCCGATGAGCCCATCGTCGAGTCCCAGCACCAGGTCTGCCTTGCCGTGTTTCCCTTCCAGACGCAGCCGGTTGAGGATGGCGACTCCGTCTTCCAGCGCCACAAAGTTGAGGGTACAGCCGCACTCCTTCTCGAAGGCCTGCTTGATCTTGGGACCCGGTCCCCAGTCGGCGGTGAAGGAATCGTAGGTATAGACGGTCAGGGTCTCGGCCATGAGCGGGCTCGAGATCAGGGCCAGGGTGGCCAGGGCAGAACGAATCATGGGGAAACTCCTTGTCAGGAGCCGACGGATGGGGGCGCAAAGTGAGCGCCGTGCCTCAAATTCCTCCGCCAGCATTATCTGGATCAGGTCGACGGGTATAATCTCAGCAGGTGACTGCACCCCGTTTGAGCGACGCGGCACATTGTATTAACGTTTGATGGGGTGAGCCAGAACAAATGGAGGAGTGAGCGTGATCGATTCGAGCAGGGAGAGAAGGGCCTTTCAGCGCATGGTGATCAATGCGCCAGTGTCCTTGCATCAGGGGGCGCAACACCTGACCGGCATCTGCCGGGATCTCAGCGCCAACGGCATGGGGATCTTTATCGAGACGGATCAGATTAATCCGGACGAGCCCATCAGGATCAACCTCGCGACCTCCAGCAATCTGCTGCCTCCCTTCGCAGCGGAGGCGCGTATCATCCGCATCACGGATGAGGAGGGGGGTTATCGACTGGCGGTGGAGTTTCTCACCGTCGCCTGAACCGGCTGGGCACGAAACTGCCCGCTCTCTACCATCACCTGGCTGGTCCGCGCCAACTGCCCGATGGGCAGCTCGGCCGGGCCCGTCGGTTCCATCAAGAGATAATTCTCTCCCTCCCACTCCAGCTTCTGCTCCCCGGCACTCGCCGGCAGGGCCAGGCCCAGCAGGGCGTGATCCGGCGTAAAGATCATCAACTGTCTCATCTCTGGATGGATCTGTCCGAGCAGGGCCGCCATCAACGTCACCTTGCTGTCACAGTCCCCCCGATTTTGCAGCAACACCTGGCGCGGGCTCAAGAAGCCGCGGCCACCGCGCACGCCACTGTTGTCGAGCAGGGCATAGGGGATGGCCTGGACGAAGGCGAGCACCGCCTCGGTACTCTTGCGTCTGGCGGCCATCTCGTCTCCCCCCTCCTGCTTGAGTTGACTCGCGAGGGGGGCCAGCTCTTCCCGGCTCTCCATGGCGATGCGCACATGATCCTGCTTGACCGCCTCGGCACCGGCCGGATCGGTGAAGGTCTGAAAGTAGTAACGACTGAGCCAGGCCTGCTCGAGTTCGGGGCGGCGCTTGTTGAGCCACTCCATCGCCTGGTTGACGCTCTCCTGACGGCGGGCCGACAGGTTGAGCTCCCCATCCCGCCCCAGCCGGAACGCGACGGTGGGAAACTGGCGCTGCCCCTGCTGCAGCAGCCCTTGCAGTATCTCCCGGCGAAACCGCTCGGGAGGAAAGGCGATGAGAGGGGGGATCTTGCCCGGGGCCAGCTGGTAGCTCAGGCTCTTTGCCTCCTTGCCTTGCTCCCAGCGCACCCGCACCTCTTCACCCTGGTGGGTGAAGGAGAGCTGTTTGGCCGTCACCAGCAGGGGCAGGAGGCAGATCAGGGGGAGCAGGCGCATAGTCATCCATAAAAAATGGGAGCAAACGCTCCCATTCTAGTGTGTCGGCCGCTCTCAGAGCCAGGCCGGCTGCCTGGCCTCGTACGCCTTGATGGCGTCGTCGTGCTGCAGGGTCAGGCCGATGCTGTCCAGTCCGTTGAGCAGGCAGTGGCGGCGGAAGGGGTCAATCTCGAAGTCAAAGCAGAGATTCCCGGCGCGCACCTGGCAGGCCTCCAGATCCACCGTGATGGTCTGGCCCGGGTGGGCGGCGACCAGCTGGAACAGGGCGTCGACCTCTTCCTCCTTCAGACGTACCGGCACCATGCCGTTGTTGATGGCGTTGCCGTAGAAGATATCGGCAAAGCTCGGGGCAATCATCGCCTTGAAGCCATAATCCGCCAGCGCCCAGGGGGCATGCTCACGGCTCGAGCCGCAGCCGAAGTTCTCGCGAGCCAACAGTATGCTGGCACCCTCAAAACGGGGCTGGTTCAGTACGAACTCGGGGTTGGGCTGCTGCCCGGCATCATCGAGGAAGCGCCAGTCGTGGAACAGGTGCTTGCCAAAGCCGATGCGATTCACCTTCTGCAGAAACTGCTTGGGTATGATGGCGTCGGTATCCACATTGGCGCTGTCGAGCGGTGCGGCGAGCCCGGTGTGTTGGGTAAATCCTGTCATCGCTCTCTCCTTACAGGGTGCGGATATCGGTGAAGTGACCGGTCACGGCGGCGGCGGCGGCCATGGCCGGGCTCACCAGATGGGTGCGGCCGGCACGTCCCTGACGCCCTTCGAAGTTGCGGTTGCTGGTGGAGGCGCAGCGCTCCCCCGGTTGCAGGCGGTCGTTGTTCATGGCCAGGCACATGGAACATCCCGGCAGACGCCACTCGAAACCGGCTTCGATGAAGATCTTGTGGAGCCCCTCGGCCTCGGCCTGGGCCTTCACCTGTTCCGAGCCCGGCACCACCAGGGCCTGCACGCCGGCGGCGACCCTGCGCCCCTGGGCGATGGCGGCGGCGGCGCGCAGATCCTCGATGCGGCTGTTGGTGCATGAGCCGATGAACACCTTGTCGATGGCCACGTCGGTGAGCTTCTGACCGGCGCTCAGCCCCATGTATTCGAGCGCCTTGCGGGCGGACTGCTGCTCGATGAGATCGTCAAAGCTCTCGGGGGAAGGGATCGGGGTGTTGACGTCGATCACCTGGCCCGGATTGGTGCCCCAGGTCACCTGCGGCGCGATGTCGGCGGCGTCGAGTACTACCTCGGCATCGAAGTGGGCACCTTCGTCGCTCTTGAGGTTCTGCCAGTCGGCGATGGCCTGCTCCAGTGCCTCGCCCTGGGGGGCGAACACCTTGCCGCGGATATAGTCGATGGTGGTCTGGTCGGGGGCTATCATGCCCGCCTTGGCGCCGAGCTCGATGGCCATGTTGCACACCGTCATGCGCCCTTCCATGGTGAGCCCCTCGATGGCCTCACCGGCGAACTCCACCACATAGCCGGTGCCACCGGCGTGGCCGACTTTGCCTATGATGGCGAGCACCACGTCCTTGGCGCTGATCCCCTCGGCCAGTTTGCCGCGCACCGTGATGCGCATGGTCCTGGCGCGCCCCTGCTTCAGGGTCTGGGTGGCCATCACGTGCTCCACCTCGGAGGTGCCGATGCCAAAGGCCAGGGCCCCGAAGGCGCCGTGGGTGGCGGTGTGGGAATCACCGCAGACGATGGTGGTGCCGGGCAGGGTGATGCCGAGCTCGGGCCCCATCACATGGACTATGCCCTGGTACTGGTGGTTGAGATCGTAGAGGCGAACCCCGAACTCCTTGCAGTTGGTGGCCAGAGTCTCCATCTGGATGCGTGCCATCTCACCGGAGGCGGCGATGTCCTTGGTGGTGGTGGAGACGTTGTGGTCCATGGTGGCCCAGGTCAGATCCGGGCGACGCAGCCGACGATTCATGGCGCGCAGACCGTCGAAGGCCTGTGGGCTGGTTACCTCGTGCACCAGATGGCGGTCGATGTAGATGAGGGGGGTTTCGCCGTCCACCTCGCGCACTACGTGGGCGTCGAAGACTTTCTGGTAAAGGGTTTTGGCCATTGCTCTGTGTCCTTGTTATGTGCGCTTCGCTCAGATGCGGGCGGCGATCTGGCTGCCCATCTCGGCCGTGCTCTGCACCGGGTGGCGGGCCCCCTCGCTGTGCAGATCACCGGTAAACCAGCCCTCGGCCAGGGTCTGGGCGACCGCCTGCTCGATGGCATCGGCCGCTTCGTGCTGCCCCAGGCTGTGGCGCAGCAAGAGGGCGGCAGAGAGGATCTGGGCGATAGGGTTGGCGATGCCCTTGCCGGCGATGTCCGGCGCCGAGCCACCGGCCGGCTCGTAGAGGCCGAAGCCCGACTCGCTCATGCTGGCGGAGGGGAGCAGCCCCATGGAGCCGGTGATCATGGCGCACTCGTCGGAGAGGATGTCGCCAAACAGGTTGGAGCAGAGCAGTACGTCAAACTGGGCCGGATCCTTGATGAGCTGCATGGCGGCGTTGTCGATATACATGTGGCTCACCGCCACATCCGGGAACTCCCTGGCCACCTGGTTGACCACCTCGCGCCACAGCACGGAGGAGGCCAGCACGTTGGCCTTGTCGATGGAGGTCACCTTGCCACGGCGGCCGCGGGCGGCGTTGAAGGCGAGGCGGGCGATACGCTCGATCTCGAAACGGTGATAAACCTCGGTGTCGAAGGCTTTCTCGGTGGCGCCTTCTCCCTCGCGGCCCTTGGGCTGACCGAAGTAGATGCCGCCGGTCAGCTCGCGCACGCAGAGGATGTCAAAGCCGCGGTCCGAGATGTCGGCGCGCAGGGGCGAGAAGTGCTCGAGGCCGGTGTAGAGACGGGCCGGACGCAGGTTGGAGAAGAGTTTGAAGTGGGCGCGCAGGGGCAACAGGGCGCCGCGCTCCGGCTGATCGTTGGGGGGCAGATGCTCCCACTTGGGGCCACCCACCGAGCCAAACAGCACGGCCTCGGCCGCCTCGCAGCCGGCGATGGTGCCGTGGGGCAACGGGGTGCCGTGGTTGTCGATGGCGATGCCGCCCACGTCGTGCCAGCTGTACTCCAGGCTGAAGTCAAATTTGGCCTGTACCTTCGCCAGCACCTTGATGGCTTCGGCCATCACCTCGGGGCCAATGCCGTCCCCCGGTAATACCGCGATCCGATAGCTCGTCATGTTTACACAGTCTCCGTCTTGATCTTGTTGTTGCGTTCCATCTGTTCGGCCACCTGATCGGCGCGCCAGATGCTGTTGATGACGTGAAGCAGGGCGTGTGCCGACGACTCTATGATGTCGGTAGCCAGGCCCATGCCGTGGAATTTACGCCCCTTGTACTCGGCGACGATGTCGACCTGGCCGAGGGCATCTTCCCCCTCCCCCTTGGCCTTGAGGGCGTACTTGTCGATGCGGATCTCATAGCCGGTGATGCGGTTGATGCACTGGTAGACGGCGTCGACCGGGCCGTTGCCGGTGGCGGCCTCGCTGATGACCTCGTCACCTACCTTGAGCTTGACCGAGGCGGTGGCCAGCACGGAGCTGCCACTCTGCACCCCCAGATACTCCAGCTTGAAGTGCTCGGGCTCTTCATGGATCTGGCTGAAGAAGGCGAGCGCCTCCAGGTCGTAATCGAACACCTGCCCCTTCTTGTCGGCCAGGGTGAGGAACTTGGCATAGAGATCGTCGAGGCTGTAGCTGCTCTCGTCGTACCCCATCTGCTCCATGCGGTGTTTGATGACGTGACGGCCGGAGCGAGAGGTCATGTTGAGGTTGTTCTGGGTCAGGCCAATGCTCTCGGGGGTGATGATTTCATAGGTATTTTTCGCCTTGAGCACGCCGTCCTGGTGAATGCCGGAGCTGTGGGAGAAGGCGTTGGCCCCGACGATCGCCTTGTTGGGTTGCACCGGCATGTTGCACAGCTGGCTGACCAGCATGCTGGTGCGATGGATCTCGTTGTGACGAAGACCGGTCTCGAGGCCCAGGATGTCGGCGCGGGTCTTGAGGATCATCGCCACCTCTTCCAGTGAACAGTTGCCGGCGCGTTCGCCGATACCGTTGATGGTGCACTCGATCTGACGGGCCCCCATCTGCACGGCGCCGATGGAGTTGGCCACCGAGAGGCCCAGATCGTCGTGGCAGTGGACCGAGATGATGGCCTGGTCGATGTTGGGCACCCGGTTGAACAGGGTCTGGATGATGCCGGAAAACTCGGTCGGTACCGTGTAGCCGACGGTGTCGGGAATGTTGATGGTGCGGGCGCCGGCCTTGATGGCGGCCTCGACCATGCGGCAGAGGTTGTCAATCGGGGTGCGGCCGGCGTCTTCGCAGGAGAACTCCACGTCGTCGGTGTAGCGCAGGGCATGCTTGATGGCGCCGACGCCCATCTCCAGCACATCTTCGAAGCGTTTCTTGAGCTTGCTCTCCACATGGATGGAGGAGGTGGAGATGAAGGTGTGGATGCGGAAGGCCTCGGCCACCCGCAGCGCCTCACCGGCGGCGTCGATGTCTTTGGGCAGGGCGCGGGCCAGGGCGCACACCCGGCTGTTCTTGATGTGGCGGGCAATGGTCTGCACCGACTGGAAGTCACCGGGGGAGGAGACGGGGAAGCCCACCTCCATCACGTCGACGCCGAGACGCTCCAGGGCTTGGGCGATTTGCAGCTTCTCCTTGACCGTCAGGCTGGCCGCCAGGGCCTGCTCACCGTCACGCAGTGTGGTGTCGAAGATGATGACCCGATTAGACATGTCGCTTACCTCTTCCTGTGTGGTGTGTGCGTCCTGCTGCGGCGATAAAAAAACCCGTGCGGGACGCACGGGTTTTTGTAAATTCCGGTTATGCCTGCGGCCCGGCTACAAGGATCCCGCGCGAATGAACGCGATTAGGGAAATTAGTAGTAGCGGGGTGGCAATACGCATCACGGCTTCAATCCTTGGTCGAAAACGCTTTTAGCAATATCGGGAATAGGGCGCCGTGTCAACCGCTATCCCTCAGCGTGGACCAGGCAACTTATTTAATCGGATTGTAAAGGAGTGCAAATTTTCTTGTTCCATCGACGGTATTACCACGATTATTCGGCCATTCCTGCTGCCCCTCAGCGCGTCCGTAACCGGAACGACTGGTGCAGCCCTTTCCAGAAAAATCGAGGTTCCACGATGGAAAAACGTAGACCCGGACGTCCGGTCGGACGTTCTGACATCCGCGACAAGTTGCTGTCTGCTGCCCGTGAATGCTTTCGCATGAATCCCTACAGCAAGGTGACTACCCGTGAGATCGCCGAGCTGGCTGGCTCCAACCTGGCCATGATCCACTACTACTTCGGCAGCAAGGAGGGGCTCTACCAGGCCGTACTGGGTGAGCTGACCGAGCCGCTCGATCAGGTGTGGCGGGATGAGTGCAGCCAACGCTCCCTTGAGGAGCTGGTGGCTACCCACTATCAGGTGATGGGGCCGGAGGGGGAGCTCAATACCACACTCACCAGTGCGCTGGCCGCCGAGAGCAGCCCGGGCCGGGAATTTGTGCTCAACCAGCTTATCAGTCGTCAACTGCCCCAGTTCGATCAGCTCATCGAGCAGATGGAGGCCAAGGGTGAACTGGATCAGACCCTGGATCCGACCCTGCTGCGCCTCTCGTTCCTGAACCTGATGTGGCAACCGCTGATGATGCGCGAGATGTATGAGAAGGTGTTTGGGGTCACCATGGATGAGGGCTTCATGTCCCGCCTGGCCCAGCACAACTGCCGCCTCATCTCCTCGGGGCTACGCGGCGCCGCCGCTCATTAAGCGAAAGGGCCTGCGGGCCCTTTCATCATTCTGTTACCCCCTCTTCAACGAACTGTCATCTGCGCTCGCCATGCTGCACTCATCATCGGCAGGGAGGGCTGGACATGAATCGGGTACAACGCTGGGACGAGCGGGTCAGCCGCCTCTGTCTCACTCACTCCTACAATCGGGTACAGGCCCGGATCAGCCGGCTGGTGTCACGCACCGGCGATGGTCCACTCTATGCGCTGGTAGCGGCCGCGGCGCTGTGGAGCGACATGGAGAGCCACTGGCACTGGGTGAGGGTGCTGCTGCTTGCCTTCGCCCTTGAGCTGCCCTGCTATCTGCTCCTCAAGAACCTGATCCGGCGCCGGCGCCCGGCCGGTCTGCCGGTGTTTATTACCCCCTCCGATCGTTACAGCCTTCCTTCGGGCCACACTGCCGCCGCTTTTCTGGTGGCCGTGGTGCTGGGGAGCCTCAATCCCGTGCTGCTGCTCCCCTTGCTGCTATGGGCGGCGCTGGTCGGGGCCTCACGGCTGCTGCTGGGGGTACACTACCCGAGCGATCTGCTGGCCGGCGCCCTGCTTGGCACCGGATGCGCCCGGCTCGCACTGGAGTGGGCATGATGCGTATCCTCTTCGGTGTACAGGGAACGGGGAACGGCCATATCGCACGCTCCCGCACTCTGGCCCGGGCCCTGGCGGGCTCCGGCGTCCAGGTGGACTATCTGCTGAGTGGGCGAGAGCCCGAAGGCTATTTCGACATGGAGGCCTTCGGTGACTACCGCGCCTTTGCCGGGCTGACCTTCGTCAGCCATGAGGGGCGCATCTCCCCCTGGCGAACGCTGACCGCCAGCCATCCCATGCGTTTTTGGAATGATCTCTCGGCCATCGACTGCCGTGGCTACGATCTGGTGATCAGCGACTTCGAGCCCCTGACGGCCCATGCGGCCAGGCGAGCCGGTTGCCCCACTCTCGGGATCAGCCATCAGGCCAGCTTCGAGTGGCCGGTGCCACGTTGGGGGGAGAATGGCTTCAATCGCTGGCTGATGCGCCACTTTGCCCCGGTGCAGCGTCAGATCGGTTTACACTGGTTCCACTTCGGCGCACCCCTGCTGCCGCCAATCATAGATGCGTTACAGCCGTCGCCGGATAATGGCACTCTGCTGGTTTATCTCCCCTTCGAGGGGGTGGCGCAGATCCAGGGGCTGCTCTCCCGTTTTACCCTGCATCGCTTCGTCTGTTTTCACCCCGAGGTTCAGACACCCTGTCAGTGGCGCAACATCGAGTTTCGTCCCCCCTGTCGGCAGGGATTCATCAATGCCCTCAGAGGGTGTCGGGGCGTCATCAGCAACGCCGGTTTCGAGTTGGCCAGCGAGGCGCTCTCCCTGGGCAAGAAGCTCTTGGTCAAACCCCTGCGGGGGCAGTTTGAACAACTGACCAACGGCCGCAGCCTGGCTCTGATGGGATTGGCCACCCTGATGGACAGCCTGGATGCCAACACCTTGCGCCGCTGGCTCGACGAGGAGGGGGCAGGCAGGGTCGTCTGGCCAAACGTGGCCCAGGCGCTGACGCAATGGCTGGTGGCCGGCGCCAGTGAGCCACTGGAGAGCCTCTCCCGACGCCTGTGGTTGCAGACCCAGTTTCCTGAAGAGGTGAGTGAGCGATTGTGTGAGCTGGGGGCGAAGGAGGGGAGCGGGGCCGGTTGGCTGGCGACCGAGCGTGGCCATTGACTAAGCTTGAGGAGCCACGGCGGCAATCAAGGAGTGATAACCATGCGCTTTACCAATGAACACGGCGAGTCCATGACCCTGGCCGACAACCTCACCCTCAAGGAGCTGCTGGACATGGGGATCAGCATCTCGGTCAGCGAAGAGACCGATCCCGAGCAGCAGATCTGGTTGGCCGAGCCCGATGAGCAGGGGCGGCAGAAATAGATCTCTTCCTCGCGCCCGGCTTCGCCGGGCGCTCCATTTAGTCCCCCAGTGTTAGATATAAATGCTGACAGCCTCCGCTAAAATGGCAGTTTCATCGCAAACTATCCCGCCAGCTCTCTGAAATAGTGGCAATCGCCAACAGATCTGACTACCCCCGTCACCATAAACTCATGGACAAGGCCCAGGCGGCGGGTTAAGTTGGTTTTTCAACCCTTTTACGAGGGTGTGAACAGAATCGAGAAGACAGTACCGTCTCCTGCACTCGCTCTTGTCCCTGCTGGCCGGGGATGAGGGCGTGCCGGGAAGCCGCAGGGGCCGGTATCCATTGCTAAAACGGAGCAAAGCCTGGAGGGCTTTATCATGGAGATGTTATCAGGCGCCCAGATGGTGGTTCGTGCGCTGGAGGATCAGGGGGTTGAGCACATATTTGGCTACCCCGGTGGCTCGGTGCTCGACATCTACGACGCTCTCTTCGAAAACAGCAAGATCGAACACGTGCTGGTACGCCATGAGCAGGCGGCCGTGCACATGGCCGATGGCTATGCCCGCTCTACCGGCCAGGTGGGGACCGTGCTGGTGACCTCGGGTCCCGGTGCCACCAACTGCATCACGGGGATTGCCACCGCCTACATGGACTCTATCCCCCTGGTGATCCTCTCTGGCCAGGTGCCGACCGGCATGATCGGTGAAGATGCTTTTCAGGAGACCGACATGATCGGCATCTCCCGTCCCGTGGTGAAGCACAGCTTCCTGTGCAAGAAGGCGACCGATATCCCCGAGGCCATCAAGAAGGCTTATTTCATCGCTGCCAGTGGCCGCCCGGGGCCCGTGGTGGTGGATCTCCCCAAGGATGTGCAAAATCCGAAGGAGAAATTCCCCTACCAGTATCCCGAGTCGGTCTACATGCGTTCCTACAACCCCACCAAGGCGGGGCACAAGGGACAGATTAAGCGGGCCGCCAAGGCCCTGGCCGAGGCGACCCGCCCGGTCATGTATGTGGGGGGCGGGGCTATCGCCGCCAACGCCGATGGTCTGGTGACCAGGCTGGCCGAGCTGTTCAACCTGCCGGTGACCACCACTCTGATGGGGCTGGGTGCCTTCCCGGGTACCCACCCGCAGTTTATCGGCATGCTCGGCATGCACGGTACCTTCGAAGCAAACAAGAGCATGCATCACTCGGACCTGATCCTGGCGGTCGGGGCGCGCTTCGATGACCGGGTGACCAACAACGTGGCCAAGTTCTGCCCCCACGCTACCGTGGTTCATATCGACATCGATCCCACCTCCATCTCCAAGACGGTGCAGGCACACATCCCCATCGTCGGCTCGGTGGAGACGGTGCTCGAGCAGATGCTCGAGGCCATCGCCGAGAACGGCTTTGACAACGACAAGCAGGCGCTGGATGAGTGGTGGAGCCAGATCAATCAGTGGCGCGAGCGCAAGTGCCTGGGCTACCAGCGTAGCGAGAGCATGATCAAGCCGCAGCAGGTAATCGAGACCCTCTACAAGGTGACCCGGGGTGAGGCCTTCGTCGCCTCCGACGTGGGTCAACACCAGATGTTTGCCGCGCTTTACTACCCGTTTGCCAAGCCGCGCCAGTGGATCAACTCGGGTGGCCTCGGCACCATGGGCTTTGGTATTCCGGCCGCCATGGGTGCCCAGTTCGCCAACCCGGATGCGGTGGTCTGCTGCGTCACCGGTGATGGCTCGGTGCAGATGAACATTCAGGAGCTCTCGACCTGCCTGCAATACGGCATCCCCATCAAGATCATCTCCATCAACAACCGTGCGTTGGGCATGGTCAAGCAGTGGCAGAAGATGTTCTACGGCGGCCGTCACAGCCACTCCTACATGGAATCCCTGCCCGACTTCGTCAAGCTGGCCGAGGCCTATGGTCATGTGGGCATCGCAGTGAGCGATCCGGCCGAGCTGGAGGGGGCCATGGAGCGGGCGTTCGCCCTCAAGGATCGCCTGGTGTTTATGGATATCTCGGTCGATCCGGACGAGCATGTCTACCCCATGCAGATCAAGTTTGGCGCCATGGATGAAATGTGGCTGAGCAAGACGGAGAGGACCTGACAATGGGGCACACTTTTCCGGTCGAATCCATGGAGATCAAGTTTGGCTCCATCTATGACGAAATGTGGCTAAGCAAGACGGAGAGGAGCTGATGAGACACATCATATCGGTACTGCTGGAGAACGAGTCCGGCGCCCTGAGCCGGGTGGTAGGCCTCTTCTCCCAGCGTGGCTACAACATCGAGACCCTGACGGTGGCGCCGACCGAGGATCCCACCCTGTCGCGCATGACCATAGTGACCATGGGCGACGAGCGGGTACTCGAGCAGATCAACAAGCAGTTGCACAAGCTGGTGGATGTGCTCAAGGTCTCCGATATCACCGAAGGGGAGCATATCGAACGGGAGCTGGCGCTCATCAAGGCGCGCGCCACCGGGGCGGGTCGTGACGAGCTCAAGCGTCTGGCGGATATCTTCCGTGGCCAGATCGTCGATGTCACTCCCGAGCTCTACACGGTGCAGTTGGTGGGGACCAGCGAGAAGCTGGATGCCTTCATCAAGACGGCGGCCCAGACCAACGAGATCGTCGAGGTGGTGCGCTCCGGCGTGTGTGGCATCGCCCGGGCCGAGAAGGCCCTGCGGGCCTGAAACAGGCTGAAAACGAGAGGGGGCCACCGGCCCCCTCTCTTATTTCATCTGGTGTTACAGCATCTTTTCATGCGGTGTTACAGCACCTTGCGCAGGGCTCGCGCCAGTCGCTGTACTCCCTCTTCGATGGTGGCCTCATCGACGCAGGAGAAGCTCAGACGCAAGGTGTTCTTGATCTCGGGACGCACGTAGAAGGGGGCCCCCGGCACGAAGGCCACCTTCTCCTCGATGGCCAGCTCGAAGAGGGTCATGGCACAGACCGACTCGGGCAGGGTCAGCCAGAGGAACATGCCTCCCTCGGGTCGGGTCCAGCGTACGCCGGGCGGACAGTGGCGGGCCAGCGAGGCCTCCATGGCGGCGCGCTGACGGCCGTAGACGGCCTTGATCTTCTCCAGATGTGCATCGAGAGAGTGAGTGGTGAGGAAGCGGTGCAACACCTGTTGGCTGAAGGCATTGCTGTGCAGATCGGTGGCTTGCTTGGCGATGGTCACCTTCTTGCGCAGCCAGCTTGGTACCACCATCCAGCCGAGGCGGAAGGCGGGCACGACCGTCTTGGAGAAGGAGCCCAGCAACACGGTATTGTCCGGTGCCAGTTTGGCGATGGGATCGACCAGCTCCCCCTCGAAGCGCAGCTCGCCGTAAGGGTCGTCTTCCACCATCAGCAGATCGTGGCGCACCAGACGCTCGGCGACCGCCACCCGGTTGGCCGGGCTGTAGCTCACCCCGGATGGATTCTGGAAGTTGGGCACCCCATAGAGGATACGGGCCGAGGTACCGCTCGCCAGCAGGGCGTCGAGGGCGGCGAGATCCAGCCCCTCCTCACCCAGGGTGATGGGACGGAACACCGGTTGATAGACCGAGAAGGCCTGGATGGCGCCGAGGTAGCCGGGCTCCTCGATGATGAGATCTTGTCCCTCATCGACCAGCACCTTGCCAAGCAGATCCAAGGCCTGCTGGGAGCCACTGGTGATGAGGATGTTGTCCGGATCCACCTGCATGCCATAACGGCTCAGGTAGCGGTCGGCGATGTAGTGGCGCAGGGGGGCATAGCCCTCGGTGGTGGCATATTGCAGGGCTGCGGCTCCCTGCTCCTGCAGCACAGCCTGGCAGGCCTCTTCGATCTCCTTGACCGGAAACAGGTTCGGATTGGGCAGGCCGCCGGCAAACGAGATGATCTCGGGACGGGTCGCTACTTTGAGGATCTCGCGGATGAAGGAGGGCTCGACCTTCTCGAAGCGTTGGGCAAAAAACGGTTGCATTGGGTCTCTCTCTGCATGGGGCAGCCACTCCATTTGGCCACCAGGTTATCCGTTTGTAGCAGATTTAAAAAATGAGGCAACCGGCAAGCGGTGAGAATAAAAACGGGCAGGAGAAATCCTGCCCGAATTTTATGCCCATGAGGGCGCCATTTGTCGCTTTTTTCTCACCCCTATTCCGGCGCCTTCAGATAGCGCAGCAGCAGCTCTGTGCCATCGGCGATCTGCTTCTGCACCCGGCCGGGGAACAGCTCATCCATCTTGTCGAGACGATCGTACTGGGTATGCCATATCTTGCCCCACTGGGTCTCGGCGCTGCGATCGCAGGCGCTTGTGGTGGCCGGGTCGTAGCAGTCCCACAGCGCTGGATTGGTGGTCTGGGAGTAGCCGTCATAGCCGTCATGCCCGTTGATGGTGAAGTTGGTGGCCTCCACATAGGCAACCGGAATACCGAGGCAGGCGAAGCCGGCATGATCGGACCAGCCCCCCGTCTCCCCTTGCGGGTAGCCGGGGAAGGCCGGGTGCAGCTGGTAGGCATCCATGCCACCGGTCGCGGAGAGGGCCAGCAGGCGATCGCGCACCTTGGGATCGAAGCTGTAGCGGCCCGGATCGGCGCACTCGTATTCGGCCACGTCGGAGTGGGCGGAGTGGACGTAGAGGATATCGCCGCCGGCGATGGTGTCGTAGTTGACCATGGCCTTGATCCGGCTCACCTCGTCGTTGGTCAGGGTGGCCACATAGGCCTTGGAGCCGTTGAGGCCATTCTCTTCGGCTCCGAAGAAGAGAATGCGCACCGTGTAGGGGAGGGTCTGTCCCTTGAGTGCTTCGGCAGTGGCCAGCAGGGCGGTGACGCCGGCACCGTTGTCGGTCGCCCCCTCCGATCCCTTCGTCTCTCCCGTGCTGTCGTAGTGAGCACCGACGACGATGATCCGATCGCTCTTGCCCGGGATCACCACCGAGAGGTTTTCCGAACGCATCTCGACCCCTTTCTTCTGGTAGGTGAAGGGCTGACGGGTCACATCATAGCCCCAGCCGATCAACTTGTCGGCGAGCCAGTTGGCGGCCCGGGTCTCGGCGGTGCTACCGGTCGGCCGGGCACCGATCCCCTGGGTGCCGGAGCTCAACTCGATCAGGTAGTCATAGGCCTTGACGCCGGGAGCGGGGGGTTGGGAGTCATTGGCGGATTCATTGCATCCCGGCAACAGGGTAGAGAGCAGCAGGGCTAGCACGGTCTTATTCATTTTCGCTTCCTTTCTTTATTATTGAGGAGTACTGGGTAAAACATCGACACATTGCCCAATAATCAGTCATATGTGTGTGATCTGACCGCTGTTTTCATATTTTCAGCCTGCCGAGAGTAACTCTTGTATGAATTAATATTCAATATTTTTGTTTGTTGAGTCTTTTTATGTGGGGTGTCGCGGGGCTTGCACCGGCATGGGGCTGTTCTGGTGGGAGAATATGCAGGGGGGAACAGAGGGGGGCTATTTACGCAGAGAAAGTGTGCGAAACAGTTGCACTCCCGGGCTTTCTTGGGATAATTCGCTACCCTGTTTGACTGTGTTAATCCAAAGCGAAGAGTTCCCCTATGTCAGTAACCCAAGACGAATTCAACGAAGACGGCAAGTTCATGCGCAAGGTGCGCAGCTTCGTCCGTCGTGAAGGCCGCCTGACCAAGGGTCAGGAGAAGGCCCTGGCCGACCTGTGGCCCGTCATGGGGGTCGACTTCGCCCCGGCCAAGCTGGATCTGACCTCCCTCTTCGGCCGCGAGGCTCCTGTGGTACTGGAGATCGGCTTCGGCATGGGCGCCTCCCTGGTCGAGATGGCCAAGCATGCCCCTGAGAAGAACTTCATCGGCATCGAGGTACACACCCCGGGAGTTGGCGCCTGTCTGAGCGCCGCCGAAGAGGCGGGTGTCACCAACCTGCGTGTCTTCTGCCACGACGCCATCGAGGTGCTGGACCTGATGATCCCGGATGCCTCTCTCGCCTGCCTGCAACTCTTCTTCCCGGATCCCTGGCACAAGAAGCGTCACCACAAGCGCCGTATCGTACAGCCGGAGTTTGCCCAGAAGATCCGCCAGAAGATCGCCGTCGGTGGCGTCTTCCACATGGCCACCGACTGGGAGAACTATGCCGAGCACATGCTCGAGGTGATGAGCGCCGCCGAGGGGTATGAGAACACCTCCACCACCGGTAACTGGGTGGAGCGTCCCGAGTGGCGCCCGCTGACCAAGTTCGAGCAGCGCGGCCATCGCCTTGGCCACGGTGTCTGGGATCTGATTTTCAAACGTATCAACTAACTAGCAGGAGATCTCTCATGGCCAATCGTAGCCGTCGTCTGCGCAAGAAACTGCGGGTAGACGAGTTCCAGGAGCTGGGCTTTGACCTCAACTGGGCCTTCCCGGTCGGCACGTCCGAGGCGCAGATCGATGCCCTGGTCGACGCCTTCATCGACGAGGTGATCGAGCCGCGCAAGCTGGCCTTCGCGGGCTCCGGCCACCTCTCCTGGGAGGGGATGATCTGCACCCAGGCCATCGGCAAGTGTACCGATGAAGATCGTCAGCTCGTCGAGGGCTGGCTCAAGGGCAAGGGGATGGAGCAAGTCGCCGCCTCTTCCCTGTTCGACCTCTGGTATGGCGAACCGGCCTAAGCCGCTATCGCCCTGAAAAATCCCGCCATCGGCGGGATTTTTGTCTGGCAAGAAAGGGAGATTCCATGCTTTCAGATGCCCTGCTCGACTCGATATTGAGTGAGGTGCGACCCCTGCTCGGTGAGGGCAAGGTGGCCGACTATATTCCGGCCCTGGCCCAGGTGCCGGCCGATCGCCTCGGTATCGCTGTCTGTACCGTGGACGGCACCCTCTACACCGCCGGGGATGCCGCTGAGCCCTTCTCTATTCAGAGTATCTCCAAGGTGTTGAGCCTCACGCTGGCCCTCACCCTCTATGAGGAGGAGGAGATCTGGAGCCGGGTCGGCAAGGAGCCTTCGGGACAGCCGTTCAACTCCCTGGTCCAGCTCGAGTTCGAGCAGGGTATTCCCCGCAACCCCTTTATCAACGCCGGGGCTCTGGTGGTGAGCGATCTGCTCGAGACCCGTCTCACGGCGCCGCGTCAACGCACCCTGGAGCTGGCCCGCCGGCTGGCTGGTAACCCCGCCATCATTGCCGATGCGGTGGTCTCCCGTTCCGAGTATCAGCACTCGGCCCGCAATTCGGCCATTGCCTATCTGATGAAGGCCTATGGCAACTTCCACAATGAGGTGGACAAGGTGCTGCAGAGCTACTTCAATGCCTGTGCGATCCGCATGAGCTGTGTCGATCTTGCTCGCGCCTTCGTCTATCTGGCCAATCGGGGAACCCCCCTCGATGGCCAGGCTCTGCTGGCTCCGCGAACCACCAAGCAGGTCAATGCCCTGCTGGCGACCTGCGGCCTCTATGACGAGGCGGGGGATTTTGCCTACCGGGTGGGGATGCCGGGCAAATCGGGGGTCGGTGGTGGTATCGTCGCCGTGATCCCGGGTGAGCTGTCGGTCTGTGTCTGGTCTCCCGAGCTTAACAAGGCGGGCAACTCCCTGGCGGGAACGGCGGCACTGGAGTGCTTGGCCGAACGGCTGGGGCGCTCGATTTTCTGATTTAACGTCATTCAACGGAAACTGCATGATGAAGATAAACCTGGTTCGTCTGACAACCCTGCTCTGCGCCGGCCTGGCCTGGAGTGCAGGAGCCCTGGCCGGTGAGCTGCTCACCCTGAGCTATCAAGAGGCACACACCAGGGGCGCGGGCATCATAGATGTGCGTCCCAGCAACCTCTATCAGGGCTGGCCGGCAGCGGGTGAGCAGGTGGGGGGCCATGTGAAGGGGGCCGTCAACCTCTCCGGTGACTGGAAGATCCCCGAGGATCAGTGGCCCCGTCTCCTGGCCGAGAAGGGGCTCGACAAGAACAAGCCGGTCGCCCTCTACGGCGACAAGCGTCAGGTGGCCGAGATCGCCATGATGCTGGAGAAGCAGCACGGCTTCACCCAGCTCTATGAGCTGAGCGACTGGCAGAAGGCACCCCTCGAGCGCCTGCCGCGCTGGCGGCAGCTGGTGTATCCCCAGTGGCTGGAGGCGCTGCGCAAGGGCGAAAAGGTGGTTGCCGCTCCCAAGGGGGAGTGGCGCCTGTTTGAGGTGGACTGGGGTGCCCCCAAGGCATTCCTCATCGGCCATATTCCCGGTGCAGGTTACATCGATACCAACGGTCTCGAGGCCGAGCCACTGTGGAACAAGGTCTCTGACGACAAGCTCGAGAAGCTGCTGCTGGAGAAGGGAATCCGTCACGACACCACCGTCATCCTCTACAGCCGCAATACCATGGCGGCAGCCCGTGCGGCGCATCTGATGCTCTATGCCGGGGTCAAGGATGTTCGTCTGCTCGACGGCGGTTTTAACGCCTGGACCAACCAATATATGCGGATGCTGCCGACCGAGACCGGCCTGCCCCACGATTATCCGGCGGCCAAGGCGTTCGGGGTCAAGATCCCCCTGCATCCCGAGTACCTGACCGACGTACCCGGCGCCAAGCAGGTGCTGGCTGCCAAGGATGGGGCTCTGGTCAGTGTGCGCAGCTGGCCCGAGTTTATCGGTGAGACCTCGGGTTACAGCTATATCGAGCCCAAGGGAGAGATCCCCGGTGCCAAGTGGGGTCATGCGGGAGCCGATGCCAACGACATGAGCGACTACCACAACCCGGATGGCACCATGAAGGATGCCAGCCAGATCCTGGCCATGTGGCAGCAGTGGGGGATCACGGCCGACAAGCAGGCGGCCTTCTACTGCGGTACCGGCTGGCGTGCCTCCGAGGCCTTCTTCTACGCCTGGCTGATGGACTGGCGACGCATCAGCGTCTATGACGGGGGCTGGTACGAATGGAGCGCTGACCCCAAAAACCCCGTCGTGACCGGTGAGCGTCAACCGGGGTGAGAGACAGAGGCCGAACCCATGTTCGGCCTCTTTTTTTGCGTCTTTCTCAACAGGGTCTCCTCATTCTGCGATGCAGAATGCACCGATTGGCTATCGAACTCGCTTCGAGTGGCAGTGTTAACGGTGTGGCGTGTGATATGCAGAGTGCTCCTCTCGAAACCGGGTTGTCGCAAGGAGCGCATCATGTCGATAAGGCAGAAACTGGGGCTGGGGATCATCTTGCCCCTCTTGGTACTGGCTGCCCTGATGATGGGGGCATTTCACCTGGCCAACCGAATGATGGATGGTATGAACGCCATGTATCAGGGGGAGGTGGTCCAGCTCAAGGAGCTCAAACAGATCGCCGATCTCTACGCCGTCAACATCATAGACGCGGCCAACAAGACCAATGTGGGAGGCATGACCGGCGTTGAGGCTCGCCAGGGGATGCTCGATGCCCGCAGCCAGACGCAAACCATCTGGCGCACCTACCGCAGTGCCTCTATGTCCGATGAGGAGAACCGGCTCGCCGATGAGGTGGAGCGGTTGTTGGTTCCGGCCGATCGGGAGGTCGATCGCATTGTGGCTGTGCTCGATGGCATCAAGCCGGGAGAGCTGGCCCCCTATATCATGCCCCTCTATAACACGGTCGATCCCTTCAGCACGGCGGTGAGTAACCTGGTGGAGTACCAACTTCTCTCCGCAGAGCGCAGTATGGCCGCTCTCAATGGCCTCAAGAGCGCCAGATTGGGTCTGCTGATGGTATTGGGAGGGGCCGCCATGGTGGCGCTGGTGTTGGTTGGGCTCTGGATCGGGCGCAGTGTCAGCCAGCCCCTTGCCCTGATGGCCAGTGGCCTCTCCAGGATGGAGCGGGATCTGGATCTGAGTCAGCAGATCCCCATAGTACGGCAGGATGAGCTGGGCTCTCTGGCCAGGGGGCTCAACGGGGTAAGCCAGCAGTTTCGCCTGACCATAGGGGAGATCTCGGGCATGACCCGCACCCTGGCCGACTCGGCGCGGGCCCTCTCGACCCTGTCGGGAGAGAGCCGTAACCTGATGAATCGCCAGCAGGCCGAGACCGAACAGAGTGCGACGGCCATGAATCAGATGAGTGCCACCGTCTCCGAGGTGGCCCACAGCTCGACCAGCGCAGCCGATGCCGCCGCCCGGGCGGATCAGAGTGCCCGCCGCGGTCAGAGTGTGGTGCGCGAGGCGATCAAGGGCTCCGAGACCCTCTCAAGTCAGATCCGCAGCACGGCCGACCTCATTACCCAGCTCACCAACGCCAGCAACGATATCAGTAGCGTGATGGATGTGATCCGCGGCATCGCCGAGCAGACCAACCTGCTGGCTCTCAACGCCGCCATCGAGGCCGCTCGGGCCGGGGATCAGGGGCGTGGCTTTGCGGTGGTGGCCGATGAGGTGCGCACCCTGGCCCAGCGTACCCAGAACTCCACCAGCGAAATTGCCCAGACCATCGACAAGTTGCAGCAGGGGGCAAGCCAGGCGGCGGAGAGCATGCAGCAGGGGCTGGCCATGGTCGATCAGACCACTGAGACGGTCCGCCAGTGCGGCTCGGCGCTGGAAGAGATAGTGGGGGCCGTGGATCTCATTAGCGAGATGAACACCCACATCGCCACGGCGGCCGAAGAGCAGAGCAAGGTGGCCGAAGAGATCTCCCGCAATGTCTCCAACATCTCCCACATTGCCAGTGAGACCAATGCGTCGGCCGATACCCTGATGGGGCGCAGCAGCGAGCTGGAGGATCTGGCCGCCGGGCTCAAGGCCAAGGTCGGCCAGTTCCACTGCTAGCAGGCCTGCCCGCGAGAGAGGGCCGTGGCGGCCGCCTCTTGCTGGGTGGCAAAGAGGCGGGCGAAGCGTGAGCTCGGGTTGGCCAGCAGGGCCACCGGCGAGCCCTGCTCCACCACCCGGCCCGCCTCCATGACGATGACCCTGTCCATGGCCAGCAGGGGGGCCAGGTGGTGGGCGATCACCAGGAAGCTTGCCTCGCCGCGCCAGCGGTAGAGCAGCTCGGCGGCGCGAGCCATGGCCTGGGGATCGAGATCCGAGGTGGCCTCGTCGAGCACGATCAGGGGGCGGCGTGAAAGCAGGATACGCGCCAGCACCAGCAGCTGGGTCTCACCGGCCGACAGTTGCAGGGTGTCGAGGGGCTGGTCCAGCTGTCCCAGGCAGCGATCGGCCAGACCGACCCGATCCAGTGCCGCGAGCAGAGTGGCCTCCTCCTGCCCGCCGAGGGGGGCCAGGTTTTCGCGCAGGGAGCCGAAGAAGGTAAGCGGGGTCTGGGAGACGGTGTCGAAGAGGGATCGCACCGCGTCAGGGTCGAGCCGTGACAAGGGGTGTCCGGCGAACAGTATCTCTCCCTCGGCGGCCGGGTACATGGCCTGCAGCAGGCCGAGCAGGGAGCTCTTGCCGGCGCCGGTGCGCCCGCACACGCCCACTTTCTCCCCGCGTCCCAGGGTGAAACTCACCTCGCGCAGGGCCCATTGGGGCGCCTCGGGGTAGCGCAGCCCCACCCCTTCGAAGCGCACCACCGGATGGGGTTCGGTGAGGCGTTCGCCGCCCGCCCGCTCGGTCTCTATCTCGCTGTACTCGCGCACCCGCTCCACCGCATTCATTACCTGCTCGACCTCCGCCAGGGTGCGGATCAGGGCATTGAGCATGCTCGAGGTGGTGAAGGCATAGGTGATGGCGAGGCCACCGATGAGGGGGCTGGCACCGAAGGCGACCAGCAGCGCCACGCTACCCACCAGGCTGGCCGAGACCAGGGTTTGATGGATGCCGAGCCAGCGGTTGATGGAGGTGGTGGTGTACCAGCTCTGCAGGTTACGGTCGAAGTGGGTCAGTACCTGGTCCAGGGCGAAGCGCTCGGCCCCCGCCAGGCGCAGGGAGGGGGCACCACGAATGGTTTCACCGATGGCCACATAGAGGGGGGAGCGTAGCACCGACGAGTAGCGGCGCAGCTTGAGCTGAACCCGGCGATAGCCACGCTGTAGCCGGTAGAGCGCCAGAGCCAGCAGGGCGAACAGGGGCAGCAGCGGGGGCATCTGGCTGCCGATCACCCCCATCTGCAGCACTATGGTCACTCCCATGGCGAGCAGGGCCGTCATCATGGAGATGAGGGCCTCCTGGGCCTCCCCGAGATCGTGGTCGAAGCGGTTGAGGATGCGCCCCTGGGGCACCTTGTCGAAGAAGGCCATGGGGGCACGCGAGATCCTCCCCAACATGCCCTGAAAGAGGCGCCAGGCGAGCCGCAGCGCGAGCCGGTAGTCGAGTACCCGGCCCAGGGCCAGGGCCAGCAGGGCTCCGCCACCGAGCAGGGCATAGCCGGTCAGCAGGGGAGCGGCGTCACGTGCCCCCTGGCTGCCGAGCCAGAGGTCCGAGCCGATACGCAGCCCCTCCTGCAGCACGGTGAGTAGCACCACCCCGAGCACCATGGCCGGTGCCGCCACCTGGCGCCACAAGAAGCCGAGCAGCCCCCAGTCGACGCCCCCCTGGGCCACCGTCTCGTCACTGAATTGCTCTGCTTCGTCGGCACGGGCCGTCGGGGGGAGGGAGGGGGGCAGGGGCAGCTCATCCACC
>NZ_CDDB01000068.1 GCF_000820105.1 Aeromonas schubertii | reverse complement strand
CTCCATCCCCTCCCCCAGGGCGCACCAGCCCACCTCCCGCAGGGCGGTGAAGTGGAGCGTATCGCTCGGTCGCTGGGCCAGCACGAAACCGAGATCGGCACGCCCGCTCCTGACCTGCTCGGCGGCGCGATCCGAGGTGGTGTTGAAGAGGGCCAGATCCAGGCCGGGATAGGCCTGCTTGAAGCGCTGAAAGGGACGGATCAACAAGAGGCGCGAGATGATGTCGCTCGCCGCTATGGTGATGGTGCCCTGGGCCAGATCCCCCAGGGCGTTGAGATCGGACTGACAGAGCTGCAGCTCGCTCAGGGCGCGCTGGGCGCTCACCAGCAGCCGCTCCCCCGCCTGGGTCAGGCGGAAGGGGTTACGCTCGATGAGGCGGGTGTGGGTAACCTCCTCGAGGCGCTTGAGGTGCAAACTGACGTTGGGCTGGGTCATGTGCAGCTCGGCCGCCGTCTGACCGAAGTGCTGCAGACGGGCCAGGGTCACGAAGGTATTGAGCCAGTGGAGATCGAGCATAAGCCCTCCCGGGGTGAATCAGTCTCAATTATATGAATTTCTTATCAGACAGATAAAGATAATTAATTTTTCATATTTCCCATCCCCTCCTAGGATGAGGACTTCGCGTTTTGCTACTTCCATTTTGAGGAGAAGAACATGTCGTCTATCGTCGTGGTAGGTGCCAACTGGGGTGATGAGGGCAAGGGCCGCATCGTGGATTATCTGGCAGGCCAAGCCGGCGCCAGCATCCGTTTCCAGGGCGGCAACAATGCCGGCCATACCGTGGTCAACGATCTGGGTACCTTCAAGCTGCACCAGGTACCGAGCGGCGTGTTCAACCCCGACTGCCTGGTCGTACTCGGCCCGGGCATGGTGATCAGCCCCGAGAAGCTCACCGTCGAACTCGACGAGGTGAAGGCTTCCGGCATCACCCCCAAGCTGGCCATCTCCGATCGCGCCACCCTCTGCCTGCCCCTGCACGCCCTTGAAGACACCCTGGAAGAGCAGCGTCTGGGTGATGGCGCCTACGGATCCACCCGTCAGGGCATTGCCCCGGCCTACGGTGACCGCGTCATGAAAAAAGCGATCCTGGTCGGCTGGCTGAAGCAGCCGGAAGTGCTGGTCGAGCGCATCCAGTTCTTCCTCGACTGGAAACTGCCCCAACTCAAGGCCCTCTACCCGAGCTTCGAGTTCGCCCAGACCGCCCAGGAGATGGCCGACTGGCTGCTGGAAGTCTCTGCGCCCTGGATCGACGCCGTCTGCAACGTCAGCGTTCCCCTCAAGGGCCTGCAGGCCGAAGGCAAGACCCTGCTGTTCGAAGCCCAGCTGGGCGCCGGCCGCGACCTGATCTACGGTGAGTACCCCTGGGTCACCTCCTCCCATGTCTCCGGTGCCTATGCCGGCATCGGTGGCGGTCTGCCGGGTCTGCGCCCGGAACGCGTCATCGCCGTGGCCAAGGCCTTCAGCTCCTCCGTCGGTACCGGCACCCTGCTGACCGCCATGGAGAACCAGGACGAGTTTCGCAAGATCACCAACGAGTTCGGCGCCACCACCGGCCGTCCCCGTGACGTCGGCTACTTCGACGCCGTGGCGACCAAAAACGGGGTCGAGCTGCAGGCCGCCACCGAAGTGGCCCTGACCAAGCTGGACTGCCTGACCGGTCTGCCGGATCTGAAGATCTGCGTGGCCTACGAAGGGGATCACACCGAAAACCCGATTTGGCCGCAAACCGCCGCCCTGAAACCTGTCTACGAGAAGATGGAGAGCTGGAGCGAGGACATCAGCGGCTGCCGCACCTTCGAGAGCCTGCCCAAGGCCGCCCAGCAGTATGTGCTGCGCATCGAGGAGCTGCTCGGGGTACCGGTCAACATGGTCTCCGTCGGCCCGGGTCGCGAAGAGATGATCCTGCGCTAAGCGCTTCGGATAGCAAAACGCCAGTCGAAAGACTGGCGTTTTTGTTACTGCCTCCGGGAAGCCCCTCAGGCCTCGTCAAAGAGCGGGTGATAGAGTACCTCACCGGCCACGCCGGCCAGCGAGCCGGGCTCGAGCTCCATGACCATGAAGCACTCGGCGGGCACCTCGTAGATGCAGTGCAGGCCAAAGTCGCTGGCAGGGCGAAAACCGAAACGTTGGTAGTAGAGGGGATCCCCCAGCACCACGACGGCCTTCCAGTCCATCTCCAGCGCCGTATCGAGCCCCTCGCGCACCAGATCCGAGCCAATGCCCTGCCCCTGCCAATCCGGATGCACCGCCAGCGGCGCCAGGCCGAGCCAGGGCCCTTCCTGACCGGCGATAGTCACCGGACTCATCAGGAGGTGGCCCATAAACTCGAACTCTTCCTCCTCCACCATGGTCACCACGGCGGCGCCACATTCGCGCAGGCGGTTGACCAACTCGGCCTCATCACTACGGCCAAAGGCGGCTTCGATCAATTCCTGAACCGGCAGCATGTCGCCCGGGCGTTCGGTTCTCAGCATGAGCGTCTCTCTCGTTACGGTAGTCGCCGCGCATTATTCCACATCCCCGTTCGTTTGCTGAGCCCGGGTGGTCAAAAATGCGGGGCTGATCGGGCCTGACCCGTAGGGTGTTCACCGGCCAGGGCCTGGTTCAGGGTACGGTGCAGTGGTTGCTGCCCCATGCGCGCCAGCCAGCCACGCACGGCTGGGAAGGGGTCCAGGCTCAGCTCTCCCTCTTCGGCCACATGGGTATAGGCATACAAGGCGATATCGGCGATGGTCATCGTATCGCCGCTGAGCCATTCGTGACCGGCCAGCTGACACTCCATGACCGCCAGTGCCTTCCGGGCCGGTTCACGAAGACTCAGGAGACGGGCCTCCTGATCTGCCGGGCGACCCAGATAGAGCACGATAAAACGAGAGACGGCCACATAGGGCTCATGGCTGTACTGCTCGAAGAAGAGCCACTGCAGCACCCGGGCCTGGGCCAGTGGGTCGCTCGGCCAGAGCGGCGACCCCTGGGCCAGCAGATAGAGAATGGCGTTGGACTCGCACAACAGGGTCCCATCCTCGAGCTGTAACACCGGGATCTTGCCGTTGGGATTCATCGCCAGAAAGGCCGGGGTGCGGGTCTCGCCGGCGGCGATGTCCACATGCACCCACTCGAGGGGAATAGCAAGATAACGGGCGAGCAGCCACACCTTGTAGCAGTTTCCCGAACGCAGATCGCCATACAATCGCATTGTGACTCCTTGTCATGGTTGAATCCGGGCTATTAAAGCGCGTCTGTTATCCATTTCACAACGAATTGTTAGCCGCTGGCACAGGCAGGTTAAATGGCATAGGCCATGAAAAAATGCCATAGGGTCAGTATGACCCACCTCACATCATCCCAACGCGCCCTTCCCTACTATCTGCCGGGTCCGGGGCCTGGCCCCTCTTGGCATCCATTGTGAGGAAATCATGGACTCAACCCGTTCACTCAAGCCGCTCATGGTCGGTACAGGGGCAACCGCCCTGCTGATCTTCGTGGCCCAATCTCTTATCGGCAAGCAGGAGATCCAGCTCGGTATCGCCACCATCCCGGTCCTGCCCATGCTCTTTGCCGTCATCATCGGCATGACGATCTCGGCCAAGCCGGTCAAGATGCGCATCCCGCTCTGGAAGAAACTCTTCACCGAAAAGGAGGAGGGGTTCTGCGGCAAGATGGTGGGCTTTAGTCTGCTCATCCTGGGTACCCAGTATGCGGGGATGATCATTCCCAACCTGAAGATGATCTTGAGCGTCGGCGTACCGCTCTTCTTGCAGGAGATTGGCAACCTGCTGCCCATCCTCATCGCCATTCCGCTGGCGGTGAAGTTCGGCTTTGGCCGCCGCGCCATCGGGGCCTGCTCCTCCATCAGCCGTGAGCCCTCGGTCGCCGTCATTCAGGGCAAGTTTGGCACCGGCTCCCAGGAGTACATTGGCGTGCTCGCCATCTACCTGTGTGGCTCCGTCATCGGCACCCTCTGGTTCAGTGTGCTCGGCAGCATAGCGCCGCTCACCGGCCTGCATCCGTTGGCGCTGGCCGCCGGCTCCGGCGTGGGCTCGGGCTCCATGCTGAGCGCCGCCTCCGGGGCACTCATCAACGGCCTCGACGAGGCGCTGGCCCAGCAGGTGCTGAGCATTGCCGCCGCCTCGAACCTGCTCTCGTCGGCGCTGGGCGCCCTCTCCCTCACCTACCTGGGACTGCCCCTTGCCGAGAAGATCTATGCCCTGACCGAAAAAGGAGAGAAGGCATGAAAAGCATCGTGATGGATATGCGCTTCGTCTTTCTGGCGATCCTGCTGGCCATGTTTACCCAGACCCTGACCACGGGCCTGCCCATCTGGCAGATGGGTGACAGCTTCGTGGCCATGGCGCTGGTGGTGTTTGCCTCTCTGGTGGCCAAACACTATCTCCCCTCCTCCCTGCCGGCCTTTGCCTATGCCACCATCATCGGCATCCTCATCTGCCTACCGGAGACTCCGGTGCGCGGCCTCTTTATCGATGCCGTGGGCAAGGTCTCCTTCCTCTCCTGCTGCGTGCCCCTGCTGGCCTTCGCCGGCCTCTCGGTGGGCGGACAACTGGAAGAGCTCAAGAAGATGTCCTGGAAGGTGATCCTCATTTTTATGATCGTCTCCACCTGCTGCTTCTTCGGCGCATCGCTGGTGGCCCAGCTCGGCTTCTCCATTCAAGGGATCATCTGATGAACACTGTCCATATTGAGTCGGCCCTGCTGGCCCTGCACGATTTCAGCCAGCAAGTACGCCACCATCTGCACACCATCCCCGAGGCCTCCGGCGTCGAGTACAAGACCTCTGCCTACTGCCGCGAGCTGATGCAAGGCCTTGGCTACCGCCTCACCGACTACCCGGGCTTCACCGGCTTTCACGGGGATCTGGTGATAGACCCGAGCCTGCCCACCATCGCCTTTCGGGCCGACATGGACGGCCTCGAGATGCACGACACGAGCGAGGTGGCGTTCAAGTCGACTCACGAGGGGATGGCCCACAACTGCGGCCACGACTCCCACATGGCGATCGCCCTGACCACGGCGAAATTTCTCGCAGAGCACAAAGAGCGGCTGACCCACAATGTGCGCATCATCTTCCAGATGGCGGAGGAAGACATGCGGGTGCCGGGGGCCGAGAAGATGGTGGAGCTGGGCTGCATGGCGGGGGTGGACGAGATCTATGCCCTGCACAACGACGGCGCCATGGAGACGGGCACCATCAAGTTCAACAGCGGCGTCATGTCCTCCTGGGGTTCTGCCTGGACCCTGGAGGTGCACGGGATCTCGGCCCACGGCTCCACCCCTCACAAGGGGCTGGACGCCATCCGCGAGGCGGTGCGCATCATAGAGGACATGGACTATATCGTCGCCAAGCGCACCAGTCCGTTCAGTCCGGCGGTGTTCGGCTGCGGCATGATCAACGGCGGCACCATTCCCAACGCCATCGCCGACCATGTGCAGGCGCGCGGCACCATCCGCGCCATGGACGCCGACACCGACCAGATCCTGAAAAACAGCTTCAGGGAGATAGTGGCCCAGAGCGAGCTGCGCGGCTTCAAGACCAGCATGGTCTATGCCGGTTATCCGGCGGTGGAGAACCACCAGGAGGCGTGCAAGCGCCTGCTGCAGGCCGCCGCCGATGTGCTGCCCGGCGAGGGGATCAACGCCCAGGGTCAGCCGATGACCGGCAGCGAAGATTTCAGCTACATGGTCAACGCCTGCCGTGGCCGCAAGGGCGCCATGTTCTTCCTCGGCAGCGGCTGCCAGGCCAAGGGGATTTGCAACTACCTGCACGCAAATCCCTACTATCTGGATGACGATTGCCTGCTGATCGGGGCCCAGATTTTTATCAATCTGGCGACCCGTCGCCCTTAAAGCCCCATCCCGATGAAACAACAAGAGAGGCCGTGGCCTCTCTTGTTGTTTCTGCGATGCCTGCCACGAGACTACAACCAGGGCAGCTCAACCATATTGGCGACGGGTGCCTGATTGATCAGATGCTGCTGCACCGTCTCCCGGCTGATATGGGGTGCATAGAGGTGGATAAAGTCGTAGATGTAATCGCGCAGGTGCTGATGCCTTCTCAGGCAGACATGGGTGGCGCTCGAGGCAATCAGATGATCGATATTGAGACAAACCAGACTCTCCCGGTCCCCCTCGTCAAAGGCCACGCTGGCTATCACGCCGACCCCCATGCCGAGTCGGACATAGTGCTTGATGACGTCGGTATCGGTGGCGGTCAGCACCGTTTTCGGGGAGAGGCCGTGGCGACCAAAGGCCTTGTCCATCTTGGAGCGACCGGTGAAACCGAACACATAGGTGATGAGAGGGTAACGGGCCAGATCGGCCATGGACAAGGGCTGACACTCCAGCAGCGGGTGACCGTGAGGCACCACCACGCTGCGCCCCCAGCGATGACAGGGGATGGCGGCCAACTCGTCGAACAGGTACATGGACTCGGTGGCGATCGCCATCTCCACATCACCGCTTTGCACCATCTGGGCCAGCTGGGCCGGCGCTCCCTGGTGAATATGGATGGCCACCTCGGGGTAGCGATGGTGGAATGCGGTGATGACAGAGGGCAACGTGTAGCGAGCCTGGGTATGGGTGGTGGCGATGCGCAGCACACCGCTGGTCGCGAGCTGCTCACCCAGAGAGAGCTGGCTGATCTGCTCCACTTGAGCCACAACCCCCTTGGCCAGCTCCATCACCCGCTCCCCCGCCGGGGTGAGGCCGACCAGATTCTTTCCTCTGCGGGTGAAGAGGGCCAGTCCCAGCTCGTCTTCCAGCATCTTCATCTGCTTGCTGAGGGTGGGTTGGGAGGTGTAGAGCCGCTCCGCCGTCGCCGAGATGTTGAAGCCGTTTCTCACCACCTCGGTGAAGTTCTTGAGCCTGGCGATATTCATCAGGGGGCGAGTCGCTCGATCTGCCACCCCTCCCCATCCCGGGTGTAGTAGAAACGATCGTGCAGTCGGTGCTCGCCCCCCTGCCAGAACTCGACCGTCTCGATCACCACCCGGTAGCCCCCCCAGAAGCTCGGCAGGGGTACTTCCCCTTTGGCGAACTTCTGCCTGAGCTCGAGGAACTTGGCCTCAAGCACCCCGCGTGCCGAGATACGCGAGGACTGCTGGGAAACCCAGGCGGCAATCTGGCTGTCTTTCGGGCGGCTGTGAAAGTACTTCATCACCTCGACCGGGCCGAGCCTCTCGACCCTGCCGGTGACATGAACCTGTCTGTCGAGCATATGCCAGGGGAAGAGCAGGCTGATGCGGGGATTGCCCTCCAACTGGAGCGCCTTGCGGCTCCCCATATTGGTGTAAAAGAGCATGCCGGCTGCATCGTAGTGCTTGAGCAGCACGGTGCGCTGCCAGGGCTGACCGTCGGCGTCCACGGTCGCCACCACCATGGCAGTGGGATCGGTGAGGCGAGCCTCGCAGGCCTGCCCCAACCACTTCTCGAACAGGGCGAGGGGCTCGGCCGGCAGATCGGCCCGGCGAAGCCCTCCCTTGGTGTATTCACGGCGCAGATCGGCGACATCCATCATCTTGATTTCCTACGGCAAAGAGGAGAAAACAGCAGGCATTGTGCGCCGGATGGGGCGATGAGACAACCTTGAAAAAACGGGGAGGCCCATGCCTCCCCGTCATCATTCGCCTACCTGGACGGTGGGCAATGGGAGAGCATCAGACGGTTATATTCCGAGGCATAGGCACTGAGCCGCTCGTATTGCTCCCGCGCCTCTGGCCGGATCACATCCCCCAGACCATCGAGATAGCGAATACCGCACCGCGCCTTGGCCTCTGCCTGCTGCTCGGCCGAAATACCGGGTGCCACCTGGCCACGCCCGGCACGCACGATAAGCCGGGTATCGCCGGCACCCGCTCTGGCCTCGACATCCCGCGAAGGAACATCGGCCTGAGCCTGGCAACCGCTCAGCAGCGCCAACAGGATCAGGAGCCGCGCCGACGCCACAGGGCACCTCCTGCCAGCAACAGACCCAGGATGCCCAGGGAGCCACCACCGCCCCCACCGGAAGAGCCACCGCCACTGCTTCCCGCTCCATCCACGGCCGGCAGGCGTGATGAGAGGGCGAAGAAGATGTTGTCACTACAGGCAACCTTGACTCGGGCCTGAGTGTAACTGCCGGCAGGAAGCGTGACGCTGGCCGAGCCGCTGTTGGGCACCCCGGATGCCAGGGCACTCCAGCTCGTCCCCTCATCGGCCGTGAGGAAGATATCCACCTTGGCGCAGTTGATGGGGGGAAGATCCGTCTCTCCCACCTGCCAGGTGACGGTATTGGCGACGCCACGGCTGAGGGTCCCCGAAGAGGTCACCGCAAAGGGTGACGAAGTGACCCTCACATTGACCGCCTTCTCGTCACTGGTGACCCCCCCCTTGCCATCCCGGGCCGTCAGGCGAAAGTGGAGTGTGCGGTCGGTGGTCGGCCAGGCCTCCCCCTTGGCCAGGGTGCCGGAGAGCAGCGAATCAAACGCCGGCAGGGTGCGCTCCGGCAACTTAGTGGGTGGCAGGAAGCGAAACAGGGGACGGGTACCGTCATCAACCATGGTATCGGCACTGCTTGAGGCCGCGCCCAGATCGACCTGCTCCCAGGTGTAGACGAGATCGTCACCGTCCGGATCGCTGCCACTGCCTTTGAGCACGAAGGGGGTGTGCGCCGGGATAGTGTAATCGGCCCCCCCATCGACCACCGGTGGCCGATTACCGGAGGCCACTGCCGTGCCACAGCCGGGCACGGTGGCGATGTGGGCCTTCATCTGCTCGATGGATTTACTGTGAAAGTAGGGATCGCTGTTGGTCTGCAGGTTCTCATCGATACTGCCGTTAGAGCAGATCCCTGCATAGGCCATGATGGTGCTGCCACTGCCCGGCTCCCAGGCCTGGGTTGCAGCCCGATTTCCACCACCACAACTGCCGGTGGTGCCATTGAAGGTATGCTCGGCACCGAGCTGGTGACCTATCTCGTGGGCCACATAGTCGATAAAGAAGGCATCTCCCACCGGAGTGTCGGAGCCGGTCATGCCACCGGCACTGTCGTCACCGGTGCAGAGTACACCGAGTGAGGCTAGCCCCCCTCCCCCTGTGTTCACCACATGGCCGATGTCATAGGCACCGATCTGGCTGCTGCTCCGGGCATTGCGCTGCACCACAATATTGGTCTCGAGATCCTGGTCGGTATTATTAAACGGGTCGGAAGTCGGGTCTGTATAGATAAGGTTGTCGTTCCCGCTGACCAATTGAAACTCGATACCGAGATCGCGTCGATAAACCTCGTTGACCCGGTTGATCAGGGTAGCGATGGCGGTCATGGCCAGGAGCTTGGAGCCACCAAAGTACCGGGTATATTCGCCGGCGGCCGACATGGCAATGGTATAGGTGCGCAGCTCATTGCCCTGGCTGACTACCTGACGGGCAACCCGCGCCTTTGGCAAGCCGAGTACCTGATCGGCCTCTTCGCTAAGGCGGCTCTGGGCATCACGCTGGTCATAGACGGCATAGCGACCGCCTGAAAGGGGATCCACATAGATGAGGCTCCCCTGATGGGTAAAGACCGCATGAAAACCGTTGGGGCCGATATCCACGCGACCACTCTGGCTTGTATCCGCAGTCCCCTGCGCCCTGAAGGTACGGATTGAGGGATAACGGGCCGCCAGATCAGGCGGCATCACATCATAGGGCTCCAGTGTGAAGTGCACGAATCCCCCCTCGGGAAGCGGCAGTTCAAGGCGCAGGTTTCCCTCATAGAGACCGGACAGGTAGTCATCTGCGGGCATCACGACCCGGTACTGACTGGCCCGCACCTCACCGCTCGCCTCGGCGCTGCCCCGCGCCGACACCGTGTGCCACTGGGCAGCCTGGAGTGGCTGTGTCGAGAAAAGGAGGGTGGCGGCAACCCACCCTGCAAGCCTGCTGATTTTTGGTCTCATGGGGTTATCCTTCACAACTTATTGTTATCAAAGGGGATCACCATCATCTCCCCCGCACAGCACAACGTCCAGTACTCCCACCCCAGGCTACCCCGATTGGGTGAAGGTTGCGCCTCAAGAGTCTAGTCCCTATCATTGCGCGGTTTTCATTGGCCAAGGTTAATTCTCATGCTCAAGTCCCCTCTGCATCCGCGCCTCGGTGATCTGGTTGCCGACCTGCTCGATGACGTGCTCAATCAGGGCATGCCCCTCGATCGCGCCTACTCCCGCCGTTTCTCGGGGCTGAGCCTCAAGCCGTTCGAACAGGCCCGGGTCGCCCTGGTGACCGGCGATCTGCTGCGCCGCCTCAACCTCTACTGCACCCTGGCGGGGGTACAGGTGCGTCAGGCGGGCAAGATGGGTTGGCCCCTGCTGCTGGCCTGGCATGCCTTCCACCGCATCCCCATGCCCAATCACCGCAGCCTGGATCGCTTCAAGGAGGAGACCTTCCGCTTCCGCCTGCAGGATGCCAAGAAGAATCCGACCCTGATGGATGGCTGCCCCAGCTGGCTCGACAAGCTCGGCAGCGAACAACTCGGTGACGCCTGGCCGCGCGAGCGCGCCGCCCTGGCCGAGGCCCCCAAGCGCTTCGTGCGCGTTAATACGCTCAAGGGCGACAAGGCGGCTCTGCAGGCCCAGCTCAAGAAAGAGGGGGTTGAGGCCCGTGAGGTAGAGGGTGTTGAGACGGCCCTCGAGATCACCTCGGATGCCGCCCTGTTCAAGACCAAGGCGTTCCAGAGCGGACTGTTTGAGCAGCAGGACGCCGGCTCCCAGAAAGTGGCTGCGGCCCTGGCTGTTGAGCCGGGCATGCGCGTCATCGATGCCTGCGCCGGGGCTGGCGGCAAGACCCTGCATATCGCCGCTGCCATGAAGGGGAAAGGACGCCTCATCGCCATGGATGTCGAGCAGTGGAAACTCGATAACCTGAAAGAGCGCGCCCGTCGCGCCGGGGCACACAACGTGGAGACCCGCCTTATCGAAGACAGCAAGACCATCAAGCGCCTCAAGGAGAGCGCGGATCGGGTACTGCTGGATGTCCCCTGCTCTGGACTGGGTGTGCTAAAGCGCAACCCGGATACCAAGTGGAAAGACACCGCCGAACGCCTGGCTCCCCTGGTGGCCCTGCAGGCGGAGATCCTGGAGAGCTACAGCCGCATGGTGAAGGTGGGCGGTATCCTGGTTTACGCCACCTGCTCCATCCTGCCGATGGAAAACCGCGGCCAGATCGACGCCTTCTTGGCCAAGAACGACCGCTTCCGCCTCATCGAGGACGACCACATCAGCCCGGCCGACAGCGGCTTCGACGGCTTCTATCTGGCCCGTCTCGAGCGGATCGCCTGACGATCAACGCCCATCAAAAACGCCCATAAAAAAAGGAGCCTTTCGGCTCCTTTTTTTTGCTTGACGCTTCGCTCAGGCTTCATCTTGCTTGTGCTTGGCAGACGTTTCCTTGATCAGGGTCTGCAGCTCACCGGCCTGGTACATCTCCAGCATGATGTCGCAACCACCGATCAGCTCCCCTTCAATCCACAGCTGCGGGAAGGTCGGCCAGTTGGCGAACTTGGGCAGCTCGGCGCGGATATCGGGATTTTGCAGTATGTCTACATAGGCGAACGGCTCACCGCACGCCATCAGGGCCTGAGAGGCCTGGGCGGAGAAGCCGCAGCTCGGCAGCTTGGGAGAGCCCTTCATGTAGATGATGATGGGGTTCTCGGCCAGCTGCTGCTTGATCTTGTCGATGGTTTCCATGAATGCCTCACATTGCACTTTGTTGCGGGCCATTCTACCCCAAGGCTCGGTAACCATAAACGTACAATACGAGGGGTTTTGCGCCTTTCCCCATCAGCAGGAGCATAAATTGACCAGGATCATGGCACTTGCCGCCGGTTGTGGCCGCAACCCCTATGCTGTTACAATCCAGCCATCTCGATAAGGCAATATCCCTATCTTTTTAATAAGATTTCTTTTCCATCGTGAAAAGAAACCGCAATGTCGTGCAACCATCGCCTCGGCGATCGCCAATGGAGAGTAGACAATGGCATTCGAACTTCCCGCTCTGCCCTACGCAATCAATGCTCTGGAGCCGCACATCTCTCAGGAAACCCTGGAATACCACCACGGCAAGCACCACAACACCTATGTGGTCAACCTGAACAACCTGGTTCCGGGTACCGAGTTTGAAGGCAAGTCTCTGGAAGAGATCATCAAGACCTCTGCCGGCGGCATCTTCAACAACGCCGCCCAAATCTGGAACCACACCTTCTACTGGCACTGCCTCTCTCCGAACGGTGGTGGCGAGCCGACCGGAGCCCTGGCCGATGCCATCAACCAGGCCTTCGGCTCCTTCGCCGAGTTCAAGGATGCCTTCACCAAGTCTGCCATCGCCAACTTCGGCTCCAGCTGGACCTGGCTGGTGAAGAAAGCTGACGGCACCCTGGCCATCGTCAACACTTCCAACGCCGGTTGCCCGCTGACCGAGGCCGGTGTGACCCCGCTGCTGACCGTCGACCTGTGGGAGCATGCCTACTACATCGATTTTCGCAACCTGCGTCCGAAATACATGGAGGCCTTCTGGTCTCTGGTCAACTGGGATTTCGCTGCCAAGAACCTGGCTGCCTGATTGCCCCAATAGAAACGCCCCGCTACTGCGGGGCGTTTTTTTATGGCAAGAGACCAAGTGAAGGGGTGCCACTGCGCCCCTTGGCGTCACTCGTCGATCTCGTCCATATAGTCGTCGAGGTTGACCTCATCCTTGCTTCCCTGAGGTTTGGCATCGGGGTTAAAGCTCTTGCCATCCACCTTGGACTGATTGTACTGCAGGTAGAAGCCCTTGGTGAGGCTGTAGGGATCGAGGGCATTGTCGATAATCTGCTCTTGATCGATGAGCTTGGAGCGGGTGCCCACCCCATCCAGGGCCCAATGCACGACCTTGAGGGGGAAGGTGAGCAGGGTATAGGGGAAGTAGAGCACGTCGATGGTATCACCGACTATCTCCCGGGTCGTGGTAGGCCCGTAGACCGGCACCATCACATAAGCCCCCTCCCCGATGTGCATCCGCCCGAGCACGGTGGAGAGCTCGAGCTTGTTGCGCTCCATCCCCACGTGCTTGGCCACATCGAAGATACCGAGCAGGCCGATGGTGGTATTGAGGGTGAAGCGGCCCAGATTGGTTCCGGCCCCCTTCATGTCACCGCTGATCAGATGGTTGACCATGCTGCTTGGCTCGTTGAAGTTCTCGACCAGGTTTTCGATGCCTGTCTTGACCGATGCGGGCACATAGTTGGCGTAGGCATGGATCACCGGACGCGCCACATAGGGCTCGAGCACATCATAGTTAACCGCCCACATGGCCCGGTTGGCCCCCTCAAACGGGTCCTTGGGATCGCTGGCGGTGCTCACCGCCTTGGCATTGGGGGGAGGCCCCATGGGATCGGGCAGGCTGGCGGGGGCCTCCTTGGGAGGGCCACCGGCACAACCGGCCATCAGAAGAAAAGGCAATAATGCCGCCACTCTCAGTTGCATTGCTGACACCATGACTGTAGCTGGTCTCTATTTATTGTATATGGAGTGAGCGCAGCCCCGTGGGAGGCTGCGCAAAAGAGGTATTAAAGAGGGTTGGCGATGCGAATGTCAATCGATGCCGGTAGTGGTGCCTGAGTATTGACCGGTTCGGAAAGCCCCTCGAAGGCTCCCGACTTCTCCATGACGTTGCCGCTGGGCGACAGACGAGCCTTGAACTGGAGAGCGGGATAGTCGGCCAGCTTGCCCCCCTGCATCATGGCATCCCTATCGCTCAGGGTCACCTTAAGCGGGAAGCCGGGGTTGGCGATACGCTGCACGGCAATCGGCATGGGTGGGCCATTGGGTACCACGGCAAACACGAACAGGAATCCCTGCGGGGGCACTGTGACCCCCTCTGCCAGGGTGACGGTCACCGGGAAACGCAGGCCAGTGGCCACCTCCTGCTGCGAGGTGCCATGCATCACCTCACTCTGGCCACGCAGAGTCATCTTCTGGCGGGCAAAGTCGATGGAGCGCTCGATCATCTGATAGCGGGGTGAACCGGGCTCCATCAGGGGAAGCATGGACTGCCAACGCTGCAAGGCGGTGGGGTAGTCCTCTTCTTGCAAAGCCATGAAGGCGTAGACGGAGAGGGCCTCGAGGTTTTTGGGGTCGCGCGCTATCGCCTCCTTGAGCAAGGTCTCGGCCCGAGCCTCGTCTCCGTTCATCATCAGAGCCTGGGCATAGGGGACCACCACCAGTGCGGGATCCGGTGACAGGCGGTGGGCCTTGTCCAGCGCCTGCAACGCCGACTCGGGATCCTGCCCGTCGAGCAGCAGGCGCCCGAGCAGCAACCAGCCACGATAATCTTCCCCGTCGCTCTGCAGCTTGGTGCGCAGTGCCAGGATGAAGGCCTGCAGATCCTGCTCGGTCACATTGGCATCACGTTCAACCAGGATGCGGTTACTCAGCTCCCCAAGACGAGCCGCACTCTCTTGCCACACCTTGACCTCGCGCCAGGCGCCCAACTGCAGGTAGAGGCCGATGCTCACCACCAGCAGTACCAGCACTCCCGGCAGCCAAAGCAGGCTGCGGCCATTACGGGCCCCCTGCTCCACATCGGGAATATCGTCGAGCAGGCTGCGCTTGAGCTCCAGTTCGGTCTCGGGCTCCTCGCCGAGCAGCCCCTGCTCGCGCTCCTCCCCAAGCTCCGTCAGACGACGTCGATAGAGGCGTTTGTTGAGCTCGGTACGCGTCAACCCCTGCTCTCCTCCCCCCTGCCACAGGGGCAGGATCAGGGCGGTGGCGGCCAAGGCCACCAGCGCCAGGGCGGCAATCCAAAATCCGATCATGCTTGTTTGTCCTCATCGAGCAGACGCTTGAGACGGTTCTGCTCCGCCTCGCTCAAATCCGTGTTGTTCCCCGGCGGACCACGGCGGCTGCGCCGTACCACCACCAGAGCGCCTATCAGGATGACGGCGAAGGGGCCGACCCAAAGGATCAGGGTCGAGGCCATCAGGGGGGGGTCATAGAGGATGAAGTTGCCGTAGCGGGCGACCATGTAGTCGACCACCTCTTCCTTGCTCTTACCGGCGCGCACCATCTGGTAGGTTTTGTCGCGCAGATCCTTGGCAAGGCCGGCATTGGAGTCGGCGATATCCTGGTTTTGACACTTGGGGCAACGCAGCTCCTTGGTCAACTCACGAAACGCCTGCTCCTGGGCATCGCTGTCGAAGTTATAGACATCGATATCGGCGCGGGCCACGCCGCTCATCCCCAACAGAACAAATGCAATGGCAAAGAGGGCGGCTCTCATCACTTCATCCCCTCATAGATGGCCTTCAGGGAGCTCTCCCACACCTGGGAATTGATATCCCCCACGTGGCGATAGCGGATGATCCCCTTACTGTCGATGAAGAAAGTCTCGGGGGCACCGTAAACCCCCAGATCCAGCCCCAGCATGCCATCCGGATCGTAGAGGGTTACCTGATAGGGGTTGCCCAGCTCCTTGAGCCAGCCAATCGCCTTATCCCGATCATCTTTGTAGTTCATGCCGATGATGGCGATCCCTTGGCCGGCCAGTTGCTTGAGGTACTCATGCTCCGAGTAGCAGGTCGGACACCAGGTGGCCCATACATTGAGCAGCATGGGGCGACCGGTCAACAGGGAGCGATCGTGCTGCTTATTGAGATCGAAGATGTCCTGCAGGGTAAAGACGGGCACCTCTTGCCCCACCAACACGGATTCCAGCTTGCGGGGATCGGAGTAGAGGCCACGAAACAGGAAGACAGCCCCCAGCAAGAAGACCACAAAGGGGATTAGAAACAGCCAGGTCTTGCGACTCATACCTTGGCCTCCTCCTCACGACGATTGAAACGATAGCGGCCATCGAGCATGGCGAGCAGACCACCAATGGCCATGATGAGTCCACCGACCCAGATCCAGCGCACGAATGGCTTGTAGTAGAGGCGCACGGCCCAGGCATTGTCATCGAGCGGCTCGCCGAGGGCGGCGTAGAGATCCCGGGTGAAGCCGGCGTCGATAGCGGCCTCTGTCATCGGCATGCGGGTGACGATGTAGTTGCGCTTCTCGGGTTTGAGCAGGGCGACCTGACGGCCATTCTGATGAACCTCGATCACCCCCTTGAAGCCGTGGTAATTGGGGCCATCCTTCTGGCGGATACCGGTGAAGACGAACTCATAGTCGGCAAAGGTGGCGCGATCCCCCGCCTGCATGCGCAAGTCCTTCTCGATGCTGTAATTTTGGGTACAGGCGATGCCAATGATGGTGACCGCCAACCCCACATGGCCGAGGATCATGGCCCAGTGGCTGTTACCGAGGCGACGAACCCCCTCACCAAAGGAGTGGCGATGGGTGGCCCGGGCCCAGGTCTCCTGGGCACTGGTGACCATGATCCAGACACCGAGTCCAATCCCCAGCGCAGCCCAGGGCTTGAAGCTCTCGGCAAACAGCAGGGGCAGGCCAATGGCGGCGATCAGACTGAGGATCAGGGCCACCATGACCTTGCCGCGGATATCGGCCAGCTCCTGGCGACGCCAGCGGAACAGGGGACCCACCCCGAGCAGCAGGGCAAAGGGGATGATGAGCCAGCTGTAGATCTGGTTGAAGAAGGGGGTGCCGATGGAGATGCTGCCAAGCCCCAGCTCCTTGTGCACCAGAGGCAACAAGGTGCCGATCAGCACGGTGAGCAGGCCCGCCATCAGCAGGATGTTGTTGCCCAGCAGCAGGGTCTCACGGCTAAACAACTCATATTTACCGTGGCTGCGCACCTGGCCCCCCTTGAAGGCATAGAGCAGCAGGGAGGAGCCGATCACCGCCAGCAGGAAACCGAGGATAAAGAGACCGCGAGTCGGGTCAGAGGCAAAGGCATGCACCGACACCAGCACACCCGAGCGCACCAGGAAGGTGCCAAGCAGGCTGAGGGAAAATGCCGAGAGGGCCAGCAGTACGGTCCAGGCCTTGAAGGTGGCACGCTTCTCACTCACCGCGAGGGAGTGCAGCAGTGCCGTACCCGCCAACCAGGGCATGAAGGAGGCATTCTCTACCGGGTCCCAAAACCACCAGCCACCCCAACCGAGCTCGTAATAGGCCCACCAGGAGCCCAGGGCTATCCCCAAGGTCAGGAAGATCCAGGCGGCCATGGTCCAGGGACGCGACCAGCGTGCCCAGGTGGCGTCGAGGCGGCCGGTCAGCAGGGCCGCAATGGCAAATGCAAAGGCCACCGCAAAGCCCACATAGCCCATGTAGAGCATGGGCGGGTGGAAGATGAGCCCCGGGTCTTGCAACAGCGGATTGAGGTCACGCCCGTCCACCGGATAGAAGGGCAGAGTACGGGTGAAGGGGTTGGAGGTGAACAATACAAACGCCGTAAAGCCTACCGCGATCAGACCCAGCACACCGAGCACCCGGGCCACCGCATCGAGGGGAAGGCCACGACTGAAGCGGGCCACGGCCGCGGTCCAGCCGCCCAGAGTCAGCACCCAGAGCAGCAGAGAGCCCTCATGGGCCCCCCACACCGCCGAGATGCGGTAGGCAAGCGGCAACAGGCTGTTGGAGTTGGTGGCCACATACTGCACCGTAAAGTCATTCTCGATGAAGGACCAGGTCAGGCAGGCAAAGGAGACCAGCAAGGCAAGAAACTGGGCATAAGCGAGCGGCCGCGCCGCCTTCATCATGCCCAGGCGCCCGAAGTGGGCGCCGAACAAGGGGTATGTGCCGAGCAGCAGGGCGACGGCGAAGGAGAGAATGAGGGCAAACTGGCCCAACTCAGGGATCATTGATGGGTACCTTTCAGCTGGGCTTCGGTGTACTCGGGCTTGTAGTGCTGCATCCCCTTGAGGGCATCGGCTACCTCGGGCGGCATGTAGTTTTCGTCGTGCTTGGCCAGCACCTCAAAGGCATCGACCGTGGTGGCGTCGCGCAGGGTACCCTGAGCGACGATCCCCTGTCCCTCCCGGAACAGATCCGGCAAGATGCCATCGAAGTGAACGGTGACTAACCCCCCGCCGGCGTCCACCAGCTGGAAATTGACCTTGAGGCTGTCACTGGCCCGCTTGACCGAACCGGGCACCACCAGGCCACCAATCCGCAGACGCTGCCCGGCGTCGGGTTTGATCTTCTCAGGCCCCTTTCCCTGCACCAACTCGGTCGGCGTGTAGAAGAGGTCGATATTCTGGCTCAGGGCATAGAGCACCAGACCGATGACCCCCCCCAGTCCCAACACGATGACAAGCAGAATGGAGAGGCGCTTCTTGCGTCTCGGATTCATAAGGTGTTCTCCATGGACTGGGCTGCCTGACGACGGGCCTCCCGCGCCTCTTTACGGTGCAACTCATCGAGGAGCTGCTTGCGCTTGAGGCGAGTGGTGATGACGATGCCGGCAAGGGATGCCAGCGTGATACCAAAGGAGAGCCAAACGTAGAAGGCATACCCTCCCATGGCGAGGAAATCGGCAAAAGAGGCAAAGTGCATGGTTACTTCTCCTGCTGGGCGATGGCCTTCACCCAGGGGCGATTCCATTCGCGCATCAGCAACTCGTTGCGAAAACGCATCAAGGTGACGGCGCCGAGAAACGTCGCGAAGGCCAGAATCATGACAAGCAAGGGCCAGAGCATCTCGGCAGAGATGGAGGGCTTGGCAAACTTGGTGATAGAGGCCCCCTGATGCAGGGTGTTCCACCACTCTACCGAATAGTGGATGATCGGCAGATTAACGACCCCCACCAATGCCAGAATACTGGCCGCTCTTCCCGCCAACACCTTGTCGCTGAAGGCATTGTAGAGAGCGATCACCCCCAGATAGAGAAACAGCAGGATGAGCTCGGAGGTGAGACGGGCATCCCATACCCACCAGGTGCCCCACATGGGCTTACCCCAGGCCGCGCCGGTCACCAGGGCGATAAAGGTGAAGACGGCACCAACCGGGGCGATGGCCGCCACCGTCATATCGGCCATGCGCAGCTGCCACACCAGTCCGATCCCGGCCGCAATGGCCATGGTCGAGTAGGCGCCCATGGAGAGGATGGCGGAGGGGACATGGATATAGATGATGCGAAAAGAGTCACCCTGCTGATAGTCGGCCGGCGCGAAGGCCAATCCCCACACCAGACCGACGACAAAGGCGATCACACTGATCACCGCAAACCAGGGCAAGAGCAGACCAGCCAGGGCGTAGGCACGCTCGGGCTTGGCATAAGGATGCAACCATTTCCACATAGCTCACAGTACCTTAGAGTAATTAAATGTCCGGTTCAGGGGCTAACCTTACCGGCTAAAACAGTATAAAAAATACCTCTATCGGATTAAGCGGCAGACTCCTTGATCCACCGCAAACCCGCATTAATTCATGCTCACCCGCAGCGCCGCCGAAATAGCCAACGGTGTCAGGGTCAGGGCCCCCAACAACATGGCCCCCAGTATCGCCAACTGCCCTCCATAGGGCAGACCCATTCCAGCCGCATCGATGGCCGAGGTGGCAAAGATGAGCACGGGAATATAGAGCGGCAAGATGAGCAGGCTCAGCAATACACCACCACGTCGCAGACCCACCGTCAGCGCTACCCCGACGGCACCAAGCAGACTCAGCACAGGTGTCCCCAGCAAGAGGGTCAAGGCGACCGCCTGCCAGGTGCGCAGATCCAGCGACAGCAACAGGGCAATCAGGGGAGAGAGCAGCAAGAGGGGCAAGCCGGTCAAGAGCCAGTGGGCCACGACTTTCCCGAGTGCCAGCACGCCGAGAGGAGCAGGCATCAACATCATCTGCTCGAGGGCCCCGTCGGCGAAGTCATCACGAAACAGCCGCTCCAGGGAGAGCATGGCCGAGAGCAGGGCCGCCACCCAGATGATCCCGGGGGCAATGCGGGCCAGCAGCGCCGGCTCAGGGCCAATCCCCAAGGGAAAAAGGGTGATGACGATGAGAAAAAACCAGAGCGGATTGAGGATCTCCGAGCGCTGGCGCATGGCCATCAGCAGCTCACGACGGATCACATGCAGCAAGGGGGAAAACATCATGCGACTCCTTGCAATTGGCGGCTCAGGGCGATGGTGCGCAGCCGCTCACGGGCCAGACTCATCTCCTGATGGGTAGTGAGCACCACCATCCCCCCCCGGTCCGCATGGTCCAGGAAGAGTCGCTCGAGCACCTTCACCCCCTGCTTGTCGATGGCGGTGAAGGGCTCATCCAGGATCCACAGTGAGGGCTTGCTGCTAAGCCAGAGTCTGGCCAGAGCCACCCGCCGCTGCTGACCGGCCGAGAGTTGGCCACAGGGAGACTCTTCAAAACCGGCCAATCCGACTCGCGCCAACACTTCCCACAGATCGATCTCTTCGCCGGGATGATGGATGCGCTGATAGAAAGAGAGGTTCTCAAAGGCGGTCAGGTTCGCCTTGGTCCCAGGATGATGGCCCAGATAGAGCAGGCTGGCGTGATACTCATCACGGCATTCGCAAATATCCTCGCCACACCAGCTCACATACCCCCCAAACGGCAGGGAGAGACCGGTCAGGAGGCGCAGCAAACTGGTCTTGCCAACACCGTTTGGCCCCTCGACCTGTACCACCTCACCCGGCTCGACCGAAAAGGAGAGAGACTCGAAGAGTGTCCGGTCTTCACGAACACAGGTCAGTTGATGAGCTTGCAGCATGATCTCTGGGTCAATGGGTATAGGCCTGCGCAGTGTACCACAAGAAGCCTGCCAAGATTTTCAAACTGCCGTTGGGCAATAGCAAAAAGTGTGATCTGGAATGAACAATAAAAGAGGGGAGGCACCGGCCTCCCCTCACTCTGGACACTAACGTCCTTTTCGCAATGAAATCAATAACTCGGCCTCAGCCTTGGGGAGCTCGCACTCGCTCATCAGCTCGTTGATATCTGCCCCCAGCTCAACCATTTTGGCCGCACGGCTATAGAGACGCCGGTCCGGATCCTGCAAGGTCAGCTCTTGCTGATGCTCCTGAAGCTTGTGGATCTCGCCCTCCACACCCTGCAGGCGACGCCCCATGCCAATGGTTCCTGAATGAAGCTCTGTCAGCTGCTTGCGCAGACTGTCAATCTTGCCCAGCAGGCTGTCACGCTCTGCCTGGGCCTGTTCACTGTGACGACGAAACATCACCCATAATGCCAAACACGCCCCCCACGACAACAGGGAGGCGCCCAACGCCAGCCAAATGATCAACGATTGCAAGGTTTATCCTCAAAGCGAACCAATGTCTTCCCACTCTTCATCGGTCAGCAGCTTGTTGAGATCGACCAGAATGAGTAACTGACCATCCCGGTTGCTGACGCCCTGAATAAACTTGGCGCTCTCTTCGGTGCCCACCGCCGGAGCCACGTCGATCTCGGAGGAGCGCAGATAGACCACCTCAGCCACGCTGTCGACCATGATGCCTATGACCTGTTTCTCGGCCTCAATGATGACGATTCGGGAGTTCTCACTCACTTCCGCCGGCGGCAGACCAAAACGGGAACGTGTGTCGATAACGGTCACGACATTACCACGCAGGTTGATGATCCCCAGTACATAATCGGGAGCCCCAGGAACCGGCGCAATCTCGGTATAGCGGAGCACCTCCTGAACCTGCATCACATTGATGCCATAGGTCTCATTTTCCAGCTGGAAGGTCACCCACTGAAGCACCTCATCTTCGGCCAGGTTCTGTGCAACATTGCGCTTTTCGCTCATCGTCGTGTTCCTTGTATGAATACGTCTTAGGTAAAACTAGCAATAAAAAAGCCAGACTGCTCTTAACGCCCCTCGATATTGACGCCCCGATCGAGTAAACGCAGGAGCTCATCAACATGAAGCAGGGCACACTTCTTATCCTTGACCATGCCTGCCAGCCAGGGGCGCTTGCCCTCCTGATGGCGCCACTTGACCTGATCGTATTTCAGTCGCTCAGTCCCTTTGAGGTGATGGCAAGAGAGACCCCAGCTGGAGTTACCGAGCGTGATCAGATAGTGGTAGGGAGCCATCTCCGTATGAGGGTCATCCGGCATCACCCAAAGGGCCGTATCCACCACCTTGAGCTTCTCCTCTCGCATCGTCATCAGGCCACTAAACCAGGGCGCCTGACCAAAGATGGAGGTGACCTCGGAAATACGATGGATTCCCCCCAGCTCACTCAGGGGTACCGCGAAGGTCACACCGGACACATCGAAGAAGAGGGCCTGAAATTCACTACCCGGCTCTATATTTTGCCACTGGGCAAGGTCCGGCTCGGGTTGCGCCAGCGCACTCTCCTCGGCAACCAGCGTCTCTTCCACCAGATGAGTGACAGGTGGCGCCTCGACGGGGGCGGGAGTCACCTCCTCGGCCTCGATGGCCAGTGACTCTACCTCCAGATGGGTGATCGCCTCCATCTCCTCCTGCACCTGTCCGACCTGGGACAGAAGCTCTGCCAGACGCTCGCGTCGCTCCGGCTCCTCCAGATAGGGCCTGGGGGCAACGCGCGTCTCTACGGCCACCAAACGCCTCGGCTCGGGGAGTGGCTCGTGTCCTTGCGCGGTGGCCTCCTCTTCCTCCAGCAAGAGGGAGTGGAAGTAATCATCCATGGCCCTGATTTGAGTAGACTGGCTCACTGGGCAACCTCCATCCGGACACGCTTCTCCAGGGTATCGAGATATTGAAGCAAGGTCTGATAGGCATAGGTTCCACGGCTACCGGGTGCATAGATAGACGGGGGGACATGCAGCAGACTGGCATCACGAAACTTGGTATCAATAGGGATGACAGAGGGCCAGACCGCATCGCCATACTGATCCTTGATAGACTTGAGGGTCATCAAGGAGGCACGGGTTCGCTTGTCAAACATGGTCGGCACGACCGTATATTTGAATCCCCCTTTCTTGGAGCGCTGCATGATCTCAAAGGTCTTCATCATGCGCTCCAGCCCCTTGAGGGCCAGGAATTCAGTTTGCACCGGAACCAGAATGCGATCACAGGCTGCGACCGCATTGACCATCATCACCCCCAACACGGGCGGGCAATCGATGATGGCGTAATCGTAACGATCTTGCACCTGAAGCAAGGCCCGTTTGAGAACAAGCCCCATCCCCTCCCGGTTACCCATGACACGGTCCAGGGTCGCCAGCGTGATAGAGGCCGGCAAGAGATTGATGTTGTCGAACTTGGTCTTGAGCGTCAATTTATCGACAAGCTCGGCGGTCGGGCGTGCCGCCTGAAACAACTCATAAAGGGTTGCCTCCAGACCATCCGAATCGTAGTCCAGATATGAGGTGAGAGAGGCATGAGGATCGGTATCGATAAGCAGTACACGCTTACCTCGCTGGGCAAGAATACCGGCCAGCGATACGACCGTCGTCGTCTTGCCTACCCCACCCTTCTGATTCGCCACCGTCCACACTATCACGTCGTCATTCCTGCCTTGTCGTTATGCGTATACCGCCGCCGGGTAATTCAATGATCTTCACGTTATTGCTATCCACCGGAGCTGGCTCTACCTTGGGGGGTGCCTCAACCTGGACGGGCTGTCTGGCCGTCGGGGACGTCGGCTTCCAGGCATACCGGGAGAGCGCGATCACCACCTTGCGATTCTGTGCTCTGCCCGATTCACTCTCATTGTCGCTCCAGGGGGAGAACTCCCCATACGCCTCCATGGCCAAGCGATGGGGGTCGATGCCATCACTGACCATGGCCTCGAGAATCACGCCCGCCCTGGCGGCCGAAAGTTGCCAATTTGAGCGGAAAATTTCATTGTTTATCTGCTGGTTATCCGTATAACCCCGCACTCTTACATAGTTATCGACCGGTTTGATAATTCTTGAGACTGCATTGATCACGGGCCCGGCATTAAGACTCGGGCTGGCACTGCCGCTGGCAAACAAGAGGCCCGAATTGAGCTCAATGGTCAGCCACTCATCATCCCGATTGAGCTTGACGAGGCCTGCATCCACCAAAGCTCCCATTGCCTGTCCTAACTGAGCATCAATGTCTGCAAGAGCTGCGCCATCTTGCTTCGATTTAATCATGGACTCCGGGGCAGCCGATTCGGTCTGGGGTAACAGGGTTGGGCTCATCTCGCCGGACACCCCGGGCACAACGGCATCACCCGGCGCCTCCAATATCCCCTTCCCTTGTGGAACTGTCATGGTGAACGCCTGTGTGACACCTTCGAGTACCTCCTTGTACTTCTCTTTGTTGACCATGGCCACCGAATAGAGAACGACAAAGAGCGCAAAGATCAGCGTCATATAATCGGCATAGGAGACCAGCCATCGGTCCAGATGCTCATGACCACGCAGGTGAAGGGGCGAACGGCGGCGGCGAGGCATCACTACTCTCCCTTCAGATAGATTTGCAAACGCCTTCTCAGCTGAGGGGCACTCTCTCCATGAGCGATGCCGAGCAGCCCCTCCAGGGTCATCTCCTGAAAGAGCTGTTGATGATAATGAAAAGCCCGCAGCCGATTGGCCACAGGCAGATAAAGAAGATTGGCCAGGCCCACGCCATAGATGGTTGCCACGAAGGCCACGGCGATCCCGGCGCCCAGCTCGGCAGGCTGCTCCAGCTTAACCATGGCCTGAATAAGGCCCAACACTGCCCCTATGATGCCAATGGTCGGACTGTAGCCCCCCATGGATTCAAACACCCGGGCACTGTGTTCGTTGCGCTCCTGCTCGACCATGATTTCGGCCTCGAGAAGATCCCTCATTCGCTCCAGCTCGACCCCGTCAACCAGCATTCCCAACCCGGCCTTGGTAAAGGGCTCCCGCTCTTGATCGGACTGCTCTTCCAGTGCCAACAAGCCATATTGACGGCCACGCTGAGCCCACGATTCAAGCCGACTGGCCTGAGCCTCAAGCTCGAGTACCGGCGGCATAAACAACCAACCGAATTGTTGCAGTGCCCGCCTGAGGTACAGAGAAGGGGTCTGCAAAATCACAGCCCCCAAGGTACCACCGACGACGATCACAAAGGCAGGCCCATCGACCAGATTCCAGAGCGAGCCGCCATGCCACTGCTGGGCCAACGCGATCGAGCCCAGCGCCAGTAGCAAGCCAAACCAGCCGATCATTGGCGTCCCAACTCAACCAGAATTCGCTGCGCAACCTTGTCAAGGGGCAGGGACTCGCTGGCGATACCCGCCTTTGCGACCGCTTGTGGCATGCCATAGACCACACAGCTGGCCTCATCCTGTGCCCAAATGGTCGAGCCCTGCTCTTTCAGCAGACGCGCCCCATCACGGCCATCAGCCCCCATGCCGGTCAACACGATAGCCAATACCTTGTCACCGTGAGACTTGGCCGCAGAGGCAAACGTAATATCGACACATGGCTTGTAGTTGACCTTGTCATTCCCGTCGATAATGCGCAGACGTGCGGCATTACCACGGCCATCGATGAGCATCTGCTTGCCGCCAGGCGCCAAATAGGCCTGACCCGGCTTCAGTACATCGCCGTCTGCGGCCTCTTTGACTCCTATCTTGCATAGCCCGTCGAGACGGGCAGCAAACGCGGCCGTAAAGGTGGCCGGCATATGCTGAATAAGCAAAATCGGATGGGGAAAATCGGCCGGCAACTTGGTCAAGACCGCCTGCAGAGCCACAGGGCCTCCGGTAGAGGTGCCAATCGCAACCAATTGATAACTTTTACCGGAGCGCTTGAAGCTAACCGGAGCTGCAGGGGCCACGCGATCGGGCACTGCACGCACGGGCGTTGACAGCGTAGGGCGCAGACCCGGTGAGGCTGGCTCAGGAGAGGGCCGGGAGCGCGCCGCCCCCATCATGAATCGCTTGCGTGAGATCTCCTTAACTCGCTGCTGCAGCAGGTTAACAGCCTCTTCTTTGTCACGGGCAATGTCCTCAAACTTCTTGGGCAAGAAATCGAGGGCACCGGCATCGAGAGCATCCAGGGTCGCCTTGGCTCCCTCATGGGTGAGTGAAGAGAACATCAGGATCGGGGTTGGACATTTCGCCATGATCTCGCGCACGGCGCTGATCCCATCGAGCACCGGCATCTCGATGTCCATGGTGATGACATCAGGGCGTAAGGCCATCGCCTTATCGACGGCTTCACGGCCATTCTGCGCCGTATCGACCACTGTCATCGCAGGGTCTTGGTTGATGATCTCGCTGACGCGGCGCCTGAAGAAACTCGAGTCATCGACTACCAGTACTTTAACAGCCATTCTTGTTCTTATAACTCCCTTGGGCCGCCGGCATCAGTGCCGACGAGCGTAGGCCTTAAGCAGGCTAGGTACATCGAGGATCAAGGCAATACCCCCATCGCTGGTGATGGTGGCCCCCGACATCCCCGGGGTTCCTTGCAGCAACTTGTCCAAAGGCTTGATCACCACCTCTTCCTGACCGATCAGGTTATCGACCACAAACCCTATCTGCTGGGTGCCGATCTGGACGATCACCACATGCCCTGCGTCCTGGCGAGTCTTGTAATGACGATTACCACGAACCAGCCACTGCTGGAGATAAAACAGGGGAATGGCCTTCTCACGCACTATGATAGTGAGCTGACCATCCACCATGTTGGCCTTCTTGAGGTCCAGGTGGAAAATTTCATTCACACAGCTAAGGGGAAGAGCGAAGGTCTGCTCACCCACCTCAACCATCAGAGTCGGCAGAATAGCGAGCGTCAACGGCACCTTGATCTCCAGGCGCGTGCCTTTGCCCTTCTCTGAATCGATAAAGATGGAACCGTTCAGGCTGATGATGCTGGTCTTGACCACATCCATCCCGACACCACGACCCGAAATCTCCGAGATCTCTTTCTTGGTCGAGAAGCCGGCGGCAAAAATAAGGTTATACGCTTCGTTATCCGTCATCCTGGCTGCTGCATCCGCATCCAGCACCCCACGCTCGATGGCAATGGACTTGAGCTTTTCGGGATCCATACCCGCCCCATCGTCCTCGATACAGAGCAGAATATGATCCCCCTCCTGAGAGGCGCTCAGGGTTATGGTGCCCTGACGGGGTTTTCCGGCGGCAGCGCGAACATCCGGCATCTCGACACCGTGATCACAGGAGTTACGCACCAGGTGTACCAACGGATCGGCAAGGGCTTCGACCAGGTTCTTGTCAAGATCGGTATCCTCTCCGATCAGCACCAGATCGATCTCTTTTTTCAGCGAACGAGCCAGATCACGTACGACCCGGGGGAAACGACCGAAGACCTTCTTGATGGGCTGCATGCGGGTCTTCATCACCGCCCCTTGCAGGTCGGCAGTGACCACGTCCAGATTGGCAACTGCCTTCGCCATGTCTTCATCGTTGCTGGCAATCCCCAGGCTCACCAGGCGGTTTCTCACCAGCACCAGCTCACCAACCATGTTCATGATCACATCCAGGGTCTTGGTGTCGACACGAACCGTGGTATCAGCCTGAGCGGCAGCACTCTCTTTCGCGCCCTCGGCCGGAGCCGGAGCCTTTGCCGGAGCCGGCTTGCTCTCGCTCTTGGTTGCGGCAGGCTGAGGAGCCGGCTTCACTTCGGGCTGTGCAGTGGCCGGTTTGGGCGCAGGAGGTGCAACCGGTTTGGGAGGCTCGGGAGCATCTTTGGCCGTGGGCCCCTGGCCCGAACCATGTAATTGATCCAACAGGCGTTCGAACTCGTCATCACCGATGAGCTGATCGACCTCCCGCTGGACATCTTTTAATGGATTCGGCGCAGGAGCCCCGCTGTGGGCCCCCTTGCCATGAAGCTGATCGAGCAGGGCCTCGAACTCGTCATCTGTGATGTCACCGCTCTCGGATTGAACCGCCGCAGGGGAAGATGCAGTAACTGTGGTCGGGCTCTTGCCCTCACCGTGCAATTCGTCGAGCAGACGCTCAAACTCATCCGATGAGATCTCGTCGATCCCCCCCTGAGTACCGGGATCCATCGGCATGGGTTCTACGACCTCGGCGACAGGCGTTGCTGCGACCTCTGGCTCCGGGGCTGGTGCCGGGGAGGAACTTCCTCCGGAAGCGGTAGAGCGAAGCTGCTCTTCCCCCTCAGGTTTGCAGAGTTCATGCAGGTCATGCAGTACATCGTCAGGAGCCGGGCTCGGCTGCTCACGATTTTGCACCTGCGCGAACATCTCGTTGATGGCATCCAACGCCTGCAGGATCACATCCATCAGCTCGGGGGTAACCCGTCGCTTCCCGTTGCGAAGAATGTCGAAAACATTCTCCGCACCGTGACAGGCATCAACCAGCTCGGTGAGAGAGAGAAAACCGGCACCACCCTTAACCGTGTGAAATCCGCGGAAGATGGCATTTAGCAGGTTGCTGTCATCGGGCCGTTTCTCGAGATCTACGAGCTGCTCTGACAGTTGCTCCAAGATTTCGGATGCCTCGACCAGAAAGTCCTGCAGTATGTCCTCATCAACTTCAAAGCCCATTCGTCACTCCATTAGAATCCAAGACTGGAGAGAAGGTCATCCACGTCATCCTGGCCATTGACCACATCATCGCGATGTTCGGCATTGATGATGGGACCTTCTGCTTCGATCGCGTTGCGAGGCACGGGTTTCGGGGGTTCAGCTCCGACATCACCAAACATCGTCAACATCTCTACTAATTTAGTCTCGACCTCCTGAACCAGCTTGATGACTTTGCGAATCATCTGGCCGGTGAGGTCCTGAAAATCCTGAGCCATCAGAATTTCAGTCAACAGTTGCCTTAACGTATCGGCGTCCGCCTCAGAAGACTTAAGAAAATCATCGAGTTGATGACACAAAACCTTGAACTGGCCCACATCGAGGCTGCGCCCCATCAGAGCCTGCCAATTGGGTAGAACGGACTGGATCCCGTCATTGAGACGATCTGCGATGGGCAAACTCGCCTCGACGGCATCCATGGTTCTATTGGCCGCCTTGTCGGTCATGTCAATGACATAGCTGAGGTGCTCACGGGCGTCGGGGATCTCATGGGTCGCAAGGGTCGGAATGCGAGGATCCAATCGAAACTCATTAAGGGAGGTGTGGAGTTGGCGAGTCAGTTGACCCACCTTCTCAAACAGGGAGCTGGCGTTAGGTACGCATACCTCGGCCAACAATTCGTCTGCTCTGCCAAACTCCTCCTGCTCGAGAAGGGAGACGAGCGTCCGTGCCTGCTCAAGCGTAATGATTGCGCTCGTCTTGACCATCATCCTTGGGGCTCCTCTCAGCCAATGCGCTCGAAGATCTTGTCGAGCTTCTCTTTGAGAGTGGCTGCAGTGAAAGGCTTGACGATATAGCCGTTCACCCCGGCCTGTGCTGCCTCAATGATCTGTTCACGCTTGGCTTCAGCCGTCACCATCAGGACAGGAAGATGCTTGAGCTTGTCATCGGCACGAATGGCCTTGAGCAGGTCGATCCCTTGCATGCCAGGCATGTTCCAGTCGGTTACGACAAACTGGAAATCACCGTTTTTGAGCATGGGCAGGGCTGTGTTGCCGTCATCGGCTTCATGGGTGTTGTTGAAGCCAAGATCTCTTAGCAAGTTCTTGATAATCCGACGCATTGTCGAGAAGTCATCAACAATGAGGATTTTCATGTTCTTGTCCAAAATTCCCTCCTAAACGGCCGTCTGCAGACGGCCGGCGTTCATGATGCAGAATGCAGATACTTGTGGTGACTATTATGCCCTACACCGTTTTTTTAGTGTAGACAGTACAAAGAGTTATGCTTGCCAATCACGCAACCTGGCACGCAATCTGTGCATTGCCTGGCTATGAATTTGACTGACGCGCGACTCGCTGACGTTGAGAATCTCGCCGATCTCCCGCAAATTCAGCTCTTCGTCGTAATAGAGGGAGAGCACCAGCGCCTCGCGCTCCGGTAGCTTGGCGATGTTATCGGCCAAGGCAGACTGAAAGCGCTCGGCCGCCACATCTTCATAGCCGTGGGTGACGCTCGCCCCCTCCCCGCCCAGCACATCCTCGCTGACCCCGAGATCTTCGATGCCAATGATCTTGCCGCACGACACATCTTGCAACATGGAGTGATACTCCTCCATGCCCACACCGAGTTGTGCCGCAACCTCGGTGTCACGGGCATCCCTGCCGTGCTGCTTCTCAACCTGATCGATAGCCTCGGCTATCATGCGGCTGTTACGGTGAACCGAACGGGGTACCCAGTCACCACGACGGATCTCGTCGAGCATGGCTCCCCGAATTCGGATTCCCGCATAGGTCTCAAAACTGGCCCCTTTGCTGCCATCAAAGTTGCGAGAGGCCTCAATGAGCCCAATCATACCCGCCTGGATCAGGTCATCGAGCAGCACGCTGCTGGGCAGGCGTGCCAGCAGATGCTGGGCGATGCGCTTGACCAGAGGGGAGTGGCGCTCGACCAATGCATAGGAATCCTGATGGCGTAAGTATGCCTGGGCTTTATTCACGCGAACCTTCCTTCATGGTGGCCGGATTTTGCAGCAGACTCTCGAGGAAAAACTCTAGGTGTCCCCCCGGCTGGCTGGGCACAGGCCAGCTCGCTGCCTTGTTGGCCAGCGCTCTGAAGGCCAGTGAGGCAGGAGACTTGGGGAACGCATCCACGATCAGCTTCTGTTTTCGCACTGCCTGCCTCAGATTCGTGTCATAGGGTATACAGGCGACCAATTCCAGCGAAGTCTCAAGGAAACGATCGGTCACTCGGGTCAATTTGGCGAACAGCTCCTGCCCTTCGCGCAGGCTGCGAACCATGTTGGCCACTACCTTGAAGCGATAGACGCCATGCTCCTTGGAGAGGATCTTCATCAGGGCATAGGCATCCGTGATGGAGGTCGGCTCGTCACACACCACGACCATGATGTCCTGAGCGGCACGCGCGAAGCTCAGAACCATGTCGGAGATACCGGCCGCCGTGTCCACCATCAAAACATCGATCTGGGTCTTCATCTCGCTAAAGGCCCTGATAAGACCGGCATGTTGCGCCGGTGACAGCTCCACCATGGATTGAGTACCCGAGGTAGCCGGCACTATCATCATGCCGTTGGGTCCCTCGATGATGATGTCATCGAGTGTGCACTCTCCCGAAAGCACGTGGGAGAGGTTGCGATGGACCCGCAGACCCAGCATCACATCCACGTTTGCCAGCCCCAGGTCAGCATCGAGTACCATGACCCGCTTGCCCTGGGCCGCCATGGCCCCGGCCACATTAAGGGTGACGTTGGTCTTGCCAACGCCCCCCTTGCCACCGGAAACCGCAATCACCTTAACCCGGTTATTTTGACGCATTTTGCGCAGCCCACTTGCCTGATCCATATATACGTTACTCATAAAACTCCGAATCTTCAGCCTCACCAAACCCGGCCCCCCAGAAATAGGGCTCCTCCACCTGCCGCTCCAGCGAGCCTAACGCCGAACCGATCAGTTGTGCCGAGTTGGCAACCTGAATATCCTCCGGAACTCGCTGTCCATCGGTCACATAGGAGATGGGCAGGGTGTTCTGGATGCAAACGTTGATGACTTCCCCGAGATTCAAGCTCTCGTCGAGCTTGGTCAGGATGCATCCGCTCAGCGGAATGCGCTTGAAATGGTCGACCGCCTCTTGCATGACACGGCGCTGAGACGTTGCCGACATCACCAGATAGCTGCGGATACGGACCTTGGAATTTTTGACCAGGGTGTCGAGTTGCTCGGTCAGACGGACGTCCCGTTGGCCCATGCCGGCCGTGTCGATCAGCACCAGGCGGCGGTGACGGAACTGATAGAGCACAGAGGCCAACTCCTCGGCATCGCGCACCTGACGCACCGGGCACCCCATGATGCGGCCATAGGTTTGCAACTGCTCATGCGCCCCGATCCGATAATTGTCCGTGGTGATGAGCGCCACCTGATCGGCACCATATTTCATGGCAAAACGGGCGGCCAGCTTGGCGATGGTCGTGGTCTTGCCCACCCCGGTGGGGCCAAGCAGTGCCACCGCTCCTCCCTGACGCAAGATTTCATCCTCGCCCACCCTGAGCTGGGAGGTGAGGATCTCGGCGATCTGCGCCATGCCCTCGTGCACGGACATGTCCTCGGGCACCATGCCCGCCAACTGATCGGCATAGGCATCGTCGAAGCCTATCTTCTTGAGCTCTTTGATAAGCAGGGCACGCATGGGTTCACGCCGCTCCACCTCTTGCCACATCAGGCCGGAGATTTGATGCTCGAGCAGCTTACGAATGCTGGCCATCTCCTGGCGCATCCCCTCAAGCTCCCGATCGCGTGGGGCGCCCTCGCGAGCCGTATTGGCAGTCCGAGCCGCGCCATTACTGCGTGCTCTGGGCTTGGCCTGAGGCTGTGCCTCCCATTGGGCCTGCTCGGCCAGGGTACGGGGGGCCCCCTCGGCAACGGGGGCGACAGAGGGGGCAACCCGTTGTCCACCCCCCTTCGCCTGCTGCTGGCGGGCGAGCAACGCCGCCAAACTATCGGCGTAGTGCTCCTCTTTTGACGCTGTAGCGGTCGTCATTTGACGACCAGCCGTCGAAATATTGACGCGTTCATCCCCTAAAGAGGCACGCGCAGGCTCCTTGCTTGACACCGTTTGAGACTGATAATCCACAGCGGCGACAATCTCGACTCCTCCGGTGACCTTTTTATTGGACATGATCACAGCGTCAGGGCCTAACGTCTCCTTGACCTCTGCCAACGCAGTGCGCATGTCCTTGGCAAAAAACCGCTTAATCTTCACCTGTCATCTCCGCTCACTAGTTCTGTCCCACCGCGCTGACGATACGGATCTGTTTGTCGTCAGGCACTTCCTGGTAGGACAGGACGCGCAACCCCGGAATCGCATTCTTCACAAACTTGGCAAGGGTGTTGCGCAAAATTCCCGATGTCAGCAATACAGCAGGCTGACCCTCCAACTCCTGCTGCTGGGTTGCCTCGGCCAGTGACCTCTGCATCCGCTCGGCCAGGCCCGGCTCAATACCGGCCCCTTCACTGCCACCAGCCTGAAGCGACTGATGCAATATACGTTCCAGCTCTGGCGCCAGAGTAATCACCGGCAACTCGGCCTCGGTCCCGGCGATCTCTTGCACGATGAGGCGACGCAGGGCGATACGGCATGCGGCGGTCAACACCTCAGGATCCTGGCTGCGGGGGGCATACTCCACCAACGTTTGCAGTATGGTGCGCATGTCGCGGATCGGCACCCCTTCACCCAGCAGGTTTTGCAGCACCTTGACCAGATTGCCCATGGAGATCACCTCGGGAACCAGACCGTCGACCAACTTGGCCTGATGCTTGGCCACCATGTCGAGCAGTTGCTGTACCTCGTCGTGCCCCAGCAGCAGTGCCGCCTGATTGGAGAGCAGCTGGCTGAGGTGAGTGGCCACCACGGTCGCCGCATCCACTACCGTATAACCCAGAGTCTGGGCATGGGAGACCTGATCCTTGCCTATCCAGAGCGCCTCGAGGCCAAACGCGGGATCCCGTGTCGGGACCCCATTGATGGAGCCAAAGACCTGGCCCGGGTTGATGGCCATCTCCTTGTCGTGGTAGATCTGCGCCTCACCCGTGCTCACCCCCATCAGGGTGATACGGTACTGATTGGGTGCCAGATCCAGGTTGTCGCGAATATGTACCGCAGGCACCAGAAAGCCCAGCTCCTGAGAGAGCTTCTTGCGCACTCCCTTGATCCGGGTCAACAGCTCCCCTCCCTGGCTACGATCGACCAGGGGGATCAACTGATAGCCCACCTCAAGGCCTATCACATCCACCGGCATCACATCGTCCCAGCTCAAGTCACGATGCTCGTGCGGCGTCTCCAGCTCTCCTTGCAGCGCACTGTCCTCCTTGGGCTGGGCCGCCAGCCGCTTCTCGCGCTGCAGCAGCCACCAGGCGATACCGGCACAGAGCACCCCAAGGGAGAGGAATGCCATATGGGGCATACCCGGTACCACCCCCATGATCAGCAAGATGGCGGCAGTAATGATGAGAGAGCGCGGATTATTGAAGAGCTGACCCAACACCGCCTGCCCCATGTCCTGATCGGTATTTTGACGCGTGACTATGATGGCGGCGGCAATAGAGAGCATCAGGGAGGGGATCTGGGCCACCAGACCATCACCTATGGTGAGCAGGGTATAGATGCGGGTCGCTTCACCAAAGCTCAGCCCATGCTGCACCATGCCGATGATGAAGCCACCGATGATGTTGATAAAGAGCACCATGATGCCGGCGATGGCATCCCCTTTTACAAATTTGGAAGCACCGTCCATCGAGCCGTAGAAATCCGCCTCAGAGGTCACCTCCTGACGGCGCTTCTTCGCCTCTTCCTGGTTGATGAGGCCGGCGTTGAGGTCGGCGTCGATAGCCATCTGTTTGCCGGGCATGGCATCGAGGGTGAAACGGGCGCTCACCTCGGAAATACGGCCGGCACCCTTGGTGACCACCACGAAGTTGATGATCATCAGGATCAAGAAGACGATGAGACCAACCGCATAGTTGCCGCCGATGACCACAGAGCCAAACGCCTCGATGACATGGCCCGCCGCCGCGGGACCATTGTGACCCTCGAGCAGCACCACCCGGGTTGACGCCACGTTCAGTGCTAGACGCAACAAGGTAGCGATCAGCAATACGGTCGGAAAAGCGGCAAACTCCAGCGGGCGCCGGGTGTAGACGGCGACCAGAAGCACCACCATGGCCAGGGCGATGTTGAACGAAAAGAGAATATCCAGCAGGAAGGCCGGCATGGGCAGCACCACCATGCCGAGGGCGGCCAACACCAACAAGGGGGTGCCCAATCCCTTGGAGAAGAGGCTTCTATACCCTTTTAGCCGGGTCAGCATCTGGGTCATTTCCATCGTTCGTATCGCGTCTGACTACACCTAGCCCCACAAAGCAAAAACCGTTCCATTTATCTATCACAAGGATTATCAATGGGTTATCTCTGTGTCGTCAGAACACCGTCACTTGCGATACTCGTCGGGGATAGGCAGCTCCTGAGCCAGGGGTCTCGGACGATGTCCCCGCCCACGACGGAACTGCTTGAGTTGATAGACATAAGCCAGCACCTGCGCCACCGCCGCGAAGAGTCCCTCCGGGATTTCGTGACCCAGTTCGGTGCTGTGGTAGATGGCACGGGTCAGTGCCGGTGAGGGCAGGATCGGTATCTCGTACTCACGGGCAATCTCGCGGATCTTCATCGCCACCTCGTCGACCCCTTTGGCCAGCACCTTGGGCGCTGCACCGGGTCGCTTGGGATCATACTGCAGGGCCACCGAGTAGTGACTCGGGTTGGTGATGACAACATCGGCCTTGGGGACGTCTCCCATCATACGCCGCATCGCCATCTCCATCTGCAGGCGACGGATCCTCCCCTTGACCTCGGGTTTGCCCTCGGTATCCCGATACTCGTCCTTGACCTCCTGCTTGGTCATCTTGAGCTGGCGCATATGGTTCCACTGCTGGAAGGGCACATCGATGGCGACGATGGGCAAGAGTGAGCAACAAAGCACCACTATCATCCACAGGAAGAGTTCGAGGGCATCGATCACCCCGCCAGGAAACCCCTCGACGGAGAGATGCATCAGGTGATCGAACTGACTGGCCAGCAACCACCAGGCAAAGAGGGCGATAAAGAGCACTTTGGCGATGGACTTGAGCAACTCGACCAACGACTGGACCCCAAACATGCGCTTGAGGCCATTGAGGGGATTGAGCTTGTTAAACTTGGGCAGCATCGCCTCGGTGGAGAAGTTAAATCCCCCCATCAGGATATTGCCGACAAACGAGGCCACCATGACCAGAAAGAAGAGAATGCCAAGCGGTTCAATCAAGGCCTTGATCAACTCGGTCAGCAGAGTCCCCATGGCATGGGGATCGAAGATCTGCTCGCGCTCCAGCGAGAAACCCTGTCGAAAGATGGAGACCAGCGAGGAGGCAAGACTCCCTTTAATCATCATCAGGGCAAAGCAGGCCGCCAGCAGGACGCTGGCCGTCCCCAACTCGCGAGAACGGGGGATCTGACCCTTGTCCCGTGCTTCCTGAAGTCGTTTACCGGTGGGTAACTCCGATCGTTCCTGATCGGTCTCAGCCATCTATGCCTCCCTCACACCGGGTGCCTATGGTCAGGCAAAGCAACTCCTGTACCCGTAGCCACAGATGATCGAAGTGTTCGGTAAAGTTGCCGATGGTGAGCCAGATGATGAAGAGACCGGCGATCATGCTGACCGCAAATCCCATGCTGAAGATATTCAATTGGGGAGCAGCCCGGGTCATCACCCCAAACGAGAAGTTGATAAGCAGCAGGGCAATGATGGCCGACAGTGACATCACCAAGGCAGCCTGAAACATGACTCCGAGGAAGGCAGCCAGATCCCGGTACATTACCGCCGGTATGCCCGACTGGGAGACCGGCAAGGTATCGAAGCTGAGGATCACCAGCCGTAACAGCAGCAGATGGCCATCAACGGCCAGAAAGACCAAGGTCGCCAGCATCAGATAAAACTGCCCCACCACGGGGGCCGACTGGCCGTTCATGGGGTCGACCAGGGAGGCAAAGCCAAGGCTGGTCTGCATCGCCAGCACCTGGCCGCCCATGATGAAACTCTCGGTCAGAAACAGGGTCAACTGCCCCATCGCAACCCCGATCAGGATCTGCTGCACCGTGATGAGAAAGCCCGCCCCCGAGAAGAGGGGATCGGCCGGCATGGGAGGAAGAACGGGCACCACCACCATGGTAATGGCGAGGCTGAGCAACAGCCGTACCTGCATCGGCACCAAACGGCTGCCAAAGACCACCATCACCATCAACATGCCGCCAATCCGGCAGAGGGGCCAGATGAAGGAGGCCAACCACTCCATGATGAGGCCGGTGGAGACGGTCAACCCACCACCTCGGGGATCTGCTGCACCATCAGAATGAAGAAATCCATCAGGCTCTGCATCCCCCAATGGGCTCCAAGGGCCAGTGCCAGCAGGGTGACGATAAGACGGGGCAGAAAACTCAAGGTCTGCTCGTTGATAGAGGTGGCCGCCTGGAAGATGGAGACCACCAGACCCACCAGCAGGCTGGGGAGTATGACGGCACACACCATGACGCTTACAATCCAGAGTGCCTCACGAAACACATCGACGAAGGTTTCCGGTGACATGGCGACTCCTTAGCCGCTGCCCAGGCCAAAACTGGTGGCCAGACTGCCCATGATGAGGTTCCAGCCATCGACCATCACAAACAGCATCAGCTTGAAGGGAAGCGACACTATCATGGGCGAGAGCATCATCATGCCCATGGCCATCAGTATACTGGCCACCACCAGATCGATGACCAGAAACGGCAAGAAGAGCATAAATCCTATCTGGAAGGCCGTCTTGAGCTCACTGGTCACGAAGGCCGGGATCAGCACGCGCATGGGCACATCCTGCGGCTTATCCACCTTCACATTGGCGATCTCCATAAAGGTGTTGAGATCCTTGATGCGCGTCTGGGACAACATGAACTGCTGCAGGGGAACCTGCGCCTTGGCCAGGGCTTCCTTTGAGGTGATGGTCTCGGCCAGATAGGGTTGCAGCGCCTCATCATTGATGCGATCGAGCACAGGCGACATGATGAAGAACGACATGAAGAGCGCGATACCGATCAGTACCTGATTGGAGGGACTCTGCTGCAAACCGATGGCCTGACGCAAAATACCGAGTACCACCACGATACGGGTAAAGGAGGTCATCATGATGACGATGGCCGGCAGGAAGGAGAGCGCCGTCATCAGCGCCAACACCTGCAGGGTCAGGCTGTACTCCTGACTCCCGTCGGTGTTGGTGGTGACCGTCACCGCCGACATCCCGTCCTGGCCAAAACAGAGCGGCGCCGCCAACAGCAAGCCAAGCCAGAGCAGGCTACGCATGATCATCCTTTTTCATCAGCTTGCCCAGTTGCTGCGCAAAGGGCTGGGTTTCATCGAGGGGCGTCTCGAGGCGGGAGAGAAAACTGACCTGAGCCGGGGTGACACCGAGCAGATATTGCTGCTCACCCACCCTGACCACCATCAGCTTCTCTTTGACCCCAAGGGGCAGGGTGGCAACCACCTTCATCTGGCCACCATTGAGGCTCTGGGAGAGACGGGATTTCTTGAGCAGCGCTCCGAGCACCACGATGAGACCGATCACCAGCAGACTCGAAAGTAGCCATGAGGTCATGTTGGGCGTGCTGGCACCGGTGGGCTCGGCCCACAGGGGAAGAGGCAATAACAGCCAGAGATATCGCATCATTTGAGTTTCTTGATCCGCTCGATCTGGCTGATGACATCGGTCAGGCGGATACCGAACTTGTCATTCACCACCACCACCTCGCCGTGGGCGATCAGGGTGCCGTTGACCAGTACGTCGAGAGGCTCGCCGGCCACCCGATCCAGCTCCACCACCGAGCCCTGGTTAAGCTGCAACAGATTGCGGATGCTGATCTGGCTGCGCCCCACTTCCATCGAGATGGTCACGGGAATATCGAGTATGGTGTCGAGCTTGCGACGCTCTTCGGCCGAGATGGGGGGCTCTTCCTGCAGCTCCTCCAGGGGGGCCGGTTTGACCTCGGCCGTCTCGGAGGCCACCTGCTCCTCCAGTGCCGCCGCCCAGGCGTCCGCCATCAGGTCCTGCTCTTCGTCGTTTCCACTCATGTTTGTCGAATCCTTGTTCTTGAATCGGGTTTACTGCTGTTCCTGAATGCCACGCTCGAGCTCCTCGAGCTCCACATCCCCGTCGATCCTGACCCCACCCCGGGTGACCAGATGCATCTCATTCTTCACTGAATCGGGACGCTTGAGTTTGTCGGTGATCTTGAGGGCAACCCTCTCGCGAGTACGCCCCATCTTGGCGTGGAATGTGGGCAGATCTTCTACAAAGACGAGCAGGTTCTCCGGCATCTCCACCGGAATGATGTCACCGGGTTGCAGCTCCATCAACTCGCGCAAACTGATGTCGGTCTCGAGCAACTTGGCACGCAGGCCCACTTTGACATCCATGATCTCATCGCGCAGCGCCTTGCTCCAGCGCACATCGGTATCGCCCTTGTCACTCTGGACACCGGCATCGAGCAGCTCGCGGATGGGCTCGAGCATGGAGTAGGGCATGGCCACATGGAAATCCCCGCCCCCACCATCGAGTTCGATGTGAAACGAGCTGATCACGATCACCTCGGTCGGGCTCACTATGTTGGCCATGGCCGGGTTGACTTCGGAGTCGAGGTATTCAAACCCCACATCCATCACAGGGGCCCAGGCGTCCTTGTAATCCTCGAACACCAGCTTGAGCAACATCTGAATGATGCGCCGCTCGGTAGGGGTAAATTCACGCCCCTCGATCTTGGCATGGTAGCGACCATCGCCACCGAAGAAATTTTCCACCAGGATGAAGACCAGACGCGCCTCCATGGTGATGAGGGCGGTCCCTTTCAGGGGGCGAAAACGCACCATGTTGAGACTGGTCGGAACAAACAGGGTGTGCACATACTCGCCAAACTTCAGCATCTGCACCCCGTTGATCGATACCTCGGCAGTGCGGCGCATCATGTTGAAGAGGCTGATCCGCATGTGGCGGGCAAAACGCTCGTTAACCAACTCCAGAGTCGGCATACGACCCCGGACGATGCGATCCTGGGAGGAGAAGTCAAACGAGGCAACACCGGGTCCACCCGAAGGGCCGACCTCCTCCTCTTCGACCTCATCCACCCCGTGGAGCAGGGCATCGATTTCGTCCTGGCTTAAGAGATCACTCACGGTTCACCTACTGCATCACAAAGCCGGTAAAGAGTACCTGTTCCACCACGTTCTCCTTGGTCAGCTCCTTGAGTACCCGCTGACTCTCCTCCAGCGCATCGGTACGCAGCTTCTCCTTGCCTTCGAAGGTAGAGAGCTGCTCGGCGGTGGCGGCACTGAAGACACGCAGCAATGTCCCCTCGATGAGCGGAATATGCTGTCTTGCCAATCCATCGTTGGCGGCACCTCGTACCATCAACTGGACCTTGATCTGCACCAGACGATCCCGGCTCTGTCCACTCACGTTGAAGACAAAGGGACGAGGCATGCCCACATAGAGGGGCGGCTGTCCCTTGGTATCCGCCTTGGCGGGTGCTTCTGCACTCTCGGTCGTCTCGGCAGGCGCTGACGGCTCACCCGAACCACCCAGCAAAAACCAGGCGGCACCACCGCCACCGGCCAGCAACACCAGCGCAATTGCACCAATGATGATGATTTTTTTCTTGCCGCTTCCCTTATCCTTGAGGGTTAATTCGCTGTCATCTGCCATCGCCACGCCACCATGTCACCTAACTGTTTCATTATCATATAGTTGCTGCGGGGCGCTTCAAGCATAGAAATCAATTCCACTCTCGGTTGCCGATTCCCTGATCAACCGAGTGCCGCCCGATGTGACCTGTGTCTCTTCGTCGCCACCACCGGTATAACCGTCAGAGGAGTGACCCCGTCCCCCCTGATTCATCGACTGACCCATCTGCTGACCCTGTTGCTGCCCCTGCTGGGAATACTGCACCTGGGTCTGTCCCAACTGGATGCCCTGGCCGGCCAACATCTCCCTGAGCCTGGGCATGCTCTGCTCGAGCATCTCCCGGGTCTGGCCATGCTGTACCACGAAGTGGACGCTCACCTGCTGATCCTGCCCCATCTGCAGGTGAATCTTCATCTTGCCAAGCCCGACGGGATCGAGCTGTAGCTCCGCCTGTTGCAACTTGTCGGCCAGCATCACGTTGACCTTGTGCTGCAACTCACCCGGCGCGGTCTCGGGATTCAGACGCTGTGACCCGGGGAAGGTCGCCGCACCCTCTCTGCGGGCCGCCTCCGGCATCGATGCCGGGCGGCTCTCCTGTACCTGGCCCGGCGGCGTGGCCTGTACACTGGCACTCACGGCACCGCTCTCGCCGCTCAGAGGCTGACGCTTGCCATCCCCGCTCTCTTCGCGACGCTCAGCCCGGGCCGCCATGACTGCCTCTCTGACAAGACTGGCCTGACGAGGCTCGGCAACGACGCCCTCTGCCTGACTCTCTGCGGTGATGACGGCAGCAGCCCGGCTCATTTTATCCGGTGCGCCCCGGGCCTGGAGGGTGGCCCCCACTGTCGGTGCACTTGTCCCCGACTCCCCCTCCTTCGCCGCACTCTCGGCAGGATGGGCAGGGGGAGCAGTGGCCGCGGTGGCAACCATCCCCGGGGTCAGTGATGAGGTCGGGGTAGATACCAGGTTCGTTGCCACGGCGTCAGCATGAGGCTGACGACTCACCGGATGGGACGCCGGAGGTTGGGTAACAGCGGAGGGCTCGGTGCGTGAAGTGGCGCTCTTGTCGCCCGCAGCAGCCTCTGATTTGACGGCGGCGACCATCTCGGAAAGCGGCGTCGCCGACTTGGCCTCGGCATGCACCGGCTGGCGAGAGGCGCTCTCTTTGGTGCCCGCTTCCTGAGCCGTGCCTGCGGTCATGGGCCGGTTTTGCACCAAGGGGCTCTCATCTGCGACCGCCTCGTCACGCTCGTCGACGGGAAGCATGCCTGCCTCGATCAGGGTGGAGAGCGGGATCTTGCCCTGGCCATCGCCAGAGCCCCTGGCCGCCTCCGGCCCGCTCACGGGCTTGCCATTCCCCGCCCCCAGAGGGTCACTGTTTGGTGACACAGGCGCTTCCTGGGAAGCGGCGGCGCGAGACTCGGCGAGTGCACGCCTGACCTCGGAGGCGAGTTGACTCTCATCATGGGTGTTCTCGACGCCCTTTGCGCCGCTAGCCAGCTGCAAGGCAACCGTCCCCGCTTGCTGCGAGGCGCGCTCTCCCTCCTTCCCGTTGGCCGAGAGGGCGGCGCCGACCTCATCGGTGGCCTCCTCTTTGGCCTCTTCGGGAAGGCGCCCGGTCACAGCCGGTGCACTGGTCAACTGAGTGCTGGCTTGCTGGGAGGCCATCAGACGGGCCAGCAGATCCTGCGGCAACTCTTCGCCGCCCTCTTGCCCCTTCTCTTTGCCCTCCTCCGTGGGAGCAGACTTCTCTTCGGCGGCCACGGTACCTCGCTCTGTCGGCACCCGATCGGCGCCCTCCTCCATCATCAGGACGGCAAAATCGCTCCCCCTGGACGAGGTGCTTGCCCCCTCACCGGCGGCGGCAGCCTTGGCAGGCACGAGATTGAGTGTGGGTTGAGAGATCATCGGCGATTACTCCAGTTGCCAGTACCTTGACTCCACGGCGAAGTCCGGTCTTGTCGGGTCCAACGCATCCCGTGAGAAGAGCGTTAACAGGAAATGAGCAAATTACAGGCCAGAATTTCTCAAGAAGCTGCGGGTCGCAAACTCGTCGAGCATCTTCTGCTCCTGCCGCTCGGCCTTCTGGCGCTCGCGCAGCGCTTTTTTCTCCAGTAGCAGTGCGACGGCCTTGCGCCGCTGCTGCATGGCCAACCACTCCTGCTTGCGCTGCTCCACCACCTGCCTTACCTGCAGCACCCCTTCGTACTGCTGCTCGGCCGCGAGTTGCAGCTTGTTAATAAACGCCTGATATTGCACGTTTTGTTGCGCTGCCATCCCCTCCAGGCCGCGTTCGGTCCACTGTTGCAGGTAGATCTGGCGATAGTTGCCAAGGGCGTCGTACTGCTCCATAAAGAGCTTGAGATCCTGGCGAGCCTTGGCCAGCGCCATGGCGCAGCGGTGCTCCGCCTCAGCCAACTGTTCGGACAACAACTCGAGCCCTTTGCTCATTCAACCTCCTAGACCATCTGCAAGGGACCGCTGACCATCTTCAGATCCGTCAGACCCTGATCGTACCCCACCACCTCTCTCATTCCCTGCTGCAAGAAGTGGTCCATGTAGGGTTTCTGGGTGATGGCCCGATCGATGCGGGGATCGGCCCCCGGGCTGTAGGCGCCGATACTGATGAGATCCCGATTCTGCTGGTAGAGGGAGTAAAACTGTTTGAAGAGCCGGGCGATTTGCATGTGCTCAAGCGAGGTGACCTGAGGCATGACCCGGCTGATGGATTTTTCGATGTCGATAGCCGGATAGTGGCCGGCATCGGCCAGCTCCCGCGACAGCACTATGTGACCATCGAGGATCGCCCGCGCCGCATCGGCGATGGGATCCTGCAGATCGTCCCCTTCGGTCAGCACAGTAAAGAAGGCGGTAATGGAGCCCTGCCCCTCCCCCCCGTTGCCCGCCCGCTCGACCAGCGCCGGCAACTTGGCAAACACCGAGGGGGGATAGCCCTTGGTCGCCGGTGGCTCGCCAACTGCCAGGGCGATCTCGCGCTGAGCCTGGGCATAACGGGTGAGCGAGTCCATCAGCAGCAGCACATTCATGCCCTGATCCCGGAAATATTCGGCGATGGTGATGGCCGTCTCGCACCCCTTGAGACGCATCAGGGGCGAGGCATCGGCTGGCGCTGCCACCACCACGGCCCGCTCACGCCCTTCGGCGCCGAGGATCTCCTCGATAAACTCCTTGACCTCGCGGCCCCGTTCACCGATGAGCCCGACGACCACCACATCAGCCACCGAGCCCCGGGTCATCATGCCAAGCAGCACCGACTTGCCGACCCCGGAGCCGGCAAACAGCCCCATCCGCTGCCCCTGTCCCACCGTCAACATGGCGTTGATGGCGCGCACCCCCACATCCATCGGCTGATGAATGGGGCGACGGGCCAGTGGGTTGATGCCCCGTGCGGCAAAACGGGCCGTCTGGGCACTGAGGATGGGGCCCAGCCCATCCAGGGGCTGGCCAATGCCATCGATAACCCTTCCGAGCAAGCCCATACCGACCGGGATCCCCTGCTCTTCGGTAAGCGGTACGACCCGGGCGCCGGGGATCACCCCCTTGAGCTGTTCACTGGGCATCAGATAGAGACGATCGCCCGAGAAGCCGACCACCTCGGCCTCGAGCATCCCCTCAAGGGTATCTATCCGGCAGAGCGAACCGATGGCGGCCCGGCACCCCACCGCCTCCAGGGTGAGCCCCACCACCCGCGTCAATTTTCCGGCAACCGGTGTGCGTGGCGCAATCTCACCGACCCGGTAGCGTTGCAGGCGATTCAAGAGCTCGCTCATGGTTTACGACTCCTGGTTGTCGCGCAGAAAATTGCGCAGCAGCTGGGCGATACGGGACTCAAGTTGCATGTCGATGCTCGACAAGGTCGTCGCCAGTTGCACGTCCCCGGGAGAGAGGGTGGGATCCGCCTCCAGCCGCCAGCCGCGCTTGTCGCACTCCTCGGCGCCAAAGGCCTCCTGCACACGGGTCACGTCATCCGGATGCAGCTGCAAGGTGACCCCGCTCTCGGCCGCCGGCAAGTGGGCCAATCCCTCCTTGAGGGCGGCCAGCAGCAGTCGCGGCGAGGTCTCGGCCTCGTGCTTGATAAGCGCCCTGGCCAGTTGCATGGCCAGGCTCACCAACTGCTCTTCGACCCTCTCGTCCATCTCGGCGAGGGGGGTGGCCAGGCGTGTGGCGAGCTGCTGCCAGTGGGCAATGGCCTGCTCGATCACCTCGCGTCCCATGGCCAGCCCCTCTTCACGCCCCTGGGCAAAGCCGGCCTCGTGTCCCTTTTGCAATCCCTCCAGCTTGCCCTCTTCCAGCCCCTGGGCAAACCCAGCCTCGCGCCCCTCACTCATCCCCTCCTCCCAGGCCGCCTGGCGGATCGCCTCGAGCTCCTCGGCGGTGAGGGTGGGGGCAGGCTCAGGCTCCGGAGCCACATCAGGCTCCGGCTCCGCTTGCTGGTACCAGTCGGGAGGCAACCCCAGGGCATTGCTCGAGACGGCGTGCTCCACCTCCATCTCGGGCCATCCCCAATCCTGTATCTCGACGGGATCCTGCTCCGGGCGCAGGTAGCCCCTTAATTTGCGATCGCTCATGGATTAGAGGAACTCGTCGCCGCCACCCGAGCCCAGCATCAGCTCGCCGGCATCGGCCAGACGACGGGCGATAGAGAGGATCTCTTTTTGCGCCGTCTCGACTTCGGAGACGCGGATCGGCCCCATCGCCTCCAGATCATCGGCCAGCATCTCGGCCGCCCGTTTGGACATGTTCTTGAAGATCTTGTCGCGCAGCTGGTCGTCGGACCCCTTGAGGGCGCGCTGCAGCAGATCGCCGGGCACTTCCCGCAGCAGGGTCTGAATGCCGCGATCGTCCACATCGATGAGGTTCTCGAACACGAACATCAGATCCTGGATCTGCTGACTCATCTCCTCGTCCGCCTCGCGGATGGAGTCCATCAGCTGCCCTTCGACGTTGGTGTCGAGGTAGTTCATGATGTTGGCCGCCGCCTTCAGGCCGCCCATCTTGGCCGCCTGAGCACCGGCGGCTCCGGCGAACTGTTTCTCCATGATGTCGTTAAGCTCTTGCAGTGCCGCCGGTTGTACCTCCTCGAGGTTGGCGATACGCATCACCAGATCGAGGCGCACCTGCTCGGGGAACTGGCTCAAGATCTCGGCCGACTGCTCGGGCTCGAGGTAGGAGAGCACGATAGTCTGGATCTGCGGGTGCTCGTTTTGGATGATGCTGGCCACCTGGCGGGCATCCATCCACTTGAGCGAGTCGAGGCCGCGGGCACCGGAGCCAAGAATGATCTGGTCCACCAGGTTGCTCGCCTTGTCCTCGCCCAGGGCCGCCACCAAGGCCTTGCGCACGAAGTCTTCGCTGCCGATGCCGATGTTGGTGTACTTCTGAATGTCATCGATAAACTGGCGATGCACCGCCGCCACCCGATCGTGGCTGAAGTCGGACATGGAGGCCATCGACATACCCAGACGCTGCACCTGCTTGGGCTCGAGGTGACGGAAGATCTGGGCGGCATCCTCCTCGTTGAGGCTCAGCATCAGCACGGCGGCCATCTCCATGCCACTCATGCTGTCAAGGATCTGACGCTGGGCCTCGGTGATGTCGTTACCGGTCACCTGGTTATTACTATCAGGCATCTTTGGTTACCCACTCCTTGATGACCTGGGCAGCCAGGTCGGGTTCGTTAGCCACCAAGGCACGCACGGCCTTGAGCAAATCTTCATCACGATGCAGGTCCGGCAGCTTGAGCTGGCCATCGCGCAGGCCAAACACCGGCTCGCTCTCGGCCTGGGCGGCAAGCAGGCTCAGCTCGTCGTCGCCACCCAGTACCGCATGGTTATCGAAGTCCAGCTCATGCTCGGGCTTGGCATCCGGGTAGAGCAGGCGCTTGAGCATGGGCCTCACTATGGTCACGATGAGGACGATGATGATAAGCACTGAGGCCGCGATGCGCACCGCGCGCCAGAACCAGGGCTGCTCGTAGAGAGGAGGCTCGGCCACACTCTCGAGTTCCGGACGGTTGAAGGGGATGGTCACCACCTCCAGGGTATCGCCACGGGTCACATCAAAACCGAGGCCCGCCCCGAGTACCCGACGCAGGGTATCGAGCTCGGCCTGGTTGCGCGGCTCGCGAGTCACCTTGCCGTCGGCAGCTGTCGCCGTCTTGAAATCCACCGCCACCGAGACGGTCATGCGGCGGATCCCTCCCATCTGGCGACGGGTGTGGCTCACCGTAGTATCGAGTTCATAGTTGCGGGTCGCCTCTTTGCGCGAGCGGCCCGAGGCGCTATTGCTCGCCCCCTCACCGGTCGCCTTCTCGGGAATGGTGGCATTGCTGGGAGGCTGATTGGTCAGCGCCCCCGGCACCCCCATGCTCTGACCGTTGGCACTGCTCTCCTCCATGGTCATCTCGGAGCGCACAGCCGGCAGATCCGGGTTGAAGGTCTTGCGGGTCTGCTCCTGCTGGGTGAAGTCGAGGGCGAGATCCACCTCGGCGGTGTAGTTGTCGGCGCCAAGCACGGGGATCAGGATGGCGTCGATCTTCTGCTTGTACTCGAGCTCCTGCTTCTGCTGCATGGCAAACTCGCGCCGGGTCTGGGCGGCCACCGGGTCTTGAGAGCCGGAGTTGAGCAGACGACCGTTCTGGTCGGTCACTGTGACCCGGGTCGGCTCGAGCCCGTGCACCGCGGAGGCCACCATGTCGACGATGGCATCGACTGTGCCCTGATCGAGGGCGGCGCCCTTGAGGTTCACCACCACGGTCGCGCTGGGTTTGCGCTCATTGCGGGCAAAGACGTTGTCCTTGGGAATGGCCAGCAGCACCTGGGCCTTGGCCACACTCTGAAACTGTTCGATGGCACTGGCCAGCTGACGCTCGCGGCTGAGTTTGAGGCGCTCCCCCTCCATCCGCTGGCTGATCCCGAAACTGGAGTCGTTGAGCAGAATATCCTCACCGCGTCCTCCCAGCTCTTCCGGTGAAGTGAGCCCGGCGCGGGTCAGCTGAAGACGGATTTCCGGGTATTTCTCGGCGTTGACCAGGACAGACTTGCCCTCCACCTCATAGGGAATCTTCTGCTGATCCAGATAATCCAGGGTCTTGACCAGTTGCTCCGTGGTGAAGGTGCCGAGGGGACGCATGTCGGGCTCCTTGCCCCACAGCAGGATAAAGACAGCGATGGCCAGGCAGATGGCCAGCGCCAGGATCAGGGTGATCTGACGCAGGATATCGCTGTTGGAGAGGATGCTGCCGATGGGAGAGCTCTTCTGCTCATTCTCGTCCAGGGTGCCGGCGTCCCCTTCCAGCAGCAGATCACCGTTTTGTTCGCTAGCCACGTTCTAAATCCTTACACCGGCATATTCATGATGGTCTTGTAAGCCTCCACCACCTTGTTGCGCACCTGCACGGTCGCGTCGAAGGCGATAGAGGACTTCTGGGCCGCAATCATCACCTGCGAGAGGTCGATTGAGCGGTCACCGCTGTCGAACCGGGTGCGCAGATCGTTGGCCTGCCCCTGTAGCTCGTTGACGTTGTTGAGGGCCTGGCGCAGCATGACACCAAAATCGGAAGAGACATTCTGACTGGGCGGGGTCACCAGACCGTTGCCGGCCTCGACCCTGAGCGACTGCATCTCCTGCAGCAGGTTGGTGGCATTGATATCCATGATGATCCCCAGACAAATGATTGACGCTGGATGCGTTTATGCAATCACGGTGCCAAGTCCTGCTCTCTCTCGAACACCACGCCCGCACGCCCCTCCCCACCGATTGTCCCTGCCGAGAGCAGGGTCATGGGACGCTCGATCACGTCTCGCTTTTGATATAGACTTACGCGCCATTTTCCGGCGACCTGTACAAACAATATTCAAGTTTTGGAGTGAGCATGTCCAACCCGCGGATCGGTTTCGTCAGCCTCGGCTGCCCGAAGAACCTGGTCGATTCTGAGCGTATCCTGACCCAGTTGCGTACCGAAGGGTACGACGTGGTCCCCAGCTATGACGATGCCGAACTGGTGGTGGTCAACACCTGCGGCTTTATCGACAGCGCCGTACAGGAATCCCTCGAGGCCATCGGTGAAGCCCTCTCCGAGAATGGCAAGGTGATCGTCACCGGTTGCCTGGGCGCCAAAGAGAACCAGATCCGCGAGATCCACCCCAAGGTGCTGGAGATCACCGGTCCCCACGCCTATGAAGAGGTGCTGGGCCACGTTCACAAGTATGTGGCCAAGCCCGAGCACAACCCCTTCACCAGCCTGGTGCCGGCACACGGGGTCAAGCTCACTCCGCGTCACTACGCCTATCTGAAGATCTCCGAAGGCTGCAACCATCGCTGCACCTTCTGCATCATTCCCTCCCTGCGCGGGGATCTGGTGAGTCGTCCCATCGGTGAGGTGCTGGCCGAGGCCAAGCGCCTCAAAGAGGCCGGCGTCAAGGAGATACTGGTCATCTCCCAGGACACCTCCGCCTACGGGGTCGATGTCAAACATCGCACCGGTTTCTACGACGGCATGCCGGTCAAGACCAGCATGGTTGCCCTGTGCGAGGAGCTGGCCAAGCTCGGCATGTGGGTACGCCTGCACTATGTCTACCCCTACCCGCACGTGGATGACGTCATCCCCCTGATGCGCGATGGCAAGGTGCTGCCCTACCTGGACATCCCGCTGCAGCACGCCAGCCCGCGTATCCTCAAGCTGATGAAGCGTCCGGGGAGCGTCGAGCGTACCCTGGAGCGGATCCAGAAGTGGCGTGAGATCTGCCCCGAGATCACCCTGCGCTCCACCTTTATCGTCGGATTTCCGGGTGAGACGGAAGAGGATTTCCAGATGCTGCTCGACTTTATTGCCGCCGCGGAGCTGGATCGGGTTGGCTGCTTCAAGTACAGCCCGGTGGAAGGGGCCAAGGCCAACGAGCTGGCCGACCCCGTGCCGGAAGAGGTCAAAGAGGAGCGCTTCCAGCGCTTCATGGAGCTGCAGCAGCAGGTTTCCATCCGCAAGCTGGCTCGCAAGGTCGGTCAGGAGATGAGCATCATCATCGACGAGGTGGACGAGGAGGGCGCCACCGGTCGCTCCTTTGCCGACGCCCCCGAGATCGATGGCATGGTCTACCTCAACGGTGAGACCGGGCTCAAGGCCGGGGACATAGTCCGGGTCAAGATCGAGCACGCTGACGAATATGACCTGTGGGGCAGCCTGGTCTGACCCACCAAGGAGAAGCCCCGCATCGCGGGGCTTCTCGTTATTCGGAGCTTATCGATGTTCGGGGCGCTTGCGCACATAAAGGGTGCGCCGTACCCTGGCGACCACCTCCCCCTTGCCATCCTGGATAGAGACGGTGAACTCGGGGAAATACTTCTCCCCTCCGGCCGTTTTCTGGACTATCTCGCCTAGCTTGCTGTCAGTCAGGTGGAACTCCGCCACCAGGGGCCCCTTGCCCGGCTTGATGTAATCGATATCCCCGGACTTGTCCCACACGAAGTAGTGGTTCCTGAAATGGCCCATCAGCATCAGGGGATAGATGGGATCGGTCATCGCAAACATGCTGCCCCCAAACTGGGTACGGTTGGCGTTCAGGGTTGACCAGCGCGACCTGAGCAGGACCCGGCAGTAGCGATAGTCCTCGCTCAGGGTCTCAATTTTGATACCGGCACCCCGGAAAGGGGGCCAGAGGTTAAGGGCCCAACGCACGCACCAGGCCCGGGTAAACAGCCACTTCATGAGATCTCATCCGACCAGATTGGATGTTACATCATATCAACATCTTTTTGCCTCACAAGGGCCAATCACCCCTATTGAGTCGCTCGATGCTGAGAAAAAACCATTGAATTATCGGGTTTATTTTCCCCAATCCCCGATCCTATAATGACCTCACTCGCCAGTTCGAGGTTGCCATTCCGGTGGCACTCCATCAGAATATCCCCACCACAGAGAATGCGAATAACTAGTACTATGGCTGACAATAACCAAGCGTTGAAGAAAGCCGGGCTCAAGATCACCTTGCCCCGCGTCAAGATCCTGGAAATCCTGCAACAGCCGGAGTGCCACCATACCAGTGCCGAAGATCTCTACAAGCGCCTGATCGATCAGGGTGAAGAGATTGGCCTTGCCACCGTGTATCGCGTTCTCAACCAGTTTGATGATGCCGGTATCGTCACCCGCCACCACTTCGAGGGGGGCAAGTCGGTGTTCGAGCTGGCCAGCCAGGAGCACCACGATCACCTGGTCTGCCTCGACTGCGGCAAAGTCATCGAGTTCTCCGACGACGTCATCGAGCAGCGTCAAACCGAGATCGCCAAGAAGCACAACATCCGCCTGACCAACCACAGCCTCTATCTGTACGGTCACTGTGCCGACGGCACCTGCGGTCACGGCGACGAGTGATCCCCTCCGCTTGCATGAAAAAGCCAGCCCTTGGGCTGGCTTTTTCATGGGCAAACGACAGGCCGCAAAAAGGCGGGTGACCCCGCCTTTTTTGTGCTCAGGCTGACTTAACCTTCGACCTTGCCCCAGGAGTCGCGCAGGGCCACGGTGCGGTTAAACACCAGACGCTCCGGAGTGGAGAGCTTGTTGTCGGCACAGAAGTAGCCTTCGCGCTCGAACTGGAAGGCCTGCTCCGGCTGGGCGTCCTTGAGGGAGGCCTCGACGCGGGCACCGCTGATGATGATCAGTGAGTCCGGGTTGAGGGTCGCCTCGAAGTCATCCTCGGCACCCGGATTCGGCACCTTGAACAGACGATCGTAAAGACGGATCTCCGCCGGCAGGGAGGTGGTGGCGCTGACCCAGTGGATCACCCCCTTCACCTTGCGGCCATCGGCCGGATCCTTGCCCAGGGTATCGGCGTCATAGGTGCAATAGATGCAGGTGACGTTCCCCTCGGCATCCTTCTCGACCCGCTCGGCCTTGATGACGTAGGCGTTGCGCAGACGCACTTCCTTGCCCAGCACCAGACGCTTGAACTGCTTGTTGGCCTCTTCGCGGAAGTCGGCCTGATCGATGAAGATCTCGCGGCCAAAGTGCAGCTCGCGGGAGCCCATCTCCGGCTTGTTCGGGTGGCTCGGGGCAGTCAGGGTCTCATCGTGATCCAGATTCTCGATCACCACCTTGACCGGGTTGAGCACGGCCATGGCGCGCGGCGCGTTCTCGTTGAGATCGTCACGGATGCAGGCTTCCAGCATGCTCATCTCGACGATGTTATCCTGCTTGGTCACGCCGATACGCTTGCAAAACTCGCGAATGGAAGCCGGGGTATAGCCACGGCGACGCAGACCGGAGACGGTCAGCATGCGCGGATCGTCCCACCCGTCCACGTGCTGCTCGGTCACCAGCAGGTTCAGCTTGCGCTTGGACATGACGGTGTATTCGAGGTTCAGACGGGAGAACTCGTACTGACGCGGGTGGCAGGGGATGGTGATGTTGTCCAGCACCCAGTCATACAGGCGACGGTTGTCCTGGAACTCCAGGGTACAGATGGAGTGGGTGATCCCCTCCAGGGCGTCGGAGATGCAGTGGGTGAAGTCGTACATGGGATAGATGCACCACTTGTCACCGGTCTGGTGGTGGTGGGCAAACTTGATGCGATAGATCACCGGATCGCGCATCACCATGAAGGGAGAGGCCATGTCGATCTTGGCGCGCAGGCAGGCGGCCCCTTCGGCAAAACCACCCTCCTTCATCTTGGCGAACAGGGCCAGGTTCTCCTCCACGGAGCGCTCGCGGAACGGGCTGTTCTTGCCCGCCTCGGTCAAGGTGCCGCGATACTCGCGCATCTGCTCGGGGGTCAGCTCATCCACATAGGCCAGCCCCTTCTCGATCAGCTCAACGGCATAGGCATGCAGCTGATCGAAGTAGTCAGAGGAGTAGCACACCTCACCATCCCACTCGAAGCCCAGCCACTGCACGTCGCGCTTGATGGACTCGACATACTCGATATCTTCTTTCACCGGGTTGGTGTCGTCGAAACGCAGGTTGCACTTGCCCTGATAGTCACGGGCAATGCCGAAGTTCAGGCAGATGGACTTGGCGTGACCGATATGGAGATAACCGTTGGGCTCCGGCGGGAAGCGGGTATGCACGCTGCTGTGCTTACCGCTGGCCAGATCCTCGTCGATGATTTGGCGGATAAAGTTGGTTGGGCTGCTAGCCGAAGTCATGGGGCTCACCTCAAAAGTCGTACATCGCGGGATGGTGGCCGACGGCCAGCTGCATACCCGACATCAAGCCGATAATGATCCACCATTCACGGCTCGCGCTCAACCGCTATTTGGCATCTGATTGAGCGGGTCGACCCGAAAAAAAGCCCCGCTACATGGCGGGGCAACCCAATGGAGAAATGACAAGCACAACACACACGGTCGGTGGATAACTCCCTATCCCCCTTTGCCAAGGGCTCACCCAGGTGAATCCTTGGTCAAGGAGGGAGGGCCCAAGGCCCTCCCGGGAACGCGATTAACCGTTCACCTCGGTAACACGGCTCACCCGCTTGCCATCGAAACTGACGGTGCGCAGGTAGACGGTGCCGGAGACCATCGGCTTGTTGCCGGCGTCATAGCGGCTCCAGCTCTGGCCATCGGTGCTGAACTCGATGGGCAGACCCGGCAGGTCGACGTTGGCTTCCAATACACCCTTGACCACCTTGGCCCCCGGTACCGAGAGACGATACTCGACACCAGCCTGGTCCAGCTTGGGCAGCACTCGCTGACCCAGTACGTTGGCAAACTGGTTCCACTCCTTGCTCAGGGTGGCCTTGTTGACAAAGCGGGTCTCACCGGAGAACTCGCGGCCCTTCACATAGTCGAGCTCGAAGCCCCCCTTGTGCCAGGCGCGCTCGGCCACGGAGAAGAGTCGCGGATAGACCATGTACTCGTACTGGGCATCGGTACGGACCGTTTCACTCCACTGCTGGCCGGAGATCCCCTTGAACTTGACCGGGTCATGCTCACCCTTGGCCACGAAGGCATTGCCGTCGCGGTCAACCGAGGTCTCGGCGTTTTGCGGCAAGTTCTCCGGGGCGAAGGCGAACACTTTGCGGGTATCGTTGAAACGGGTCGCCCAGTAGTAGCCACGCTCGGCCGGATGCACCTCGTTCGGGAAGTCGAAGTAGAGGTAGTCCGGGTTGGAGAGCACCACTTCGTAACCGTTGTGAGCCCATCTCATCGCCTCGTTGAAGCCACCCCAGTAGAGGGTCTCCCAGAAGTTGACGCGCGTCTTGTCGGTGGCAAACTCACCGGCGTTCTTGGCGTACTTCAGGCCATCTTCCCACGCCTGCAGGGTGGAGAAGCCATGGCCCTTGACCATCTCGCTCACTTCCTTGGCGAAGTAAACCGGCAGCTCACCCACTTCCTTGATCTGACCGTCGTCGATCATCTTCTGGCACATGGGGGACTTGCCAAAAGGCTTGTCCTGCTTGCTCCAGTCGGTGTTACCGCGCCAGCCCACCAGCTCCTCGGGCTTGGTGACGGCCGGGTCTTGATAGCCGCCACCCAGCATGATGTTTTTGGCCTCGTCACCACCATAGTGCCAGGCGGTCAGGGGCTGACCGGCGGCCTGGTGCATCTTGGCCACCTCATCCATCACCTTGGCCACGAAGGTGGCCGCGCCCGGCTGGCAAGGGTTGATGAAGGACATCTTGTCGTAGAACTGCACCGAGGTGACGTTGGAAGTATCTTGCGGGTCGGTCAGGCGGAACTGGTTCGCCTCGGCCTCTTTACCCTCGGCCATCAAACGCTTGTAGCGAGCCTCCATGGAGACCACGGCGGCACGGGCGTGAGCCGGCATGTTGATCTCGGGGATCACGGTCACGCCGCGCGCCTTGGCATAGCGCACCAGGTCGATGTAGTCGGACTTGCTGTAAAAACCCGACCCCATGTTGTCGCTGGTCGGGCCGGAGCCGAGCTGCGGTAACAGACACTGGGTCTCGGAGAGATCGTGGCAACGCTTGCTACCCACATCGGTCAGCTCGGGCAGGCCGGGGATCTCGATGCGCCACCCCTCATCGTTGGTCAGACCCAGATGCAGCTTGTTGAGCTTCATGGCAGACATCTGATCGACCAGCTTCTTCATGGTCTCGAGACTTCTGAAGTGACGGGCCACGTCGGTCTGCATGCCGCGATACTCGAAGCGCGGGGCATCCTCGACGCTCATCGGGCTCACCAGCTTGTCATTCACCCCGAGCAGGGAGATGAGGGACTGGGCACCCCAGAAGGCACCGTTCACATCACGCCCGTGGATCACGGCGCCCTGCTTGCCGATATTCATGTCGTAGCCTTCGGCCTCGTTGACCTTGCTGCCGCCCACCTTGATGGTGACCGGGTAGCCGGAGTCGGAGAGGGTGACACCCAGGCGGGTCAATTCGGCCTTGATGGCATCAGCACGATCGGTCGGCAGATCCAGGGCATTGAGCCTGATGCTGGAGAGATCGACCTGCGGACCGCCCTTCACCACCTGCTTGAGGGGGGTCGGTACGATGCGGTCGTCGACCTTGGCTGCCGGCAGCAGGGTGCTGGTGAGGTTGGCCTCATAACGGGTCTGGGCGTTCATCAGGATGTTCTTGTCATCCTTGGTACGCTTCCAGCCGTCGGCCGGCATCGGCTTCTCATAGGTACTCGCATCGTCGATGTTGCTCATGCTGGCGAGCACCTTGGGCTGTGCCCCCTCGGCGGCCACATACCAGTTGGGCATCACATCAGATTCAAACAGCATCCAGTATTCGGCTACCAGCGGCACCTCCACCGTCTCACCCTGCGGGAAGCCCTGGAACTTCTCGGTCGGTTCGAGCTTGTAGAGGTCTCCGGTCACGAAGGTCAGCTTGAACTGATCGCTGTCGACCCGCTGCAGGCGGCGGATGGAGTGGATGTAGAGTTCCCAGTTTTTGCTGTCGACGGCGGCACCCTGGTTGGTCAGGTGCAGCTTGGCGATGCCACAGCTCGCCCATTCGGAGCCCAGGGCCTGGCAATCGACGCCGGCACCGGGACCGTCGTTGGTGACCACTTCGTATTTCACGACCAGGTTACCGGCCAGGGCATCGACCACAGCCTGGTTGGAAGCGGGCTGGTTTTGACCGGCACAACCGGCCAGGGCGGCGGACATAGCCACTGCCAGGAGGGGTAGTTTCAGGTTCATAGCTGCTGCTCTTGGTTTGGAAGTAAAGGTTGTTCTTGGCGTATTTTTGTTTTGTGCGGCCCCGCCCGAAGGCGGGGCACTTATTGATGTCAACAATGGACTTAGGCTTAACGCAGGGCTTTCATCTCGCCCGCGATGATCTCGGCCAGGGGGCCCAGAATCACCTGCAGATTTTGCTCACCCAGCTTGACCACACCGGCGGCGCCGAGGGCCTTGAGCTTGCGCTCGTCAACGATGCTGCGATCCTTCAGGGTCAGACGCAGACGGGTGATGCAGGCATCGACGGTGACCAGGTTGTCGTGACCGCCCAGCACCTCGAGGTACTGCTTGGCCAGCTCGGTCTTGTCGGTGGCCTTGGTGGTGGCAACCGGGACGGCTTCGTCATCCTCACGACCCGGGGTCTTGAGGTTGAGCTTGGCGATCACGGCGCGGAACACCACATAGTAGAGGCCGAAGAAGACCAGACCCTGGGCGATCAGCATGTACCAGTTGGTCGCCAGCGGGTTACGGCTGGAGAGCACCATGTCCACCAGACCTGCGCTGAAACCGAAGCCGGCAATCCAGTGCATGGAGGCGGCGATGAACACGGAGATACCGGTCATCAGGGCGTGCAGTACGTAGAGTACCGGGGCCACGAACATGAAGGAGAACTCGAGCGGCTCGGTGACGCCAGTGAAGAAGGAGGCGAACGCAGCGGCGATCATGATGGAGGCAACCTTCTCCTTGTTCTCCGGCTTGGCGGCATGGTAGATGGCCAGCGCGGCGCCCGGCAGACCGAACATCATGATGGGGAAGAAGCCAGCCTGGTACATACCGGTCACGCCCAGCACGGCCTTGCCGGCATCCAGGGAGGATTGACCACCCAGGAAGTTCGGGATGTCGTTGATACCGGCCACGTCAAACCAGAACACGGAGTTCAGGGCGTGGTGCAGACCCACCGGGATCAGCAGACGGTTGAAGAAGGCGTAGATACCGGCACCGGTGGAACCCAGGCTGACGATGGACTCACCGAAGGAGACCAGGCCACCGTAGATCACCGGCCAGACAGCCATCAGGATGAAGGAGACGACGATCATCACCACAGAGGTTACGATTGGCACCAAGCGACGCCCCGAGAAGAAGGCCAGCGCCTTGTGCAGCTCGACACTACTGAAGCGGTTGTAGAGCTCGGCCGCGATGACACCGCACAGGATGCCAATGAACTGGTTGCTGATCTTGTTAAAGGCAGCCGGAACCTGGTCCGCGGCGATGCCTTTAATCTGGGCAACCGCCCCCGGGCTCAGCAGGGTGGTAACCACCAGGAAACCGACCAGGCCTGCCAGGGCGGCAGAGCCGTCCTTGTCTTTGGACATACCGTAGGCAACGCCGACGGCAAACAGGATAGGCATGCTGTCGATGATGGCGGCGCCAGCCTTGATCAGGAAGGCGGCCAGCGGGCTACCACCGCCCCAGCCATTCGGATCGATCCAGTATCCTACACCCATGAGGATCGCGGCGGCAGGCAGTACCGCTACCGGTACCATCAGCGCACGGCCGATCTTTTGCATATAACCGAGAATGTTCACGGTTCCCTCTCCTTAGTGATTTCAGGTTCAAATTAAGTGCTTAATGCGTCTTGGCATAAGCCTGTATGGCTTGATTTGCAGTCTATGGCTTTTATTTCGCCCTGCAAATTAATAAACCAACAATCGTGATCCAAATCACCCAAATGAGATGTGGCCCTGCGAATTGTGTGGCACGGATCGGAATCTTTATTTACGCTATAAAACAACTTCAAGAAACACCCTGCTACTCCGGTAGAGAGCATCAATATAGAGGTAAGTCATGCGCCTGATTCCGCTGAAGTCCGCCAGTCAAGTCGGCCTCTGGTCCGCCCGCTACATCGTGGATCGCATCAATGCGTTCAAACCGACCAGCGATCGCCCCTTCGTACTGGGCCTGCCCACCGGCGGCACCCCGCTCTCCACCTACAAGCGCCTGATCGAGCTGCACAAGGCGGGCGAGGTGAGCTTCGAGCACGTGGTCACCTTCAACATGGACGAGTACGTAGGGCTGCCGGAGGATCATCCGGAGAGTTATCACAGCTTCATGTACAACAACTTCTTCAACCACATCGACATTCGCCCTGAGAACATCAACATCCTCAACGGCAACGCCGCAGATCCGGTGGCCGAGTGCCAACGTTATGAGGCGAAGATCAAGTCCTACGGCAAGATCCACCTCTTCATGGGCGGGGTCGGTAACGACGGCCATATCGCCTTCAACGAGCCCGCCTCTTCCCTCTCCTCCCGCACCCGGGTCAAGACCCTGACCGAAGATACCCGCATCGCCAACTCCCGCTTCTTCGGCGGCGACATCAACCAGGTGCCCAAGCTGGCCCTGACCGTGGGTGTGGGTACCCTGATGGATGCGGAAGAGATCATGATCCTGGTGACCGGTCACGGTAAGGCACTGGCCCTGCAGGCCGCCGTCGAGGGCAGTGTCAACCACATGTGGACCATCTCCACCCTGCAGCTCCATCCCAAGGGTATCGTCGTGTGCGACGAACCCTCCACCATGGAGCTCAAGGTCAAGACGGTGCGTTACTTCCAGGAGCTGGAAGCGGCCAATATCACCCGCCTCTAAGGAGAGCCTATGTACGCACTGCACAACTGCACTCTCTATACCGGTGAGGCCATCCTCACCGGGCGTGCACTGCTCATCGATGGAGACACCATTGCCGCCATCGTGGATGAGCGGGAGATCCCGACCGGGATGGCACGCCACGATCTGCAGGGAGCCAACCTGACGGCCGGCTTTATCGATCTGCAGCTCAACGGCTGTGGCGGCGTCATGTTCAACGACGCCATCACGGTCGAGACCCTGACCATCATGCAGGCGGCCAACCTCAAGTCCGGTACGACCAGCTTTTTGCCCACCCTCATCACCAGCCCCGACGAGGACATGAAGCAGGCGGTGGCCGTCACCCGCGACTACATGGCGGCACGCCCCAACGAGGTGCTCGGCGTTCATCTGGAGGGGCCCTATACCAACGTCAAGCGCAAGGGGATCCATCCCGCTGACCAGATCCGTCAACCCGCCGAGGCGATGATCGACTTCTTCTGCGCCAACCACGACGTGATTGGCAAGATCACGCTGGCACCGGAGCGCAACGACCCGGCCCACATCCGTCGCCTGGTGGAGGCCGGCATCCTGGTCTCGGCCGGCCACACCGCCGCTGGCTATGAGCAGGCGATGGCCGGATTCGATGCCGGGATCCGCTTCGCCACCCACCTCTACAATGCGATGACCCCGACCATCAACGGCCGCGAGCCCGGCGTAGTGGGGGCCATCTACGACAGAGACGATGTCTATGCCGGCGTCATCGTCGACGGCCATCACGTCCATTACGCCAATGTACGCCTGGCTCACAAGATACTGGGTGAGCGTCTGGTGCTGGTCACCGATGCCACCGCGCCGGCCGGTGCGCCGCAAGGCTTTGAGCAGTTCGATTTTTGTGGCGCGACCGTCTATTACCGCGATGGTCAATGCATCGACGAGAATGGTACACTCGGCGGCTCTGCGCTCACCATGATTGAGGGCGTGGAAAATCTGGTCAAGCAGGTAGGATTGCCCCTGGATGAGGCCCTGCGCATGGCCGCTCTCTATCCTGCCCGCGCCATTGGATGGGACTCACGTCTCGGTAGTATCCAGGTCGGAAAGATAGCCAACCTCACCGTCTTCAACGATGACTTCAAGGTCCTCGGGACGGTGGTTAACGGACACTACAACCAATAAGCACGACACAATGACTGGTGGACAAATTGCGAACGTAGACCTCATTAAACAGGTCAACAGTGCGGCCGTATATCGGCTGATCGATCAGCAGGGGCCCATCTCCCGGGTCAAGATTGCCGAACTGAGCCAGTTGGCACCCGCCAGTGTCACCAAGATCACCCGTCAGCTCATCGAGCACGGGTTGATCAAGGAGAGTGCCCCCCAGGCCTCGACCGGGGGGCGTCGCGCCATCTCCCTGACCACCATCAAGAACCGCTTCCACTTCGTCTCGGCCAAGTTGGGACGGGGCTATCTGCACCTCTCCCTCTACGATCTCGATGGCAAGACCCTGGATCACCACATCACCGAGGTCAACGAGATCGATCAGCAGCCCGTAGTCGAGATGCTGCTGCGGGAAATCGGGGCCTTTATCGATCAGAACCGCGAGCGTTATCGCCAGCTGATCGCCATCGCCCTGACCATGCCCGGCCTGGTCAACCCCGAAACCGGCATGGTCATCTACACCCCCAAATACCAGATCCGCAACCTGCCACTGGCCAAGCTGCTGGAGAACCACTTCAACCTGCCGAGCTATGTAGGCAACGATACCCGCTCCCTGGCACTGGCCGAACACTTCTTCGGTGAGTCCCGGGACTGCATGGACTCGATCCTGGTGAGCGTGCATCAGGGGACCGGCTCGGGGATCATCACCAAGGGTCAGGTGTTCCTCGGTCAAAACCGCAACGTGGGCGAGATAGGCCACATCCAGGTCGAACCGCTGGGCAAGCGCTGTCACTGTGGCAACTTCGGCTGCCTCGAGACCATCGCCTCCAACGAGGCGATCATCGAACGGGTCAAGGAGCTCATCAGCCGCGGCCACCACAGCCGATTGCAGGAGAAGCACATCACCATCGAGGAGGTGTGCAAGGCGGCCCTGGCTGGCGACGAGCTGGCGCGCAGCGTGCTGGAGCACGTGGGCGAGCATCTGGGGCGTGCCATCGCCATCACGGTCAACCTCTTCAACCCTCAGAAGGTGCTGCTGGCCGGTGAGATCACCGCCGCCGAAGAGGTACTGATGCCGGCCATCCGCCGCTGTGTGGAACATCAGTCCCTGCCGAGCTTCCACCGCGGTCTGCCCATCGTAAAGGCCCGTTTTCAGAACCAGCCGACCATGGGGGGCGTGGCGCTGGTCAAGCGGGCCCTGCTGGAAGGGGATCTGCTACAGGTGATCATGGAGCAGAAATAGGCGCCGGGCAGTCGAGGGGAGACCCGCTAAAAAGACGTGAAAAATCAGCAATAAGGGCCATTTATGGCCCTTTTTTTGTCGATTCTTTCGGCGCGGGCCTGCCGGGTTCGCTTTGATAAAAATTTTTCATTAAGATGGCGAGTAAATTGATTTTGCACTCTCTCCAAGCCTGATGATACTTGCCCGCGAAGGTAACCATAACCAGAAATAGATCACTTATGAGCTTCGAATCTGATAAGCGTTTCAACGACTTCAAACATTTTCCCCGTGGCCTGCGCCGCAGCGGTGAGTTCACCGTCGCCGAGGCCGATGCGCTGGAGAAGTATGGCACCGCCATGCTGGCCCTCTACCAGGGCACTCACGAGCCCCGCGATGAGGTCGAAGCGGCCTTCATCAACCAGGTCAAGAGCGGAGAAGCCGGCGGTAACCCCCATGCCAAGGTCTGGTTCAAGTACCTGAAGGTCATCGGTCCCAAGCGTGTTCATCGCCTCTGCACCGTGGCCGGTGGCAGCGAGGAGAGCAGTAGCTTCGAGAGCAGTGGCGGCGGCGGCGGTGGCGGCGGCGACGAGTCCCTCGATTAATGGACACCGAACTGCTTCGGACCTTTATCGAGGTGAGCAAGACCCGGCATTTCGGCCGGGCTGCCGAGAATCTCTATCTCACCCAGTCGGCGGTCAGCTTTCGCATCCGCCAACTGGAGCAGCAACTGGGCGTCAGCCTGTTTGCCCGCCATCGTAACAACATCCGTCTCACCGCCTCGGGCGAACGCCTGCTCCCCTATGCCGACGCCATCTTGCATACGCTCGGACGCGCCAAGCAGGATGTTGCTCTCTCCCCGGGCTTTAGCCAGCAGTTGGCTATCGGTGCTCCGCCTGTCTTCTGGGAGCTCGATTTCAACGACTGGTTACACCATATCTATGGCATGGCACCCGGTCTGGCCGTGCGAATCGAGACCGCCTCACGCGAGCACCTCTGTCGCCAGCTGCTCGAACGCTCCCTCGATATCGCCCTGCTCTCCGAGCCCACCAAGATCGACGAGATCGCCCTGCATCCCATCGGTGAGCTGGTGTTCGAGCTGGTGAGTCGGGACCCCGACGTGGGTGACGACCGGCTGGCCCAGATGCCCCACATTCACCTCGACTGGGGCAGCAGCTTCGAGCCGCAGCCCACCCGGCTGCAGGGATTGCAGAAGACCCCGGTGCTCCACTCCAGCTCGGCGAGCATGGCGCTCCATTTTCTCCTCGCCAACGGGGGCGCGGCCTACCTGCCAAGACGCATGGTGAGCGGCTACATCGGCCGTGGCCAACTGCACCCGGTCAGGGATGGTCAACCCCTGAGCCGTCCCCTCTATCTCGCCTATCTGGAAAAATCGGAACGACGCGAGCTCATCGACGCCCTGCTCGCCCTGCCTCTGGGCTGGGAAGAAGATGCGTTGCTCCCTCATCCGACCTGATTGAAAACGGCCAGAATTGAAAATTTTGCGCCGTTTCACGACAGCCCCTCCCACCGCAAGCCCGTATGCTACGCCCCTTTTTTACGGGGAGCCTCTCCCCGCCCCAAGGAGAGCGTGATGATCACCTTTACCACTGGCTCGGCCGCACTGCTGGCCCAACTTCTGGATCAGCGCCCTGCCCTGCTGGATGCGCCCCTCAACTTCGACAGCGGCACTCAGCAGAGCCGGGTGCTCACCTTCACCCGGATCACCCAGGAGTTCGACTGCAACGGCATGAGCCACACCGCCGTGATCGGTTACCGTTTGGCCCTCGCCGGGGGTGATGAACTCCACATCAATCTGGGTGATGGCCAAGTGGCACACTGCGCCGCCCGGTGAGAGAGTCCATATGAGGGGGAGCGCATAGCCTCGTAGTGGCCGGATGAATATAATTAGAAGCCGTTGAATTATTGGGAGTCAGCATGAGCCTTTCCACCTCTCCCCTGAGAGTCCTGATCGTCGAAGACCATGCTCTGTTAATCGATGGCATTCGCAACCTGTTGGCCAATCAGCCCCGTTACGACGTGGTGGGCGCCGTCAGCGACGGGCTGGCCGTCTACGAGGCCTGCCAAAGGCTGACACCGGACATGGTTCTGCTGGATCTTGGCCTGCCCGGCATGGACGGGATCGATGTGATCCACCAGCTCAGACGTCGCTGGGAATCGCTGCGGATCGTGGTGGTCACCGCCTCCAGCGAAGAGCGTCGGGGACGGGAGGCGCTCGCCGCAGGGGCGCTTGCCTATGTGTTGAAACAGAGCCCGCAACAGACCCTGCTCGCCGCCCTGCAGCACGCCGCCATCGGCAAGCGCTTCGTCGATCCGGCCCTCAAGCTGGAGACGCTGGAGAGCGCCCAGAGCGGTGGCGCCGAGACGCCTCTCACCCTGCGTGAACGGCAGATCCTCAAGCTGGTGGCAGAAGGAAAGCGCAACCGCGACATTGCCGAGCTGCTCTCCATCAGCCTCAAAACCGTAGAGACCCACCGCCTCAATCTGATGCGCAAGCTCGATGCCCACAACGCCGCCGAGCTGAGTAACTGGGCCCGGCGGCTGGGGTTGCTGGAGTTCTAACCCAGCTCCCCCCGCACCAGACGGCGCAGATCGTTCAAGGCAAGGGGGGGAACCTCACTCCCCTCCTCGAGGCACTCCTCCCAGTGGCGGCACGCCTCGTGCACCAGGCTCAGCCCCCCCTGTCCGGCCAATCCCTTGAGGGTATGAAGCAGATGGCGTACCGTCTGCTCCTCTCCCCTCGCCAGGGCCTCCTCCAGCGAGACTAAGTGAGTCTCGAGATCCGCCGCCAGACGCTCGCGCAGCTGCGGATCCTCGCCCAGTACCGCCCCCCCCTGGTTAAAGGCGAGCTCGACCCCTCGCTCCAACTGCAGATCGGCGGCAAACTCCAACGCCTGTGACAGCATCAGGGGGGTAACGGGTTTGGTCAGATATTCGTTAAAGCCCACCTGCTGAAGTCGCTGACGCTCCCCCGGCTGGGCATTGGCCGTCAGGGCCATGACGGGACAATCGGGATCCAGCATGCCGCTCCCCTCATCCCGCCACAGGTGCAATGTCTCCTCACCGGAAAGGCCTGGCATACGCATATCCATCAGCACCAGATCGAATACATGTTCACGCCCCAGCAGCAGGGCATCGGCACCGCTGGCTGCCAGATAGACCTGGTGACCTTGTTGACGCAGCATGCGCCCCACTATGTCCCGGTTGGTTTCCACGTCGTCGACCAGCAGGATCTGCAGTGACCAGGGGGAGGTGGGCATCTGCTCTTCGAGCAGATTGTCGAGGGGTCGCCCCTCCAGACAGTGGTGCAACCGCTCCGGCAGGTAGCACAGCTCCCTCCCCTCCAGCTCGGGATTCTCTCCCGTCTCGGGCTCATAGCCCCAGGCGAGCAGCTGAGCATGCAGGATGGCCGGGGCTATGATGGGGCCCCGGGTTTCCCGCTCGGCCAGCGCCCCCTCCCCCAAGGGTAACTCGAGGCGGAAACTGGCTCCACGGGGTACCGGCTCGAGAAAGAGATCCCCGCCGAGCAGACGAGCCAGACTGCGGGCGATGGGCAGTCCCAGCCCACTCCCCGCCTTGTGGCTATCGACCTGGTGGAAGGGGGTAAAGACATCATCACTGCGTGCCGTCGGGATCCCGGGGCCACTGTCGGTGACACGAAAACAGACCTTGCCCCCCTCGCTCCAGCCGCGCAGGCGCACCTCTCCCCCGCTGGTGAACTTGACCCCGTTGCCCAACAGGTTAATCAGGATCTGGCGCAGGCGCAGCCCATCCGTATTGAGCCGGCGGGGGAAACTCGCCTCCAGCAGACAGTGCAGACTCAGCCCCTTCTCCATGGCCGGCAGCTGGACCGTCAACATGGCTTGATCGATAAGCGGCAACGGATCGAGCGGCTCGGCCATCACCACCATCTGGCCGGATTCGATGCGCGAGAAGTCGAGCAGGTTATTGATGATCTCCAGCAAGTGCCTGGAGCACTTGAGACCGGTATCGAGCAGATCCCGCTGCTCGCCGCTGGTCTCACCCTGGCTGAGCAGGGTCAGAGCACCGATGATGCCGTTGAGGGGCGTTCGGATCTCGTGGCTGATGCTGTTGAGATGCTCACTCTTGTTGGCACTGGCCTGCTCGGCCTGACGCCGTGCCAACTCCAGTTCGGCCGTGCGCTCCGCCACCCTGGCCTCGAGCACCGCATACTGTGCCTTGACCGCCTCCAGCAAGCGGTTGTAGGTCTGGGCGATGCGCCCCAACTCATCTTCTCCCTCGACCTCCAGGGGGGGGAGCAGGGAGACAGGGACATGGGGGTTGAGCTTTCGCATCACGCCATCCAGACTGCGTCCCAGGGTTCGCTGCAGCACCAGATAGAGCAGCCCCACCAGGGTAACCAACAGCAGCAGGGCGACCGGCAGATGGCGATGCAGGGCGGCAAAGGCCGCCTCCCTGATCTGACTGCTGGGGGTAAAGAGCTGCATCTGCCAACCCACAGGTATCACCTCGCGACAGATGGCGAAGCGGCCATCCCTGTCGACCCCATCCTGGCCGAGGCACCCCTGAGGCGACACCAGATTGTGGGTGGTATAGGCGGTGATAGCCGCGCCGTCGCTCCCCAGCCAGACGATCTCCTCATCCGAGCGCCGCTCCTCGGTGCCAAAGGAGGGGGGAAGATGAACGGTGACCCCGATCAGGGCTCCGCTCGCCGGATCACGCCGGGCGGCAATCACATGCCAATCCCCATCCCGGCTGTGATAGGGGGCACTCCAGATGGTGCCCTTGTGAGCCTGTTGACGCAGCGCCCTCAACTGGGCCAGATGGCGAGGAGTATCGGTTGGCCGGCCGCTGGCACTGGAGAGCACCACACCGCCGTCGAGCAGCACGAACGTATCGACAAAATCCCCCAGCCCCCCGCTGCCATAAGCCTCGACGAAGGCCAGGGCTCGCTGGACTCGGTCCCGCTCATCGACCACCCCCTCCCCATCGGCAATATAATGCGCAGCCAGATAGTGCTCGGGCCTGGGTCCCTGGTCGCCCAATCCCTGCCAACTTCGCAGCAGAGTCGCCACATCACGCTCCACATCCAGCAGCTCCACGCTCAGCTCATAGACACTCTCCTCGACCCGGGAGATGAGCTGCCGCTGCAAGGCTCCCTTGGTCTGCTCGAAGTCCAGCAACAGGGCGACGCTGGTACTGAGTAGCCAAAACAGGGCGATGACACCGCTGAGAGTCAGGGCGAGGCGCAGTGAGAGTGACGTGCGCCAGGGCAGGCGGATCATGGTAGCTCCTTCATCGGTTGGCTGCATTCGACGAGCCTCCGGTCAGGAGGCGCCATAATTGTCCCATATCGCCGAGACCAGGGGCAGGGGTCGAGGCAGACGGTATCTCGTCGGAAGAGCCCTGTTTCAGGCTCCGGTAGTTATCGAGCACCTTCTGAACATAACGTTGGGTCTCCGGATAGGGAGGAATGCGCCCCCCGTAACGATCGACGGCCCCTTCACCGGCATTGTAACCGGCCAGGGCAAGATCGAGTCGACCGAATCGCTGCAGCAGCTCCCCCAGATAGGTGACACCGGCCTCCAGATTCTCTCTTGGCACCGTCAGGGCATGCTTGCCATAACGAGCGGCCGTGGCCGGCATCAGTTGCATCAGTCCGATGGCCCCCTTCTCCGACACCGCATCGTGGCGGTAGGCCGACTCCACGGCGACCACCGCCTGCACCAGCAGGGGATCGAGCCGGTGCTGGCCGGCCACTTCGGCGATCAGCGCCTTGTACCGGGCCGGATCCCCGGCCGGCACCGAGGCCCCGGGCGTCGCCTTCGTGACCTCGGGGATGCGACCATCGGCAGGAACCCGGACCCAGCGCAGGGGCTCGGCGCAAAGAGAGCCCGCCAGCAGGCAGAGCAGCAACCAGCACACCCTACTCCTCATCGCCTTCCTCCTCACTCTCTTCCCGCAACAGCCGCAGCACCTGGGCCACCGCCACAAAGAGCTCCTCGGGAATGAAGTCGCCCGGTTGGGTGGCGGCCACCAGCGCCCTGGCGAGCGGAATGTTTTCCACCACGGGAATGCCACGCGCCTCGGCCAGCGCCACTATGTGCAGGGCACGCTCGTCACGACCATATTCGAGGACTCTGGGGAGGGGTGTCTCCCCTTCGCAATAGCGCAGGCAGACGGCGATATGGGTCGGGTTGCGCACCACCACTGAGGCATCGGCCACCTTCTCGGCCAGGCTGCCGCTTTGCACCTCGCGATGGAGCTCACGACGCCGCTGCTTGATCTCTGGGCTCCCCTCGGCATTTTTGAACTCCTGCTTGATATCCTCTTTCGACATCATCAGCTGCTTGCGCAACTGATGATGCTGCATGGCGTAATCGGCGACGGCAAAGAGGGCGGTCAGGATCAGCAAGATGGCCCACATCCACTGGGCCATCTTGCTGCAGACCAGGATGCCGGCCACCACGCTGGCCTGGGAGAGATGGGTAAAGGAGGCGGCGTAACGCTCGATAAGGTAGCTGAAGGTCAGCGCCAGGATCCCCATCTTGAGCAGCATCTTGCCAAGTTCAAAGAGCTTGACCACAGACACCATCTGCTTGGCATTGGACAGGGGATTGATGCGCTGCCCGGAGGGCTGAATCGCCTTGGGAGCAAACAGAAAACCACTCTGCACCAGACCGGTCAGGATCAACAACACCGCCAGCAGGTCGGCCAGTCCAAAGACGAAGCGCACCACCAGCGTGGCCAACTTGCCCACCAGCACGCTCATGGCCGAGGAGAGAGAGAGATTGACCACCCCCACCGTCGAGACGATGAGATCCCCGAACGCCTGATAGAGCATGGGCCCCTCGGCCACCATCCAGAGCAGGATGACCGCGAGCTGGACCAGGGCGTTGATCTCCTGGCTCTTGGCGACCTGCCCCTCCTCACGGGCATCGCGGATCCGCTTGGCGGTGGGCTGTTCGGTCTTTTCACTCATGGCCGTGCTCCCAGTTGCAAGATCAGGCCACCGTCAAACTGTATGAAGTGATCCAGCACCCCCGAGAGGGCGAAAGGGAGCGCCATGATCAGCATCAGCAATACCATGGCACTCTTGATAGGCATGGAGAGGGTGAAGACGTTGAGCTGCTGAACCGAGCGGTTGATAAGACCCAGGGCCAGATCGATGAGCACCATCATCACCATGGCCGGCATGGCAAAGCCCAGAGCCAGGGTGTAGAGCTGGTGCCACAACTGCTCGAGCAGGGGCAAGAAACCGCTGCTCCAGTGCCATCCCTGACCCGGTTGCAGGCACGTATAAGACGCAAACAGGGCGCTGAGCAGGGCATGAAAGCCGCCCAACACCATGAAGAGCACTCCCGCCAACTGGGAGAACAGAGAACCCATGGGGGAGGACTGACCCCCCAGCAGAGGGTTGAAGACACCGGCCATGGAGGCCCCGCGCATGGTGTCGATGACAAAACCGGCCATATCCAGTGCCCAGAGCGGGATGGCCGCAGAGAACCCCAGCATCACGCCGATGCCGAGCTCTGCCGCCAGCACCAGGGCATAGTGCACAGGAGCCTGCAGCGGATTGGGCAGCACCAGGGTCGAGAGCAGGGGCAGCACCGGCAGGGTCGCCATCAGGGCCAGGGCGTTGCGGATCAAGGTTCCCCCCAGCATGGCAGGGCCAAACAGGGGGAGAATCAGCATGGCCCCGAGCGGGCGCATCATGGCCACCCCGAGCAGCGGCCACCAGTGATTGAGCTCTTCCATGCTAGCTCCCCATCTGGCCAATCAGATCCAGGGTTCTTGCCGCATACCCAAGCAGTGCCTCCCCCATCCAGTGATGGGTCAGGGCCAGGGTGATGCAGGCACACACCAGCTTGATGACGAAGGCGACGGTCTGATCCTGGATCTGGGTCAGTGCCTGCACCAGGCCAACCAGGATGCCGACCAGGGAGGCCACCAGCACCACAGGCAGTGACAACACCAGCACCAGCCAGAGCAGCTCGCCGGCCAGTTGAACGATTTGCGCCTCACCCATGATGACCTCCTCAGTGGTATGAGAGCAGCAGTTGGCCGAGCAGTCGGTCCCACCCTCCCACCAGCACGAACACCAGCAGCTTGAAGGGCATGGAGATGGTCATGGGTGAGACCATCATCATCCCCATGGCGAGCAGCACGTTGGAGACGATGAGATCGATGGCGATGAAGGGGAGAAAGAGCAGCAAGCCAATCTTGAATGCCTCGATAAGCTGGCTCACGGCGAAGGCCGGCATCAGAAGCAGCAGTGAGTCATCACTGACCTTCTCCCGTATGCTGTCAGGCCAGCTCTTGCGAGCCGCATCGCGAAAGAAACGCAACTGGGCCGGGGCCGTATGCTGGCGCAGAAAGTGGCGATAAGGGTCCAGGGTGTTGTCGGAGAGGCGCGTCAGCAACCCGGCCCCGGGCTCGGCCGGCGAGGCCGCCACCCGCTCCTGCACCGCCGTCCCCACCGGCGTCATGATAAACAGGGTCAGGATCAGCGCCAGACCGTAGAGGGCGATATTGGGGGGGATCTGCTGGATCCCGAGGGCATTGCGCAGCAAAGCAAACACCACAGAGAGTTTGAGAAACGAGGTTCCCATCACCACCAGCAGGGGCAGCAGGGAGAGGGTGGCCAGCAGGGCAATCAGCTCGGCAGGTTGTTCTGTCAGGGACATGATGGGTTCTCCGCCAGGGTATGACCCCATTGTGATCCCCGCATCCCCTCTCCCCCATAGGGTGAAGACCTGAACCAAAGCGTCCACTCACTTCAGGTCTTCACCCTATCCCCGCAAGACAGACTCCTCCTCATACTGTGACTCAATCGCCGATCTGCGGAGTCCCTATGAACCATCAAGATGCCCAGGGCAGAGTCCCCCCCCCTTCTTCCCCCCTCACCCTGCATCAGGAGTTCGAGCAACTGGCCAGACGGGCACGCCGGGGAGAGCCGATGCTGGCGCAATTGCGCGAGTTGCAAGCCCGCCTGACCCCAGCCTATGAGAGCGACGTGACCCGCTGTCGACACGCTCCAAAGTGTGTACCGGGGGAGGTGTCCTGATGGATCTGCAATGGCAACGTCAGACCGAGCTCTGGCTAAGGCTGATGGGGGCCAAGGGGCAGGCCGCGGCCCTGCGCCTCGCTCTGCCGCGGGCCGGCGAGACCCTCTATCTGGAGCAGAGCCAGGGCCGGGCCAGAGTCAGCCTGTGCCGCCCCCTCGCCCGGCAGGATAGGCAAGAGACCCTGCTGCGTCTTCTTTCTTTACTGCAACCGGATGCGGGAGCCGGCATCCCGCTGCGGGCCTGGCTTAGCGGCGCCTCCCTCTGGCTCTCGGCCTTGGCCCCCCCCGACAGCGGCGCCGAGCAGTGGGCCGAACTGGTGCGCCGCCAACGTCTGCTGCTCGATCGGGCGTCCATCACAGATCCAACAACAACGCGGTAATCACTCAACGGAAACCGAACGACACACCAAAGCACACATCCCATGCCTCCAACATCAGAGTGCTTTTCTAAAGAGAGTAACCAATTACCAAAGCCGGGATCGCAACTGGAAGTCCATCATCGGCAGTGGACATAATCTGAGAGGAAATAGAATGCAAACTCAACATATGCTCGCTCATTTTGCCAAACACATAGGTATCCCCGACGCACGCTTCGATTCAGCTGGCCTCTGCCAATTGACCATAGATGAAAAGGAAGAGATCGCTCTTCGTTATGACAGTGACGAGGTCATCACCTTGATTGGAACCATATCCACGGGGGTGGACGAAGCGCTGGATAGCAGCCTGATGCATGAATTGCTTGTTGAAGCGCTCAATCCGTTACGCCATGGTCCTGGTCTCGGTATCGAGCCAAAAACCAATAGCCTGATTCTTTATTGGAGCCTGGCGCTCACTCAAACAAGCCTGCACGATTTCTGTGATCACTTCTCACAATTTCTGGAGCTGATGAAGCACTGGCAAGCACGTCTGAACAGTTCGAAAAATGCCCCTACTACAGCCATGCCTCATGGCAACCTGGTCTGATAGGAGAGAGAATATGGAGCTTTCTATCAAAGTGAACTCCCTCCAAGAGGTTGGACACGCCGCCAGTTTTCCCGGTTTTGAAAAAATAGGCCGTTTGGACATCAATGGTTTAACCTACAGGGTTGATTATCACGACTCGCAACCCTCTGTTCGTCGTGACGCCAATCTTGGTTATCTCGATCGCATCAAAGAGTTTTGTACGACAGCATGGGAAGATAAGAGTCTGTTCTCTCATCGCACCACCAGAATTACCCAGATGTTACCGCGTGACATAGCCCTCTCGAATAAAGATGGAGGAGAGCCCATCCGCTGTGCTCTGTACGGCGGAACCAATATTCGTGGCGATATGAGTGACGCACTCTCTCATCTCGGTGTTAGCAAGGATATAAAACTTGAGACCATCGATGAATACAACAGCGCACTGGGCATCGCGTGGCCTCTCACCATAGACAGCTATTTCTCAACCCAGGAAAATGCGGCTAAAGGGCTCCTCTCCAATCACATCAAGCACAAGGAGCTGGGGGAGTTTGCCAGCGGATACCCGAGTCAGCATACACAGGATAAAAAGGTTGAGTGGCAACGGGAGAGAGTGACTCAATGGGCTGACTTTTTACATCAGAATCACGACAGAATCGATATATTAGGAAAACTGAAAAACAAAAGTGAAGATGAGATAAAATCGTTTCTCACTAAAAATGTCCCACCTTATTTATTGGAGCCAATGAGCCCACAAGAAATCACTACCCTTGCCAAGGAACTCAAGGATATTTCGGCCATGCCGTCCCCCGATGATCGGCGTGCTGCACTGGCTAACCTGGGGGATGCCTATACTGTAGAAAAAATGCTTAACACTGCTTTTTTTAGGCAAACCAGTAAGCTCGGGCTGGAGTTTTTCCAATCCACGGGAGCCAAGGTGGCATTCGCCTGGCAAGATTTTGACGGGAGGGAGGTGGAGCGCAGGGATCTGCACACCAAACCATGGAAATCAGGCATGACGAGAGCCCCTGATTACAATGAGCCAATCACCTATTCAGAGATGCGACATGTTGAGCGGCATCCTGAATTAGATGTCACCCGTTTCAAAGTGACGAAATAATGTCGAGAGGATGGTGAGGTGGCTCAGGCCACCTCACCCCTATTGCATTCACCGATTCAGGTCTTGACCCTATACCGACTCCCCACCTCCGCACGCAAGATAACCCCTGACAAGATCACGTTGTGGAGCACACCGATGAAAACGCTCAATCGCTGGTTACAGGGGATCGCCGCACGGCAGGATGTGATCCTGGCCGCCATGCTGCTGCTGGCCATCTTCATGATGATAGTGCCCCTGCCCACCCTGCTGGTGGATGTGCTGATCGCCATCAACCTCACTCTCTCGATCACCCTGCTGATGATGGCGGTCTATATCCGCGAGCCGATGGAGTTCTCTGCCTTTCCTGCCGTGTTACTCATCACCACCCTCTACCGGCTGGCCCTCACCATCAGCACCAGTCGTCTCATCTTGCTGCAACACGATGCCGGGGAGATCGTCTACACCTTCGGCAACTTCGCCGTGGGGGGAAACCTGGCGGTGGGCCTCATCGTCTTTGCCATCATCACGGTCGTGCAGTTTATCGTCATCACCAAGGGGTCAGAGCGGGTGGCCGAAGTCAGCGCCCGCTTCTCCCTCGATGGCATGCCCGGCAAGCAGATGAGTATCGACGGCGACATGCGGGCCGGCATCATCGATGCCAACGAGGCTCGCCGTCAGCGGGCCATGGTCCAGAAGGAGAGCCAACTCTACGGGGCCATGGACGGGGCGATGAAGTTCGTCAAGGGGGATGCCATCGCCTCTATCATCGTCATCCTGGTCAATATCTTCGGCGGGATCGGGGTCGGCGTCTTCATGCACGACATGAGCGCCGGCGAGGCCGCCTCGACCTATGCCATCCTCTCGGTGGGGGATGGGCTGATCGCCCAGATCCCGGCCCTGCTCATCTCCATCGCAGCCGGCATCATCGTCACCCGGGTGCCCGGGGAGCAGAGACGCAACCTGGCCAGCGAGCTCTCCGAGCAGATCCTGCGCCAGCGCCAGGCACTCTGGATCGTCTCGGCCGTGCTGGTGCTTTTTGCCTGCCTGCCCGGTTTCCCCACCCTGGTCTTTCTCTCCCTGGCCGCCCTGGTTGCCGGCATCACCTACTGGCTCAGCCGCGAGGGGGGCAACAGCGCCGCAGCAGCCCAGTTGCACGGGGATGAGGCGAGTGCCGACAGAGCCCCCCTGACCATAGGTGCCACCCCCTTGCTGCTGCGCCTGTCCCCCGATGAGGCGCGCGATGGTCAGCTGCGCCAGGCACTCTCGGCCCTGCGCCTGGACAAGCTCGAGCAACTGGGACTGCCGCTGCCCGATATCCAGCTGCAAGGGGATCCCTCTCTGGCACCCGGTCACTTCTCGCTGCTGCTCTATCAGGAGCCCATCCTCTCCCTGGCCCTGCCGCCCCTGCCACTGCTCGATCTCGCCAGTCCGGAGATAAAACAGGTGAGCCAGCGCGATCCCCTCCCCTTCGGTGGACTCACCCTGCAGTGGGTCAGTCCGGAGCAGGTCGCCACCATCTCCGGCATGGGGCTGCAGTGCCATCAGGGGCAGGCGCGGATCGTCCACCTGGTGTCGGTCGCCCTCGACCGCTACGGGGCCGAGCTTATCGGGGTGCAAGAGGCGCGCTACCTGATGGATCAGATGGAGCAGCGCTACGGGGAGCTGGTCAAGGAGCTGCAGCGCCAGCTGCCGGTGGCCCGGGTTGCCGACGTGCTGCAACGCCTGGTGGCGGAGGGGGTCTCGGTGCGCGATCTGCGGGCCATCTTCGAGGCCCTGGTGGAGTGGGCCCCACGGGAGAAAGACCCGGTCATGCTGGCGGAATATGCCCGCCTGGCCCTGCGCCGCCATATTGTCGGTCGCCAGCGCCGGGGCCAGCCCTGGGTGCGGGCCTGGCTGGTCGGCGGCCATATCGAGCAACTGATGCGCGAGTCGATTCGCCAGACATCGGCCGGCTCCTACTCGGCCCTGAGCCCGGAGGAAAATCAGGCCATCCTCGGCGAGATCCGCTCCGCACTCGCTCGCACGGGCGGTCCTGGCACCGCCCTGGTGACCGCCATCGACGTGCGCCGTTTTATCCGCAAGCTCATCGAAAAGGATCTCTTCACTACCCCGGTCCTCTCGTTTCAGGAGATCGATGACGAAGCCGAACTCAAGGTACTGGGACACATAGAGCTGATAGGAGAGACCCATGCGGCTGCCTGATTATCACCAGATCCTGGGAGCTCTGCCCCACCCCATCCTCACCTCTGCGCCCCAGGAGCGCCTGGAGGGGCGCATCCTCACGGTGGGCACCACCCTGCTGCGGGCCCATCTGCCCGGCGTCGGCCTGGGGGAACTCTGCACCCTGCCAGACGGCAGCCCTGCCGAGGTGGTGGCCCTGGAGGGGGAGCAGGCCCTGCTCTCCCCCTATCGGGAGCCCCTGGGGCTGGCCTGCGGCATGCTGGTCTCCCCCACCGGAGAGCGAGCCCGGATCGGCGTCGGCCCAGCCCTGCTCGGACGGGTCGTCGATGCCCTGGGACGCCCCGCCGATCGGCTCCCCGTCCCCGACATCGAGGGGTGGCAACCTCTCGAGGCCGAGCCCCCCGAGCCGCTGGCCCGCACCCTTATCGACACCCCTCTGCCCATGGGCGTGCGCGCCATCGATGCCACCCTGACCGTCGGGGTGGGTCAGCGCCTCGGCATCTTCGCCCCGGCCGGCTGCGGCAAGAGCACCCTGCTTGGCATGCTGGCCGCCAACAGCGATGCCGAGGTGGTGGTGCTGGCCCTCATCGGCGAGCGGGGACGCGAGGTGCGGGAGTTTCTCGAGCAGGTGATGACCCCGGCCCTGCGCGAGCGCAGCGTGGTGGTACTGGCCACCTCGGATCGCCCCGCGCTGGAGCGCCTCAAGGCGGCGGCAACCGCCACCACCATCGCCGAGTACTTTCGCGACCAGGGTCGCCGGGTGCTGCTGCTGGTGGACTCTCTGACCCGCTACGCCCGGGCCATTCGCGAAATTGCACTGGCCGCCGGTGAACCCATGGTGGGCTCGGGCTATCCCCCCAGTCTCTACGCCCGCCTGCCACGCCTGCTGGAGCGAGCCGGTCCGGCTGCGCGCGGCAGTATCACCGCCTTCTATACCGTACTGATGGAGGAGAAGGGCGATCCCCTGGCCGAAGAGGTTCGCTCCCTGCTCGACGGGCACATAGTGCTCTCCCGTCGCCTGGCCGAGGCGAACCACTATCCGGCCATCGACGTACTGGCCAGCATCAGCCGGGTGATGAACCAGGTCACGACGCGTCCCCATCGGGAGGCGGCCGGCCGTCTGCGCCACCTGCTCGCCGCCTGGCAAGAGGTGGAGCTGTTGGTCAGGGTGGGAGAGTACAAGGAGGGACAGGATCAGGAGGCGGACGATGCCATCGCCCGGCGGCCGGCCATCACGGCACTGCTCTGTCAGCGGGTCGACGAACCGACGGCCCTGCCCCAGACCCTGGTTACCCTCTCTGACGCCGTGGGGCTCCCATGCTGAGACAGTTACTCGATATCAAACGGCGACGGGAGCGAGGACTGCGCACCACACTGGCGCGGCTGGGCGAAGAACTGCAGAGCCTGCGGCTGCGCCAACAACAACTGACCAGCCGCCAGGCGGACCTGCGTCAGCAGTGGCGCCAGCTGACCCAGCAGGCCGGGTGTATGAACCAGGCGACCCTGGGCCGTCTGCGCGCCGCCCTCTGTACTCTGGAGAGCGAGGTCGAGCGGCTGGCCCACGAGCAGGATGCCCTGATCGCCGAGCAGGGACGACTGAACCAACTGCGCGCAGAGCAGGAGACCCGACTCAGGCTAAACCTGCGCGAACAGGAAAAATTACAACTGCTGGAGGAGGCTCCATGATCACACCCACCCATTGCCTGCCCACCCGTCGTCAGCAGCAAAGAGACGAAGAGCAACGCCCGCAGGAAGAGTGCGTCGAGCGCTTTCAGGCCCTGCTCGGGGATATACCGCTACCGCCCCTGCGCGCCGCCCCCCCCCATGACCCCCATAGGGCGGCCAAGGCTATGCCGGCACCGGCGCCCCGGGAGCAGGAGCCGGCTCGTGCGCGCCCCCCCCTGCCCGAGACACTGCAATTAAGGGCAGCCAGCGGTCCCCTCGCAGGCCTGATGATCAACGCAGGCTGGCAAGGGGGGCGGCTGGTAATTCGCCTGACGGCACCGTCAGCCAGTGTGGCGCAGCGCCTCTGCGGGCGAGGCAAGGGGCTGGAAGAGGCGCTCTCGTCCCTGCTCGAGATACCGGTCACCGTGGAGGTCGATCATGACAACTAGCCGCTGGGGTAGCGAGGCCCCCCTGTTTCGTCTCAGCCGGATTGGCGCCACTTCGCGCCTGGGTGAACTCGAGCTGGAGGCGGAGCTGTCACGCCCCACCGGCCCGGGCCTGCGTCTGAGCACCTGCAGCGACGGGAGTGAGCTGCACCTCTGGATCAGCGAGGCCGCCTGGTGCGCTTGGCTGGATCCCCGATTGGCCACCCCCTCACTGGCGCAGATAGAGGAGAGCCTCTACCCCCTGCTGGCCAGCTGGACCCTGGCCCCCCTCGACCAGTGGTTGCAGGCCCAGGGACTGCCGCCCCTGGCTCCGGCCACTCTCTGCCGTGCCGAGGCGCCGGCCCTGTGCTGGCGCCTTACCCTCGACAGCGAGGGGCGGCAACTCCCCCTGTGCCTGGAATCGGTCCCGCCGGCACTGCTCCACCGCTGGCTCAGCGCCCTCACCCCCAGCCCGGAGCGCATCCACGAGCTTGGCCTGCAACTGGGTTGGTGCCAGTTGCCCGAGGCGGAGCTCACCACCCTGAGCCTGGGGGACGTTCTGCCCCTGCACGGCATGGATGAGGCGCCGGATCGCTTCTGGCTCCATCCCCTGGGGGGGGCCCGGCTGCAACTGATCGACGGGCAGTCGGGGCGGGCGCTGCCCGGTAAACCGCTCTGTGCCCCGCCGCCCGGCACAATCCGACTGATGGTCGAGGTGGGCAAGATCAGCCTGGATGCCACCACCCTGGCGAGCTGGGTACCGGATCTCGAGTGCGCCGTCACGCCTCAGGCCTATCCGACACTGCGTCTGTTGCGAGGCGCCGAGCTGTGGGCCGAAGGGGAGCTGCTGCGCATGGACGACGGTTGGGCCGTGCGTCTGACCACTCAGCCATAACCTTGCCAGTCTCTCACCGACGAGCCGCCCCCTGGGCGGCTCGTCTCGTTTCTCTCCCCTGAGGACCGTTTCAGGTCTTCACCCTATGCCGCCCCGACAGCAAAGCGCCAAGAATGAGGCCATCAGACAGACCAGGAACCCACGCGTCCAAACAGCAAAGAGGGCGCAGTTTCTCGAAAGTCGCCCCCCCGGGAGGGGCCTAGCATCCCCTCCATCGGCAACCAAAAGGAGTCATATCCATGAGCCAGCAATCCACCCATCCCCTGCAACACCTGATGCAGGATCTGCAGCTTCGCCAGCACAAGCTCGGTGAGCAGATGGCCGCCTTCCAGGCCCTGCAACAAGAGATCGCCGACCTCAAGACCAAGGCTCCCCATGACCCCGAGGCACAGCAGCGTCTCGAGCGTCTCTCCCGTGCCATGCAGCAGGAGCTGCGTCCCCTGCGCGAGCAGCTGGGAGAGTGCATGGGACGACTGCAGACCCATTTCACTTCCCTTGAGGCTTCCCTCAAGCAACCCGGCAGTGGATCGCCTGCTGGCACCACAGCCAAAGCGGCCCCTTCCCTTGGGCGCCGTTTTATCTAACCCCTGATCGAGGAGATCATCATGAGCTTCGCCACTAATTTCTCTACCGCCTCTGCTGTTACTTCCTCTCCCGACTATGACGCCTACCTGGACCGCAAGTCCGGCCAGGGTGACAACCTGATGTCCGAGGGGATCAGCGTCCTCTATAAATTCATGACCCTGTTCTCGGACCTGGCCCAGGGTAAATATGACCAGATGAGCGCCAAGGCCGACCGTGCCCGGGACTCCCAACAGGCCGCCAATCAGGTCGACTCCATCATCTCCAGACTGGCCAAGGCCGATGACAAGGGAGACCTTTCCCCCGAGGTGATCCAGTACCTGCGCGATCACCATATCGCCATCACGGTGCAAAACGATGGCAAAAACTCCACCAGCGATATCGACAGCTATCTCAAGAGCATCGGCCACCCGGATGGCAAGGGGCTCGACAAGGGTCAGCTGGACGTGATCAAGGGCGCGCTCGAAACCGACTCCGGCCGCTGCTCCGACTTTGTCACCCAGGCCCAGCTCCAGATCCAGAAGACCATGCAGTCCTACAACGTCTGCGTCAGCCTCATCAACAGCATGCAGACCCTGCTGGCCGAGATGAACAAGTCCATCGCCCAGAACATCCGTTAAGAGGCCACATCATGAGCATTGCCACCCATTTTTCCAGCACTGCGGCCGTTGCCGCCAGCCCCGACTACGACGCCTACGTGGATCGCAAGGCCGGGGAGGGAGACAACCTGATGTCCGAGGGGATCAGCGTCCTCTACAAGTTCATGACCCTCTTTTCGGATCTCGCCCAGGTCCGCTACGACCAGATGAGTGCCAAGGCCGACCGCGCACGGGACTCCCAGCAGGCCGCCAACCAGGTCGATGCCATCCTCTCCAAACTGGCCAAGGCCGACGACAAGGCCGCACTGCCGCCCGACGTCGTCCAGTACCTGCGCGACCACCATATCGCCATCACGGTGCAAAACGACGGCAAGAACTCCACCAGCGATATCGATGGCTGGCTGCGTGCCCAGGTTGAGCGTACCCGTCCGGATGATTACATCCCCGGTTGCCGTGCCAGTGATGCCTTTGATCTGCCCGACTGGGCCGAGCGTGCTTCACCCGACGAGCTGCGCAACCTCCCCTTTGTTCGCGACAAGTGGCAAGGAACCGTCTGGCGCCAGGCCCTGAGTTACATCTACGACCGGGAGATGGCCAATCCGGGCCAGGTAAAACTCGACAAGGGCCAGCTGGACATGATCAAGGGGGCGCTCGAAACCGACTCCGGCCGCTGCTCCGACTTTGTCACCCAGGCTCAGCTCCAGATCCAGAAGACCATGCAGTCCTACAACGTCTGCGTCAGCCTGGTGAACAGCATGCAGACCCTGCTGGCCGAGATGAACAAGTCCATCGCCCAGAACATCCGCTAAGGAGGATGAGATGACAGAACAAGACGATCTGGCCACGGTGCGCGACTTTCTCCATCAGGGGGGGACGCTGCAGGCCTTGATCAATCTGGATCCGGTCGACCTGGACCATGTCTATGCCTACGCCTGCCAGCTGTTTGAGGCGGGGGATTATGCCGGGGCCAAGCGCTTTTACATGCTGCTCTCGCGCCTCTCCCACTGGCAATACGACTACTGGTTGGCACTGGGGCTCTGCTGTCAGCGCCTCGAGGAGCACGATCAGGCCCTCTTTTGCTTCGGTCAGGCGGGACTGCTCAGGCTCGACGATCCCAAGCCCCCTTACCTGGCCGGCCTCAGTTATCGCCAGAGTGCCCAACCGGAGCAGGCGGCCAAGGCCTTCCAGGCGGCGCTCAAGTGGTGCGCCGACAAGCCGCAACACCTCGTTATCAAGGGCGAGATCCAGCGCCAACTCTCGGCTCTGGTACAGGAGGTTCAGCCATGAACAGCATCACCGAGACCCGCTATGGCAACGCCCCGCTCGGGGTCAACCCGCAGGGGCTGGAGCCACCGACAGCCAGCCAGCCGCCGGTCGGCGCCGGCGCCCTCGATCCCCTGGCACCACCGCTTCCCAAGCGGGAGCATGGCCGTGGTGACCCCCTCAATGCGCCACCGCCTCCCCGCCAGCCGGTGACCCTGCGCCTGGCCGAAGGAGCACTGAACCGCATCCTGGAGGCCTTTGGTCCCCGGGTCGATGGCAAACCCATCACCCTGGCCGATATCGAGCGCACGCCGATGGAGGCGATGAGCCTGGCGGCGGCACTGCTGGGGGTGAAATCCCTCGGTGACAACGCCAACCTCAAGTCCCTGGCGCTGGAGATCCGCACCCAGGGGGCCGAGAACCTGCGCCTGCGCCAAAACGAGGACCTGCGCAAGCAGGTCGACAAGGCCATAGAGGATCAACAGAAGGCGCACAAGGCCGGCATCTTCTCCGCCATCGTCGACTGGATTGTCTCGGTCGCCGAGGTGATCAGCGGTGTCGCCAAGCTGGTCGTCGGCGACTACGCCGGGGGAGCCATGGATCTGGCGGCCGGCTGCGCCGGTCTGGTCAAGGCGGCGTGCGAGACCCTGGCCCTCATCGATACCGCCAACGCCGACAAGTACAAGGCGATCGCCGATGTGGCCGGCAAGGTTCAACTCGCCTTCGAGATCGCCGGCATGATGGTGGATCTGGTGAGCGTCGGCCGTGGCGTCATGGCCGCCAAGTCAATAGCCAAGACCTCGGAGACGGTGATGGGGGGCGCCGCGGGACAAGCCGTCCACACGGCCGTCGCCCAGGGCAGCGAGGCCGCCGTCAAGACCGCCGCCGCCGAAGTGGGCAAGCAGGTGGCAGAGCAGGTCTCCGAGCAGGTGGCCAAGAACATCGCCGAGCAGACCACCCGTTTCCTGGGACAGGGACACCTGCTGGAGGCCTTTAGCAAACAGGCCATCGAACAGATGGTCACCAAGGCTGTCGAGACCGCCGCCAAGAAGGCGATGGAGTCGGGCGCCAAAGCCACGGCCGAGGAGCTCACCAAACAGGTGGTCAAGGAGGTGCAGCGGGCCGTGATTCACGCCGCCGTCTCCGCCAGCCTCAAGAGTGCCCCCAATATCGCCAAGGCCGTCACCCGCGCCAGTGTGCAAGGTGCCAATGGAGTATTCCAGGGCGAGATCGCCAAGGAGCGGGCCGAGCTGCAGAAGATAGTGCAGGAGCTGATCAACGAGAGCAGTTTCATGCAGTTCATGCTCGACGAGTTCGAAAAAATCAAGAAACGGGCCAAAGAGGATATCGGCAACCTGATGGACGGAGCCGGCAAGGCCCTCTCTGCCGGATCCGATGCCCAGCTCAAGACCGGCGCCATGCTCAGCAGCATTGCCGCCAATATCGCCTGAGACAAAGGAGAGTAACATGAACACCATCGATAACAGCACCAGCGCCGTCGGCTCTCTGAGCACCCTGACCTCCACCCCCGGGGATCAGGGGGGGGATGCCATCGGCCAACTCAACGAGCTGATGGTTCAGCTGGGGCAACTCTTTGGCAAGCTGCGCGACGTCTTGCGCCAGTACCAGCAGACCCAACAAAACAACGCCTTCCAGATGCAGAAGACCTCGTTCAATACCCGACTCGATGCCATCGAGAAAGACTTTGATGCCAAGCAATCCCAGGCCATCGCCCAGATTGTCGGCGGTGTTGCCCAGGGGGTGTTTGGGGCTCTGAGTGCCAAGTCCGAGGGGTTGAGTGGCATCGGTGGGGTCGGTCACGGGATCGACAGCATCGCCCAGGGGATTGCCGGCGTCAGCTTTGGTAATCAGGCCAGCCGCGAGGCCCAGGAGGGGCAGGCCCTGGCCGACTACCAGCATGGTCTGGCCGAGCAGCAACTCAAGCGCGCCGACGAGACACTGGACAAGGCGCTTAAGGTCTCCAGCGACCTGCGCGAGATCCTGACGACCCTGACCCAGGCCCATGAGCGCCTCTCCAGCAGCGTGCGCATGTCCTAAGGGAGAGAAGAAGATGGATGATGTCACCCGCTTTATGCAGACCCAGGGGCTGCACCCGGCCCCGGAGCACTTCCTCGGCAGCGACTTTCTGGCCGGGCAACGGATCGAGACGCCCCGCTTCCAGCTGGTCTACCGCCAGGAAGGTGAGCGTCTCATCCTGTGCGACTTTGCCGCCCGCGAGAGCGACGGCCAGGCCGTGCTGGCCCTGATGACCCTGCTGCGCCGCCTGACTCGTTCGGTGCCACTCCTGCGCTATATCGACGCCATGATCCTGCCGGCCTCCCACGATCGGCAACTCGATCTGGCCCGGCGACGCCTGAGTGAACTGATGCTGGCCGAGGGGGCGCAACCGGTGCGACTGGACGACGAGCTATGGCTGCGCTACCGCTGTCATTGAGCCGCCGCCCCCTCTACCCGGACACCCTGGTGGAAGCGGACTACCCGGCCTATCGGGCGCTCTACGCCGACCCCAGGGTTGCCCTGCTCACCGGGCTCCCCGCCCGGATGGAGGAGAGCGCAGCCCGGCGCTGGTTCGACAACGCCTTGGCCCTTCCCGCCGGGCAGGGCCGGATCAGTGCCCTGCGCCAGGAGGGGGAGAGCGCCCTGTGCGGTGTCGTGCGTCTGACCGACTGGGAGCAAGGGGCTGGCATCATCACCCTGGGCTATGCCCTCTCCCCACGCCTGTGGGGAGAGGGGCTGATGCAAAACTGCCTCTCAGGCCTGCTGCCATCCCTGTTTGCCGGTGCCCTGGGCCATCCCCTGCACCGGGTCCAAAGCTGGGTTCAGGCCGACAACCACCGCTCTCGGCGCCTGCTCGAGCGGCTCGGTTTTCGCCATGAGGGGACCTTGCGCGGGCTGTTTCGTAATGAGCAAGGTCACCATGACATCTGTGCCTATGGCCTCTTGTGCGATGACCCGACTCAGAGAGTGCCAGGCGAACACTGGTTACTGACCCAAGGAGCCATCGATGAATACCGATATTGATCAGCAGCTCGCAAACATGGGGATCCACACCCGCTTCGAACACAGTGGCGTCGAAACCCTGACCCTGGAACGGGACGATGGCACCACCTATCTCGTCACCGTGCTGAGGGATCCCGACGGGATGAGGCTTCACCTGACGGTGCGCTGTAGTCAGCCGCTGCCCGATGTGCTGACTCGCCCCCTCTTTGTGCATCTGGCTCATCAGGCCCTCGAGCCGATGCGTGGCGGTGATGGCATCGGCATCTATCCCGACAGCGATCGCCTGACCCTCTACCGGACGCGAGATCTTCGCACGCCCATCCTGTTAGCCGACGAGATGGCCTCCATGCTTGATCTCGCCGAGCAGTGGGACTCGCGGTTGCTCGAGGCGACAAGCATCCCTCTCGCGCCCAACCAAAGCCCCTTTATTCATGGCCTGATGGCTTAACCCTTTTACTGACAACCGAGAGGTGCATCATGGAGTCTCTTTCCCAATCAGCACGTGCCCAACTGAGCCAACAGCTCGCAACACTGCAACACCAGCAGATGCCCGCCACCTTTACCCTTGGCGCCAAGGGTAACAACGGTTTTTCACACACCTATAACGTCACCATCAGTCAGGGTGCGGATGCGCAGTATCACGCAGACGTCAGCCGCAACTATCTGTTCGGTAAAGGCTCTAGTGACGGCAAGACCTCCCGGGCGCTGGCCACCTACATCCAAAGCCAGTTGCCCCAACCACAGCGCCAACAACCCCTGTCGCCGCCCGCCCTGCAGCAGGTTCAGCCCCTCCAACCCAACCCGCAGACGCAGCGGCAACAGACCTTTGACCAGATCTTTCCCCCTCTGCCACCCCGTAGTGACGATGAGGAGCGCGCCCTGAGAGATGCCCGCTACCAAAGAGACAAACATCAGGCTGCCTTTGTGGCGATACAACCGGGCCCCCCAACCGCCAACCCTGACAACAAGGCCATCGCCGATGCCGTCAACCGTCTCACATCAGGCTTCGTCAAGAGTGATTACCACAGGGAGGGGATCAAACAACTGGGCATCCTCTTGGACAACCTCTCCCGACAGGGATACGACATCAGCAACCACGCTCTGCAAGACGCCGTGTTTGGTGTACACGCGGCCTACCACAGTGCCGGTTATGACTCCATTAACAGCGTCTATCAGACGCTCCTGAAATAACGCGGCCAAAGGCGTAAACCAGAAAGAAAACGCCATTTTGCCAAAAGGGTGCCCGGCCAAAGTGATTAGGATGGGCACCACCATCCTGAGGAGACGCTTACCATGAACCCGTCAGATCGGCAGGAACAGACCGACACCATACTCCGGCACTGCCTCGCACTGCTGGAGGGTAACACCACCCTGGCGACCCTCAACCAGACGACTCCTGATGAGCTTGAGCGCCTCTTTGAGCGCGCCTATCACGCCTGGAATCGGGGCGAGTGTGATGAGGCGACCGAGCTCTTCGCCTTTCTCGCCCTGCAACAACCTCTGGATCGCCGCTTTCCCTTTGCCTTCGCCTGCGCCCTCAAGGAGCAGGGAGAGTATCGCCATGCCCTGACGCTCTTCTCCCAGACCCTGGCGATGCAGGCCAATGATCCCTTCGCCCCTTTCCATATTGCCGAGTGCCTGCAGGCACTCGGTGAAACTGATGCGGCCCGCGATGCCCTCGATGCGGTCATCGCCCTCTGCTTCGGGCAGGCAGAGCAGGACCCGCGCTACGACGCGCTGCGCCAGCGGGCAGAAATCCAGCTGGCCAGCCTTAATCACTAACAGGAGCCAACGATGGAACACATTAGCCGTTCCCTATCCCTCTCCCATGTCGATCATAGCGACCGTCTCCCCCATGAGCCGGCCAATCGCCGCCTGTCGGCTGACGATATGGGTATCACCCTCAGCCATACCGGTCCGTCGGGTGACGAACTCAAGGCATCGACCCTGGAAGAAAAAGCCAAGGTTGCCGATAGCGCAGCCAAGCAGTGCGGGGTCGATATGGCCAAGCGCAGCTTTGTCGCCAAGGTGTTGACCCTGGTCGCCGCCAGCGCCGTATTGGTAGCCGCCGCCCTGGTGACCGGTCTCACCGGCGGCGCCGGCATCCCACTGCTGGCACTGGCCGGCGTCGGTTTTGCCATGGCGGTGGGCGATGTGGCCTGTGCCTACAAGGATTGGCAGAGCAAGAAGCAGGGGGGAGAAGGACTCGCCATGGGGGGAGATGTCCTGGGCAATGCCATCCACTGGCTGGGCAAACGCTGTGGCGCCTCGGACGAAAAAGCCAAGCAGATTGCCAATGTGACCTCTTTGCTGACCCGCGGAGCCCTGGCCGTCGGCACGGTCGCCATCGGTGGTTTCCTGCCTGTTGCCGCCCCGGCCGCCCTCGCCCATGCCATGCCAGCCATCACAGTAGGCAAGGTGGGCGTCGAGACGGTTGCGGGTCTGGTCAGTGCCGACGCAGCCCGAAAGGGAGCCCAGCAGCATGCCCAGGCCCTCACGGGGCGTGAGCTTGAGGGACAGAAAAAAGCCGTCGATCAACTGCAGCCCAAGCTGGATCAGGCACGCGCCCAGCGGGGTGAAGAGCTGCGGCAAAAATTCGGCCTGCAGGATCAGCTCGACCAGACCCAAAAAACCATCAAACAGCAAGACAAGGCGCTTGCAGAGACTCGGCAACAACTCCACCAGGTCAGCGATAACCTGGCAGTGAAAACCCAGGAGGCGGCCCAGTTTGCCCAGGAGGTCACCAGGCTGAAGGGGCTGTTGGAGCAGGCACTGAGAAACGGCCTGCCCAATCAGCAGGCCCCGCTGGAGCGGCGACACAGCTTTAGCTTTGCCTGATCCCGAGGCCGCGCCATGCGCGGCCTTTTTCTCGCCTCAATTCAGGTGTGCACCCGATACGAAAAGGGGCCCCTGCCTCCCATCATGATCCCATGAACAGAGACCTCACTCCCCCACAAGCCCTGCAGCGGCTGGCCAGGATGATAGCGAATCCCGTCTGGAGTCAGGGTAACCGGACTCTCACCGGCACCCTGCAAGGACGGCGCCTCAAGGGGCGCGACTTTGCCACCGGCCCCTGCATCGCCATGACGCTGACCTGGCCACCCGAGCAAGCCCGTCAGGCCTGCCTGCTGCTGGCGGCGACGCCAGAGGCGTGTGACGACGCCCTTTATATGGAGGAGGGGGTGCTATGGCTGCTACGGCGCTATCCGGCGATCTTGACCGAGGTGGAGCTGGCGCTGCTTTTGAAGCAACAACTGGCCATGGCGGCACTGCTGGTCCCCGCGGCCCGCACTTCGCCCCCACCACGCCCCTTCATCGGGAGGTTTGCATGAAACACAAGGCTCTACACCTGCTCTGGACCGGGCTCTTCTGCGCCCAGACCCTGGCCCAGCCGATCCCCTGGCGGGGTGCCCCCTACTTCGTCTCAAGCCAGAATACCCCGCTCGCCTCTGTGCTGCGGGATCTGGGGGCCAACTCCGGGCTGCCTGTGGTGGTTAGCCCGCGCATCACCGAGGCCTATGCCGGTGAGCTGCAAGACCAGCCCCGGGGCCGGGTATTAAGCGAGCTGGCCCGTCTCTACCAACTGCTCCCCTACTACGATGGCAACACCCTCTACGTCTACAAGGCTCAGGAGATGGAGCAGGCGGTGCTCTCGCCGGCCTACCTGAGCGGTGGCGCCATGGCGCGCCTGCTGCGCCACAGTGGCCTGCTCGACGGGGCCGCCTGCCAGGTTCGCCAGGTGGGCAGCTCCAACAGTCTGCAGGTCAACGGGGTGCCGGCCTGCCTGAACCAGGTCAATACCCTCGCCAAGCAGCTCGACGAGCAGGACCTTAATCAAGAGCAGAACAAGGAGACGGTGGCCGTCTTCCCCCTCAAATACGCCAGTGCCAGCGATACCAGCTACAGCTATCGCAATCAGAGTGTGGTGGTCCCCGGGGTGGTGTCGGTATTGCGGGAGATGGCCCAGGGGCGCTCCCTCCCCCTGCCCGACAACAAGAGCCCGGTCCCCACCGATGGCGGCGGCCTGCCCACCTTCTCGGCCGACCTGCGTCAAAACGCCGTGCTGGTGCGGGATCGCCAGCAGAACATGGGGCTCTACAAGAGCCTGATCCCCCAGCTTGACCAGCGCCCGACCCTGGTAGAGATCTCGGTGGCCATCATCGATGTGGATGCCGGCGACATCAACGAGCTGGGGATAGACTGGTCCGCCTCGGCCCGCATAGGTGGCGGTAGCGTCAGCTTCAACAACGGTGGCCTGAGCTCCGACAGCTTCTCCTCCCTCATCTCCAACTCGGGCAACTTCATGGTTCGTCTCTCCGCCCTGGAGCAGCAATCCAAGGCGCGCATCGTCTCGCGCCCCTCCGTGGTGACCCTGGACAATGTGCAGGCGGTGCTCGATCGCAGCATCACCTTCTATACCAAGCTCGAGAGCGAGAAGAACCCCAAGCTCGAGTCGGTCACCGCCGGCGCCCTGATGCGGGTCACCCCTCGCCTCATTCACGAGGCGAGCGGTAACAAGGTGCTGCTCACCCTCAACATCGAAGATGGTCGCCAGGGGGAACCTATCAGCCGCACCGAGTCGCTGCCCCAGATCCAGAATGCGGAGATCGCCACCCAGGCCACCCTCAATCTCGGTCAGGCCCTGCTGCTGGGTGGTTTCGTACAGGATGAGCACACCCAGGGGGTACGCAAGATCCCCCTGCTCGGTGATCTGCCGCTCATCGGCGCTCTGTTTCGCAGCACCACCCAGAAAGAGCACAGCGTGGTCCGTCTCTTTCTGATCAAGGCTGAACCCCGTCAGATGTGAGGTCGCCATGGAAACCAGCTTCAAACTCAAGCTGCTCAACGGCCCCCTGCAGGGCCAGGAGCTCCGCCTTCCCCCCGGCCCCTTTACCCTGGGTGCCGCAGAGAGCGACCTGCTGCTCCCTCTCGAGCGGGGCGAGCAGGCCAGGCTGGAGGTGACCCCGAGCGGCGTCGCCCTCTGCTCCGATACCCCCTGCTGGGTCGCGGGTCGCCGCCAGGGTGAGGGGGTGCTCCCGATCCACGCGGGGATCGACCTGGCCGGCGTCCACTTCGTGCTGGCCCACTCCGATGAGGAGCCCCCAGCGCCCCTTATCGCACGCCGCCGCGGCAAGCAGACCTTCCCCCTGTGGGCTCTGCTGGCCACCCTGGCGCTCTCGGCCGGGGCCGCTACCCTGCTGTGGCCCGCCCCACCGATAGCGACCCCCTCCCCCCGCGACTGGCTGCCCGCAGCGCTGGCCGCCGAGCCCGGCCTGCAGGGGAACTGGCAGGGCGACGGCTCCCTGGTATTGAGCGGCCGCTGCCGCGCCAGCCGCCCTCTGATGGCGCTCACCGCACGGCTGCAAGCGGCCGGCGTTCGCCTGCAACAGGAGGCCATCTGCGATGACGATCTGCAGCGCTCGGTCAAGGCCCTGCTGGCCAGCTACGGCTATCCGGATATGACGGTCACGCTTGACCCCCAGGGAGAGGCACAGATCGACGGGGCCTTTCAGGGGGATACCAGCGATCTGGCCCGGGCTCTGGATCAACTACCCGGGCTGCGCGGCTGGCAGCTATCGGATCACGGAGCCCAGGAGCTGGAGAGCCTCATCACGGCCCTGTCACAAGGCAGCCTGCTCGATGGCCTCAGCGCCCGACGCACCGAGCACGCCTGGCTGCTCTCGGGACAGCTTGACCCCGAGCAGCAGGTTCGGCTCGAGGCTCTGCTCGAGCGGCTCAACCAGGGCCGAACCGAACGCCCTCTGCGCTTTATCGGCGCAGCCGGCAGCGTGACCGAGCTCGACTACCTGCCCTCCCCCATGGCGGGGATCGGTGGCAACGCCAGCGCTCCCTATCTGCAGTTGACCAACGGCATGCGCCTGCTGCCCGGCACGCCGGTCAAGCAGGGGATGCGGGTGGTCGCCGTGGCGCCAGACGGCGTCTCTCTGGCCGGCCGCCAGCGCCTCGTTTTTCTTCCCTTGCACAGTTGAGAGGATTCCATGGATACCCTGACCCACCTCGAAGAGCGCCTCGCCCACGACCCCCAGGGGCTGCTCAGACACCGGTTGATCGACCAGCTTGAGGCCGGAGCTCACCAGCTGGCCCAGGCCCTGCGCCAACCCCAGCCCCCGGAAGAGTACGCCCGCCTCGAGCGTCAGCGCCAATCTTGCCTGGCGGCTCGCGCCGTGATCGAGACCCTCTGGCTGCGCGCCCAACACAGCGCTTCCCGGGGTCGATGATATGGGGTCAGCCGCGCCAATTCAGGTGATGACCTGATGGGGGGAATGCCCTGACGGCCCCATGATGAATCCAGGATCCCAGACAGGAGCACACCATGCCAACTCTGCACCTACTGCTCGTCCCCTCTTTGCAGAGCCGCAGCGCTCTCAAAGAGCCCGGCGTGTTGCTGACCACGGGCCCCGTGCCCGAAGAGGGACACCTTTTTAGCTACCGCGGTCAGCGGCTGCAACCCATCTGCCGGGAGCTGCAGCATCTGATGGAGGGCGGTTGCGATCACCCCTCCACTCAACCCGCCCTGCCAGTTCCGATGGAGCCCGCCCTGCTGCAGACCCTGATCCGGCTGGGTCAGGCCGATGACGAGGCGATGCTGCGCCTGGTGCTGGCCTATGCCCTGACGGTGGATCGCCGCCGCTGCTCAGCACTGCTGCGTCCTCTGGTCGCCGCCGATGCAGACCTCTTCGAGATGCTGCACCGCTATCGCCTGGAGCCCTGGCCGGTGGCCCGCTATGCGGATCTCTTCGGCCTCTCCCAGCGCAAATTCAACCAGCTGTTTCGGGAGAAGTTCGGCATGTCCGCCAAACAGTGGTTGCAACAGCAGCGACTGGAGCACGCAAGGGCGCTGCTCGAAACCACCCCCAAGAAGGTGATCGATGTGGCGCTGGAGTCGGGCTTTTGTAATGCCGCCCACTTCTCAGACAGCTTTCGGCGCCACTTCAGCCAGACCCCGAGCGAAGTACGGCGCGGTGATGCCAGCGAGTCGCTGGCCAGACAATCCTAAGGAGAGCCCATGAACATCGATGCCATCGTCGCCCAACTGGGCAGCCAGGTTTCGCGCACCGCCAACGATGCCCAGACCGCCATGGCGTCCAGCGACATCAACAACGATCCCCAGGCCATGTTGCGGTCCCAGTACGCCATGCAGCAGTACTCGGTCATGATCGGCTACGAGAGCTCGGTCATGAAGGCCGTCAAAGACATGATGATGGGCATCATCAGCAAAATAGGGTGACCCTATGAACTATCCCCTTCCCCGTCTCATCGTCGAAGCCGGCTTTGCCGCCGTCAACCACGGCCTGCGCGCCGAGTTGCACGACATCCTGGCCGCCCTGCCCGACTGGCTGGATGACCCCGCTCAACTGGCCCAATGCGAGGCCATCCTGCTCTTTGGTTTGGGCCGTCGCCGGGCCGCCAGCGCTCGTCTCGCCTGCCTGCCGGCCGAGGAGTGCCTGCCCCTGCGAGCCCTGCTCACCCCCCCGTCTGAGGAGAAAAGATCATGACCATCGATGCCATTCACGCCATCGCCCAGGCCCTGGCGCCGGTCACCCCGCTCGCCCAGCCCAACCCTGCCGAGGTCGACTTGCCTACCCAACAGCGCTTCGCCGCCCTGCTCAACAGCCCCCAGACCAGCGACTCGCCGAACGGGCTGATGGGGGCCCAGAGTGCCCTCACCGAATTGGCCGTCGGCGTCGACCTCACCGCCAAGGTAGCCGGCTCCCTCGGCCAGACCATCAACAAACTGGTGAACCTGTCATGAGAGCCGTGCTGCTGATGCTCTGCGTGCTGCCGCTGCTGGGAGGCTGCAAGAGCGAGCTCTATACCCGACTCGATGAGGCCGAGGCCAACCAGATGCTGGCCCTGCTCATCTACAACCGGATCCCGGCCGACAAGAGTGTCGAGAAGGAGGGGGTTACCCTGAGGGTGGATCAGGATCGCTTCGTGGATGCCGTCGAGGTGCTTCGGCAAAACGGCCTGCCGCGCCGACGTACCGTGACCATGCAGGATCTCTTCCCAAGCGGCCAGCTGGTCTCCTCTCCCGAGCAGGAGGAGGCCAAGCTCAACTACCTCAAGAGTCAGCAACTCGAGAAGATGCTGGGGAGCATGGACGGGGTCATCACCGCCGAGGTGTCGGTGGCCGAGCCCAGATCCCAGGAGGGTGAGCCCCCCGCCCCCTCCTCGGCCGCCGTCTTCATCAAATACAGCCCCGAGGTCAACCTGCCGGCGCGGGAGGCCGAGATCCGTGCCCTGATCCGCAATGGCATACCCGGCCTCACCCCGGATCGCATCAGCCTCACCCTGCAGCGGGCCGAATATCGCTATCAGCCCCCGGCCGCCCCCGAGCAGGCGTCCCATGGCCTCACCCTCTATGGGCAGACGCTCCCCTGGCAGGCCCTGGGGGCCGCCGCAGCCACCGCCCTGCTGGGGATGATGGCGACCCTGGCCATCTGGTGGCGTCGCCGGACCGGGAGGGCGGCATGAGCCCCTCCCTGCAAGCCTTCTACCGCCTGTGGCACTGCCCGGGTCAGGTGATGGATCCCGCCTGGTGGGCCCATACAGGGCTCGACAGGTGGCGCTTCACCTATGAGCGCTATCCCTTGACCCGACCGGATCTCGACCGCCTGCTGCGCCAGCAGCTGGCGCTGGAGGGCAAGCCCCCTGTGCTGACCCCCCTCGCCGACGAACTGCTGCAGGAAGGGCGCCGTGAGACCCTGTTGCTGGCCCTCGGTCTCTGGGCCATGCAGGGAGGGGCCCTGCTCTTGCTGCGCCCCTATCGGGAGAGCCTGGCCAAGCGCCTCGACGGCCTGAGTCTGGGTCAGTTGCAGGCACTGCTCCCCAGTGGCCCCCTGCCCGAGCTCGACCCCGAGGCGCTGCCAGAGACGGCCATGGGCCTGGGGGCAGCCTGGCTCGCCCACACTCAGGATCCGGCCCTGCGTGCCTGCCGGTTGCTCCTTGCCCCCGGCGGGCAACCGCCCCCCGGGGAGTGCCCGATCCCTGTGCTGCAAAAACTCGTGAGGTGGCTATGAACAATCCGCTGAATCTCGTCATCGGAACCCTGCCAGGGCCCTGCCCACGGGAGCGACTGACGCAGGATCTGCTGGCCGAGCGGGAACAGACCCGCCAGCGTCTGGACGAGATCCTGGCTCAGGGCCATGAGGCGGCGGCGGCCCTGCGCGCCGAGGGGGAAGTCTGCCTGGGCCAAGCCAGGGAAGAGGCGGCTCGCCTGCTCGACGCCGCCAGGAGTGAAGCCAAAGCGTTGGCCCTGGCGGCCCGGGCCAGTGCCGCCGAGGAGGCGGTGCAGTGGCTCTGTGGTGAGCAGGAGATGGAGCAGCTCATCGCCCGTGAAGTGAGCCAACGGTGGCGACACCTCACCGCCCAAGCCCTGGAGGAGTTGCTCGGGCAGCAGGATCAGAATGCGCTGCTGCTGCGCCGCATCGAGCGCCGTGTCACCGAGCTGCTACCCGGTGGCAGAGTCACCCTGCTGCTCCCCCCTGCCGCCATGGGGGCCGCCAGCGCGAGCTGGGGCGAGGTTAACGAGGTCACGCTCCAGGCCGATCCCGACTTAAGCGAGGGACAAGCCATCCTGGATAACGGACTGGTTCGCATCCATCTGGACAATCCGGTGCAACAGGCGAGCGTGCTCGCGCGCTTCATCGACGCCCCCGCCACCCGACAACAGGCCTGACGGCCCCATCGCAAGGAGCCCATATGCTCAACATCAATCTGATTGGTCGGGTCCCCACCGAGAGCCAGAGTCAGGCCCAGCCCCTGACACCCCATGAGAGCAATGCCCCCTCGGTACTCGCCCTGGCCCAGGCCGAGCTCTCGGAATTTCAAAGCGACGCCCTGGAGGAGACCCAGGAAGATCTCGGCTTTGCCCTGGGGGGACGCCTCAAGGATATGCGCCGCAGCAAGGAGGAAGAGGTGAGCGGGCGCAGCCGCGTGCTGATGCACAAGCTGGTCGCCGAGGTGGCCCTGGTCGAGCCAAGCGAGCTGGAAGATTTGCTCGATGACGGCGCCTGGCAGCAGTCACCCCAGCTCCTCGCGGCCCTTCAGGCCGAACATCCCGAGCCCGGTGCGGCGGCGCTGCAACTGGCACTCTGGCTCGCCCACGGCAAGCCCGACGGACGACTGCGCACTCGCATGGAGCAGGCGCTGACCTCCCTGATGGGAGAGGAGGAGACGACTCTCTCGCTGTTTGGTGCCCTCGAGTTCGGGGTCGTGACGCCCGGTCTGCGCCAGGAGCTGGTGCGCCTCTATCAAAGAGCCAGCGCCCCGCGCCAGAAACTCTCCCAGTGGCTGGGGCAACTGGGGGAGCGGCGGCAGCGGCAACGCAAGATCCGCACCCTGCTGCGTCTGATCGCCTATGAGCTCTCGGCCAGCGGTCAACCCATAGTCGGCAGCCATCTGGCCGCCGTGATCGGCGATCTCAGACAGCTGCTTCGCCTGCTCGGGCTGGAAGCCTACTGCGATCAGGCCGCCACGGCGCTCGGCATGCCCGCCATTAGCGGAGAGGAGCTGATGGCCATGGTGGTGCAGCTTGTCGAACAGATCTGGGTCAACGCCGATTCCCTCGAGGAGATGCTGCCCCCCCAGTCGCCGCTGGAGCACTATCGGCTGTTGCACGCCCTGGGCAAGCTGATCCAGCTGCTCCCCGACGAGTGCTTCGGAGACACAGAGCAGCGCAATCAGCTCGATGAGGCGATCAGGACCCTGCGCGATCGTTACGCCGAATAAGCAGCGCAGCCCAGAGGATCCCAAGAGGGGAGGTGGCAGACGAAAACGAAAAAGCCCAACCGATTACATCGGTTGGGCTATGTAGATGGCGGAGGAGGTGGGATTTGAACCCACGGATGGTCGCCCATCGACGGTTTTCAAGACCGTTGCATTAAGCCGCTCTGCCACCCCTCCGCAGCAGTGGCGTGAATACTAACCGTGGCGTTTCCCCTTGTAAATCCCTCAAGGTTTCGTTTGCCGATTAAATCGACAAAGTGGCGAACATGGTAGCAAAATGGTCCTTTTACCCTCCCCTCCCTTGACATCTCTGACCACTCTCCCACTATAGGGCGACCCAATCCTGCGATGACGAGTATCATGCGTATCAAATCCGTTCTGATCGGTGCCCTGGCTGGCGCCACCCTGATGGGCCTGCCACTGCAGGCTGCCGAGCTGACCAAGTCCGACGTGGAGCAGATCGTTCGTGACTACCTGCTGAAGAACCCGGAGATCCTAGTCGAGATGTCCAACGAGCTGCGTGCCAAGCAGGAGAGCATGCAGGCCGCCAATGACAAGGATCTCATCAAGGCCCACGCCAAGCAGCTCTACGACAACAAGGATCCCGAGATCGGTAACCCCAAGGGGAGCCTGACTATCGTCGAGTTCTTCGATTACAACTGCGGCTACTGCAAACGTGCTCATCCGCTGATCACCGAGCTGCTCAAGGAAGACAAGGACATTCGCTACATCTACAAGCAGTTCCCCATCCTGAGCGAGACCTCCCTCTATGCCGCTCGCGCCGCCCTGGCGGTGCAACTGACCCAGCCGGGCAAGTATCAGGCGTTCCACGACAAGCTGGTCGCCTTCCAGGGCCACCTCAGCGATCAAGCTCAGGTGGAGAAGCTGGCCAAAGAGGCCGGGGTAGACTGGAGCAAGGCCAAGGCCAAGCTCGAGGATCCCGCCATCAGCAAGAGCCTGGGCACCAACCGGACCCTGGCCGAGGCCTTGGGGATCAGCGGAACCCCCGCCTTTATCGTCGGCGATCAGGTGCTGCGCGGCGCCCCGCGCGATCTGGCCTCTCTCAAGGCCTTTATCAAGGATGTGCGCAGCGGCAAATCCTCCTGATGAGAGCGGGTCGGTCCTTGTTATCTCACTGTGCGATGACCGGCACCGATTAACCGGTCCCACGGCCACGCCATGGCCACCGGACAGAGACGGCGCAGGGTCCACCCTTGCGCCTTTTTTGTACCCGCTGGCGAGCCCTTGTGCGATCTCGCCTCAATTTGTCGCTAACCCTATGATGCAGCAGTGTTGCGGCGCTGGTATCAGGGTGGACAAACGGTTAGTCTAGCGGCGTTAATGCAATCCCCGTGAGGTACCGATGAAAACCATAGTGCGTTTCAGCCTGCTGGGCGCCTTGATGCTGGGTGGTCACGCCTTTGCTGACGAGCCGAAAAAATTTGATATCAGCATGTTCCCGGCGGCCGAGCCAAACCAGGAACGTGTGGTGATCCGCCTGCCGGAAGTGGAGAACGAGGCCGACATGATGGTCGAGCTCCAGGTGGGCAAGATGATGATGGTCGATTGCAACCTGCCCCGCTTCTCGGGCAACCTGGAGCAGCACAGTGTCAAGGGATGGGGCTATAACTACCTCTCCCTTGGCCAGGTCTCCGACCCCATCTCGACCCTGATGGCCTGCCCGGATCCCCAAAAGAAGGAGTCGTTCGTCCAGGTCTACGGCCAGGGCTACTTCCTGAACTACAACTCCAGGCTCCCCTTCGTCATCTACATTCCCCAAGAGTACGAGGTGCGCTATCGCCTGTGGCGGGCCGACAAGTCGGCGCAGCCGGCACTGGTCGAGTAATCCCCCCGCTATGAGTGAGGCCAGGCAAATGCCTGGCCTCACTGTTTCTGCTCGCCGGTTACGAGGCGCGGCAGCTGCGAAAGAGATCGAGCCCGGGTCGGTAGATCTTGGTGCTCACATCCATGACACCGAGCAGGGTGTCAAACAGGTTGTCCTGAGAGAAGCTCCCCTCCCTGGCCTCCCGGGTCAAACACCCCTGATCGATCCCCTTGCTCTGGGCAAACTCGGGCGAGAGCCACATCAGCATAGGAATATGGGTCTGCTCTTGCGGTGCCAGCGCATAGGGGGTGCCGTGCAGATAGAGCCCCTTCTCACCGAGGGACTCCCCGTGATCCGACAGATAGATGAGACCGACCCGATAGCGGGACTCGAGCCCCTTGAGCCGTTCGATCAACTGCCCCAGAAACCAGTCCGTGTAGCGGATGGTGTTGTCATAGGTATTGACCAGCGCCTCTGAAGAGCAGTTTTCGATGTCGCTGCGGGCGCAATCGGGGGTAAAGGCACGCTGCCCTTGTGGATAACGGCGGAAATAGGTAGGACCGTGACTCCCCATCAGATGGAAGGCGACCAGGCTGTTACCCTTCATCTTGTCGATCTGCCCCTCGAGACCGTCGAGCAATACCGCGTCGAGACAGGCCTCACCCCGGCACAACTCGGGATACTGTTTGGGATCACGCTCTATGGTGGGCACCCGGTCACACACCCCTTTGCAGCCCCCGTCGTTCTCTTTCCACAGCACAGAAACCCCGGCGCGCTGCAGTACGTCAAGTACGCCATCCTGACTGTAGGCAACCCGATCGTCATAGTGTTCACGAGTCAGGTTGGAGAACATGCAGGGCACAGAGACGGCGGTGGCGGTGCCGCAGGAAGAGACTTTGGCAAACGAGATGACGCCCTCCTTGCGGGTATAGGGATTGGTATCGCGACCATAGCCGTTGAGGGCATAGTTCTGGGCACGCGCCGTCTCACCCACCACCAGGAACAGCAGGGTCGGTTTCTCACCCGCGTTGGCCTGCAAGCGGGCGTCGCTGCCTATCTCCCGATAGGGCATGGGAGGCGTCAGGTAGCGATCCCGCACTATCTTCCAGGTGGCATGCACATAGCTGGAGGGGACGATCTGGTGAGTCAGCATCTTGTTGTTGCGCCCCACCGAGGCGTAGTCCTGGTAATAGAGTGCGGCAATACCCGCCACCACCACCACAGAGAGAGCCGCCCCCGCCAAACGCATGGCCGCACCGCGCCACCAGCCCTGCGGATATTCGATCCGGGTGAGCAGCAGCAGCAGGGCCGGCAACAGACCGGTCAGCAAGAACCAGAGGGTACTCGGCAGACTCAAATAGGAGCCAGCCTCCCCCGAGTTGGTCTCTATGATGTTGCGTACCATGGAGCTGTCAAACAGAACCCCGTACTTGAGCATGGCGAAGCTCGCCAGAGAGCCGGTCAACAGCATCAGGATAAAGAAGGGTTTTTGCACGAAACGCAGGGAGAACGGCAAGAAGACCAGGTTCAGGGCCGCGACCAGAAACAGCGGAATTGAGATTGCGAAGCCAACCTTGACATGCTCCAGACGCTGCAGGATATCGGCCATGTGCAAGAACACGGGCCAGTTGAGCACCAGAGCAAAGTAGAGCACCAGCAAGAGGTGCAGACGAAACATGGAAAGACGAAACGGCATGGAACTTCCCCATCAAAAAGGATGGAGTGAGGGTGCCGCAGCAAACTTAAGAAGACCTTAAGGGAGAAAAAAAGAGGGCCGCCCGCAGGCGGCCCCGAGACGCAAGAGGCTCAGACCCCGGCCTTGGCCAGGGCGGCGGAGACGATCTCCTGGGCCTCTTTCTGGATGAGATCCAGGTGCTCTTCACCCCGGAAGCTCTCCATGTAGATCTTGTAAATAGACTCGGTGCCGGAGGGGCGCGCCGCGAACCAGCCGTTCTCGGTCACCACCTTGAGACCACCGATGGCCGCCCCGTTGCCGGGGGCGGCGGTGAGCTTGGCCAGGATGGGTTCGCCGGCGAGGCTGGAGGCCTCGACCAGGCTCGGATCGAGCTTGGAGAGCACCGCCTTCTGGGCCGTGTTGGCCGGGGCGTCGATACGGCGATAGCTGGAGCGACCAAAGCGCGCCTCCAGGGCGTCGTAGTGCGCCTGGGGATCCTTGCCGGTGACCGCCAGGATCTCGGCGGCCAGCAGCGCCAGGATGAAGCCATCCTTGTCGGTGGTCCAGACGCGGCCGTCTTTGCGCAGGAAGGAGGCGCCGGCGCTCTCCTCACCCCCAAAGCCGAAGTCGCCACTGAAGAGACCATCGACGAACCACTTGAAGCCGACCGGCACCTCTTTGAGGGTACGGCCGATATCGGCGGCGACCCGATCGATCATGGACGAGGAGACCAGCGTCTTGCCCACGGCGGCGGCCTCTGGCCAGCCGGTACGGTGGGTGAAGAGATACTGGATCGCCACCGCCAGATAGTGGTTCGGGTTCATCAACCCGGCCTTGGTGACGATGCCGTGACGATCGTAGTCCGGGTCGTTACCCAGGGCGATGTCGAACTTGTCTTTGAGCGCAATCAGGCTTGCCATGGCATAGGGGCTGGAGCAATCCATGCGGATCTTGCCGTCCTTGTCCAGGGTCATGAAGGAGAAGGTGGGGTCGACCCGGTAGTTGACCACCTCGATATCGAGGTCATAGCGCTTGGCGATCACATCCCAATAGGCCACGCCGGAGCCACCGAGCGGATCGACGCCTATCTTGATGCCTGCCTTCCTGATGGCTTCCACATCGATGACCTGTTCGAGATCGTCCACATAGGGGGTCACATAATCGTGCTCAACCACGTTGGCCAGGGTCAGCGCCTGTGCAAACGGCACCCGCTTCACCTCCACCAGGCCCGCTTCGAGAATGGCATTGGCGCGAGCCTCGACCCAGGCCGTGATCTCCCCTTCGGCCGGACCGCCGTGGGGCGGGTTGTACTTGAAGCCACCATCGCGCGGCGGGTTGTGGGACGGGGTGATCACCACGCCATCGGCCTGCTCGGCGTGACCGGCACCGTTGTAGGCCAGGATGGCATGGGAGATGACCGGCGTCGGGGTGTAGCCGAGACCGGCCTGAATACGCACCTCGACGCCGTTGGCTGCCAGCACCTCGACGGCGCTCGCCAGCGCCGCCTCGGAGAGCGCGTGGGTATCCATGCCCACAAACAGGGGTCCACGGATGCCGGCCTGCTGGCGATACTCCACCAGCGCCTGGGTCACCGCCAGAATATGGGACTCGGTGAAGGCGCCGTCGAAGCTGCTGCCCCGATGACCTGAGGTCCCGAAGGCGACCCGCTGCTCGGGACGGCTCATATCCGGCTTGTTGAGGTAGTAGGCGCTGACCAGACGGGGAATGTTGGTCAGGTCTTCGGCGCGAGCCGGTTGACCGGCGTGAGAATGAAGGGCCATGTCGTCTTTCCTTGCTAACGATGAATCAGATGGCGGCACATACCCGGGTCGTCAGCTCTTCCTCATAACCCATGCTGCTCATCAGCTGGGCGATGATGTTCTGCTTGCGACTGGTGTTGGTGTTGGTGATCACCCAGAAGGGGGTACCGGGTACCGGCTTGGGTTTGGTGGTGCTGCCACTCGCGCGCAGGGCCTCGGGATCGCGGGAGAAGTACATCCGCTTGCGCCCCTTGATCTCGGCAGCCTGGGTGAAGGCCACCGGGTTCTCCCCGTAGAGGCTGGCCAGAATCAGCATGAAACGCTGGATGGAGCGCTCCTCCTGGGCCAACTCACCGCCCTCGAGCAGGGCGAGCAGACCGCTGGCCGAGGCGCTCGCCTGGGCCGGCTTTCTGGTCACCGCAGCCCCGGTCTCACCAGTGGCGACCGGCTGGGCGAGCAGGCGGCGCAGTATATCCGAGGCACTCTCACCGATATGGCGGGTCTGGCTGGCGATGTAGAGGTAGAGATCGTCATCAAGCTCGATGGTTTTCATAGGGTTGGCACTGGGCTCATGGGAAAACGGATGCGGCGATTATACATAGGCAGCCCCGCCAGCCCAAGGGAAGGGGCATGCGCGGCAATGGGCCAAGAATAAGGCATAATGGCGAGGCCGGTATGTGATCCTGTGCACCCTCTGGGGTATTTTGTTGGAACATTACCACATCAATTTACCTAAAAGTTGATCGAAACTGTTTTCTTTCAGCACATTACAACAATCATCGAATCAATGAACATGCGGCAGGAAGGTAATTTTGCTACTTAATTTCAAACGTCAGGGCACCGGTGAGCCGGTCATCCTGATCCACGGCCTGTTTGGCAGCCTCGACAACCTCGGCCTGCTGGCCCGTCCCTTGAGCGAGGGGTTCGATGTTATCAGCGTCGACGTGCGCAACCACGGCGCCTCTTTTCATCGAGAGAGCATGAGCTACCCGGAGATGGCCGACGACATCCTCGCCCTGATGGATGCGCTCGGGCTGGCTCAGGCCACCCTTATCGGCCACTCCATGGGGGGCAAGATCGCCATGCAGGTGGCCAAGCAGGCACCAGCACGAGTGAGCCGCCTGGTGGTGGTGGATATGGCGCCGGTCGCCTATCCCCATGCTCGCCACCAGCATGTCTTCGCCGGCCTGCAGGCGGTGATCGCCGCGGCGCCTGCCGGGCGCAGCGAGGCCGATGCCATCCTCGCCGCCCATGTGGAAGAGGCCGGGGTGCGCCAGTTTCTGCTCAAGTCGTTCGCCAAGGGGGAGCATGGCTGGGAGTGGCGCTTCAACGTGAACGCCATCATAGGGGCCTACGGGGATATCATGGGCTGGCCGGATCCCCTCTCCCGCTTCGACGGCCCCACCCTCTTTATCAAGGGGTCGGAGTCGGATTATCTGCTGCCCGCCCATCAGGCATCGGTCACGGCCCAGTTCCCGGCGGCCAGGGCCAGGGTGGTGAGTCCGGCGGGGCACTGGCTGCACGCGGAAAAACCCTCCCTGTTCAACCGCTTGGTTGTGGATTTCCTGTCGACAGGCGGTTAACAGTACGAAGGCCTTTATGCTATAGTGCGCCGGTCATAAGGAGTGTGCGCATCCCATGTTGAGTGAACATATTGATTTAATTGAAAGTCTCGGCCTAAAGATCTTCTTTCTGGCCGTATTTCTGTTGATCGGTCTCGCCATCCATGACGTGCTCAAACGGGGCAACGTGCCCAAGTTTGGCCGCTTTATCGTCTGGTTGGTACTGTTTCTGGGGTGCGCGGGTTTTGTCGCCAAGGGGCTGATCGAACTGAGCTGGGAAGGCGCAGGGATCGGCTAAAAAAGAAGTTGTATGGCCAAGCAGCAAGCTGATCGCACCACTCTGGATCTGTTCGCCAACGAAAAACGCCCGGGCCGGCCGAAAACCAACCCACTCCCCCGCGAGGCACAGCTCAAGATCAACAAGCGCAACCAGCTGAAGCGCGATCGCGAGAATGGGCTCAAGCGAGTCGAGTTGAAGGTGGAGGCCGACCTGCTGGAACGCCTGAACCAGCTGGCCGAGCGCCAGAATGTCAGCCGTGCCGAGCTGATCCAATCTATCCTGAAGCAGCAGATGGATACCCTCCTCCCCGAGGCGGCCGTCTGATGATTTCCAGAATCAACACCACAAACGGGTAACGAGACACCATGGCAAGTGTAGGTCTGTTTTTTGGCAGCGATACCGGTAATACCGAAGCTGTCGCCAAGATGATCCAGAAAGAGCTGGGCAAGCAGTTGATCGAGGTCCACGACATCGCCAAGAGCAGCAAGGCAGATATCGAGAACTTCGATCTGCTGATCTTTGGCATCCCGACCTGGTACTACGGCGAATCCCAGGCCGACTGGGACGACTTCTTCCCCGAGCTCGAAGAGATCGACTTCAACAACAAGCTGGTGGCCATCTTCGGTTGTGGCGATCAGGAGGACTACGCCGAGTACTTCCTCGACGCCATGGGAACCCTGCGTGACGTGGTTGAAACACGCGGCGCCGTTATCATCGGTCACTGGCCAACCGCAGGTTACGAGTTCGAGGCCTCCAAGGCGCTGGTCGACGACAAGCACTTCGTGGGTCTGGGCATCGACGAGGATCGCCAGCCCGAACTGACCGCCGAGCGCGTTCAGAAGTGGTGCAAGCAACTGCACGAAGAGATGTGCCTCTCCGAGCTGGAATAAGCCAAAAGCCCTGCAAGTGCAGGGCTTTTTGTTTGCGTCCAGTCACGGTTCAGGCTTGTTTGATACCCTCCGGATTGACCCCTTCCCCCCGAGTCTGCATAAGATAGACGCCAAACCGATTCGCTGGATACCAAGATGAAGATCCTTCTCGTTGAAGATGACAAGCTGCTCAACCACCACCTCACCACTGTGCTGGGGGAGGCAGGTAATCAGATCTACAACGCCCACGACGGTGAACTGGCGCTCCACTTTGCGGACAATTATCCCATCGATGTGGGCATCGTCGATCTCGGCCTGCCCGGCATGGATGGCTTGACCCTGATCCGCCGCCTGCGCGAACAGCAGATCCCCTTCCCCATCATCATTCTCACCGCCCGGGGAAACTGGCAGGACAAGGTGGAAGGGCTCGAGGCGGGGGCCGACGACTATCTGGTCAAGCCGTTTCAAAAAGATGAGCTGCTGGCCCGACTCAATGCCCTGGTGCGCCGCAGCGCCGGCTTTATCTCCCCGCGGGTGTGCGCCGGCGACTATGAGCTGGATCTGTCACGCAAGGAGCTGAAAGTCGCGGGCGAGGTGGTGACCCTCACCAGCTTCGAGTACCTGATCCTCGAATACCTGATGCGCAACGCCCGCCAGGTGGTCTCCAAGCAACAGCTTCTGGACCAGCTCTACGGGGATGGCGAGGGGGATCCCAACACCATAGAGGTGATGGTGAGCCGCCTGCGCAAGAAGCTCGACCCCAGTGGCGATATCCAGCCCATCTCGACCATTCGGCGCCAGGGCTATATCTTTAACCTCTCATGCAACTGATCCGCCGCTCCCTGCATCTCAAGTTACTCTTAAGCTCCATGGTGGTGATAGGTCTCATCACCGCCGTGGCCGTCTACGCCCTCTATCGCACCTATTCGGAAGAGCTGACCCAGGAGTACAGCACCCGGATGAACCAGAACCTCTCCCGGCTGCTCTCGGCGAGCGGGCTCAAGGAGAAGGGCAATGATCCCAATGCCATCCTGATCAACCGGGAGGCTATCGATCCCTCCCTCGATACCCTGATCTGCCGTGCCGATGGCCAGATGAGTTGGTCCAATCTCTATATGCCCGAGGTGCTGGCCGTCAAAGAGAAGATCTGTGACGATCTCACCCGTTACCTGGGCAAGGAGGACAAGGACTACCTGTTTCGCTATCTGGCGCTGACCAAGGGGAACTACTTCATCTACAGCATGCGCTTCTCCCGCAGTGAGCAGGGGCTGCCGGTCACCTACTATGTGGTGATGATCGACACGGCCAAACGCTATCTGGAGGCAACCCGCGCCTACCTCGGCAAGCGGATCCGCCAGGCAGTGGCCGGCTACCTGCTGCTGTTTGGCCTGCTGCTGCTCACCACCCGCTGGACTCTCGGCTCCCTCTACACCCTGCGCCAGGAGATAGACGAGATCAGGGAGAGCAAGCGTGAGGCCCTCTCGAGCGGATATGAGCGTGAGCTGCTGCCGCTGACCGAATCGGTCAACCAGCTGCTGGAGAACGAACGCCAGCAGACCCTGCGCTATCAGCACGCCCTGAACGATCTCGCCCACAGCCTCAAGACCCGCCTCGCCCTCATCCAGATCACGGCGCAGGATGCGGGGATTGGACGTGAGGCCAACGACAGTCTCAACGACCAGATCCTCACCATGGATCAGATCATCCAGTATCAGCTGCGGCGCGCCGTGACCGGTCGCCAGGGTCTCTCCAAACGCGGTACCGAGCCTGTGCCCCTCATCGAGAAGCTGCTCGCCAGTCTGGCCAAGGTCTATCGCCACAAAAAGCTGCAGACCCGTTTTTACTTCGACGACGATGCCCTCTTCTCCGGGGATCAGGGCGATCTGATGGAGCTGATGGGCAACCTGCTCGACAACGCCTGCAAGTTCGCCATCTCCCAGGTGCAGGTGACCCTGCGCTACAAGGAGAAGCGCCTGCTGATCCTTATCGAGGATGACGGCCCCGGCATCGAGCCGGGCAAGTGCGAGCAGATCTTCCAGCGCGGGGTACGCGCCGACAGCTCGGGGGGACAAGGGATAGGTCTCGCCGTCGCGGCCGAGATAGTCGACTCCTACGGCGGCACCATCAGAGTGGACGAATCCCCTCTCGGCGGTGCCCGCTTTACCCTCACGCTCCCCTAACGGCGCGTCACCAGCCACTCCCCCTTTCCCACCGGCACCAGGCTGGTGGCGAATCGGGGGTTGGCCTCAACCTCTTCCCGCCAGTCGGCCAGCTCATGAGCGTGGGAGAGCGCGTTATCGACCACCAGCAGACCCCGCGGGGCAAGCAGGCGTTGCAACTGCGGCCACCAGCCCTGATAACGGCTGCGGTCGGCGTCGAGAAACAGCAGGTCTATGCTCCCCGGGGCCAGCTTCTCCAGCGTCGCCTCAGCATCGCCCCCCACCAGCTCAATCCAGGGCAAGAGCCCGGCCCGCTCGACGTTGGCGAGCGCCAGCATGCGCTTGCTCTCCTGTAGCTCCAGGGTCATCACCTTGCCGCCCGCATCACGCACCGCCTCGGCCAGCCAGAGGGTCGAATAGCCATTCGAAGTACCCACCTCAAGCACCCTCTTGGCACCGGTAGCGCGTACCAGTACCCCCAGAAATTCCCCCGTGTCCCGGGTGATGTTGAGCATTCGCTGGCCATGATGGGCCGTCTCGGCGTCGTGGCGTTCACCAAAGAGCTCCAGCTCTCGCTTGAGGGCTTCAAGAGTCATGGATTGGCCTCCAGATCGATGTGGCCACTGACGCGTCCGGTCTGGCTTATCACCTTCAGATTGGGCAAGGCGGCGAGCAGCGCGCCGTCGAGCCGGGTGCGTTCGCGGATCAGGATCAACGCATCAAAGGGCAAGAGCCGCTCGATCAGGGTCTGTCGATCCGGTGCCGGACGGGTAAAACGTGTCAACCGGTGGGGCTCGGGCAACCCCATGGTCTGACTGCTGAGCTGGTAGTCATCGAGAATGGCAATTCGCATTTGGCCTCCCTGCCGTATTCATTAGAGTACGACAGGGTGCCACTTACCCGCCCTCCCCGGCAAGCACCGCACCCGCCGGCAGTGGGAGGCATGGTTAACCGTAACGGCGACGGTAGAGGCGCAGGCCGATGGCCACCATGGCGGCAATAAAGAGAGTGCCGGAGCAGATAAGCAGGCTCTTGGTCAGTAGCTGCTGATGCTGGGCGAAGAAGGGGATGGTCATGACGGCCCGTCCAAACAGCGCCAGCAGCATGCTCCAGAGAAAGGCGCTGGCAAAACTCGAGACCATGACGCCGCCAAGACGCAGACGCGACATCCCCATCAACATGGGAGTCAGGACCCGCACGAAGGGGATAAAGCGCGAAGAGAACATGGCGAGAAAGCCGTAGCGGTTGAGCAGCCGGGAGGCCTTGGGCAGGCTCTCGTCGGGGATGGCTCTCTCTATCATCCCCATGAAGGAGGTGCCGTGCAGGGCGTGCCCCTGCCAATAGGCGATAAGGCTGCCGAGACCGGCGGCGAGGGGCATGTAGAACAGTGCCACCTCAGGCCCCATCACACCGAGGCCGGTCAGCCCCCCCGCCAGCAGCACCAGGCTGTCCCCCGGCAGGGGGAGAAAAACGAAGCTCGATTCGAGAAAGAGGATCACCATCAGGCAGGCGATGAGGGGCCCCATGGCCTGCATATGGATCAGTTGGTTGTAGTCTTGATGCCAGATGGCCACCAGCAACTCATGCATGATGCGCTATCGCTCCTCGTCATGCCGGCCCCCGTCGACCAGAGGGCCAACGCAAGCAAGGGTTGGCCCCGGGGCCAATCAAACACAGTGGCAGAAGCCTACCGCGCTACGGCCCCCATGAACAGCCCCATTGGAAGCCAAATTCCCGTCAAGACGTGAGGATGCTCCAATTTCGACCCGATTTTACTCACCGGGGTTGGCCGCCCGCCCCAGTTGCCGGCGCCGATAGAGACGCAGCCCTATGGTGATGATGGCCACCATAAAGAGCAGCAGGGAGGTGACCAACAGGCACTTGGCGAAGAGATGGTGGTACTCGGCCAGCAATGGCACCTGCATCATCCCCTTGCTGATGAGGCTAAGGGCAAGGCTCCAGAGAAAGGCGCTGGCGAAGCTGACCAGCGCCACCCGGGGCAGGTGCAGCCGCGAGACCCCCATCAGCATGGGGGTAAGCACGCGCACAAAGGGGATGAAACGGGAGAGAAACATGGCCAGAAAGCCATAGCGCTTGAGCAGGCCGCCGGCCCGCTCCACACTCCCCTCGGGAATGAGGCGCTCGATATGGTGCATGAAGCGGGTACCGGCCAGCGCATGCCCCTGCCAATAAGCCACCATGCTCCCCAACCCGGCAGCCAGCGGCAGATAGAGCAGGGTTACCTCGGGACCCAGCACCCCAAGGCCGACCAGGCCACCGGCCAGCAACACCAGGCTGTCCCCCGGCAGGGGGAGAAAGACGAAGCTCGATTCGAGAAAGAGGATGACGACCAGGCAGGTGACCAGCAGGCCGACGGCGCCAAGATGGCTCAGTTGTTCATAATCCTGCTGCCAGATGGCGACCAGCATCTCCTGCATCTACTGCGACTCCGAATGGGAAAAAAGATGAAGGGAGCCCGGCTCCCGGGCTCCCTTATAGGGTAAGGCAACTGAATAAACCATTAATGACCCGGTTGCAAAATCCCCTTGCCGCGCCACAGCAGTCGGTCCCACGACCAACGGCCGCCTCCCAGAATAACCAGGGTCAAGAGTTGCCATCCCCACAGGCGGTGATCGTAGAAACCCTGCTCCCACAAGGCGGGGTAGGAGAGCACGGCCATGGCATTGAAGCCAAACAGCAGCAGAGCCACAGGGCGCGTCATCAGCCCCAGCAACAGCAAGGGGGGCAGCAGCAGCTCGGTGCCGGTACCTATCCAGGCGGCCCACTGCCAGGGCAGCAGAGGTACCTGATACTCAAACTCGAACAGGTAGAGGGTGCTGTCCCAGCTGCTGATCTTCAGGATCCCGGCCCGCAGGAAGGCGGCGGCGACGGTCACTCTGGCCAGCAGCAGGAGCAGATCGAGAAGGTGCGGCTGCAGGCGGGCCTGCCAACGCAGGGCCGATTCAAATAGGGGATTCATCAAGGGACTCCTTATTATTCGGTTGCCACCCCGCAATCAGTCGATGGGGCAGCAGGGTGGCCAGAGTCGCGAGCAGGTCGCTCTGCTCACTGGCCAGGGTATCCAGGGTGTCGCCGGCCTCAATGCTGACCAGCAGTTGCCATTGCTCGGGGGTGAGGGGGATCCCCACGACCCGGTGATCCGCCCCCTTGCGCAAAGCCAGCCAGCAGGGGCTATCCAGCGCATCCGGTGCCGCCCCGTCAGAGAGGGCCATCGCCCAGAGTGCCGCCACCGGTGCCTCTGCCCGAAACAGACAGAGATCCTGCACCGGCACCAGATGTCCCTTGCCAATGAGGACGGGATCCAGGCCCGCCAGCGAGTCGGGATCGAAGTGGCGTGGATCGTGGGGGCGCAAGGCACAGCGCTCGCGCACCCATTCAAACCGCGCCAAGTCGGCCAGCCAGGGGAGATGAGCCGTCGTCGGCAGGCTCGCCAACCAGCCGTCAAACCCCTCTCCGTAATCTTGCAGCGCCCCGTGGTTGAGGGGGGTGGCCAACACAAAGCCGCGAGCGGCGACGGCGAAATACTCCTCCCCCACCATGGCGGCTACCGCCGGATAGGTTGCCGCCAGTGCCTCACTCAGGCTCAAGATGAAGTGATTACGGTAGATCTGCAGCAGCGCCTCGGCCGGAATCGCCCCCTGCTGCAGGGTCATCGCCACCTCATCGCCCTCGGTCAGCAGGGCTCTGGCGACCCCTTGCTGCCACTCATGCAGCGCGCTCATGCGATGCCTCCAGTATGGTGGCGGCCTTGCCAGCCTCAGCCAGCAGCACATCGAAGGAGGGGATCTCGAGATCCCATTCGATCAGGGTCAGCACGGGGTGGTGGGCAACCCATTGGCGGTAGAGTTGCCACACGCCATCGACGACGGGGGCACTGTGGGTATCGATATAAATGCGCCCCTCGGGCAGCACCTTCTCGGTATATCCGGCCAGGTGGATCTCCTCGACCGTATCCGGGTCAAGGGCCGCCAGATAGCATTCCGGGTCGAAACCGTGGTTATGGGCACTCACATAGAGGTTGTTGAGATCGAGCAAGAGCCCGCATCCGGTCAGCTGCTGCAAGCGGGCCAGAAACTCCCACTCGGTCAGCTCCGGTGCGGCAAACATAAAGTAGGAAGAGGGATTCTCAATCAGCAGGCGGCGCCCCAGAGCATCTTGTACCGCGCTCACCTTGTCGGCAAAGTGAGCCAGCGCCGCCCGGGTATAGGGCATGGGCAAGAGATCGTTAAAGAAACGGCCATCCACCGAGCTCCAGCTCAGATGTTCGGAGACCCGGATCGGCTTCGTCTCGTCGATCAGTTGCTGTAGCTGACGCAGATGATGGCGATCGAGGGGATCGGCCGATCCCAGCGACATGCCGACTCCGTGCAGGCTGATCGGGTAGTGGCGAGCGGCCTGCCGCAGCCATTCCCGTGCCTCGCCGTGAGGGTTGAAGTAGTTTTCGCTATGAACCTCCAGCCACCCCAGCGCAGGACGCTCGGTGAGCAGAGCCTGGTAGTGGGGGGGACGCCAGCCTATGCCGACCAGAGGGTGATACGCGCTATTCATCGGTCGCTCCTGAGACGGCAGGGGGCGCAGGCCCCCTGCCCTCCGCTTACATGGGCTTGAGGCTACCGCCGGCCAGCTTCTCGCACAGCCCCTTGGGGACGACGACGAAGGCATCCTTCATGGCATCTTCCTTGGCAGTACCGGCGCAGGAGCTGGACTTGGTGGCGCAATCATTCTTGCCGGCCTTGACCACCCCATAGCACTTCTCTTTCTCGTCTGCGGCAAAGGCGGGGGCAGCTGCCATCTGGGCACCCAGGGCCAGCAGACCGGTAACGACGGAGGCGATTGCGATAGATTTGCTCATGATCAGTTTCCTTTTTTACTGTGGTTAACGTGCCCTCATGACACGCTCACAGATAAAACCGGGATCACGGCCGATAAATTTCACCCCAACAAACTTTTTTTTTAATGTCCGTTGAGACGAATGAGTTTGCTCAAGGTCAGCAAGGTCTGGGTGGAAAAATCGCAGACGCAGAGCACGAAGGTGAGCTCGTCTGCCTGCCAGGCCTGCTGGGGACGTTCATGCTCGGCAATGATAAAGCCGAGCAGCTCCCCTTCATGGTGCAAGGGGGCCATCAGGACACGACCGGCAAAGGGGGTGAGGCCAAGCTGGGTGAGCATGGCGCTGAAGCGGGCGAGGTCATAGGGGTCACTGAGCACCAGGCAGGGCTCATCCCCCTGACGGGACTGCTCGTAGCGCCCCTGCAACATGGCCATGGGCATAGAGAAACCCTGCTGATGCTCCTGCTTGGAGGCGAGATAGAGATCCTGGCAGTAGAGACGCTCCTCCCCTTCGGTGCAAAACCAGAGGCTGGCGCGCACCGCCCCCGTCCCTTCACAGATGGCACGGGTCACGACTCCGGCGGCGCGTCTGGCATCCTCCCGGGTCAGGGCATCGCTGCTCGCCAGGGCCAGCAGGGCATCGAGCTGACCGCGCAGGCGCCGTTGGGCCATGAGCTGCTCCTCGCGCAGCGTTTCCAGGGTATCGAGCATCTGATTGCAGTCGAGCGCAACCTGCGCCAACTCGTCTCTCCCCTCCACCAACACCCGTCGCACCGTCCCCTCGTTGGTGATAAGCCGCAGGTTGGCGGCCAGCCGCTCCAGCCTGGCCGTGACCCCCTGATTGAGGATGAGCAGCACCAGGGCACCAAACAGCAGCACGGCTCCCCCTCCCCACAGGATCAGGCGATTGGCGATGGCGCGTCCCTCTTCCCGCCACATACGCCCCTGGGTGACCGAGAAGGGGATCATCTGCCCCTCCAGCCCCTCAAGAGCTCCGAAGACGGTGATCTCCTGCCCCGCCACCTTGAGGGCCCGCTCTCCCAGCATCAGGTTGCGCCTCTGCTCTTCGTTAAGGGCCGAAGCCAGGGCCTGTTCATCGGGTAGCACCAGAGTCAGGGAGAGGCGCTTTCTCAGCTGCACCAACAAGGGATCGTCCAGATGCCTGGCGAGCAACAAGATGCCACGGCTGGGCCCCTCCCCCTCGCTGGTGAGAATGGGGGCGCCAGCAATCAAAAGACGCTCCTCTCCATCCAGCCAGAGGCCGGAGAACTCCCGCCCCACGGGCTGACGGGCCAACAGGCGCTCCTGCCGTGCCAACTGCTCGGCAGACAGGGGGCCAACGCGCCCTTGCTCATAACCCTGGGCAAACAGCAGGTGGCGAGCACCGTCATAGATGGCAATATGGTCAAACCCCAGTGTTTCAAAGGTACGGGCATTGATGTTCGAGGCCAGATAGCGGGGATCCCGATCGGCCATATAGTGATAGGTGTCGTCCCACTCGGCCCAGTCCCGGGTCAGGCGCAGCAGATTGCCTACCTCACCACCGATGGCCTGCACCACCCGATTTTGGTTGCGGTCAATGGCCCCGCGCTCGAGCTCGGCGAAGCGCTCCTCGACCAGCAGATGCAGCCCCAGATAGCCCGAGGTCAGCAGCAACAGCAGCACCAACAGGATGGAGAGGGTGATTCGGCGGCTAATCTTCATGGTGAGCTCCGGCAGAGGGTGGCACCTTGAGTCTAAAACACCACCATAGCACTGCGCGCCGCGCCTGGCACTTACCTGTTTACAGGGGGCGAGAGACGTGTGGAAGTGATTTCCATTAGCATTTAAAATGGCATCCCAATGCCGTAGTGGACCCCAATATGGATAGCCTGACCCAGTTTTTCCTCTCCCCGCTCTGGCACAAGGCCGAGGGGTTGCTCGACTTTAACGGTCGTCTCGGCCTCCCCTTTCTGGCCATCTCCTTGCTGGTCGCCTTCCTGCTCTATCGCCACCAGACACGCAAAGGGTATAGCCAGGCGCACAGTTTCGGTGCCTTTCTGGGAGGACGGCGAATCTGGTTACACCGCTCGGCGCTGGTCGATTACCAGTACTACTTCGTGCGGGCCATCCTCCATGTCGTCTTCATCCTCCCTGTCCTGGGCTGGCTCGATCCCCTGCTGCTCAAGAGCGGGGATGTGCAGGCACTGTTGGAGCGACTGTGGGGTGCCCGCCCGCGCCTTGGGGAGAATCTCACTCTCATGGCACTCTATGGCCTGGGGGCCTTCCTGGTGAGCGACTTTGCCCACTACTGGCTGCATCGCGCCTTCCATGGCCGCTGGCTATGGGAGTTTCACAAGGTGCACCACAGCGCCACCGTCATGGTGCCGCCAACCGCCAGCCGTATCCATGTGATGGAGAAGCTGTGCGAGATGATCCTCAAAGGGACCCTGCTCGCCCTCTATGCGGGGGTGGTCTACTGGTTATGCGGCGGTGAAGTGGATAAATACACCCTGTTCGGGGTGAGTTATATGGTGCTTATCTTCAACTCCCTGGCCGCCAATCTGCGCCATACCCATATCTGGCTCTCCTTCGGCCCCCGCATCGAACACATCCTCAACAGCCCGGCCCAGCACCAGATCCACCACAGTCGGGACCCCAGGCATTTCAACCGCAACTTTGGCACCAATCTCTCCCTGTGGGACTGGATGTTCGGCACCCTCTATGTCACGACGCCGGTGCCGGAGTCGCTGGAGTTCGGCGTCGGCCCCAAGGACAACGAACGCTATATGCGCCTGCATAATCTGATCATGCGTCCCTTCTGGGTTACTGCCTGCAAACTGTGGCGAGCCACCCGAAGCCAGGGACGGCAGCAGGAGTCGACCCCGTAAAGGAAGAGGCCACCGCGTCTGCGATGGCCTCTGGTCTTTAGTGGGGCGTCATTTCGTCGCGAAGGCGAAAGCGCTCGAGGCGGCTCGAGAGCTCACGGGCCAGGGCATCGAGCTCCATACTGCTTTGCTCCAGCGTTGCAGAGTGCTGGCGATGGGCTTCATAGAGCTCCCTTATTCCGAGCACATTGCTCTGGATATCATCGGTCACATAACGCTGCTCTTCGGTCGCTGTGGCCACCTGGGCCGTCATGTCGCTGACCCGGCGAACCTCGTTGACGATCCCGGAGAGCTCACCGCCGGCCCGTTTGGCCTCATGCACGCAGCGATCGGCCTGCTCACTGCCCGAATGCATGGCCGCCACCGCCTGACGGGCGCCACTGCGCAATCTCGTGAGCATCTGCTCTATCTCATCGGCCGATTGCTGGGTGCGTGCCGCCAACGCTCTCACCTCTTCGGCGACAACCGCAAAACCACGCCCCGACTCCCCGGCCCGGGCCGCCTCGATAGCGGCATTGAGGGCGAGCAGGTTGGTGCGATCGGAGATCTGCTTGATAAGATCCAGCGCCGCGGCAACCGATTCGGTCTCCGCATTGAGGCTGTCGACCAGAGACTGGGTCTCGGCCAGGGTCGAGGAGACCCGTTGAATGGCGGCGATGGTCTGATCCACCTCCTCGTCGCCCTGACGGGCCCGCCCGATTGCCTGCTGGGTCGCCTGGGAGGTTTCGGTCGCATTGCGCGCTATCTCGGTGACCGTACTGGCCATCTCGGTAGCCGCCGTGGCCACCAGATCGACCTGACCAAAGCCGCGAGCCACCCCCTCATTGACTTCGGCGATCACCCGGGCCGAATCGGCGGCACTGCGCGTCAGCACATGGCAGGAGCGACGCACCTCGACCATCAGCCCCTCCAGATGCTCGAGGAAATGGTTGAGATCCCGGGCCAGGGCCCCCAGCTCATCACCGGAGTGCCAGTTCACCCGCACACTCAGGTCGTTGTTTTGAACCAGACTGCGGAAGGTTCGGTGCAGACGGGTAAAGCCCTGATGCAGGTCGGTGACTATCTTCCAGCTCACCACCATGGTCACCAGCAGGCAGAGCAGCACGGCCCCTGCCGCCCACCAGAACTGGCGCCAAGTGGCCTCATAGAGCCGGGTCACCCCCTGATTGAGCTCCCGATAGAGGCTATCCTCCGCCCCCTTGAGCAGCTCTATCTTCTGGGTGCTGAGGGCAAACCACTGCTCCGGATCGACCCCGAACTGCCCCTCATTGGCCTTGCCGAGGGCCAGTTGCTCCAGCTCGGCTACCTTGCCCACCACAGGATTCTGCAAGGTAGTGGCCAGCAGGGTGCGCTGTGCCTCGGTGGCCTGGGCATTGAATCGCTCCAGATAGGTCTGCTGGGCCGATAGCAAGGCAATAAACTTCTGCAGCAGCACGGGAGTGAAGGCGTCACTGGCGAAGACATTGCTTAACGTGGCACGCTCCAGCCCCAGGCGCTCCTTGCTCTGCAAGAAGGCCGCATAGGCGCTGGTCTGCAGCGCAAGATCCGCATCTTCGCTGCGCTGACTGACCCCATCGACAGCCCCCAGCAGATGGCCAATCAGACCGGTATAAAAGGAGACCATATCCCCGACCGGCACCGAGAGGGCCGAAACCCGCTCACGCATGGCCGTCAACCCTTGCAAGGCCTGCTGTACGTCGCTCAGGGCCCGCAGGGAGGGCTCGCTGGCAAAGCGGCCAAGCAGGGCGTCAACCCGGGCGCGCTGCTCGGGCAGGGCCCCCGCAAACTTGCTCCCTTTCGAGCCGACAAATCCTGCCGACATGCCGCGCTCTTTTTGCAGCTCGTGGGCCAGTTGCGCCGTCTCCTGCACAATAGCCAGCTGTGCCAATGCCTCTCCCATCCGCTCGCCGCTCTGATAACGCTCCAACACGAAGCGGCCCGAGAAAAAGAGCAGCGCCAGGAGTGGAAGACAGACGATCAGCAGCATCTTGCCGGTCAGCCCAAGCTTTTTCATCCCTCACCTCATTAACTTACCGAAAGGTCAACTAACAGATTAGGCGACCGTATCCATGTTCTGCATGAGCCACCTCATGGTTTGAGTAAATAAAGAAATACCGGCCCGAAGGCCGGTATCCGGGGAGAAGGCCCAGGGGTCCCCTCCTCTGATGACCACTGTCATCATTCTCCTGAGCTTAGTGCATCGTTGGCCGACGCCGGGTCTCTGACGGACCCAACCATGCTGAGCAAAAAACAGGCCAATTTATCTGCACCTCAACATACCGCCTCACGGGGCGTGTCATCGCCACTCTCCCGTCACCCGCCACTCCAGGAGGCGGCAGCCTTATCCCCGGGGCGGCAAGGATTGCCACTTCCGGCTCTCCATATGCGTCGGCTCACACTCCCACTCTCCTCCCGTGATGGCTGACAAAAATACGACCATCAGTGACAGCGTAGAGGGTGAGATAGGTTCCCAATAGAGCCACACCCAATAAGGAGTAGACGATGACGCTACAAGCCGTGCTCGACGATTTCAGCACCCGCTGGGGATTTCCCCCACTGCGACTCGATGAGACGAGGCGCTGCCAACTGCTTGTCGACGACAAGCTGCCGCTCTTCTTCTTCGAACAGGAATCCGATGACGAGACGACCCTGATGTTGATGGCCAGCATAGGGATACTTTCTCGCGAGCCGGCCCGACGCCTGCAGACCCTGGAACTGCTGGCCCAGGGGAACTATGCCGGCATCGCCACCGGGGGACAGACCCTTGCCCTGTCGCCGGATGGCCGCCAGCTGGTGCTCTTTGGCAAGCGTCCTCTGTCACAACTGAGTGCCGGGGCACTGGGTGCCTGGCTCGAGCAACTGACCGGGCAAGCCCTGGAGTGGCAAGCCAGACTCGCCATGCAGGAACAGCAGATCCCGGCCGAGCCCCCCGCCCCGGCACAACGCGACGCCATCCGAATCTAGGAGAGTCCCATGCCCACCTCACTTCATTCCATCCCGGATCTGGCCCGCTTCGCGGCCAAAGCGGCCCCCGGTGACGAACGTATCCTGAGCAAGCAAGGAGAGGTCACGACGGCCGGCCTGCTACACCGTGGCCACAAATATGCCTTGCTGAGCCAACACCTGCTTCATACCGAGTTCAAACGCTTTGCCCAGGAGAACATAAAGACTCATTTAGACCTCAAGGAGGCACTGAAACAGGCCGCACCACTCGAGATCGCCTTGCAGGCCTTCTCCCTGCTGAGCCCGGCGGCCTATCGCGGTGAACCTCTCACCCGAGAGGCGTTGCTTGAGGTCACCACCCTGCTCGAGGAGCTAAAACTCGATAGCCAGAGCTACGCCGAGCTCAAACAGCGCTTCGACAAGGTGAGTCAGGATCCCAGGCTGCAAGCCTGTCTCGAGCTGCACTATCCGGGCAAGATGGACGGGTTGTTTAAGGCGTTGCTGCACCAGGCCAAAGAGACGGCACGCACCACCGGGGTCAACGTGACCATCAGCATGCTGCTACCCGGGATTGGAGCCATGATTGCCGCCGGTCGGGAGTTTTATCAGGTCACCAAGGCATGTGACAGGGAAGCCCATCACCACCAGGTCCAACAGATTGGTCAACTCCCCGGCAGGGGCAGCCGCCTGGGGCACATCAGCGGCGATGTGCTCAGTAAAGAGCATGCCCTGATCGCCACCAAGGGGGCGACCAACGCGACCCTGGGGGTCGCCCTCTCGGGGATTGGCAACTTCGGGGTGAGTGGTGTTGCGACCCATGGCGTGGCCAAGATAGCCGCCAAGGCTCTGCCCATGGTTGCCAGCAAGGCCCTCACCTCGGCGCTGCCCACCGCCGTGAATCAGGGGGCCGCTTATCTCATCGGAGAGGAGGCGGACGACACACTGACAGACCAACGACTCTCGGATGTCTTGCCACGCCTCGAGGTGAGTAACGAGATGGGCGCGTTTAGTTTCAGCATGCTGGACAAGGGGTCAGTGCGCGCCCTGCTCACCTATCTGGGACCGGCAGCAGATCCTGCACTGCTCACTCCAGAGGCTCCGGCCAATCTCAGGGAGATGGAGCAGGCCAGGCTGGCCCTCAAGGGACAACTCGGCTCCCCTCCCGATGAGCAGTTACTCCCCGGTCGCCACGAGGAGAATGCCCCCACCGAGGCGCTCAAACTCAGCCATCAGGCCTATCAGAAGCTACTCGATGAGGACTACCACTGGTTGTTGCCTGCGGTGAGCGTGCTCGACAAGGGAACCGGGGAAGACCTTAACCAGAAGCTTGCCTACCGGCTTCCCCTGCAGGCAGAAAACGGGACCGTCTATCTGGAAAAGAGCCCCCGGCTGAGCCAGGAGCAACTTGAGGCCCTCAAAGAGACGGGGGCGCCCAGCCAGCTCAAGCTCCTCTACCTGGCGGAGGGCTGGCTCTAGCCTGCACTATAAAAAACGCCAGCCTTGCGGCTGGCGCTCTCCCCTTGGGGGGCTTATTTCAGGTCGAAGCGGTCGTTGTTCATCACCTTGACCCAGGCCTTGACGAAGTCGCGGACAAACTTCTCCTTGCCATCAAACTGGGCATAGACCTCGGCGTAGGCACGCAGCACAGAGTTGGAGCCAAACACCAGGTCAACCCGGGTGGCAGTCCACTTCACGGCGCCGCTCTGGCGATCCACTATGTCGTAGCTGTTGCGCCCGGTGGGCTTCCAGCTATAGGCCATGTCGGTCAGGTTGACGAAGAAGTCGTTGCTGAGCACCCCGACCCGGTCGGTAAAGACGCCGTGGGCCGAGCCGCCATGGTTGGTGCCAAGCACCCGCATGCCGCCGACCAGCACTGTCATCTCGCGGGCGGTAAGCCCCAGCAGTTGGGCGCGGTCGAGCAGCATCTCTTCGGGCTGCACCTTGTAGTGCCCCTTCTGCCAGTTGCGAAACCCGTCGTGCAGCGGCTCCAGGAAGGCGAACGACTCGGCATCGGTCTGCTCGGCGCTGGCATCGCCCCGGCCCGGTGCAAAGGGTACGACGATATCAACGCCGGCCAGCTTGGCCGCCTGCTCTACCGCCGCGCTGCCGCCCAGCACAATCAGGTCGGCGATGCTGACCGGCTTGCCGAGGGTAGCCTGCAAGGCAAGCAGGGCATTAAGCACCTTCTCGAGGCGAGCAGGCTCGTTGCCCTCCCACGCCTTCATGGGAGCGAGGCGGATACGGGCCCCGTTGGCACCGCCACGATAGTCGGAGCCACGGAAGGTGCGGGCGCTGTCCCACGCGGTGGCAATCAGATCGCTTGGCGCCACCCCGCAGGCCAGCAACTTGCCCTTGATCTCGCTCACTTCCTCATCAGAGAGTTGATAATCCACCGCCGGTACCGGGTCCTGCCACACCAGCACCTCGCTCGGCACTTCCGGGCCCAGGTAGCGGCTGCGCGGCCCCATGTCGCGGTGGGTCAACTTGAACCAGGCGCGGGCAAAGGCGTCGGAGAAGAGCGCTTGATCGGCGGCGAAACGCTCGGAGATCTCCCGATAGACGGGGTCAAAGCGCAGGGCCATGTCGGCATCGGTCATGATGGGGTTGCAGCGGATAGAGGCATCTTCCACGTCCACCGGGCGATCTTCCTCCTTGATGACGACGGGCTCCCACTGCCAGGCGCCGGCCGGGCTCTTCTTGAGCCACCAGTCATGGCCCAGCAGCATCTTGAAGTAGCCGTTGTCCCAACGGGTCGGATTACTGGTCCAGGCCCCCTCGATGCCGCTGGTGACCGTATCGCGGCCGATGCCACGGGTCTCGTGGTTCATCCACCCCAGCCCCTGCTCGTGCAGATCGGCGCCCTCCGGGGCCGGGCCCAGACGGGCGGCGCTGCCGTTGCCGTGCGCCTTGCCGACGGTGTGGCCACCGGCGGTGAGGGCGACGGTCTCTTCGTCATTCATCCCCATGCGGGCAAAGGTAACGCGCATGTCCTGGGCCGTCTTCAGGGGATCGGGATTGCCGTCCACCCCTTCCGGATTGACGTAAATCAGCCCCATCATCACTGCCGCCAGCGGGTTTTCCAGATCCCGCTCGCCGCTGTAACGACTCCCTTCGCCGCCGCTTGGCGCCAGCCACTCCTTCTCGGAGCCCCAGTAAACGTCTTTTTCCGGATGCCAGATATCCTCGCGGCCGCCGGCAAAACCGAAGGTCTTGAGCCCCATGGATTCATAGGCAACGTTGCCCGCCAGTATCATCAGGTCGGCCCAGGAGATCTTGTTGCCGTATTTTTGTTTGATGGGCCACAGCAGACGACGCGCCTTGTCCAGATTGCCGTTATCGGGCCAGCTGTTGAGGGGGGCGAAGCGCTGGTTGCCGGTGTTGGCACCGCCACGGCCGTCGGTGGCGCGATAGCTGCCTGCGGAGTGCCAGGCCATGCGGATCATCAGGCCGCCGTAGTGCCCCCAGTCGGCCGGCCACCAGGGCTGGCTATCGGTCATCAGGGCATGGAGATCGGCCTTTAGGGCGTCGTAGTCGAGGCTGTGAAACGCCTCGGCATAATTGAAAGACTCATCCATCGGATTGGTCTTGCTGTCGTGTTGGTGCAGGATGTCGAGATTGAGGGCATTGGGCCACCAGATTGGGGTCTCCTGGCTGGCAGAGGTGGCGGCACCGTGGGCGATGGGGCATTGACCGGCCCCGCTGGCGTGTTTGTCCATCTATCAGATCCTCATGTGGTCGTCATAACGGCGAAACCCTTCGCTTCGCTGATGAGACTAGCCTACGCCCGCTAAAACACCTTGAACATTGAATTAAAAAGCTCACATCAATCGCTTTTTAAGATTAAGCCCCCCCACAATCCGAATACGATCACTCCTTTTCTCCACCCGGGGCAACCGAGATGAGATACACAGTCACACCCTGTTCGCTATCCCTCATCACCTCGATGGACTCCCTTCACGCTAAAGCCCCAAACGGGTCTCTTTCGTGCAGAGATCTCGACATAGTCACTGTGCGCCTCCAGGGGCTGTACGCTGAGGCTGGCCGCACCGGCGGCGCCCGTATGAAGCAGGCTTAACAGGGCTGCACGTATCATCTTCAGTTCCTTATGCGTCCGGATGAACTCCGGGTAAAGTAACAAGGGCGGCCAATTGGCCGCCCTTGTTACTTTTAGCAATCAGCGGATCGTCGCCATCTTCCTGACGCAGCGCTGTTCGCGCTCATCCACCCGTTTGGCAAACCAGGCGGTGGTGAGGTTGCGGGTGATCTTGGGGCTTTTGAGCTGGATGCCGGGCAGGATGGCGCGCGGCAGCCGCTTGCCGGCCTTCTGGTCAGCCAGGGTGAAGACCCTGTGATAGAGGGCACTCTGGGCAAACTCGCTGCTATCGCCAAGCCTGAGGCTCTGATGGATGGCCGTCTTGCTCATCTTGAGCCGGCCGGCCAGGGTGTAGACGGCCAGCTCGGTGTTGCCGGGCTTGTCGGTATCGTAACGAATGAGATCCCCATCCAGCGCCAGGGTCTTGCCACTTAGCCGGCTCACTGCGGCCTGGAAGGCAGCATTGCGGCTCGCATACCAGCCCGCGTTGAAGTCGGCGAAGCGATAGAGGGTATCGGGGTAGTCGGCCGGGTAGCCGAAGATGTGTTTGGTGCCAAACCAGATGCCGCCACGGCGGGTGAGCACCTCATGACGGATGGACTCCTTGACCGGATAGGGGTAGCCGCGGGCATTGGCCTCGGCAAAGGCCACACTCACCTGCATGGGACCGCCGGTACGCACCGGGTTCATGTTGCCAAAGAGCTGCTTGCCCATCGGTACCTCTCCGATCATGTCTTCAAAAATCTCGCTCATCTGCCGCTCGGTGCGAAGCGCATCGATGCGTGCGGCATAGGTTTTGCCAGTTGGAGATTGGATGGAGAGTGCGGTGCGCACCATGAATTCAGGGATGAGCAGCTTGCCGGCGCGGGCATTGATCTCCTTCCAGGCGATCTTGCTTAAATTGGGTACCACGGGATCGGCCTGGTAGGTGGCCTCCTGCTCGGCCACCGCCAGCACGGTGCAGACGTTGTGATCGCTCACCGTCAACCCCTGGGTGGTGAGGGCCGTCACCACATCGTTGGCCCAGCCTGGTTTGTCCGCCACATTGCGTGGCAGGAACTTGACGATGCGGCTCTTCATGTCGGCCGGCTTTTGCGGCTGCATCGCCTTGGGAGTCGGGCGTCCCGCCGGCGTCACAGGGGCGGTCGGTGCCGGCGGCTCGCTGGCACAACCGGCGAGCAACAAGGCAAGAGAGAGGGCAGCCAGCGGCAGGCGTGGCAATCGGATCATCGGGGGCTCCCTGTCAGGCACCGACGAAGGGTGCGAGAAACAAATCGGGCCATTGTAGTGGAAGGGGAGCCTCTTTCGCACCCTTCCTCTGCCCCCCCAGGCGAGCACCGATAAAAAACACCCCGCCGGGGCGGGGTGTTGGTGACGCTCAGACTCGCTTAACGGGCATTGACCTGCTGATGCAGCTCCTGCACCGAGGCGACGCTCGCGGTAGCATCGACCGTGATGGCCATGCAGGCGGCGAAGGCGGCATTGAGGGTGGTGGTGTAAGCCACCTTGTGCTGCAGAGCGCCGCGGCGCAGCTGCTTGGAATCCTCGATGGCCTGGCGCCCCTCGGCGGTGTTGACGATGTAGGTGTACTCACCGTTCTTGATGCGATCCAGGATGTGCGGGCGCCCCTCGTGCACCTTGTTAACGAGGCGCGGGTTGATGCTCGCCTCCCCCAGGGTCACCGCAGTGCCGTGGGTGGCGTCGAGATCGTAGCCGAGCTCGAGCAGCTTGGCGGCCAGGTTGACCACCCGCTCCTTGTCGCCGTGACGCACCGAGAGCAGGGCGCGACCTTCGCGCGGCACCTGGTGACCGGCACCCAGCTGGGACTTGGCATAGGCCTCGGCGAAGGTGGCACCCACCCCCATGACTTCGCCGGTAGAGCGCATCTCCGGCCCCAGCAGCGGATCGACACCCGGGAACTTGGCAAATGGCAGCACCACTTCCTTCACCGAGTAGTAGGGCGGGATGATCTCGGTGGTGAAGCCCTGGCTCTTGAGGCTCTGACCGGCCATCACGCGGGCAGCGATCTTGGCCAGCGGCGCACCGGTAGCCTTGGAGACGAACGGCACGGTACGGGCGGCACGGGGGTTTACCTCGATGAGGTAAATCTCGTTGTCTTTGACCGCGAACTGCACGTTCATCAGACCCACTACGCCGAGCTCCAGGGCCAATTTTCGCACCTGCTCGCGCATCTCGTCCTGAATGGCCTTGGAGAGGGTGTAGGGCGGCAGGGAGCAAGCGGAGTCACCGGAGTGGATGCCGGCCTGTTCGATGTGCTCCATGATGCCACCGATGACCACGTCCACGCCGTCGCAGATGGCGTCCACGTCCACCTCGGTGGCATCGTCCAGGAAGCGGTCCAGCAGCACAGGCGACTCGTTGGAGACGCTCACCGCCTCGGCGAAGTAGCGGCGCAGGTCCTGCTCGTCATAGACGATCTCCATGGCGCGGCCACCCAGCACGTAGGAGGGGCGGACCACCAGCGGGTAGGTGATACGCGAGGCCAGGGCGACGGCCTGCTCCAGGGCGGTGACGGTGCCGTTTTCCGGCTGCTTGAGGCCCAGACGCTCCACGGCGGACTGGAAGCGCTCGCGATCTTCGGCGCGGTCGATGGCATCGGGGCTCGTGCCAATCACCGGCACGCCGTTGGCTTCCAATGCCCGTGCAAGCTTGAGCGGGGTCTGGCCACCGTACTGGACGATGACCCCCTTGGGCTGCTCGACCCGCACGATTTCCAGCACGTCTTCCAGGGTCACCGGCTCGAAGTAGAGGCGGTCGGAGGTGTCGTAGTCGGTGGAGACGGTTTCCGGGTTGCAGTTGACCATGATGGTCTCGTAACCGTCTTCGCGCAGGGCCAGGGCCGCGTGCACGCAGCAGTAGTCGAACTCGATGCCCTGACCGATACGGTTCGGGCCGCCACCGATGACCATGATCTTGTCGCGGTTGGTGGGGTTGGCCTCGCACTCCTCGTCATAGCTGGAGTACATGTAGGCGGTGTTGGTGGCAAACTCGGCCGCGCAAGTATCGACCCGCTTGTAGACCGGGAAGATGTTGTGACGGGCACGCAATTTACGCACTTCCCCTTCGGCCACGCCGAGGATCTTGGCCAGACGCGCGTCGGCGAAGCCCTTGCGCTTGAGGCTGCGCAGGAAGTCGGCATCGAGGCCGGCCATGCCGCGCTCTTTCACCTGCTCTTCGAGTTTGACCAGCTCTTCAATCTGCACCAGGAACCAGGGGTCAATCTTGGTCAGGCGGAACACGCCATCCATGGAGAGACCGGCGCGGAAGGCATCGGCGATGTAGAAGATGCGATCGCTGCCGGCATCTTGCAGCTCGTAGCGGATGCGGGTCAGGGAGTCTGGGGCGTTGAGATCCACCATGGGGTCAAAGCCGCTCTTGCCGGTCTCGAGGCCACGCAGAGCCTTGTGCAGGGACTCCTGGAAGTTGCGCCCGATGGCCATCACTTCACCGACCGACTTCATCTGGGTGGTCAGACGGTCGTTGGCGCCGGCAAACTTCTCGAAGTTGAAACGCGGCACCTTGGTGACCACGTAGTCGATGGCCGGCTCGAAGGAGGCCGGCGTCAGGCCACCGGTGATGTCGTTCATCAGCTCGTCGAGGGTATAACCGATGGCGAGCTTGGCCGCGACCTTGGCGATGGGGAAGCCGGTCGCCTTGGAGGCGAGCGCAGAGGAGCGCGACACCCGCGGGTTCATCTCGATGATGACCATGCGGCCATCTTTGGGGTTGATACCAAACTGAACGTTGGAGCCGCCGGTCTCGACGCCGATCTCGCGCAGCACCGCCATGGAGGCGTTGCGCATGATCTGGTACTCCTTGTCGGTCAGGGTCTGGGCCGGTGCGACCGTGATGGAGTCCCCGGTGTGGATGCCCATGGGATCGAAGTTCTCGATGGCGCAGACGATGATGCAGTTGTCGTTGCGATCGCGCACCACCTCCATCTCGTACTCTTTCCAACCGATCAGCGACTCGTCGATGAGCAGCTCCTTGGTCGGCGACAGATCCAGGCCGCGCTCGCAGATCTCGACGAACTCTTCGGTGTTGTAGGCGATACCGCCACCGGAGCCGCCCATGGTGAAGGAGGGACGGATGATGCAGGGGAAACCGACCATCTGCTGCACCTTCCACGCCTCTTCCATGTTGTGGGCGATGCCGGCGCGCGGGCACTCCAGGCCAATCTTGCGCATGGCCTGATCGAAGCGGTGACGGTCTTCGGCCTTGTCGATGGCATCGGCAGTGGCGCCGATCATCTCGACACCAAACTCCTTGAGCACCCCGTGGCGCTCCAGATCCAGGGCGCAGTTGAGGGCAGTCTGGCCACCCATAGTAGGCAGTACGGCGTCCGGACGCTCTTTCTTGATGATCTCACGCACCACTTCCCAGGTGATGGGCTCGATGTAGGTGGCGTCGGCCATCTCCGGGTCGGTCATGATGGTGGCCGGGTTGGAGTTGACCAGGATGACGCGGTACCCCTCCTCGCGCAGGGCCTTGCAGGCCTGGGCGCCGGAGTAGTCGAATTCGCAGGCCTGGCCGATGACGATGGGGCCGGCGCCGAGGATCAGGATGCTCTGAAGGTCGTTACGTTTTGGCATGAAACTCTTTCCTCTTATTCCTTAGGCGCGATACTGCTTAATCAATTCAATGAAGTGGTCGAACAGACCGGCACAGTCGTGCGGACCCGGGCTCGCCTCGGGGTGACCCTGGAAGCTGAAGGCCGGACGGTCGGTGCGATGAATGCCCTGGAGTGACCCATCGAACAGGGAGACGTGGGTCGCGCGCAGGCACTCGGGCAGGGTCTGCTCGTCCACCGCAAAACCGTGGTTCTGGGCGGTGATCATGACGGTATTGTCATCGAGGCTCTTGACCGGGTGGTTGGCGCCGTGGTGGCCAAACTTCATCTTCACCGTCTTGGCGCCGGAGGCCAGGCCCAGCAACTGGTGACCCAGGCAGATGCCAAACACCGGGGTATTGGTCTCAAGGAAGGCCTTGATGGCATTGATGGCGTAGTCGCACGGCTCGGGGTCGCCGGGGCCGTTGGAGAGGAAGATGCCGTCCGGGTTCATCGCCAACACCTCGGCAGCCGGGGTCTTGGCCGGCACCACGGTCAGGCGGCAGCCACGATCCACCAGCATACGCAGGATGTTGCGCTTGACGCCGAAGTCGTAGGCCACCACGTGGTATTTGAGCTGGTCGGCATCCGGGGTGACATGCCCCTTGCCAAGCTGCCAGCTCCCCTCAGTCCAGCTGTATGTCTCAGCGACGGTCACTTCCTTGGCCAAGTCCATCCCCTTCAAACCCGGGAAAGCACGGGCTTGGCTCAGGGCGTGGGCTTCGTCGAGCTGTTTGCCGGCCAGGATGCAGCCGTTCTGGGCACCCTTTTCGCGCAGGATACGGGTCAGCTTGCGGGTGTCGATATCGGCGATCCCCACGATGCCGTGGGCCTTGAGATAGTCGGAGAGGGATTGCTGATTGCGGAAGTTGGAGGCGAGGATGGGAAGATCCCGGATGATGAGGCCCTGGGCGTGGATCTGGGTGGACTCTTCATCTTCTGCGTTGGTACCGGTGTTACCGATATGGGGATAAGTGAGGGTGACGATCTGACGAGAATAGGAGGGGTCGGTGAGAATTTCCTGGTAACCCGTCATCGACGTATTAAACACCACCTCACCAACGGAACATCCCTCGGCGCCAATCGATACGCCCTTGAAGACAGTTCCGTCTTCCAGCACTAACAATGCAGTGTGACTCAAGACAACCTCCAGTTTTTTAGCTTTAAATTCAGCAATTTACCTGGGTGTTGCGGGCCTTCCTTCGGGTCTGTGGGACCCGCCTGGGCCGGCAGATTTCGGGCAAATTGCGCGCATTCTACTGAAAACTTGTGGCATTTCAACCAACAATCTCAGCGGCAATGCATTAAAATTCTATAAAAAAGCAACTTCAGTCATTATCTATGCATTTGGACACGATACAACCCCCACATCCAAACTTTTTTGCCACCCACAAACGCAGATGAAGTCATGCGCCACAAATACAAAAACAAATTCGATTTAATTCATTTCTTTCATGCACTTAAAAACACAAAAACACGAGAACAAAACCAAAAAACAGCCCTGAAAGGCACTGGAAATTTATAAAACAGAAGAAAAACGTTTTACTGGTTATGCATTTTTAATCTTTTTGGCACCGCCGGGTTGATGGTTGTTTGTTGGCCGTTTGATAACATCGCGATGACAGGGAGCAGACGATAAGATTAACAAGGTGACGGGAAGGGATGGACAACTCAGCCAATTTTGATGCACTCAATAAAAAAGGCGGCAAAGCCGCCTTTTTTCACATGTTTTAGCTCAGTTAAGCGCCAACACATCCTGCATGTTATAGAGCCCGGCTGGTTGTGTCCTGAGCCAACGGGCCGCGCGCACGGCGCCATTGGCAAAGGTAAGACGGCTCGAGGCCTTGTGGCTTATCTCCACCCGCTCGCCGATATCGGCAAACATGACGGTGTGCTCCCCCACCAGATCGCCGGCGCGAATGGTGGCAAACCCGATGGTGTTGCGATCCCGCTCGCCGGTGATCCCCTCGCGACCGTAGACGGCGCACTCTTTCAGATCCCGGCCCAGCGTCTTGGCCACCACCTCACCCATGGAGAGGGCGGTGCCGGACGGCGCATCCACCTTGTGCCTGTGGTGCCCCTCGATGATCTCGATATCGGTGTACTCCCCCATCACTTTGGCGGCCTGCTCGAGCAGCTTGAACACCAGATTGACCCCGACCGAGTAGTTGGAGGCGAAGACGATACCGATCTCCCGGGCCGCCTGCTCGATGGTGGCTTTACCGGCTTCGTCGAAGCCGGTGGTGCCGATGACCATCATCTTGCCATGGGCACGGGCGACGGCGAGATTTTGCAGGGTCACCTCGGGGCGGGTGAAGTCGATGATAAGGTCGACCGCATCGATACATGATGCCAGGTTGTCGGTGATGGCCACGCCAAGCTTGCCAAGCCCTGCCAGCTCACCGGCATCGAGGCCTGTCACGGTCGAGCCGGGACGCTCCAGCGCCGCCCCCAGCACCACCCCTTCTTGCTCCTGGATAGCCTCCAGCAGTACCTTGCCCATACGTCCCTGGCAGCCCATCACGGCCACGCGGATCGGAGTCTCCATCGCCATCCTCATCTTTCGTTATGCATTGAGAAGCTCTCTGTTTTACCAGCCGGCTCCCGGTTTGCAAAGCCCCGAGCCTACTCCTCGATTTGCGTGTTACCGCACTTTTCACAGATAAGGTGCCGTGAAAACTTATCCATTGAGGTGATAAAGGGCCCCACCGCCCAGCCCTTGATCAAGCCGGCGATAAATTCCTTGCGAGAGCGGTTCGGCGCATCCTTAAACGGGCTGGGTTTTCTGACCAATACCAGAATATGGTCGGTCTACATCCCGCAATAGGCGCAGTAGTGGCGTTCGATACACCTTTCCATAACAGGAGTCATTTGATTTCCTTGCGAGCCCATCCCCAACACCGGGATAGCGCCGAGACAAGCCCTCTATCATAGCCAGCACGGGTCTGATAAATGGGCGCCGAGCCACAACTCAAATGAATACCAACCAAGACAACGAGGCCCAAGTTGTGGTCTATCAATCGGCCGAGGCCAACAGCCTGGACCTCATATGAAACCCACCACAAATCGAATATTACCCGGGTTTTTCAGATATAAACGAATATATGACGGATTAATCTATGACTTCGAAATCACACCATAAAAAGGCGTATCCATCTGGACGGCTATCTTGACCCCAATGAGTTGACTCACTACTGTGGGCCCCCCAATGCGGCAGGATGCCCGCCCTGTTTTCCCCTATCCCGACCCGATAAAGGCACAAAGCAGTTCACGACAGGAGGTCATTGTTCAATTTCAGAGGAACACATGATCCAGACCCAACCCCGCGCCCGGGCCCTGCTCCCCTTGCTGCTCTTTCTTGCCCTCTTTATCGGTACCGGCACCTGGCTCACCCTGCAAGGGGTCGAGTTTGCCTTCTACCAGCTCCCCGCCCCGGTGGCCGCACTGCCTGCCGTCGTGCTCGCTCTGTTCATCGGCCGCGAGGGGCTGAGCAAGAACCTCGAGACCTTCTTCAAGGGGGTGGGCGACAGCAACATCATGGCCATGTGCCTCATCTACCTGCTGGCCGGCGCCTTTGCCAGTGTGGCCAAGGCGACCGGTGGGGTGGATGCCACCGTGGCTCTGGGCCTGTCGCTCATCCCGGGCTGGGCCCTGCTGCCGGGTCTGTTCCTGATCTCTGCCTTTATCGCCACCGCCATGGGCACCTCCATGGGCACCATAGGCGCCGTCGCGCCCGTGGCTCTGGGTGTCGCCCAGAGCGCCGGGCTCGATCCCGTGCTGGTGGCCGGCGCCGTGCTGGGCGGCGCCATGTTTGGCGACAACCTCTCCATCATCTCGGATACCACCATAGCGGCGACCCGCAGCCAGGGGTGCGAGATGAAGGACAAGTTTCGCGAAAATCTGATGATCGCCGCCCCGGCCGCCCTGCTGGTGATGATGGGCTATCTGCTGCTCGGCCATGTGGCTGAAGTACCGGCGCAGCAGCTGGACCAGTGGGTCAAGGTGCTCCCCTACCTGCTGATCCTGGGGCTGGCGCTCTCGGGCATGAACGTCTTTTTGGTACTGGGCACCGGTATCCTGGCCGCCGGTCTGGTCGGGTTGGCTGGCAACGGCTATCAGCTGGGTCAATTTACCCAGGATATCTACAAGGGTTTTACCTCCATGCAGGAGATCTTCCTGCTCTCCATGCTGATCGGTGGTCTTGGTGCCCTGATGGAGCGCCAGGGGGGTCTGGCCTGGATCACGGGTCATATCGCCGCCCTTATCCAGCACTTCAGTCGTGGCCATGACACAGACCAGAACGAGAAAGCCGCCGAGCTTGGTATCGCCTCTGTGGTGAGCCTCACCAACGCCTGTACCGCCAACAACACGGTGGCCATTATCGTCGCGAGCAAGGTAGCCAGAGAGCTGGCCGAGCAACACGGGGTCACGCCGCGCCGTGCCGCCTCTCTGCTCGACATCTTCTCCTGCGTGGTACAGGGGCTCATCCCCTGGGGTGCCCAGGCGCTGCTGCTTGGCTCCATCTTCGGCCTGTCGCCGCTGGCCGTCATCAGCATGAGCTTCTACCCCATGGCCCTGGCCCTGACCGCCATCCTGGCCGTCTTTATCAAACACCAGATGCGCGCCCGCTGATCCCGGCACACGGGGCCATGCACAGGCTGGCCCCGCAGTGATATGCTCCGGTAGTCACAAGGAGTTACCATGTCAGAACGCCATACCCTGCGTCAGCAGATCCGTGAACGCCGCCGGGCGCTGAGTGCCGAGCAACAACATCTGGCGGCCCAGGCCCTGCTTGAGCGCATCAAGAGCCATCCCGATGTGGCCCGCGCCCGCCGCATCGCCTTCTACCTGGCCAACGACGGCGAGATCAACCCATTGCCGACCATTCACTGGCTCTGGGCTCAGAAGAAAGAGATCTACCTGCCGGTGGTGCACCCCTTTACCCCGGGTCATCTGCTCTTCTTGCACTACACCCCCACCTCTCCCATGGTGCGCAACAAGTTCAATATCGAAGAGCCCGAGCTCGATATGGAGCGCGTGCTCCCCTATAGCGGTCTGGATCTGATGTTCACCCCCATGGTGGCCTTCGATGCCGACGGTAACCGGCTCGGCATGGGCGGAGGCTATTACGACCGAACCCTCGCCTGCTGGCAGCAGCACAGACTCGGTCCCAAACCCATAGGCGTCGCCCACGACTGCCAACTGGTGGAACAGATCCCCCGCGAAGAGTGGGATGTCCCTCTGCCCGAGCTGCTCACCCCGTCACACCACTGGCACTTTGAAAAAACGTGAGATAACCCTCATCCTGCAGACGCCAGGCGGTCGCCCCGAGCGGCTGGCTTGGCTATAATGCGCCCGCTTTTGTTCCCAAGGATCACTCATGACTCAAGATGAAATGAAAAAGGCCGCCGGCTGGGCAGCCCTGGAATACGTGGTTCCCGACACCATAGTCGGGGTGGGTACCGGCTCCACCGTCAACCATTTCATTGATGCCCTCGGCACCATCAAGGATCGGATCAAGGGCGCCGTCTCCAGCTCCATCGCCTCCACCGAGCGTATGCAGGCCCTCGGCATCAAGGTCTTCGATCTCAACGAGATCGACAGCCTCTCCGTCTATGTGGATGGTGCCGACGAGATCAATGCCAGCCGCGACATGATCAAGGGAGGCGGCGCCGCCCTGACCCGCGAGAAGATCGTCGCCGCCGTGGCCGATCAGTTTATCTGTATCATCGACAACACCAAGACGGTCGAGGTGCTCGGCACCTTCCCCCTGCCGGTCGAAGTGATCCCCATGGCACGCGAGTATGTTGCCCGCGAGATCCGCGCTCTCGGTGGCAACCCGGTCTGGCGTGAAGGGGTGGTCACCGACAACGGCAACCAGATCCTCGATGTACACGGCATGGCCATCACGGCCCCCAAGGAGCTCGAGGCTCGCCTCAACGCCATCGTCGGCGTGGTGACCAACGGCCTGTTTGCCGCCCGCGGTGCCGATGTGGTGGTGATGGGTACCCCCGATGGGGTCGTCACTCTGAAGTGATTTGATCAATATCTTATGCGGAACAAGGCGCCCTCGGGCGCCTTTTATTTGCCCGTGATGCTCCCGCTCCGGCCCCCACTCTGCTTGTGTAATTCGTTGAAAACTTCAAAAAATTTGACTTTCATCACACTTATTCCCTGTGCCTCGGGTTTTTGTTAATTTACAAACTCTTCTCGCACCATCAGTAACGCAAAGGGATCGTCATGACAGTCAAGTTTTCATTGGACAAGGACAAGATTAAGGTGCTGCTGCTCGAGGGCGTTCACCCCAATACGGTGGAGACCTTTCGGGCGGCCGGATACACCAGCGTGGAGTATCTCAAGGGCTCGCTTTCCGAAGAGGAGCTGGCCGAGCGCATTCGTGACGTGCACTTTATCGGCATTCGATCCCGCACCCAGCTGACCGAGAAGGTGCTGGATGCCGCCGGCAAGCTGGTGGCTATCGGCTGTTTCTGCATCGGTACCAACCAGGTCGAACTCAAGGCGGCCGAGATCCGCGGCATTCCTGTCTTCAACGCCCCCTTCTCCAATACCCGCTCGGTGGCCGAGCTGGTCCTGGGCGAGATCCTGCTGCTGCTGCGCGGTGTGCCCGAGAAGAGTGCCAAATGCCATCGCGGTATCTGGGAGAAACTGGCCAACCGCAGTGTCGAGGCACGCGGCAAGAAGCTTGGCATCATAGGCTACGGCCATATCGGCACCCAGCTCGGCATCATCGCCGAGAGCATCGGCATGAAGGTCTACTACTACGACATTGAGAACAAACTCTCTCTGGGTAACGCCATTCAGGTTCCTACCATGGCCGAGCTGCTCAACATGTCCGATGTCATCAGCCTGCATGTGCCCGAGACCCCCTCCACCAAGGAGATGATCGGTGCCGAGCAGCTGCGCATGATGAAACCGGGCGCCATCTTCATCAACGCCTCCCGTGGTACCGTGGTCGACATCGACGCCCTGGTCGATGTGCTCAAAAGCGGCCATCTGGCAGGAGCCGCCATCGATGTCTTCCCGGTCGAGCCCAAGTCCAACGAGGAGGAGTTCATGACCCCGCTGCGTGGCTTTGACAATGTGATCCTGACCCCTCACATCGGCGGCTCGACCCAGGAGGCCCAGGAGAACATAGGTCTGGAAGTGGCCAACAAGCTCATCAAGTATTCCGACAACGGCTCAACCCTGTCGGCGGTCAACTTCCCCGAGGTCTCCCTGCCGGGCCATCGCGATGCCAGCCGCCTGCTGCACATCCACCGTAACCAACCCGGAGTGATGAACAAGATCAACCAGGCCTTTGCCGAAGAGGGGATCAACATCGCCGGCCAGTACCTGCAGACCAGCAGCGAAATCGGCTATGTGGTGATCGACGTCGAGACCGAACACAGCGACAAGGCGTTGGCCAAGCTGAAGGATATCGAAGGGACCATCCGCGCCCGGATCCTCCACTGAGTCGACATGAATGAAAAAAGCCCTGAGTGATCAGGGCTTTTTGTTATTCCTCAATGGGAGCGAAGCGGGCCATCAGGCGTCCATCGTGACGAACCCACTCCACAAACATGGGCTTGGGTCTGGCATAACAGGTACCGTCCTCCACACTGCGATAGATAACCAGCAGTTCGTCCCGCTCCGAGTGACGCGCCTCGGTCAGCACCTCGTAGAGGCCCCCCTTGTAGTGGCGCCACAACCCGGTGCGCAAGGGTTTTCCAACCACCCTCTCCTCCTTCCTGTGCTCAAAACCGGTGGCAAGGGGCTCACTGTGCCACCGCCCTGACGGGGACTCCACACTTTTTTACGACGAGGGTTTCATGCCATCTTCCACGACGAATGTGGTGCAGCATGGGCCACTTCAGGGGGAGCGCATGAGAATCTTCTGGTGAGGCATATTCAGACAAACAATCCTGCTAGAACGGGTTATCCGGAAACTCTGCCAGGCCAGGTAGAATTAGCCGGATCTTCTAAAAATAGGATTGTGGTGGAATTGAATTCTGTGAAGAATAGGGTAAAACAGATTTGATTCTAAATGGGCACTCCCGCCCCATAAGCCACAACAGGCAAGGATTCATCCCGACCATGTCCACCATCGACAAGTCGCACAAGCTCGACGATGTCTGCTACGACATCCGCGGCCCGGTGCACAAGGAGGCCCGTCGTCTCGAAGACGAGGGCCATCGCATCATCAAGCTCAACATCGGCAACCCGGCGCCGTTTGGATTCGACGCCCCCGAAGAGATCATCAAGGACGTCATCCTGAATCTGCCCCAAAGCCAGGGCTACTGCGACTCCAAGGGGCTCTTCTCCGCCCGCAAGGCGGTGATGCAGTATTACCAGCAAAAAGGGATGCGCCACGTCGACATCGACGACATCTACATCGGCAACGGTGCCAGCGAGCTCATCGTGATGGCGATGCAGGCCCTGCTCAACAACGGCGACGAGATGCTGGTGCCCTCCCCCGACTATCCCCTGTGGACTGCGGCCGTCACCCTCTCCGGTGGCCACGCCGTGCATTACCGCTGCGACGAGGGGGCGGACTGGTATCCGGATCTCGACGACATCCGCGCCCGTATCACGCCGCGCACCCGCGGCATCGTGCTCATCAATCCCAACAACCCGACCGGCGCCGTCTACGGCAGCGAGTTTCTGCTGGAGGTGATCGAGATTGCCCGTCAGCACAACCTCATCATCTTCGCCGACGAGATCTACGACAAGATCCTCTACGACGACATCGCCCACACCAGCGTCTGCACCCTGTGTGACGATGTCATCGTCGTCACCTTCAATGGCCTCTCCAAGGCCTACCGTGCCTGCGGCTTCCGCCAGGGCTGGATGGTGGTGACCGGGCCCAAGGGACGAGCCCGCGGCTACATCGAGGGGCTGGAGATGCTGGCCTCCATGCGCCTGTGCGCCAACGTGCCAATGCAGCACGCCATCCAGACGGCGCTGGGCGGCTACCAGAGCATCAACGAGCTGATCCTGCCGGGCGGCCGCCTGCGCCGTCAGCGCGACAAGGCGTGGGAGCTCTTGAACGAGATCCCCGGCGTCTCCTGCGTCAAACCCAAGGGGGCGCTCTACATGTTCCCGCGCCTCGACCCCAAGGTGTATGACATCAAGGACGACCAGAAGATGGTGTTCGACCTGCTGCAGCAGGAGAAACTGCTGCTGGTGCAGGGAACCGGCTTCAACTGGCCGGCACCGGATCACTTTCGACTGGTGTTCCTGCCCCGCGAGGAAGAGCTGGAGGAGGCCATCGGCCGCCTCGCCCGCTTCCTCAAAGGCTACCGCCAGTAAGCAGACACAAAAAAGGCCACCGCAAGGTGGCCTTCTTCATGGGGTCGATTTACGCCTCGGCACCAGCCGGAATCAACTTGACACGCTTCTCGCGGCGGATCTTGCGCTCTTCCATCACGGCCACCATGGCCATCAGGCAGATACAGCCGATGGCGGCGGTGTCGAGGGCGGCAAAGGTGCCAGCCCAGCCGGTCAGGCCAAACACAGGGGTGCCGTCGGCAATCATGCCCAAGCCCAGCTTGGCAAAGCTGTCACCGATGAGGTAGGCAAAGGTGCCCTTGATGCCGTCGGCGGCACCGATGGCCTTCTTCGGCACGAAGCCCACGGCGGCAACACCGATGAGCAGCTGTGGGCCAAACACCAGAAAGCCCAGGGCAAACAGGGAGGCCAGATAGACATACTGGTTGCTGGCGTGCTGGTAGACCCCGAGAGTCGCAATGATGAGACCCAGCGCCACGCAGGCCACCAGGCCACGGCGGCCGTTGGCCAGATCAGAGAGGTAGCCCCACATCAGGGTACCGACCAGGGCGCCCACTTCAAACAGGGTGAAACCCTGGATGGCAACCTCTTTGGGCAGGTTCAATACCTGGTGGGCATAGACGGTGGACCACTGGTCGATACCGATACGCACCACATAGAGGAAGATGTTGGCAAAGCAGAGCAGCCAGATCACCTTGTTCTTGAGCACGTACTCCACAAAGATCTGCCACTTGGTCATCTCGTTGTTATCGGTCTCAAGATCTTCTTCACTCACCTCTTCGTCGAACAGCTCCTCGGCCTTGCCCAGGCCATAAGATTCCGGCGAATCGCTACCGAAGCGCAGGCCGATGAAGCCAACGATGAGGGCGATGATGGAAGGGAAGACAAACATACCGATCACATGGCCATCAAACAGGTAGTTGGCGCCAAACAGTGCCACACCTGCCGCGCCAGCCCCACCCACGTTGTGGGACATGTTCCATAGACCCAGGTAGGTACCACGCTTGCGGCGGGGAGTCCATTTGGTGATGGTGGAGTAGCTGCACGATCCGCCGGTGCTCTGGAAGAAACCGCTCAGGGCGTAGAAGGCGATCATCATAAACAGGCTGACCGAGCCGGTGCCCATGCTGGCACTAAAGCCCAGCATACAGATGGCCGAGAGGATCAGCATGAAGGGCAGGAACTGCTTGGTGTTCTTGCCGTCGGCGTAGTAGGAGACCAGGGTTTTGCCCACCCCGTAGGTGATGGAGAAACCCAGGCCAATCATGCCGAGCTCGGTCATGCTGAGCCCGTAAGTCGAGATCATGTCGTTCTGGGCAATGTTGAAGTTCTTGCGGATCAGATACATGGTCAGATAGCCGATGAAGACCACCAGATAGGACTGCATAAACGGCTTGAACCACAGCTTGCGCCGGGCTTCGACGGGGATATCCAGGGTCGGCTTGCGCACCTGGTTCAGGAAAGCCAGCATTTTAGTCTCCTATTACAATGCCTGAACTGTCGCCAGGCGATCCCGGCGATAATGGCTGGCATTGTAGGGACCTGCGCGCGTGCAGGCCTGAGACTGACGCCTAGAGGGGTTAGGAATATTTCCTAGTTTTGCCTCTCTCGATACAAAATCTTGAGTCAAGTCACACCTTGCCCCTCCCCCTATTCAGTCATTACTCATTTGCCCCCCACCAAGGGGGAACCTATCCTTTACCCAACGGGATTCACAAACGAGACCATATATAATGAATATCAATAGTTTGAGAACCAGGGTCTCACTCTATCTATTGGTGCTGGTCTCCCTGTCGGGCGGGGTCGCCTATTACTTCAGCAGCACCTTTATCGACCTCCAGTTCTCCCGGTGGCAGGCGCATCATCATCAGGAGAGTCTGGATCGTGCCAGCCTCTACCTTGCCTCGCAGCAGCAAGCCCTTAGCACCATGGCCAATGACTATGCCGCATGGCTGGATACCTGGACCTTTATGGAGCAGGGGGGACAGAACTATCTCAATACAAACTACACAAAGGACTCTCTTGAAAACCTAAGTGTCAATCTGGTGCTCTTTATCGATCACTCGCGCCAGCTGAAGCTAGCGCTGCAACTTGGAGAGACCGGCGTGGCCCCCTCCAATGATCTCGTCACCTGGCATACCATCTCTGGCGCCCTGGAGGCTTACTGGCCCCATGGTAAGGAAGGAGGCAACCTGGCGATCTGGCTAGATGGAACACCGCTTCTGCTGGCCATAGAGCCCGTCTGGGATGGGGAAGATCGTGCTACCGCCAATGGCTGGCTCGCCATGGGACGCCTGATGGATGCAGGCAACCTTGAGCGCTTGCAGACCATGCTCAAGAGCGAGGTCCACTTCCTTCGTGCCGCAGACAATACCCATCAGTTCCCCCCAGTCGGTACGCTTCAGAGTATGGGGGCCCCCTCGGGCGTTCACTTCTCGGTGGTGGATGAGAGCTCCCTGCCCAGGGAGAGCATATTGGCCAAACGCATGCTGGTCGGTAACGTCGTCACTCTGGTCATCATCTCTTTTCTGGTGGTGGCCTTTCTGTTTGACCGCATGGTCATGCGTCGGCTCAGCCGCTTCTCCCAGCTGGCACAGCATCCCAAAGATCTGCTTGAAACATCCCCCCTCTGGCCGGTCGAGGGGAAAGATGAACTCGATAACCTGGCCAGCTCCCTCAATGATATGGTCAATCAGCTCAAACTCTCCCAAAAGAGCCTCTTTAACGAAGCACGCCGCGATCCCCTGACCCGCCTCGGCAACCGGACCCTGCTGCTGGAGCTGATCGAGCGCTATGCACCGCTCTTGTGCCGGCACCATCATCTGGATCTCGCCCTCATTCTCATCGATCTCGACGAGTTCAAGGTCATCAATGACAGCCTGGGACACGAACGGGGAGACAAGGTGCTGGTGTGCGTGGCCGAGCGATTGACGGCACTGGCCAGGGGCGCCGATGTGCTGTTTCGACTGGGGGGAGATGAATTTGCCGTCTTGTGCATACTGCCTCGTGGCAGCCAGGGTGCCGAGCGACTGGCGGGCCGGATCTTGAGCGGACTCGGTAGAGCACTGGATGTCGACGGGGTCCAGGTCCAGCTCAGTGCCTCCATCGGTATCGCCTACAACCATGGGCAACTGGAGAGCAATGACCTGATCCGCAACGCGGATCTGGCCATGTATGAGGCCAAACACCACGGCAAACACGGTATCCAGACCTATTCGGACAATCTGCATCAGAACGTCAGCAACCGACTTCATATGGAGCATAAGCTTCGCCAGGCCATTGCCGACGACAGGCTCGAGGTGTGGTACCAGCCCATTATCGATGTACGCAGCCAACGGGTCGATATGATCGAAGCACTGGTGCGCTGGCCGACCGATGAGGGGTACGTGATGCCCAATGACTTCATCCCCCTGGCTGAAGATACCGGACTCATCGTTCCCCTCGGTTATCAAATAGCCCAGAAGGCCATGACCGACCTGCCCACCTTGCGCACCCTCAACCCCGAGCTCAAGCTCAACATCAATCTCTCTGTACTCCAGCTGATGCAGACCGCACTGGTCGAGCGTCTGTGTCAACTGGCCGACGCCAGTGGCCTGCCCCGCGATGCGGTTCATTTCGAGCTTACCGAGAGCCTGTTTGCCGAGAAAAACGAGGTGCTGGTGCAGCACCTGTGTCAGCTCACCGAGGCTGGCTTCAAGGTTCATCTGGATGACTTTGGCACCGGCTACTCCTCGCTAGAGCGCCTGCTCAATCTCCCGGTCGATACGCTGAAGCTCGATCGCAGCTTCACCCAGACTCTGGAACGAGGTGATGAACGGCTGGTACGGGCCATCATCTGGATCAGCCGGGAGATGAAGATGGAGGTGATCGCCGAAGGGGTCGAGACCAGCAAGGAGATGAGCCGCCTGCTGGCGCTCGGATGCCATCTGATGCAGGGGTATCTCTTTGCCAGGCCGATGAAGCTGGAAGCCTTGATGGAGTGGATGAGTAACCGGGAGCCAGAGAGCCTGGACGCGCACCTCAAACCGGCCTCTTTTCCCACTGGCGATGTCAAGCCCACATAAAAGAAGAGGGAGGCTTGCGCCTCCCTCTTCTTTTGTCCCTTATCAGCCCAGAGCCACCCGGGCGTTGCGGAACATGCGCATCCAGGCGCCATCCTCGCCCCAGTTATCCGGGTGCCAGGAGTTGGCGACGGTGCGGAACACCCGCTCCGGGTGCGGCATCATGATGGTGGCGCGACCGTCTGCGGTGGTCACGGCTGTGATGCCGCGTGGCGAGCCGTTCGGGTTGGCCGGGTAGCGCTCGGTGGCACCGCCACGATTGTCGACGAAGCGCAGTCCCACCAGACCGGAGGCGTCGAGGGCCGCCAGATGCGCCTCGTCACGCAGCTCGACCCGTCCTTCCCCGTGGGAGACGGCGATCGGCATCACAGAGCCGCTCATACCGGCGAAGAAGGCGGACGGCGAGTCCTGCACCTCGACCAGGCTGAAACGTGCCTCGAAGCGCTCGGAGCGGTTGCGCACGAAGCGTGGCCACAGATCGGCGCCGGGGATCAGCTCGCGCAGGTTGGACATCATCTGGCAACCGTTGCACACCCCAAGCGACAGAGTGTCACCACGCTCGAAGAAGCGCTGGAACTGCTCGCGGGCGCCGCCGTTGAACAGGATAGACTTGGCCCAACCCTCGCCCGCCCCCAGCACGTCGCCGTAGGAGAAGCCGCCACAGGCCACCAGGGCCTGGAAGCCATCCAGGGCGATGCGACCACCAAGGATGTCGCTCATGTGCACGTCGACCGCGGTGAAGCCGGCGCGGTCAAACGCCGCCGCCATCTCCACGTGGGAGTTGACCCCCTGCTCGCGCAGCACCGCCAGACGGGGTGAGGCCCCTCGGGCTATATAGGGGGCGGCCACGTCATCGGACGGATTGTAGGTCAGCGTGGCCTGCAGGCCCGGATCGGTGGCGTCCTGGCGGGCGGCATGCTCGCTGTCGGCGCACTCGGGGTTGTCGCGCAGGCGCTGCATCTGCCAGCTGGTCTCGCCCCACAGGGTACGCAGGTGGGTGCGGCTCTCGCGCCACAGCTCATCGCCGGCGCGGCGCAGCACTATGTCATCCCCCTCAGTGACGGTACCGATGACGTGAGCACAGGTGGCCAGGCCATGACCGGCCAGCAGGGTCATCACCGCCTCCTTGTCCTCACGGCGCACCTGGATGACGGCCCCCAGCTCCTCGTTGAACAGGGCCGGCAGCACCTCGCCACCGACGCGGTCGAGCTCGATGTTGAGGCCGCAGTGACCGGCGAAAGCCATCTCCAGCAGGGTCACCAGCAGGCCGCCGTCGGAGCGATCGTGGTAGGCCAGCAGGCGGCCATCGGAAACCAGAGCCTGGATGGCGTTGAAGAACCCCTTGAGCAGCACCGGGTTATCGAGATCCGGGGCACTCTGCCCAAGCTGACGATAGACCTGGGCCAGAGCCGAGCCCCCGAGGCGCTGCTTGCCGTTACCGAGATCGATGAGGATGAGATCGCTCTCGCCCAGATCGTTGCGCAGCTGGGGGGTGACGGTCTTTCGCACATCCTCGACCCGGGCGAAGGCGGAGATCACCAGGGAGAGGGGCGCCGTGTTGCTGCGCTCCTCGCCATCTTGTTGCCAGCGGGTCTTCATGGACATGGAGTCCTTGCCAACCGGGATGGTCAGCCCCAGGGCCGGGCAGAGCTCCTCGCCCACCGCCTTGACCGCCTCGTAAAGGCCGGCGTCTTCCCCAGGGTGACCGGCGGCCGCCATCCAGTTGGCGGAAAGCTTGATGCGCTTGAGGCTACCGATGTTGGTCGGGGCGATATTGGTCAGGGCCTCGGCCACCGCCATGCGCGCAGAGGCGGCATGGGAGAGCAGGGCCAGCGGGGTGCGCTCGCCCATGGACATGGCTTCACCATGGTAGCTGTCGTAGGTGGCGGCGGTGACGGCGCAATCGGCCACCGGGATCTGCCAGGGACCGACCATCTGGTCGCGGTTAACCAGACCGGTCACGCTGCGATCGCCGATGGTGATGAGGAAGCTCTTCTCGGCCACGGTCGGCAAGCGCAGCACCCGCAGGGCCGCCTCCCCCAGGGTGACGCCGTCGAGGCGCAGGGCTTGCCCGTCAGCCTGCTGAGTCGTCACATCGCGCAGCATCTTGGGCGGTTTGCCGAGCAGCACGTCGAGCGGCAGATCGATAGGCTGGTTGTCAAAGTGGCTGTCCGACAGGGTCAGGTGCGGCTCCTCGGTGGCGGTACCGATCACCGCATAGGGGGCACGCTCGCGCTCGCACAAGGCCTTGAACAGGGGCAGTTTGTCCTGGGCGACCGCCAACACGTAGCGCTCCTGGGACTCGTTGCACCAGATCTCGAGGGGGCTCATGCCCGGCTCGTCGTTCGGAATGGCACGCAGGTCGAAACGACCACCGCGCCCCCCGTCACTCACCAGCTCCGGCATGGCGTTGGAGAGGCCACCGGCACCGACATCGTGGATAAAGAGAATGGGGTTATCGTCACCGAGCTGCCAGCAGCGGTCGATCACCTCCTGGCAGCGGCGCTCCATCTCCGGGTTGTCGCGCTGCACCGAGGCAAAATCGAGATCCTCGGCCGACTGGCCCGAGGTCATGCTCGACGCCGCGCCACCACCGAGACCGATGTTCATGGCCGGGCCACCCAGTACGATGAGGGCGGATCCCGCCGGGAACTCCCCCTTCTGGACATGATCGGTACGGATGTTACCGATACCGCCGGCCAGCATGATGGGCTTGTGATAGCCACGCACCTCGCGGCCGTTGTGGCTCTCCACCTCCTCTTCGAAGGTACGGAAGTAACCGAGGATGGCCGGGCGACCGAACTCGTTGTTAAAGGCAGCGCCGCCGAGCGGCCCATCCTGCATGATGTCAAAAGCGCTGACGATACGTGACGGCTTGCCAAAGTCTTGCTCCCAGGGCTGCTCGAAGCCGGGGATACGCAAGTTGGAGACGCTAAAGCCCACCAGGCCCGCCTTGGGCTTGGCACCGCGACCGGTGGCGCCTTCGTCGCGGATCTCGCCGCCGGAGCCGGTCGCCGCCCCCGGGAAGGGGGAGATGGCGGTCGGGTGATTATGCGTCTCCACCTTCATCAGGATATCGACCTGCTCCTGGTGATAGTCATACTCGCCGCTGGCCGGGCTCGGGAAGAAGCGGCCCCCCTGGCTGCCCTCCATCACGGCGGCATTATCCTTGTAGGCGGAGAGCACATAATCCGGGGTCTGCTCGAAGGTGTTCTTGATCATCTTGAACAGGGACTTGGGCTGGGCCTCCCCGTCGATGATCCAGTCGGCATTGAAGATCTTGTGGCGGCAGTGCTCGGAGTTCGCCTGGGCGAACATGTAGAGCTCGATGTCGTTCGGGTTGCGACCCAGACGCTGGAAGTTCGCCACCAGATAGTCGATTTCATCCTCGGCCAGGGCCAGGCCAAGACTCAGGTTGGCCTGCGCCAGGGCAGCGCGACCACCGCCCAGCACATCCACCTGGGTGAAGGGGCGGGGCTCATGATGAGCGAACAGAGCCGAAGCGGCCTCCATCGCGTCAAAGACTGTCTCCATCATGCGATCGTGCAGCAAAGCGGCGATCTGGCTCCGGTTGGCATCGGTCACCTGCCCATCGACATAATAGGCGACGCCGCGCTCGAGGCGTTTGACCTTGGTCAGGCCGCAGTTGTGGGCGATGTCGGTGGCCTTGGAAGACCAGGGGGAGATGGTGCCGGGGCGGGGAGTAACGAGGAAGAGATGACCTTGGGGAGCATGTTCGGGGATGGTGGGACCGTAGCGCAGAAGCCGGTCCAGGGTCGCTCGCTCATCCGGTGAGAGGGGGTCGACAAGCTCGGCAAAGTGCATGAATTCGGCATAGATGCCCGTTATCTCGACTCCTCGTTCTGCCAGGGTTTGCATCAATTTCTGGACACGAAACTCAGACAGAGCGGGAGCACCGCGCAAGATTTCCATATGGCCTTTCTCACCTTGTATCAAGAGTGGGGGGTTGAAGACGCGCGTATTATAGGGAGGGGCCCGACCACGGACAAACGTTTTTCACCCCTCCGTCGATGTGACAGGGCGCACACTCTCTGGTATAAAGGTGCTTCTTTTTTGACTAGTGCTGATTTTTTAGACAACCAGAGAGGTCTGTTTGAGACTACTAGCCAAATGGTTCATTCTGTCGATTGCCCTGCTGCTGACTGGCTGCAACCTCAGCCAACCCACCAGCCAGCTGGAGCAGATCCGCGCCCGAGGGGAGCTGAGAGTCGGCACCGTCTACGGGCCCACCTCCTACTATCAACGTGACAATATCGCTCAGGGGTATGACTACGAGCTGGCCAAAGCCTATGCCGACTGGCTGGGCGTCAGGCTCGACATGCGTCCCATGGACTCTGCCAGTGCCATCGAGCAGGGGCTCCGTCACGGGGACCTGGATCTGGCCGCCGGGGCCATCGCCATCACCCCCGAGCGTCGCAAGGGGATGCGCTTCGGTCCGGGGTACTATCAGGTGTCACCCAAGCTGGTCTATCGCCAGGGCACGGCCAAACCCAAGAGTTTTGCCGATCTCAAGGGCAGGCTGGTGATTGCCGCCGGCTCGGCCAGCGAAGAGCAGCTGCGCCAGCTCAAGGCGCGCTACCCCAATCTCACCTGGGAAGTGAGCCGAACTGCCGACCACGAGGAGCTGCTGCGCCAGGTCGCCGAGGGCAAGATCGACTACACCATAGTCCACGACACTATACTGGCGCGGATCCAGCGCTATTATCCCGATCTCGCCGAGGGGCTGACCCTGGAGAACGATTATCAGGTGGGGTGGGCCATGGCCAAGCTGCCCGATGACACTCTCTACGCCAGCGTCATCGACTTCTTTGGCCAGCGCTTTCTCGACGGCACCATAGCCCAGCTCGACGAGAAGTACTTCGGCCACGTGCAGAACTTCGACTTCGTCGACACTCGCACCTTCTTGAAGCGTGCCAAGACACTGCTGCCCAAGTATCAGTCGCTCTTCAAGGCTCATGCCGGCAAGCTCGACTGGCGTCTGCTCGCGGCCCTCAGCTATCAGGAGTCTCACTGGAACCCGGATGCCCGCTCCTACACCGGGGTGCGCGGTATGATGATGCTGACCGAAAATACCGCCAGGTCTCTGGGAGTCAAGGATCGAACCCATCCCGAAGAGAGCATCGCCGGAGGTGCCCGCTACCTGCACCAGCTTATCGAACAGGTACCGGACTCGGTCCCCGAGGATGAGAAGTTCTGGTTTGCACTGACCGCCTACAACATAGGCTACGGCCACATGATGGACGCTCGTCGGCTGGCCAAGATGCGGGGTAAAAACCCCGACAGCTGGAGCGACGTCAAGGATGTGCTGCCCTTGTTGCAAGAGTCCCGCTGGCACCGCAAGGTGCGCTATGGCTACGCCCGCGGCGGTGAGGCACGCAACTACGTCAACAACGTGCGCCAGTACTACCAGAGCCTGCTCTGGCTCGACAACGAGCAGCAGAAGCTCAGGCAGCGGGAGAGCCTGCTGGATCAGGATGAGGCACTGGCGGCCGAACCCGTCAAATCGACTTCCGCTGCCAATACGCTGCTGACGGCCCTCTCGGGCTAAGCTGTTTACTCCTCGCCTTCTTCTGTTAGTATCGACCCATGGCCTGAAGGGTTCACTTTTTAAATCAAACAGTTCCACCAGAATTCAGGCCCTGCACCACTAGGAGGTCAGGATGCCAAGACGCAGACGAGCAAGCCTGGTGAGCAGCAAAATCAAGAGTGGTTGGAATCAACGACGCCGGTTGAAGCTCAGTGCCGAGAAACGCCAGCGTCACCGCAGACAACGCTCGGACTTCCTGCTCCCCGCCCCGCTGGCAGCGTAACGACTGTCAGCTTTATTCGAAACGAGGCCCGCATCTGCCGGGCCTCACGTTTTCCTGCGCTGTACATACAAACAATCCCGCCATGGCGGGATTGTTTGTATGGGCGGCACATCAGTAGAAGATGCGCTCGGCACGCTCGCTCTGTTTAAGCCAGACCGGTTTGCTGCTGGTTTTGCACCAAACACGATGGAGATAACTATAAAAACGAGCCCTGTCACGACGAAACAGCATGACAGGAAATGCCAACAACCCGATAAGCAGTACGAAGCAGCGACGCAGTACGATCCGGGTCAGAGTAAAAGGCTGGAACATGACTCTACACCTCACTGGTTGGACCACTTGAGTTAGCATAGCGCCATCAATGTTCTTTTACTACATAAAATCGTAAAAAACCCTATTTACTGAGTTGCAAATCAAAAAAGGAAAGCCAAAAACACAATTTAATTACATAAAAAACACACATTGCCCTCTCACCACATGCTGGCCACAGTTAAGGTGTCCTGCTTTCTGACACAGGGAGGAGTCATGCATCTGAGCGAGCTTGTACTGATCCTGATCGCCGGTCTGCTGCTGTGGCCCGAAGCTCAAGACTGGCAAACCAATCACGACGACCTGGTTCAACTGAGTGACAGAGTCCCCATCAATGGCACCATGTGGCAATGTGGGGTGCTCAAAAGCCGGATGGCCGACATCGAGGAGTTGATGGCAACGGCAACCCGGGTCAAGGATCGCCGGACATTCGACGAGGTGAGCCACCATCTGTTGAAACAGTGGCGGGAGAAGGCATGTGATATGACACTGCAATAGCAGGAATAAAACAAAAAGCCCGCTCGATGAGCGGGCTTTTTGTTGAAAAATGGAGGCGCGTTCCGGAGTCGAACCGGACTAAACGGATTTGCAATCCGCTACATAACCGCTTTGTTAACGCGCCATGCTCTCGAAGAGAGTTTGGAGCGGGAAACGAGACTCGAACTCGCGACCCCGACCTTGGCAAGGTCGTGCTCTACCAACTGAGCTATTCCCGCCTTGTGCAGACAGCTGCCTGACAACGAGGCGCATTATACGGGTGCGACGGGATGAGACAAGTGTTTTTTAGCTCGAATCCTTCCCTTTCGACTCGTTTGCTCACACTTCACGCAAAGCGTCCAAAAAGAGCACTCCTGTTTGTGAGCCGGCGGGCGATTTGGGCTTAAGTACATTGAAAAACAGACATTTTTGGTCAAGATGTGGCTAGATATTCAAAATCGACTCAATGCAATCGTTGGCATGACAGGGATTTCGCGCGCAACCGGCCTTCGGCCTCGACTGATGTTGGTCTTCTTCCTGCTGGGGATGGTGCCATTCCTGGCCGTTTCCATGCTTTTTCTGCACTCTCACGGCAAGGATCTCACCGAGCAGACCTCCAACCATCTGGTCTCGGCTCGCAACATCAAGAAATCCCAACTCGAGGACTATTTTGGCAATCTCAAGGAGCAGATCGTCACCTTCGCCCGCCAGGACTTTGCCGGCAACAGCATAGGACGCTTCTACGGCTTTACCGGCGCCTTTGAAAAACTCGGCACCACCCCGGAAGCGGCACGCCAACGGGCAGCCCAGCGCTATCAGGCCGGCAGTTGGGACAAGTTGCAAAAACCCGATCCCGAACTCCCCGCCTTGCCGGAGATCAGCGCCCTTATCCTCGCCGACGAGATGTACGGCCGGGTCCATCAGCGCTTCCACCGGGGTTATGCGGACATAGTACGCAGCAGCCACTACTCGGACATCTATCTGGTCGATCTCAGCGGTGACGTGGTCTATTCGGTGACCAAGCGCCCCAATTTTGCCACCAACCTGCTCTCGGGCCCCTATCAAACCAGCGCCCTGGCCAGTACCTTTCGCCGGGTCAAACGCAGCCTGGACGGGGGGCTCTCTCCCCAACAGATCTTTGAATTCAGCGACTTCGGTCTCAATCCCCTGAGCGGCGAGGTCGTCGCCTACCTGGCCGCGCCCGTGATGCAATACGACTATGTGCGTGGCGTGGTCATCTTCGAGCTGCGCACCGACAAGATCAGCGAGATCATGGGAGAGCGTGAGGGGCTCGGGGAGACCGGTGAGACCATACTGGTGGGGCCGGATCGGCGCATGCGTGCCGATGCCTGGCTCGATCCCCGTTACAGCGTGGCCCAGAGTTTCTCCCCGGCTGCGCGCCCCATGAACACGCCGCTGGTAGAGCGAACCCTGGCGGGAGAGCAGGGGGTTGGACTCTTTACCTCCTACCTGGGAGACGAGGTGCTGGCCGCCTACACCCCGGTCAGGGTGTTTGGCTCCGAATGGGCGTTGATCGCCGAGATCTCGACCCGGGAGGCCTATGCCCGGATCCGCCAGCTCGAAACCTTCACCATTACCCTGGCTCTGGGCTCCATCATACTCGCCATCTTCCTCTCCCGCTGGCTCTCGGGCACCATCACGGCACCCTTGCGGGAGTTGGCCCAGGCGGCAGAACGGGTAGCCAACGGGGATCTGGATCATCCCATCTCCCCACCCAGAGGCGATGACGAGATAGCCACCCTCTCCCGAGCCTTCGCCCATATGCAATCCTCCCTTCGGGAGAAGCTGGCCCTGATTGCCCGCCAGACGGAGGCGCTGCAGGAGCAGGTCGAGCTGACGCATCACCAGAACTTAAGCCTGCAGCAGGCCGACCGGCTCAAAGACGAGCTGCTGGCCAACACCTCCCACGAGCTGCGCACCCCGATTCATGGCATCAGAGGCATGGCAGAAGCCATGCTCACCCGACAGGACGCCCTGAGCGAACGCCAGCAGGATCAGCTCAACCTCATCATCAAGAGCGCCGACAGCCTGGCCCGCCTGGTTGACGATCTGCTCGACTACCACCGCATGCGCCATGGCCAGCTCGATATCCATACCACCCCGGTCTCCTCCAAGGGGGTGATCCGGTTGGTGCTCGACCTCTGCCACCATCTGGTGCAGGCCAAACCCCTGCGTCTGGTGGACCTGACGCCAGCGGATCTCCCCGCCGTCATGGCGGACGAGCAGCGCCTGGAGCAGGTACTCTGGAATCTGGTGGGCAATGCCATCAAGTACACCCCGGAGGGCAAGGTGGTGCTAAGCGCCGCCATCGAGGGGGATCGGCTGCGTTTTCGCATCACAGACACTGGGATAGGCATAGGACAGGAGCATCTGGAGCACATCTTCGAACCCCTGGTGCAGTTGGAGGGTGTGAAACAAGGATCGGGTCTGGGATTGACCATCACCCGCCAGCTGGTGCAATTGATGGGGGGAAGCCTGGAGGTCACCAGCGAGCGGGACGTGGGCTCGACCTTCTCCTTCACCCTTCCCCTGGCCCGCGCCGGCGCCAGCCCGGCGACGCCGGATGCCCGCCCCATGGAGCATCAGCTGCTGCGCCACCAACCGGCGCCGCTCCCCGACTACGAAGCGGCCCCCCTCCCCGAGGATGCCCCTTGCCTGCTTGTGGTCGATGATGAGCCCATCAACTTGCACATATTGCAGCATTTGCTCGCCCCCTGCGGTTATCGCATCCTGACCAGCGGAGATGGCCACGACGCCCTGCGCCGCCTCGAGGAGGAGCCGGTGGATCTGCTGCTGCTCGATGTCATGATGCCGACCCTGTCGGGTTTTGATGTCTGCCGCCGCCTGCGTGAGCAGATCCCCCGGGATCGCCTGCCGGTGCTGCTGCTCACCGCCCTCGGCGCCCCCAAGGATATCGAAGAGGGGTTCAGCGCCGGGGCCAATGACTATCTGGTCAAGCCCTTCGCCCGGGAGGAGCTGCTGGCCCGGGTCAACGCCCTGCTCGACGCCAAGCGTGGACGCGACACCCTGGTGGAGAACGATCTGCTCAAACGCGAAGTCGAGCGCCGGCTCTCCCTGCAGCAGGCCCTGCAGGAGGACCAGCGTCAACTGCTAAGCCTGCTCACCCAGGGACGCGACCCGCTCTTGTTCGTCAACCCGGACGGCATAGTGCTCTTCGCCTCCCGGGCTGCCAGCGAGCTGCTCGGCCTGCCTGATACACTGCCCGACCCCCTGCCTCTGGGGGAGCTGCTGGTCACCCCTGTTCCCGAGCTTGAGGAGGGGGAGCAGACCCTCACTCTCTCCCTGGCCGGGCAAGCGACGCCAGTGACAGCACATCTTGTGGCGACCCGGTTCCAGGGGCAGGAGGCGTTTGCCCTCTGCCTGCTGCCCCAGGAGACGGCCACCCCGGAGCGGGTGCTGGCTCTGGAGAATGCCCTGCGCACCCTGTCGCGCCAGGCCATCATCGAAGATCCGCACCTGCTGGGTGAGCTCAGTCGCCTCGGCGGCGAGTTCCGCACCCTGGCCGACACCCTGATCCGCCAGCAGGATGACGACCCCCTGCGCCGCACCCTGGTCGATACCATGCAGCTCTCACTGGAGGCATGGCAGAGCGCCACCGGCAAGGGCAAGGTGGCGCTGGCCGAGAAGAGCAAGCTGTGGCGCGTCTATCTCGACAAGTCGAGCCCCCAGACCCGCACCCTCGACAAGTACCTGCATCTGGATACCCTGCCCCAGACGCCACGCTGGAAGACGGTGGTGGCCACCGCCGAGTATGTACTCCATCACTGCCCCCTCGATGAGGCCTCCCGCCAGCGGCTGCATCAGTGCAGTCAGGAGTTGCGCCAGCTCGCCGGACGACGTCCCTGAGCCCTTGGGGGGCTCTTTTTTTTCACGGAAAAAACAAGCCCCGGGAAAGCCCCCTTCCGACCGCAGGACCCTTGTCACATTTTTGTAAAAACCGGCTTTTTACCGACGCTTATCACGCTAAATGAATTAATTTAACATCATGATTTTAAAAGAATAAAAAGATTATTTGACGAATTTGACGAAGCGATGGTGTTTTTTACGAAAACGACGATCTCGCCACTTGGGTTCTGCCCTCACCTCTGCTTTGCTAGAGACGTTGGATAGCAAATGTGGCGCAAGACCACACCAACGACAGAGGGCCGACCTCACCAGCATGCGAGGCTCGGTGCTCACCCCAACAAGGAATAAAAGAAGAAAGGAATAACTATGCTTGCCAAACTGTCCAAACTCTCTGCCTCGGTCATGCTGGGTACCCTGATGGTGGCCGGTACTGCCGGCACCGCCATGGCGGCCGACAATAAAACCGTGCTGACCCTGGTGGCCCAGCAGGAAACGGCCTGGGTGAAGAACTTCAACCCCTTCCTGCAGGCTGGTCTGCTGCACACCACCCGTCACTTCATCTACGAACCCTTGGTCATCTTCAATGACATGCAAGGGGGCAAACCTGTCTTCCGTCTGGCGACCAACTACACCTTCGGCGATGACCTCAAGTCGGTCACCTTTGACCTGCGCGACGGGGTAAAGTGGTCCGACGGCGAGAAGTTTGATGCCGACGATGTGCTCTTCTCCTTCAACCTGGTCAAGGCCAACAAGGCCCTGGATGAACGCTCCATCTGGACCCAGATCACCGGCGTCGAGAAGCTGGCTCCCAACAAGGTGAAGTTCACCCTGAGCGAAGTGAACACCAACGTGGTCAACGATCTGGTGTTGGTGCCCATAGTGCCGGAGCACCAGTGGAAATCGGTGAAAGATCCGGTGGCCTTCACCAACGACAAGCCGGTCGGTACCGGCCCCTTCACCGAGGTGGAGAACTTCTCGGCCCAGCTCTATACCCAGTGCCGCAACCCCCACTACTGGGATAACGCCAGCCTCTCCATCGATTGTCTGCGCATGCCCCAGATGGCCACCAACGACCAGGTGCTGGCCGCCGTGATGAAGGGCGATGTCGACTGGTTCGGCTCCTTCGTGCCGGACATCGAGCGCCTCTACGTGGGCAACGATCCCAAGAACAACAAGTACTGGTTCCCCGCTTCCGGCACCGTGGCCTTCAACGTCAACTTCAAGACCAAGCACCCGGGCAACCACGAGGCCTTTAACGACGTTAACTTCCGCCGGGCCTTCTCCATGGCCATGGACCGCCAGTCCATGGTGGACATCGCCGGCTACGGTTACCCGACCATTAACGAATATCCGTCGGGCCTGGGCCGGGCCTTCGAGACCTGGGACAATCCGGATGTGGAGAAGCAGTACGGCAAGTTCAACAAGTTCGATCTGGAAGGGGCCAAGGCGCTGCTGAAGGAAGCGGGCTACAAGGACTGTGACGGCGACAAGTTCCTCGACACCCCGAGCTGCAAGAAGATCGAATTCAAGGTGCTGGTGCCAAACGGCTGGACCGACTGGGTCAACACGGTACAGATCGGTGTGGAGGGTCTGCAGGCCCTTGGCATCAATGCCAAGACCTCTACCCCGGAGGCGACCGTCTGGACCGAAGCCCTGGTAACCGGCGACTTCGACGCGGCCCTGCAGGGTTACTTTGCCGGTGCCAACCCGCACAAGTACTTCGAGACCGCCTTCCACTCCCGCAACATGGGTGAGCGTGGCAACCGCTTCGCCGCCAGCCGCTATCAGGATCCGGAGCTGGACAAGCTGATCGACGCCTTCACCCAGACGGCCGACGCCGCCAAGCAGAAGGAGATCATGTTCGCCATCCAGGAGAAGGTCGGCGCCAACCAGACCATCATCCCTGTGTTCAACAACCCGACCTGATATGAGTACAGCACCAAGCGCTTCAGCGGCTGGTTCAGTGCCGACAACCCGGTTGCCAAGCCGCAAGTCCACCCGGACACCCCCGAGCGCCTGCTGCACGTCCTGTCGCTCAAACCCAACAGCTAAACCACACCCGGCCCCCTGCGGGGGGCCTCTTCCCCTCTCCGGCCTCTCCCCATCCCCATGGGTTGGGTTGCTGTTGCCGGCCGCCAGGGGATCGGTTGTAAAAAGGTGTCATCATGGGCTTCGTACTAAGACGTTTCTCCTTCTACCTGGTCGCCTTCCTGGTGGCCGCCATCATCAACTTTCTGCTGCCTCGCGCCATGCCCGGCGATCCTGTCTCGGTCATGTTTGCCCGCGCCGGCGCCATGATGGAGCCTGCCGCTCTCGAGGCCCTCAAGGCCACCTTCGGCTTCGTGGATGGCCCCATCGGCACCCAGTTTCTGACTTATGTGAAGAGCGTCTTCACCTGGGACCTTGGTACCTCGGTGCGCTTCTACCCGCAGCCGGTAGCCGACGTATTGGGCCGCGCCCTGGGCTGGACCCTGTTTCTGGTCGGTACCTCCACCGTGCTGAGCTTTGCCATCGGCTCTGTCATCGGCATCTTCGCCGCCTGGTATCGGGGCGGTCGCATGGACAGCGTGCTCTCCCCACTCACCCTGGTGATGCAGGCGATCCCCCCCGTGGTGGTCTCCCTGATGGCCCTCTTCCTGTTCGGGGTAAGCCTGGAGTGGCTGCCTATCGGCTACGCCTACAGCCCGGAGATCCCGGCCGACTGGGGATGGGAGCACATCAAGAGCGTCCTGACCCACGCCATCATGCCGGTGGGGACCCTGGCGCTGGTGCAGATAGGCGGTTTTCTCATCACCATGCGCAACAACATGATCAACCTGCTCGGTGAGGACTACATCACCATGGCCAAGGCCAAGGGGCTCTCCACCACCCGGGTCATCTTCAACTACGGGGCGCGCAACGCCATCTTGCCGAGCGTCACCGCCCTCTCCATGGCACTCGGCTACGTCATCGGCGGCTCCCTCATCACCGAGGTGGTGTTCAACTACCCCGGCCTGGGCCTCACCCTCTATCAGGGGATCCTGGCGCGCGACTACCCCCTCATCCAGGGGCAACTGCTCATCATGACCATCACCATGCTGACCTTTAACTTCCTCGCCGACGTGCTCTACGTCTTCCTCGATCCGCGTCTGCGCAAAGGAGGCAAATAAGATGCGTATGCCTGCCATCGTCAAGATCCTGCTCGGCAACAAGAAGGCGACCTTCGGCCTTATCATCGTTCTCACCTTCGTGCTGATGGCTCTGTTCGCCCCGCTGCTCGCCACCCATGAGCCCACCAAGCGAGTCGCCCGCCCCCACCAGCCCCCCAGCACCGAGCATGTGATGGGTAGCACCCGCATGGGGCACGATATCTGGGCCCAGTTCACCAACGGTGCCCGCATCTCGCTCATGGTGGGTTTCAGCGCCGGCCTGCTGGTGTGTGCTCTCGCCGTCGCCATCGGCATCACCGCCGGCTACTTCGGCGGTCTGGTGGACGAGTGCCTCACCTTCCTGATGAACGTGGTGCTGGTGATCCCCAACCTCCCCCTGCTACTGGTGCTCGCCAGCTTTATCGGGGAGGCCTCCCCCTGGGTCATCGCCCTCATCATAGGGCTCACCTCCTGGGCCTATGGGGCGCGCGTCATCCGCGCCCAGACCCTGGCCCTGCGCGAGAAGGAGTTCGTCATCGCCGCCGAGGTGCTGGGCGAGCCGGCCTGGCGCATCATACTGGTAGAGATCCTGCCCAATCTCATCTCCATCATAGGGGTGAGCTTCATCGGCTCCATCATCTACGCCATCGTCACCGAGGCGACTCTGGAGTTCCTGGGCCTGGGTGACCCCACTGTGGTGAGCTGGGGCATCATGCTCTACAACGCCCAGACCTCGAGCGCCATCCTGGTCGGCGCCTGGTGGGAGATCCTGGCCCCCTGCTTCGCCATTGCAACGCTCGGTGCCGGCCTTGCCCTGCTCAACTTCGCCATCGACGAGATAGCCAACCCGCAGCTGCGCTCTCACAAGGGGCTGGCCCGCTGGAAGAAGCTGGCTGCCCCCACCCCAGTCCTGACCGAGGAGAAGACCGCATGAGCCCCCAACCCCTGCTGTCGGTGCGAAACCTCTGCGTCGACTACATCACAGAGAGCGGCGACGTGCGCGCCGTCAACTCGGTCAGCTTTGATATCCAGCGCGGCGAAATCTTCGGCCTCGCCGGCGAGTCGGGCTGCGGCAAGTCCACCGTCGCCTTCTCGGTAGCCCGGCTGCACAAGCCGCCCGCCTACATCAGTGGTGGCCAGATCCTGTTCAAGGGGGAAGACATACTGCACTACGGCGAGCGCCGCCTGCGCGATTACCGCTGGCAACAGGTGTCGGTGGTGTTCCAGTCCGCCATGAACGCGCTCAACCCGGTGCTGCGTATGGAGGAACAGTTCTGCGACGTGCTGCTGGCCCACAACCCGGGAATGACCCGCTATGAGGCCATCAAGCGTGCCCAGGAGCTGCTCGAGATCGTCGACATCCACCCGAGCCGGCTGCTCGACTATCCGCACCAGTTCTCCGGCGGCATGCGCCAGCGCCTGGTGATCGCCATCGCGCTCGCCCTCAACCCCGAGCTGCTTGTCATGGACGAGCCGACCACGGCCCTGGACGTGGTGGTGCAGCGGGAGATCCTGCAGAAGGTCTATGCGCTCAAAGAGAAGTTCAACTTCTCTATCCTCTTCATCACTCACGATCTCTCGCTCATGGTCGAGTTTTGCGATCGCATCGGCATCATGTACGCCGGCGAGCTGGTGGAGGTGGCCCCGGCCAAGGCGATCCTGACTGCACCGCTGCACCCCTACACCCGGGGGCTGGGTAACTCCTTCCCTCCCCTGCATGGCCCGAAAACTGTGCTGGAGGGGATCCCGGGGACCCCGCTCAACCTGCTGGAGGTGCCGGTCGGCTGCCGTTTCCAGGCGCGCTGCAACCGGGTACACGACCGCTGCAAGCAGGAGTACACGGCCCTGCACGAGGTGCGGCCGGGACAGCTCGCCGCCTGCCACCTCCCCCCCCAGGCAGAGGATCAGATCATTCACTTCAGTCGGGCCGCTGGCGCTTGAGGATGTAAGCCATGACGATTGCACACAGACAGGAAGCCATCATCGAGGTGCAGCACCTCTACAAGGACTTCCCCATCAACTCCAACGCTCTGAAGAGCGACAAGATGCGGGCGCTTTCCGACATCAGCTTCACCCTCTCCAAGGGGCGGGCCCTGGCGGTGGTGGGCGAATCGGGCTCGGGCAAGAGCACGGTGGCCAAGATCATTGCCAAGATGTACAAGGCGAGCAGCGGCCGCATCCTCTACCGGGGACGCGATCTGGAAGAGTTCAACAAGGGCACCGCCCTGCTCGACTACCGCCAGAGTGTGCAGATGGTGTGGCAGGACCCGTTCGGTTCGCTCAATCCCACCCATACCATCTACCACCACATCGCCCGCCCCCTGCTGCTGCACAGCAAAGTCGTCGACAAGAAAGAGTTGCCTGACATGGTCCATGGTCTGCTGGAAAAAGTGGGGCTGACCCCGGCCAAGGCGACCGCCGCCAAGTATCCCCACCAGCTCTCCGGCGGTCAGCGCCAGCGGGTCAACATCGCCCGCAACCTGGCGGTGGAGGCCGAGGTGGTGCTGGCCGACGAGCCCACCTCCATGCTCGACGTCTCCATCCGCATCGGCATCCTCAACCTGATGGAGCAGATGAAGAACGAGCTCGGCATCTCCATGCTCTACATCACTCACGACATCGCCACCGCCCGCTATGTAGCCGAGGACCTGGCGGTGATGTACGTGGGTCACATGGTGGAGTGGGGCGAGGTGGACGAAATTTTGCACCACCCCCAACACCCCTATACCCAGCTGCTTATCTCGGCGGTGCCCGACCCCGAGAAGAGTATCCACTCGGCCCTGGAGGGGGGGCGCAAGGGAGAGATCCCGCTGTGGACGCCCGAATCGTGCGGCTGCCCCTTCGCCGGACGCTGCAACTCGGCCCAGCCGCGCTGCAGGACGGCCCTGCCGCCGGTGACCCGACTCGCCGACAACCACTTCGTGCGCTGCTATCTGTTCGAGTGAGGGCCCCATGGAGCTGCTGATCAACCAGCTTGGCTATGAGTGCGGTGCCCTCAAACGGGCACTGCTGCAAAAGGCGAGCGATGCCCCTCTCGAGGGCACCCTGAGGGTGCGCCGTCTCGATGACGACGCCGTGGTCCTCGAGGTGCCTCTGGAGCCGGCAGGCACCGTCCCGGGGTGGCAGGGACGCTTCTTCTGGCAAGGAGACTTCTCGGCCCTCGGCGCGCCGGGGGAGTATCGCCTCGAGGCGGTCACCCGCCACGGCATACTCCGCTCGACCCGCTTTCGGGTCGGTGAGCAGTTGCTGCGCCGCCGCTGCCTCTCGGATCTTATCCACTACTTCAAGGGGCAGCGCTGCAGCGGCCGCTTCGAGCGCGCCGATCGCTCGGCCCGCATTCTGGGCAGTGAAGAGCGCCGCGACGTGCACGGCGGCTGGTATGACGCCAGTGGCGATGTGAGCAAGTACTTGAGCCACCTCTCCTACGCCAACTACATGAATCCCCAGCAGACCCCCCTGGTGGTCTGGTCCCTGCTCAAGTGCCGTGCCCTGCTGGCGCGCCAAGGGGATATCGACAGTCAGCACCTGTGTAAGCGCCTCACGGACGAGGCGCTGCACGGGGCCGATTTTCTCTGCCGCATGCAACACGAGTCGGGCTTTTTCTACATGACCCTGTTCGACAAGTGGAGCAAAGACCCCGAGCAGCGGGAGCTGTGCGCCTACGCCACCCAACAGGGGCACAAGTCGACCAACTGGCAGGCGGGCTTTCGCCAGGGGGGCGGCATGGCCATCGCCGCCCTTGCCCGGGCCGCCCGCGAGAGTGAGCCGGGGGAGTTTGCCAATGCCCACTACGCCGCCGCAGCCGAGCTCGGCTATCGCCATCTGCGCGAGATGAACCTCCACTATCTCGATGACGGGCGGGAGAACATCATCGACGAGTACTGCGCCCTGCTGGCCGCCGTCGAGCTGACCCGCACCCTCGGCGGCGACTGGCTGGGAGAGGCCCGTCACTGGGCTACCCAGCTGGAGCGGCGCCTGCGGCCCCATCCGGACGGGGGCCACTACTGGAGCGCCAACGACGATGGCTCGCGCCCCTACTACCACGCGGTGGAAGCGGGATTGCCGGCACTGGCACTTATCGAATACCTCGGCATAGAGCCGGAACACGAGCGCCTGCAGGGGGCACTGCGCACCATTGAGCGCTCGCTCACGAGCGAGCTGGCCTGGTGTGCGGCGCCGGGCAACCCCTTTGCCCTGGCTCGCCAGTATGTGAAGGGGGTCGATGAGCAGGCCCACCTCGCCTTCTTCATGCCCCATCGCAACGAATCGGGCTACTGGTGGCAGGGGGAGAACGCGCGGCTCGCCTCGCTCGCGGCCCTCGCCTTCGCCGCCCGTCCCCTGCTGCCGCAACTGGCGGCACGTCTCGAGGCGCACGGCCAGCGTCAGCTCGACTGGATCCTCGGCGCCAACCCGTTCAATGCCTGCATGCTGGACGGCCACGGCATCAACAACCCGGCCTATACCGCCGGCTGGCCCAACGCCGCCGGGGGGATCTGCAACGGTATCACTTCAGGGTTTGACGACGAGGCGGATATCGCCTTCATCCCCGAGCCCTACCGGGAGCGGCTGGATCAGAACTGGCGCTGGGGTGAGCAGTGGATCCCGCACGCCGCCTGGTTTGCTCTGGCGATCACCCTGCAGGGGGTGCCTCATGAGTAAGATCTTCATCGGGGTCGACGGCGGTGGCACTCACACCCGGGCTCGCCTGCGCGATGTGACCGGACGACTGCTCGGTGAGGGGCGAGCCAGCGGCAGCAATCTGGAACTCGGTATCGAGTCCGCTAAGGGGGCTGTCATGGCCGCCATCGACGGCGCATTGGCCGAGGCGGGCCTGGGCTCGCATGACTACGGGCGCCTCCATGCCGGATTGGCGCTGGCCTCGGCCGAACTGCCCCACTGCTACCGCGCCTTCCTGGCCGAGCCACTCCCCTTTGCCGAGGTGCGCCTCACCTCCGATGCCTTCGGTGCCTGCCTCGGCGCCTTCGGAGGCCAAGAGGGAGCCATCCTTATCGCAGGGACCGGCTCAGTGGGACTCATCTATCAGAAAGGGGAAATCAGGACCTGCTCGGGTCGCGGCTTCCCCATCTCGGATCTCGGCAGCGGTGCCTGGCTCGGCCTGCGCGCGCTCCAGAGCGCCCTACTCAGCCACGACGGCATATTACCGCCCAGCCTGTTGGCGGTGCGCATCATGGATCACTTCGGTCGCGATCAGGTAGAGGCCGTGCATTGGGCAAGCCAGGCCATTCCTGCCGACTATGGCCGCTTTGCCCCCTGGGTCATCGAAGCCGCACGGGATGGAGACGAACTGGCTCAGGGGCTGGAGGAGGAGTTGCTGGCCACCCTGACGACCCTGCTGCGCGGCATGCAGCGGCTGGGAGCCCCCGCCATTGCCCTGCTCGGAGGCATAGGGCAGGCCATGGCCCCGCGTCTCGCCCGGAGCTGCCCGGACCTGCTGGTTCCCCCCCGGGCCGATGCCCTGGAGGGGGCTCTTCTCTTTATCAACAACAAGGAGCTGCCATGTCTGCACCCCTGATCGATCTGGATGTGATTCGCCGGGAGGGGCGCGATATCTGGCTACGCATGACCCTGACCGAGCGTCCTCCGCTGGACGCCACGCTCCACTTCTGCCTGGCCCGCTACCTGGCGCCAGACAGTGTGCAAGGGGGTACCTTGCAGCGCCAGGTGGGCAGCTACAAGGTGATCGCCCTCGCCCCGAACAGCCTCAGCGTCGAGTTTTGCTGCCCGGATGCCCCCCTCCAGCGCCTCTCCGATCTGCCGCAAGGGTGCTATCTCGGCTACTGCGGCGCCGACTCACACTCGGCCCTGTTGCCCCTGACCATAGGCCAGCGGGAGTTGAGGCTCCCTCCCACCACACGCACCACACCGGATCTGGATCCTGCCGAGGAGCAGGCCGGCCTGGTGCCCGCCCCCCGCCACTGGCGGCTGCTCGACGGGGAGTTTCGCCTGCCCAAACAGGCCCATGTGGCGGCCCCGGAGCCGGTCACCGCTCTGCTGCGCCCCTTCAACGAGCAGACCGGCCTCTCCCTGCGCCAGGATCATGACCCCCTGATCCGGCTCAGCCTCGAGCCCATGGCCGAGGAGGCTTATCGCCTGCGTATCACTCCGGCCGGTATCGACATTGTCGCCGCCTCGAGCCTGGGCTGGCGTCACGGCCTGATGAGCCTGGCCCAATGGGTGTTGCAACACGGAGAGTCACTGCCCTGCATCGAGGTGGAAGATGCGCCGCGCTTTGGTTTTCGCGGCCTCTTTCTCGACTGCGCCCGCCATTTCCACGGGGTAGAGACCATCAAGCGGCTGCTCGGCCAGATGGCGCTCTACAAGTTCAACCGCTTTCACTGGCATCTGACCGATGACGAGGGGTGGCGCCTGGAGATCCATGCTTTTCCGGCCCTGACCGAGGTGGGAGCCTGGCGCGGCCACGATCTGCCGATCCCCCCCCAGCTGAGCGGCGGTCCGGGCCCTTACGGGGGTTATTACACCCAGAGCGAGGTACGGGAAGTGGTGGCCCATGCGGCGACGCTCGGGATCACCGTGATCCCCGAGATCGACATCCCGGGCCACTGCCATGCGGCTATCAAGGCGCTGCCCGAGCTGCTGACCGAGCCCGCCGACGGCTCCCGCTACCGCTCGGTCCAGTTTTTTGAGGACAATGTGCTCAACCCGGCGCTCCCCGGCACTTACACCTTCCTCGAGGCCGTGCTCGACGAGGTGTGCGAGCTCTTCCCCGGCCCCTGGATCCACATGGGGGGAGACGAGGTGCCGGAAGGGGTGTGGCGCGACAGCCCGGCCTGCCATGCCCTGATGCGCGACCAAGGGTATCTGGATACCAGGGAGTTACAGGGACACCTGCTGCGCCACTGCCAACGCTACCTGGCCGGCAAGGGGAAACAGATGATGGGGTGGGAGGAGATCCTGCACGGGGATAAGGTGAGCCAGCAGGCCACCGTCTGCGCCTGGACCTCGTTTCAGGCTGGCCTGGAGGCGGCCTCGGCCGGCTATCCGGTCATCATGGCCCCGGCACAGTACCTCTACCTGGATCTGGCCTGGAGCGAAGAGATCGACGAACCGGGTCTCTATTGGGCCGGCACCCTGGATCTGCGCACCCTCTATGGCTGCGATCCCGCGCCTACCGATTTCCATGCCCATGACAACATACTCGGCATTTTGAGCCCCCTGTGGAGCGAGCACATCACCTCCCGGGAGCGGTTGGACTACATGCTCTACCCCCGCCTGCTTGCCGCGGCTGAGGTGGCCTGGAGCATGATGCCACAACGCTCCTGGCAGGCGCTGTGTGCCCGGCTGCCGGGCCAGTTGAAGATGCTCGACCGACTGGGGGTTGGCTATCGCCCGCTTCGGACCTGATGTTGTCCTTTCCTGTTGGCGGCCTCTGGCCGCCTTTTTTGTCATGGCCGTCACATAATCACAAAAATAATGACAACATTGCCGCTACACGCAATGCCACTTTGCGACAACTTTTGGCACAATCCCGCCCCATTTCCATCACAAAATGGTTCTCAATCGGTTCATGCTGCGCGCCGCCCCCCTGCTCGACCAAGAGGTCACCTTCGATGCCAGTCAGCAACTGGTCTCTACCACGGACCTTGCCGGTAACATCACCTATGCCAACGATGCCTTCTGCCAGATCGCCGGCTATGCCCCCCAGGAGCTGGTCGGTCAGCCCCATAATCTGGTGCGCCATCCCGATATGCCCAGGGCCGCCTTCGGGGATCTCTGGCAACAGCTCAAGCAGGGCAAGCCCTGGCGTGGCGTGGTCAAAAACCGCTGCAAGGATGGCCGCTACTACTGGGTCGATGCCTATGTGACCCCCCTGATGGAGGAAGGCCAGGTGGTCGGCTATCAATCGGTGCGCAGCAAACCGGAACCGGAGCTGGTGCAAAAGGCCGAGCAGAGCTATCGCCTGCTGCTCGCCATGGAGCGGGATGGGCGGCGTCCTCCCCTCTCACTGCAGCGGCTTCGCCCCTGGCTACTCCCGCTCCTGCTGCTGACCAGTCTGGCACTGGGTACCTTTCACGAAGGGATCGATGCCCTGCCCTATCTGCTTCTCCCTCTGCTGCTGGTCGCCATCTTCTGCCGACACGAGCTCTTCGCCCTGCCACGCTACCTGCGCCATCTGGCCCGGGAATATGACAGCCTGACCCGCCTCATCTACTCGGGAAAACGGCCGGGGGCCGTGGCCGACTTTCATATCAAGATGCTGCAGGCGCGGATCCGCACCGTGCTGGGACGCGTCGACGATGCCACCGCCAGCCTGCACCGACTGGCAGAGCGGCTCGATCACTCCAGCGAAGCGGCCAGCCAGGCGATGCGCCAACAGGAGGATCAGACCCGCCAACTGGCAGCGGCCATGAACCAGCTCGGCAGTGGTGCCACCGAGGTGACACGCCATATCCACCACTGCGCCACCCAGATTGAGGGGATTACCCGGCGCAGTGAGCAGGCAACCCAGACCCTGCGCCAGACACGCCAGGCAGTCGAGGCCCTGGCCGATCAAGCGCAGGAGGCACACCAGATGGCCCAGCGCCTGAGCGAGGAGTCACGCCGCATCGATGACATCATGGGGGCCATCGGCGCCGTTGCCGAGCAGACCAACCTGCTTGCCCTCAACGCCGCTATCGAGGCCGCCCGCGCCGGGGAGCACGGACGCGGCTTCTCGGTAGTGGCTGAGGAGGTGAGGGCACTCTCCAAGCGAAGCCAGGATGCCACCGTACAGATCCAGCAGCGCATGGAAGGTATTCAGCAGACACTGCTCCATTGGCAGGGTCTGATGCAGGCCAATCTGGCCCAGACCCGTCACTGCGCCGAACTCACCCGGGAGGGGGCCGATACCCTGGAGGAGGTGCAACATTCACTGGCGGAGGTCAACCGCAGCGCCGGTCATATCAGTGTCAATACGGCCGAACAACAGAGCGTGATCGAGCAGATGTGCGAGGCGCTGCAACAGGTCTCCCACCACAGCAGCCTCAACAGCGCCAAGCTCGGCGAGGTACGCGACACAGGGCAAGAGCTGCAGCGGCGGGCTGGGCAACTGGCCGGGCTCGGCCACACTTTTGGTTGAGCAACTGTCAAATCTATCATTTTCTCCAGTTTGTCTACACTGATCCTCGAGCCGTTTGACCCCATGGAGCGGGTACCGACGGCCTTAACAACAAACGGGATAATCAGGGAGACAAACATGAGCATTGGACACAGCTCACTGGTGGATCAAGAGGTGGATTTTGCCGACGACGAACAGTTGGTATCCACCACGGATCTGCGCGGCATCATCACCTACGCCAACGATCACTTCTGCCGGGTTGCCGGCTACACCCGGGAGGAGTTGATCGGTAAGCCCCACAACATGGTACGCCACCCGGATATGCCAAAGGCCGCATTCGGCGACCTGTGGCACCATCTCAAGGCAGGAGAGCCCTGGCGCGGGCTGGTCAAGAACCGTTGCAAGGATGGTCGCTACTACTGGGTGGATGCCTATGTCACCCCCATCTATGAAAACGGCACTATCTGCGGCTTCCAGTCGGTGCGCTGCCGAACCACCCCCGAGAGCAAGGCGATCGCAACCCGCCTCTATGGGGATCTCAAGCGCCAGGAGCGTCAGACAAAACGTGGGGCCGGCCTGCTGAAAACCCTCTCCCCCTGGCTGGCGAAGGGCCTCATGGCCGCCTCGGCAGGGGCCCTCTTCTGGCTGGCAGGCCCCCTCACCGCACTCTGGGTCTTGCTGCCCCTCGTGGCCGGCATTGTGCTGATGCGTGACTCCCTCATCACCACCCCACGCTTCTTGCAGAGCCTGAGCCGAGAATATGACAGCGTCAGCCGCCTTATCTTCTCGGGTAACTCCCCTCACAGCATCGCCGACTTCCATATCAAGTTGTGGCAGGCCCGCATCCGCACCGTCTTGGGCCGCGTGGATGATGCCACCTACTCCCTCAAAGGGCTGGCCGATGATCTGACCGGCTCGGCCCGACTCGCGAGCCAGGCCATCACGGATCAGGACCAGCAGATCCAGCAGGTAGCCACCGCTATCACGGAAATGGCGAGCACCGCCAACGAGATCACCCGCAATATCCAGGAGACCAGCTCCCAGATAGACGAGGCTCGCCGTCACTGCCAGCAGACGGATGGGCAGTTGGGTGAGGTGGGTCAAGAGATGGACAAGCTGGCCACTCAGGCCAAGGATGCCTTCGACTCGGCCGTCGCCCTGGCCAATGAGGCCGACCGCATCGGCCATGTGATGAGCGAGATCCAGGGCATCGCCGATCAGACCAATCTGCTCGCCCTCAACGCCGCCATCGAGGCAGCCCGTGCCGGAGAGCAGGGGCGTGGCTTTGCGGTGGTGGCCGACGAGGTACGCAGCCTCTCGACCCGGACCCACGGCGCCACCGAGCAGATCCAGGAGAGCATCGGCCATATCCAGAAGACCCTCAACGAGTGGCGCGATGTGATGCACCGCAATCTGGAGCAGACCGCCCACTGCCTGACAACCACCCGAGCCGGCTCCGACAATCTGCACCGGATGCTGGAGGAGATCGACAAAATCTCGGACTTCTCCACCCAGATCTCGGCCGCCGCCATGGAGCAACAGACCGTCGTCGAGGAGATCAGCCGCAACGTCAATCAAATCTCCTCTCTCTCCCACGACAACAGCCTGAAGATAGAGGAGGTCACCCAAAGCAGCACCTCCCTGCTGGGGCGCACCAACCAGCTCAAGGAGCTGACCCGCACCTTCGGCTAAGCGGCTCCGGGGGAGAGGCGATACTCTCCCCTTCTCTTGTCTCTCCCGGCCACGCAGATCACAATGGGCTTTTGGCCGGAGCCACCCCATGACACCCGCGCAGCGCATCGAAACCCTCATCACCCTGATCCCGGTGGGTCGGGTCGCCACCTATGGGCAGGTGGCCGATCTCGCCGGCCTTCCCGGGCGGGCCCGCTTGGTCGGCAGGGTGCTCAAAAGCAGTGAACGCGAGCTTCCCTGGCACAGAATAGTGGGGGCCAGTGGCCGCATCTCACTACCCATCGGCTCGGCCGCACACGAAGAGCAGGTGGGGCGACTGCAACAGGAGGGGGTTGTGGTGCTGGGAGGGCGCGTCCGGCTCAAGGAGTGGCAGTGGCAGCCGGATCTGGCCGAGCTGCTGTTTTTACTCCCCTTTTAACACCAGCGGCGGACCCGGCGGCAATAATCGCGGTAATCGTGACCGAAGCGTGCCCCTAGTGCACGCTCCTCTCTGGGGATCTGCACCTTGTCCATCCACAGCCAAAACGGCAGCACACCCCACCATCCCCCTTGTAGCCAGCAGCCCCAGGCCAGTAACCACAGCAGCAAAGAGAGGTACATGGGGTTGCGACTAAGGCGATAGACCCCGGTGGTGACCAGAGTACGACTCTGTTCCGGATGAATGGGGTCGAGCGTAGTGTGGTGCAACCTGAGGCCCAACAAGGCCCAGAGTGCGATCAACAGGCCCACCGAGAAGAGGCCGACAACCAGCAGCAGCCAGGGGATGCCGCGGTCGCGGCCCACGCCACCGGACAGGAACATCACACCCAGGCTGAACAAGAAGATCAGCGGAGGAGGAAGCCGAGCCAGACCGTGATGAACAGCCTCTATTGAAAACCTGATCTGCTTCATTTTCTCTTTTCTTTTAGGCAGTTACACTTAGCGCCTCACTGGGGTCCCAGCGTTGAGCTGGCCTCGGGCATGCACAGGGCCCGCACTTCGGCTAGCCTCTTGATGACTCCGGTGATGCATCCACCTCAACGACAATAACAGGAACAATAATGAACAAGAAGACGCTGCTGGCCAGCCTGATCCTCGGCATTCTTGCCGCCCCCACCATGGCCGCCCCCTACCTCCCCCTCGACAGCGACCATCGCAACGGCCAGGAGTTTGCCGCCGCCAACGCCTGGCTCGAGGTGGATGTCGCCGCCTTCGAGCACAACATCCAGACCCTGAAGGATCGCCTGGGCGACAAGGGCCCGCAGATCTGCGCCATCATGAAGGCCGATGCCTATGGTCACGGCATCGATCTGCTGGTCCCCTCCGTGATCAAGGCCGGCATCCCCTGCATCGGCATCGCCAGCAACGAAGAGGCTCGCGTCGCCCGTGAGAAGGGCTTCGAAGGCCGTCTGATGCGGGTGCGCGCCGCCACCCCGCAAGAAGTGGAAGCCGCCCTCCCCTACAAGATGGAGGAGCTGGTCGGCAGCCTGGAGAGCGCCCGTCTGATGTCAGAGATTGCCCTGCGTCACCACACCACCATTGCGTACCATCTGGGGCTCAACTCCGCCGGCATGAGCCGCAACGGCCTGGATCTGCGCCTCTCCGACGCCAAGCGCGACGCACTCGACCTGATGAAGCTCAAGGGGCTGCAGGTGGTCGGCATCATGACCCACTTCCCGGTCGAGGAGAAAGAGGACGTGAAGATGGGCTTCGCCCAGTTTCAGCTCGACACCCAGTGGCTCATCGAAGCCGCTCGTCTGGATCGCAGCAAGTTGACCCTGCACTGTGCCAACTCCTTTACCACCCTGGAGGTGCCCGAGGCCTATCTGGACATGGTCCGCCCGGGCGGCATCATCTATGGCGACACCATTCCCTCCTACACCGAATACAAGAAAGTGATGGCCTTCAAGACCCGGGTCGCCTCGGTCAATCACTACCCGAAGGGAAATAGCGTCGGCTATGACCGCACCTTCACCCTGGCACGCGACTCCTGGCTCGCCAACCTGCCGCTGGGCTACTCCGACGGCTACCGCCGGGCGCTGAGCAACAAGGCCTATGTGCTGGTGAATGGCCAGAAGGCCCCCGTGGTGGGCAAGACATCCATGAACACCATCATGGTGGACGTGACCGACATCAAGGGGGTCAAACCGGGTGACGAGGTGGTGCTGTTTGGCCGCCAGGGCAACGCCGAGGTGAAGCAGTCCGATCTCGAGGAGTACAACGGCGCCCTCCTGGCGGACATGTACACCATCTGGGGCTACACCAATCCACGTATCATCAAGCGCTGATGCAACAAGGGCTCCCGCGGGAGCCCTTCTCATTACTCGGCTGTGGCCGTCTTCTGCTTGCGCGTCACCCAGAGGCTCAGCCCCATGGAGAGCGCCAGAATGGCGGCCACCACTCCCAGCGCAATGCCGGTCGGGATCTTGAAGACATCGAGCAGCAACATCTTCACCCCGATAAACATCAGGATCAGTGCCAGGCCATATTTGAGCAGGGCGAAGCGTTCGGCCACGCCGGCCAGCAGGAAATACATGGCCCGCAGCCCCATGATGGCAAAGATATTCGAGGTAAGCACGATGAAGGGATCGGTCGTCACCGCGAAGATGGCCGGGATGCTGTCCACCGCGAAGATGAGATCGCTCACCTCCACCAGCACCAGGATAAGCAGCAGTGGCGTGGCGTAGCGCACCCCGTCACGCATCACGAAGAACTTCTCCCCCTCCAGGGTCTCGGTCACCTTGAAGCGGCGGCGCATCCAGCCGAGCAGGGCGTTGTTCTCGAGATCCGGCTCCTTGTCCGCCGCCCACAACATCTTGGCACCGGTCAGCAGCAGGAAGGCCCCGAACAGATAGAGGATCCAGTGGAACTGGCTGATAAGCCAGCTGCCGGCAAACACCATACCGGCACGCATGACGATAGCCCCCAGCACACCGTAGAGCAGCACACGGCGCTGCAGCTCGGCCGGGATGGCGAAATAGCCAAACAGCATCAACCAGACGAAGACGTTATCGACCGCCAGCGCCTTCTCGATGAGGTAGCCGGTGAAGAACTCCACCGCCTTCTGATGAGCGACGGCCTCTCCCCCGTTGCGTTGATACCACCACCAGATGGCAAGGTTGAACAGCATGGCCACGGCAAACCACACCAGCGACCAGATGCCGGCCTCTTTCAGGGAAACCTTGTGCGCCTTGCCACCCCCGACGAAGCGAATATCCACCCACAAGAGGATCAGGACGATGGCGAAAAAACCGCCCCACAACCACATTTGTTCCATTTTTCAGTCCTCCAAAACGACAAAACCCACGTCCGAAAGGCGTGGGTTTGCATTTGGAGCAGATAGACCTCGCCTTTCGGCAAGGTCTCACTTACGGACTCGTGTCCGCCCGGTTACCGGATGTGCTAAGCACATCGAATTGACGATAGACCGGCAAAGAAGTTACTCCCCTTGATGGCGCGGAGAATAACAGGCGCCCGAGAGGGCGCCAAGAGGTATCTGTGACGCCGCATAAAAAAGAGGGGAGCCAGGCTCCCCTCTTTTCATGCTCAGAGCGGATCGGCCTTGAGGCAGGAGACCGCATGGCTGAAGTTCCCCTCCAGCACGGGGCGGGTCTTGGCGCACTCGGGGCCGGCCTGGGGGCAGCGGGTGCGGAACACACAGCCCGACGGGGGATTCATGGGAGAGGGCAGGTCCCCTTCCAGGATCTGGATGGTCTTGCTGCGCTCCAGGTCCGGGTCCGGGATCGGCACCGCCGACATCAGGGCCTTGGTATAGGGGTGCAGGGGGTTGGCGTAGATCTCCTTGCCTTCACCGAGCTCCACCGCATTGCCCAGATACATCACCAGCACCCGATCCGAGATATGTTTGACCACGGAGAGATCGTGAGCGATGAAGATAAGCGACAGCCCCATCTCCTTTTGCAAGGACTTGAGCAGGTTGACCACCTGAGCCTGAATCGACACATCCAGCGCCGAGACCGGCTCGTCGCAGATGATCATCTTGGGCTCGAGGATGAGCGCCCGGGCGATGCCGATACGCTGGCACTGACCACCGGAGAACTCGTGGGGATAACGGTTCACCAGGTTCGGCAGCAGGCCCACCTTGCTCATCATGGCGCGCACGCGGCCCTTCACCTCATCCCGGGTCAGGTTCGGGTAGAAGGTGATAAGCGGCTCGGCGATGATGTCACCTATGGTCATGCGCGGATTGAGCGAGGCCAGCGGGTCCTGAAAGATCATCTGGATCTCTTTGCGCTTCTCGCGCAGCGCCTGGTGATCCAGCTTGGTCAGGTCGTTACCGAGCCACACCACCTTGCCCGCGGTGCTCGGCACCAGGCCTATGATGGCACGGGCGAAGGTCGACTTGCCGCAGCCCGACTCCCCCACCACACCCAGGGTCTCCCCCTCGTAGAGGCGCAGGGTCACCCCGTCTACCGCCTTGAGAGTGGAGGGTTTGGCCCAGGGCCAGGCCCGATCGCTCTTGATGCTGAAATGAACCTTGAGGTCGGAGACCTCGAGCAGCAATTTCTTCTCGACTGTCATACCGCCTCCTTGCCCATGACTTCAGAGACCCAGTGGCAGGCCCGCTGGCGCCCATCGCCAAACGGAGTCAGCACGGGGGACTGGCTGCGACAGAGGTCGCTCACCCGGTGGCAACGCTCCTGGAAGGGGCAGCCCACGGGCAGACGTAGCAAGTTGGGCGGGTTGCCCGGTATGGTCGGCAACACCTCACCCTCGGTGTCAAGGCGGGGAATGGCGCGCAGCAAGCCTTCGGTATAGGGGTGGCTCGGGCGGTAGAAGATGTCATTGACCTTGCCGTACTCCATGGTACGGCCGGCGTACATCACCAATACCTTGTCGCAGATGCCGGCCACCACCCCGAGATCATGGGTGATCATGATGATGGCGGTGTTGAACTCACGCTTGAGCTCTGCCATCAACTCCATGATTTGGGCCTGTACCGTCACATCCAGCGCCGTGGTCGGCTCGTCGGCGATAAGCAGCTGGGGCCGGCACAAGAGCGCCATGGCGATCATCACCCGCTGACGCATGCCGCCAGAGAACTCGTGGGGGTACATGCCCATGCGCTTGCGCGCCTCGGGGATCTTCACCGCATCGAGCATACGCACCGACTCCTCGAAGGCCGCAGCCCGGGTCAACCCCTTGTGCAGCATCAGCACTTCCATCAGCTGATCCTTCACCTTCATGTAGGGGTTCAGGGAGGTCATGGGGTCCTGGAAGATCATGGCGATCTTCTCGGAGCGAATACGGTTGAGCTTGGACTCGGGCAGGTTCAGGATCTCGTCGCCCTGAAACTTGGCCGAACCGGTGATGATGCCATTCTTGGCAAGCAGCCCCATGATGGCAAATGCGGTCTGGGACTTGCCCGAGCCGGACTCACCCACGATGCCGAGGGTCTCTCCGGCCGCCAGAGAGAAGTTGAGGTCGTTCACGGCCACCACATTGCCGTCCGGGGTCTTGAACTCGACCCGCAGATCTTTCACATCGAGCAACTGCATAAGAACTCCTTAGCGATCTTTCGGGTCGAGGGCGTCACGCAGACCATCCCCGAGGAAGTTGAAGCAGAACAGGGTCACCACCATGAAGCTGGCGGGGAACAAGAGCTGCCAGGGGGCGACTTCCATCGCCTTGGAGCCTTCATCCAGCAGGGCACCCCAGCTGGTCATCGGCTCCTGGACCCCGAGGCCAAGGAAACTCAGGAAGGATTCGAACATGATCATGCCCGGCACCAGCAAGGTGGCGTAGACAGCCACGATGCCGAGGACGTTCGGCACGATATGGCGGGTGATGATCTTCCACTTCGACACACCGCAAACATGGGCTGCCTCGATAAACTCCTTGCTCTTAAGGCTCAGGGTCTGACCGCGCACGATACGGGCCATGTCGAGCCAGCTCACCGCCCCGATGGCGAGGAAGATAAGCGCCAGGTTACGGCCGAAGAAGGTCACCAGCATGATGACGAAGAACATAAAGGGGAAGGCGTTGAGCACCTCGAGCAGTCGCATCATCAGGCTGTCGACGCGTCCGCCGATAAAGCCCGATGCGGCGCCATACAGGGTACCTATGATGACGGCCACCAGGGCCCCCATGATGCCGACCATGAGCGAGATACGCCCACCGAGCAGGGTACGCACGAAGAGATCACGTCCCAGGCTGTCGGTACCAAACCAGTGACCCGTCTCCATGTCCGGAGCGGACTGCATGGCATTCCAGTCCGGATCATCGAAGGTGTACTGGGAGAGATGCGGACCCACCATGACCGCCACCGAGATGATGGCCAGAATGATAAGGCTGGTGAGCGCCGCCTTGTTACGGAAGAAACGCCGCCGTGCATCCTGCCACAGGGAGCGTCCCTCAACCTCCATCTGCTGGGCGAACGTTTCAACCGCAGCACGCTTTTCTGTTGATACAACCATGATCTACTCCCTGATCAGTAACGGATTTTCGGGTCGATAAAGGCATACAGGATATCGACCACGGCGTTGAAGGTGATGGTGAGTGCACCGACCAGAATGGTCAGGCCAAGCACCATGGAGTAGTCACGGTTCAGCGCTCCGTTGACGAACAGCTGACCTATTCCCGGCAGGCCGAAAATGGTCTCGATCACCACAGACCCCGTGATGATGCCCACAAACGCCGGGCCCAGGTAGGAGACCACCGGCAGCATGGCCGGGCGCAGGGCGTGGCGCAGTATGATGTAACGCAGGGGCAGCCCCTTGGCGCGGGCGGTACGGATGAAGTTGGAGTTCATGGTCTCGATCATGCTGCCACGCATGATGCGGGAGATAGCCGAGATGTAGTACATCATCATGCCAAACACCGGCAGCACCATAAACTGGATACCGCCCCCCTGCCAGCCACCGGCCGGCAGCCAGCCCAGGTGGATACTGAAGAAGAGCACCAGCAAGGGCGCCAGCACGAAGCCCGGGATCACCACCCCCGCCATGGCCGACGACATCAGCAGATAGTCGATAAGGGTGTTTTGCTTGAGAGCGGCTATGGTGCCGAAGGTCACCCCGAGCAGCACGGCAAACAGGAAGGCCACCGAGCCGATCTTGGCAGAGACCGGCAGCGCCTCACTCACCAGATCGTTGACGGAGAAGTCCTTGTACTTGAAAGAGGGACCGAGATCACCCTGCACCAGGTTACCCAGGTAGGTGAGGTACTGCACCCCGATCGGTTTGTCGAGCCCGTACTTGGCCTCGATGTTGGCCATGACTTCGGGCGGCAGGGAGCGTTCGCTGCTAAAGGGGTTACCCGGCGCGAAACGCATCATGAAAAAGGAGACGGTGATGAGCACCAGCAGCGTCGGAATCGCTTCCAGAAGACGCTTGAAGATAAATTTCAACATAGACAATACCTGTCCTAACTGCTTCCAAAGGGTCGCTTTGTAATGAGGGGCCCACCCGGCGGGTGGACCCCCTGCTTGTTATGCGACTCGACCCATCAATGGGCGATGATGTACATGTCCTTGCTGTAGAGGTTGTCCAGCGGGTTGGCCGGATAACCGCCCAGGTAGGGCTTGACCATACGAGCGGTCACGTACTGGTAGATGGGGGCGATGGGCATATCCTTGGCCAGGATCTCTTCGGCCTGGACATAGAGCTTGTTACGGGACTCGCTATCCACCTGGTTGCGCGACTCACTCATCAGCTTGTCGAACTCGGGGTTGGAGTACTTGCCGTCGTTGTTGCCATGGGTGGTCTGCATCAGATCCAGCATGGAGGAGGCTTCGTTGTAGTCAGCGATCCAGCCGGCACGGCCCACGTCAAACTGCCCCTGCTTCTTGGTCTCCAGGTAGGTCTTCCACTCCTGGTTGACCAGGCTCACCTGCACGCCGAGCTTCTTCCACATGGAGGCCACGGCCACCGCCACCTTCTTGTGGTTGTCATCGGTGTTGTAGAGCAGCTCGAACTTGAGGGGGTTGCCCGGACCGAAACCAGCCTCGGTCAGCATCTCTTTGGCCTTGGCATCACGCTCGGCCTGGGTCAGCTTGGACCATGCAGGAGCGACCGGTTTGAAACCGTCGACGAAGTCCGGCACGAGCGTGTAGCCCGGGGTCTGCCCCTGACCCATCACCTTGTCGGCGATCACGTTGCGATCGATGGCGTAGGAGAGGGCGGTACGCACGCGCACGTCGTCAAAGGGCTTCTTCTTGAAGTTGTACTGGTAGTAGTAAGTTCCTACATAGCCGGTCACCTTCAACTCATCGCCTTTCTCTTTCTTCATCTGCTTGAAGCGCTCGATAGGCAGGTTGTAGGTCATGTCCACTTCACCGGCCAGATAGCGGTTCAATTCGGCATTGGTGGACTGGATCGGCAGATAGGTCACCTTGTTGATGACGGTCTTGGCGTCATTCCAGTAATTTTTGTTCCGCTCGAGCTCAACCTTCTCGTTGACTACCCAGTTTTTCAGCACGTAGGCACCGTTGGATACCATGTTGCCAGGCTGGGTCCACTTGTCACCAAACTGCGCGATCACCTTCTTCGGCACCGGGTAGGTGGTGGTGTGGGAGAGCATGCTGACAAAGTAGGGAATGGCTTTCTCGAGCTGCACCTCGAAGGTGTAGTCATCGGTCGCCTTGACGCCCAGGGTGTCGGCCGGTTTCTTGCCTGCGATGATGTCGGAGGCGTTGACGATGGTCGGGATCTCCAGATACCAGGAGTAGGGAGAGGCGGTCTTGGGATCCACGGCGCGCTGGAAGGCGAAGACAAAATCGTGAGCAGTGACCGGGTCACCGTTGGACCACTTGGCGTTTTTACGCAGGTGGAAGACGTAGTGCTTGTTGTCCTTGGTCTCCCAGGACTCCGCCATGGCAGGCAGCACTTCCCCGTTGGGGCCGGAGGCGACCAGTCCTTCAAACAGGTCGCGCAGAATATTGGATTCGACCGTTCCTTCAGTCTTGTGCGGGTCCAGGGTGGCAGGCTCGGAGCCGTTCCCCTTCACCAACTCTTGCACATCCGCCAGTTTGGTACCGGCGGGAACCTCGGCGGCCTGAACCGAACCGCCAAACAGGGCTGCAACCAACAGGGTATTTATAATCGTTTTTTGGTGAGTCATTTCCATACTCCAACAAGAACATTCCATGCTTACATCCATTCACGAGAAAAGAATCCCGCTTGGCGCATGATTCCCTGCACTATTGAATAATGCAATAGTTTCGTGCGCACACTCTGGCTTTTCATGGATGAAAAACCATCAAATCCCAATCCTGGCAGAATTTCTCAACGCGAAAATGGCGCTTTTTTATACAAATCCGCTCGATTGTAGGGAATCGCCCCCCAAAAGGAAACAAATAAAAAACCGGCCAGAAGGCCGGTTTTTTATTGGTGAAAGCGATCACATCAGGGCAGGAAACATCGCCTTGATTCCGGCCACCATGATCTCGATGCCCAGGGCCATCATGATAAGACCCATGATACGGGTCACCACGTTGATACCCGTGTTGCCCATCAGCTTGAACAGCAGAGGCGCGGCGCGAAAGATGAGCCAGGAGCAGAATGAGAAGATCACCACCACGATGGACATGCCAATCAGCTGCTGCCAGTGGCTCTGGCTGGCGTAGACGATGACCGAGGAGATGGCACCGGGGCCCGCCATCAGGGGAAGAGCCAGGGGTACGACAGCAATCGACTCACGGGCGGCCAGCTCCCCCTTCTCTTCTTTGTTATGTTTTACCTCGCCGAGTTTGCCCTGCAGCATGGACCAGGCGATCAGAGTGATGAGCGATCCGCCGGCGATACGAAACGAGGCCAGGGAAATACCAAACCCGTCGAGAATGAGCTGCCCCAGATACATGGAGACCAACAGGATCACCATGACGGCCAGGTTGGCGGTAGTATTGGTCTTCATCCGCTCGGCCGGGCTCTGGTGGCTGGTCAGGCTGACAAAGACAGGCAGCAACCCGAGCGGGTTGATGATGGCGATAAGGCCGATGAAAAATTTCAGGTAGAGGGAGAAGTCGAGTTCAGCCATGGCATCCTGTTCACACTGAGGGCACGATTAAATCGTGCGTAAATTTACATCAAGCCACCCGTCTCTACCAATTAGTTAATCTGGGTCATCTCCCCCCGTTCCAGATAATCCGGCTAATAACACACAAATATGCAACACAGCGTGCGTTAACAACCGCCCACCCACCACTACATCCGGAACAAATGCGCAACAAGGGCCCCACATTCCTCCCCTGACCCCCTGGCCTCTCCCCGAAGCAGGGTCATCGCCCTCGCCCAGGCAGACAAATTCACCCTCTTTAAGACATATTGGAAGAGAAAATCTCTGACGACTTTCTCCCTCTGCCCCTGCACACTCTCTAGCCAGAGGGGAGGCAAATACTGATAAAGGGGATAAAAACAGCAATAATGCATTGTTTTGAAAGAACAAAAAAAACGTATGTCGCATATATCACCGGCTGGAGCGCCAGGGGTCACACGATGAACCCGCCCATGAAAAAAAATTTCTTTTGTTCTTTTGTTACATTTGATCGCGATCAATTTTTTGAGGCATCCCTCCCCCCTATAATCGGTGTCGAAAGCAGTTTAACAAGGCATGCAATACCCCGATGGGGTGAATGGATAACGCGGCTGTGGCTATAATTGCCGGGCCTGAAAAAATCTCACAACGTTTTGTTAAACAGTTTTCAAAAATCATCAGGAGATGACATCTATGGCAGTAACCAACCTGGCAGAACTGGATGCACTGGTCGCCCGTGTGAAGGAAGCTCAGCGTGAGTTCGCTACTTTCTCTCAAGAGCAGGTCGACAAGATCTTCCGCGCCGCCGCCCTGGCCGCCAACAACGCCCGTATCCCTCTGGCCCAGATGGCCGTCGAAGAGTCCGGCATGGGTATCATCGAAGACAAGGTGATCAAGAACCACTTCGCCTCCGAATACATCTACAACAAGTATAAAGAAGAGAAGACCTGCGGCATCCTGAGCGAGGATGACGAGATGGGCACCATCACCATCGCCGAGCCGGTGGGCATCATCTGCGGTATCGTACCGACCACCAACCCGACCTCCACCGCGATCTTCAAGTCCCTGATCTCCCTGAAGACCCGTAACGCCATCATCTTCTCTCCGCACCCCCGCGCCAAGAACGCCACCAACACCGCCGCCAAGCTGGTGCTGGATGCCGCCATTGCTGCCGGTGCCCCGAAAGACATCATCGGCTGGATCGACCAACCCTCCGTCGAGCTCTCCAACGCCCTGATGAAGCACAACGACATCAACCTGATCCTGGCCACCGGTGGCCCGGGCATGGTGAAGGCTGCTTACTCCTCCGGTAAGCCGGCCATCGGTGTGGGTGCCGGTAACGTACCGGTGGTCATCGACGAAACCGCCGATGTCAAGCGTGCCGTCGCCTCCGTGCTGATGTCCAAGACCTTCGACAACGGCGTAGTCTGCGCCTCCGAGCAGGCCGTCATCGTGGTTGACGCCGTCTACGACCAGGTCAAAGAGCGTTTCGCCTCCCACAAGGGCTATGTACTGGCCAAGGACGAAGCTGACAAGGTTCGCAAGGTCATCCTGATCAACGGTGCCCTGAACGCCAACATCGTGGGCCAGCCTGCGACCAAGATCGCCGAAATGGCCGGTGTCTCCGTGCCTGCCGACACCAAGATCCTGATCGGCGAAGGCCTCAAGATCTGTGAAGAGGAAGAGTTCGCTCACGAGAAACTCTCCCCGCTGCTCGGTATGTTCCGTGCCAAGACCTTCGAAGAAGCCGTCGAAATGGCCTGTGACATGGTCAACCTGGGTGGTATCGGCCACACCTCCGGCCTCTACACCGACCAGGATCGCAACGCCGACCGTATCAAGTACTTCGGCGACAAGATGAAGACCGCTCGTATTCTGATCAACACCCCGACCACTCAGGGTGGTATCGGCGACCTGTACAACTTCGCCATGGCTCCGTCCCTGACTCTGGGTTGCGGCTCCTGGGGTGGTAACTCCATCTCCGAGAACGTGGGTCCCAAGCACCTGATCAACAAGAAGACAGTCGCAAAACGGGCAGAAAACATGCTGTGGCACAAACTTCCGAAATCCATCTACTTCCGTCGTGGCTCCCTGCCGATCGCCCTGGGCGACCTGGAAGGCAAGAAGCGCGCCATGATCGTGACCGACCGTTTCCTGTTCAACAACGGCTATGCCGATGAAGTGGTTCGCCTGCTCAAGGGCATGAACATGGAAGTGGAAGTCTTCTACGAAGTGGAAGCCGACCCGACCCTGACCGTGGTGCGCAAGGGTGCCGAGATGGCCAACTCCTTCAAGCCGGACGTGATCGTCGCCCTGGGCGGTGGTTCTCCGATGGATGCGGCCAAGATCATGTGGGTGATGTACGAGCACCCGAACACCGCCTTCGAAGACCTGGCCATGCGCTTCATGGACATCCGCAAGCGTATCTACAAGTTCCCGAAGATGGGTGTGAAGGCCGAGCTGGTCTGTATCACCACCACTTCCGGTACCGGCTCCGAAGTGACTCCGTTCGCCGTGGTGACCGACGACGCTACCGGCGTGAAGTATCCGCTGGCTGACTACGAGCTGACCCCGAACATGGCCATCGTTGACGCCAACCTGGTCATGGGTATGCCGAAATCCCTGTGTGCCTTCGGTGGTATCGATGCCGTGACCCACGCCATGGAAGCCTATGTTTCCGTGCTGGCCAACGAGTACTCCGACGGTCAGGCTCTGCAAGCCCTGAAGCTGCTGAAGGACTACCTGCCCTCCAGCTACCAGAACGGCGCCAACGACCCGATCGCCCGTGAGAAGGTGCACAACGCCGCCACCATCGCCGGTATCGCGTTTGCCAACGCCTTCCTGGGTGTGTGCCACTCCATGGCCCACAAGCTGGGTGCCGAGTTCCACATTCCGCACGGCCTGGCCAACGCCCTGCTGATCAGCAACGTCATTCGCTACAACGCGAATGACAACCCGACCAAGCAGACCGCGTTCTCCCAGTACGACCGTCCGCAGGCTCGCCGTCGTTACGCCGAAGTGGCCGACCATCTGGGTCTGACTGCCGCCGGTGACCGTACCGCCGTCAAGATAGAGAAGCTGCTGACCTGGTTGGACGAGTTGAAAGCCACTCTGGGCATCCCGGCCTCCATCCGCGAAGCCGGTGTGCAGGAAGAGGCCTTCCTGGCTGCCGTTGACCAGCTGGCCGTTGAAGCCTTCGATGACCAGTGCACCGGCGCCAACCCGCGCTACCCGCTGATCAGCGAACTCAAGCAGGTGCTGCTGGACTCCTACTATGGTCGTCCCTTCACCGAAGGCACCGTCGCCGCCGCCGAAGCCCCCAAGGTAGAGAAGGCTGACAGCAAGAAAAAGGCCAAAGCCTAATATTCTTGGCCCCAAATGGAAGCCCGCGCACAGCGCGGGCTTTTCTTTTCTGCTATCTCCTTGCTAGGTTTAGCTATATCGCGCAAAGGGATAACACCATGCCACTGATCCAGGCCTCCATTGAGCAGTTGAGAGTCGGTCACTTCGTCCATCTCCCCGGGGGATGGAAGAACCACCCCTTCATGTTCAATGCGTTCAAGATAAAGGATGAGGATCAGCTCAACATCATTCGCCATCTGGACTCCACCATGTTGGTGATGGTGGACACAGACAAAAGTGATCTCCCCCTCGAGCCACTGATCCGCGGTGAGGTGATCGAAGAGGCGCCTCCCCCACCCCAGATCGATGAGCCCTCCGGGCCTCCCCCTTTCGACGAGAAGGCGTTTCGTCGCTCCATGCGAGTGGCCGAGAAGGCCTTCAGCCAATCGGTCTCCGAGTTGCGCGATGCGCTTGGTGCTCTCAACCTCAAGCCCGACGAAGGATTGGCCAACACGGCACAGATAGTGCGCAATGCAGCCGCCCAGATCGCCCTGCACGAGGGCCCCCTCGGCCTGCACCTTATCCGCTCGACTCACACGGACGTCCTGCTGCAGCACAGCCTCAACGTCGCCTATCTGGCCATGTTGATCGCCAGGGAGCTCGGCATGAATCCGGTCGAGATCGAGGAGGTGGGGCTAGCGGGCCTGATACATGACATCGGAGAGCTCAGGGTCCCGACCCAGATCACCCAAAAGCGCGGCGAGCTCAGCAAGGCCGAGATCAACTTCCTGCGCATGCATCCCCAGTACGGCTTCGAGATGCTGGCCCAACTCAAGGCCTTCGAACCCAAGGTGCGTGCCGTCGCCATTCAGCACCACGAGCGACTCGACGGTAGCGGCTATCCCAAGGGGCTCAAGGGGGAGGAGATCTCCCCACTGGCGCGCCTCATCGGTCTGGTCGATTACTATGACGAGCTGCTCCATCCGCGCATGAGTGGCTTTCCGGCCCCACCCAACCAGGTGGTCAGCCAGCTCTTCAAGCAGTCGCAAGGCAAGTTCGAGCCAGACCAGGTCAAGCTGCTCATCAAGATATTGGGGATCTATCCCCCGGGGACCCTGGTTCAGCTCTCGGACGAGAGTATTGCACTGGTGCTCTCCTCCGAGCCCTCCTCCACCCTCAAACCCAAGATCCTGCCCTACATCAAGGGACAGAGGCCTGAGGGGGTTGCCATGGTGGACCTCAAAGAGGATGAGCGCACCATAGTGCGAGCCTGCCTCATCGAGGAGCTCGACGAGGCGCAGCGCCAGTTTTTCAACCTGACCCGTCGCTTCAGTTATTATTTTGCTTTCTGAGTTATCCCCAGAAGCTGGGGATAACTCATTGGACAACCATGAATAATCAGCCCTGACCTCTCATTTCCAGCCCCGAGAAGGGGTGCGCAAAAAATCGACTGGTCTTGAGCCCGTTATCGCCGAAGGGGGGAAGTGTGAGAGGGATCCCGTTATGGCATCCCCACGCTTCCACTGCTGACCCCAGTGCGTACCATGGCGCCGGTTTTCAGCAAGGATGAATAAGATGCTGCTGGTTCTCTCCCTGCTGCAACAGATGAGCGTCTTTCTGGTCATCGCTTACCTCTTCTCCAAGACGCCCCTCTTCCACCCCCTGGTCAACTACTCGGTGCGCCTGCCCCACAAGGTGGTCATCTACTTTCTCTTCTCCTCGTTTTGCGTCATGGGCACCTATTTTGGCCTGGAGATCCAGGGGGCCATCGCCAACACCCGAGCCGTCGGAGCCGTGCTGGGAGGCCTGCTCGGAGGCCCTCTCACCGGCCTGCTGGTGGGTCTCACCGGTGGTCTGCATCGCTGGACCCTGGGCGGGTTTACCGATGTGGCCTGCGCCATCTCCACCACGGTTGAGGGACTGCTCGGTGGCCTGGTGCACTGGTATCTGCTGCGTCGGGATCGTCTCGATGCCCTGTTTCACCCTCAGGTAGCCCTCATCACCACCTTCGTGGCCGAGGCGTTGCAGATGATCATCATACTGCTGGTGGCCAAACCCTCCGGTGAGGCCCTGGAGCTGGTGCGCCATATCGCCATCCCCATGCTGACCGCCAATGCGCTGGGGGCAGCCCTCTTTATCAGCATGATCCGCGATCAGAAATGGATGTATGAGAAGTTCTCGAGCGATTCGTCGGCCAAGGCCCTGCGTATCGCCCAGCGCACTGTGGGGCTGCTCCACGACGGCTTTACCCCGGAGGCGAGCCGCGCCATCGCCCGCATCGTGCACGAAGAGACAGGCGTTGGCGCCGTCGCCATCACGGATCGACATGCCATCCTCGCCTTCACCGGTATCGGCCAGGATCACCACCTGCCCGGCACGCCCATCTCCTCGCCCCTCACCCTGGATGCCATGGCCCAAAACCGGGTACTGTTCGCCGATGGCAACAGCACGCCCTATCAGTGTTCGCTGGCCAGTCGCTGCCCCCTCGGCTCGGTGCTGGTGATCCCGCTGCAAGGGGAGCAGGAGGTGATCGGCACCATCAAGCTCTATGAACCCAGGCAGCGACTCTTTCTCAAGTTCAACCGGACTCTGGGTGAGGGCATCGCCACTCTGCTCTCCCACCAGCTGCTCAGCGGCCGTCTGGAGCAACAAAAACATCAGCTGATGCAGGCCGAGCTCAGGGTGCTGCACACCCAGGTCAATCCCCATTTCCTCTTTAACACCCTCAACACCATAGGCGCCATCACCCGCAGCAACCCCCAGCGCGCGCGGGAGTTGCTGCTGCACCTCTCCCGTTTCTTTCGCAAAAACCTCAAACGTCCGGAGGGACTCTCGACCCTGGCCGAGGAGCTGGCGCACTGTGACGACTACCTGGAGATAGAGCTGGCCCGCTTCGGGGATCATCTGAGCGTCGAGCGCCACATCGATCCCGCCCATCTGACGTTGAAACTGCCGAGTTTTACCCTGCAGCCCCTCATCGAGAACGCCATCAAGCACGGTACGGCGCAACTGCTCACCCAGGGAAAGATCCTCATCGCCAGCGAAGAGAGGGGGGAGGAGATAGCACTCATCATCGAGGACAACGCCGGCCTGTGGCGCCAACATGAGGGGGGAGAGGGACTTGGCATGACGCTGGTGGAGCGTCGCCTCAAGAGCGCCTGTGGTCCCCGTGCCGCCCTGACGGTGGAGTGCCAACCCGACTGTCATACTCGCATCATACTGAGCCTGCCCAGAGAGCACCCATGATCACCGCCCTCATCATCGACGACGAACGCTATGCCCGTGCCGAGCTCAGGACACTGCTGGCCGAGCAGAGCGACTTCCAGATCCTCGGCGAGGCGGCCAACGCCATCGAGGCCCTCGCCCTGACCCAGCAGCACAGACCCGATGTGCTGTTTCTCGATATCCAGATGCCCCAGTTAAGCGGCATGGAACTGTTGGCCCTGCTCACCCCCCCCCTGCCCCGGGTCGTCTTCGTCACCGCCTTCGACGACTATGCGGTGCAGGCGTTCGAGGAGAACGCCTTCGACTATCTGCTCAAACCCATAGAGCCGTGCCGTCTCGAGAAGACCCTGCAGCGGCTGCGTCAGGATCTTACCCCCCAGGCTCTCGCCCCCCTGGTGCCGCCCCTCACCCGCCTGCCCGCATACTGCCACGACAGGGTCAGGGTCGTCCCCCTCGATGAGGTGGCGATCGCCTTCTCCGACCCCGGCGGCGTTCATATCTACACCCGTGAAGGGGAGCTGCTGCACACGCAGTTGACCCTCAAGACGCTGGAGGAGCGCACCCCCCTGATACGCTGCCATCGCCAGTATCTGGTCCACCCTGCCGCCATTCGGGAGCTGCGCACCGATGGTCATCAGGTGGAACTCATCACACCCGGCGATCAGGCCGTGCCGGTGAGCCGTCGTTTCCTGCGCCCCATCCGTGAGCAACTCGGCCTGGCGTGAGGCAGATCACAAGCGATGACCGCTTATCGAGCCAGATCGCCGCTCACGGCAAAGTGGCTGCCCCCTGGTCTGCACGCTCCTACTATGCGAGACACGATAAAAGAAAAGGAGCGTCGAAATGATCTGGTTCTTCCTCTGTGTCGGTCTGCTCGTGGCCGGCTACTTCTTCTACGGCAAGTTCGTAGAAAACATCTTCGGGCCCCGGCCCGAACAGGCTACCCCGGCAGTCACCATGGCCGACGGGGTGGATTACGTCCCCATGTCGGACAAGAAGGTCTACCTAGTACAGCTGCTCAACATCGCCGGCGTCGGTCCCATCTTCGGCCCCATCCTGGGTGCCCTCTATGGCCCGGTTGCCATGCTCTGGATCGTCTTCGGCTGCATCTTCGCCGGCGCGGTACACGACTACTTCTCCGGCATGCTGTCGGTACGGGCCAGAGGCGCGTCGGTCCCGACCGTGGTCGGTGAGCATCTGGGCAAGGCCGCCAAGCACTTCATGAACCTCTTCGCCGTGCTGCTTCTGATGCTGGTGGGCGTGGTGTTCGTACTGAGCCCGGCGGGTCTGCTCGCCAACCTCACCTCCATCGATCTGGTCTACTGGATTGGCGCCATCTTCGCCTACTACATCCTCGCGACCATAGTCCCCATCGACAAGATCATCGGTCGCTTCTACCCCATCTTCGGCGCCCTGCTGGTCTTCATGTCGGTCGGCCTCATCATCGGCCTCATCGCCTCGGGCAAGGGTTTCTACAACACAGGGATGGATTTTTCCAATCTGCACCCGACCGAGCTGCCCCTGTGGCCCCTGCTCTTCATCACCATCGCCTGCGGCGCCGTGTCCGGCTTTCACGCCACCCAGTCCCCGCTGATGGCGCGCTGCATGCAGAACGAAAAATCCGGCCGCTTCATTTTCTACGGCGCCATGATTGGTGAAGGGATCATCGCCCTCATCTGGTGTACCCTGGGCCTCTCTTTCTACGAGAGCACCGATGCCCTCAACGCCACGCTGGCCAATGGCGGCCCTTCTGCCGTAGTACACGAGGTCTCCACCAGCCTGCTTGGCAGTGTCGGTGGCATCCTGGCCATCCTCGGCGTGGTGATCCTGCCCATTACCTCGGGTGATACCGCGTTTCGCAGCGCCCGCCTCATCGTCGCCGACTTCCTGAACCTGACCCAGAAGCCGATGGCCAAGCGACTGCTCATCGCCATCCCCATGTTTATCATCGGCTTTATCATCTCCAAGGCTGAATTTGGGGTGATCTGGCGCTACTTCGGCTGGGCCAACCAGACCACGGCAGTCATCATGCTGTGGACGGCGGCGGCCTACCTCATCAAGGAGGGCAAACTGCACTGGATCTGCACCCTGCCGGCCATGTTCATGACCACTGTGTGCATCACCTATCTGGCCAACGCCCCCATCGGCTTCGGCCTGGGGATGACCCTCTCCACTCTGATCGGAGTAGGCTCCACCCTGGCCATCACCACCGCCTTCCTGGTGAAGTTCCGACCGGCCGCCCTGGCCCGGGAAGAGGAAAACGCCTGATATCCAGCCATAAAAGAGAGGGCTGCCCATGGGCAGCCCTCTTTGCTTCTCTTCGCCTCTTCCCTTACAGGGTGGCGGCGATCTCGTCGGAGATGGAGCCGTTGTGGTACACCTCCTGCACGTCGTCCAGATCTTCCAGCATATCGATGAGGCGCATCAGCTTGGGCGCGGTCTCGGCGTCCAGCTCGGCTTCGGTGGAGGGGATCATGGTCACTTCGGCGTTCTCGGCCTTGAAGCCGGCGGCTTCCAGGGCATCGAGCACGGTGCCGAAGTCGTTCGGGGTGGTGTACACCTCGATGGTGCCATCCTCTTCGCTCACCACATCGTCGGCGCCCGCTTCCAGGGCCGCTTCCATCAGGGCATCCTCATCGGCACCCACGAAGGTCAGTACCCCCTTCTTGGTGAACAGATAGGCGACGGAGCCGTCGGTACCCAGGTTGCCGCCGCACTTGCTGAAGGCGTGACGCACTTCGGCTACGGTACGGTTACGGTTGTCGGTCAGGCACTCCACCATGACAGCTGAGCCGGCCGGGCCGTAGCCTTCGTAGACGATGGTCTCGAGCTGCTCACCGTCACCACCACCGGCGCCGCGCTGGATGGCACGGTTGATGGTGTCACGGGTCATGTTGCCAGACAGGGCAGCTGCCACCGCGGCGCGCAGACGCGGGTTGTTGGCAGGGTCGGCATCGCCCATGCGGGCTGCGGTGGTGATCTCACGGATCAACTTGGTGAAGATCTTGCCACGCTTGGCGTCCTGAGCCGCCTTACGGTGTTTGATGTTGGCCCATTTACTGTGACCTGCCATATAAACTCTCCGTTATACTCTTTGAATTTCAATGATTTAATCGTTCAGCAACCACTGAACGGGCCGCGCAATGCGCGGCCACGTGCCTTACTCGTCGGCCTGGGCCGTGCTGGCGATGGCCAGCTCGCCCAGCTGGGCCGGGTTGGCAAAACTCGGGGCGTCGGTCATCAGACAGGCGGCCGCCGTGGTTTTCGGGAAGGCGATGACGTCGCGGATGTTCTCGGTGCCGGTCAGCAGCATGCTGAGGCGGTCCAGACCAAACGCCAGGCCCGCGTGGGGCGGAGTACCGTACTTGAGCGCGTCGAGCAGGAAGCCGAACTTCTGGCGCTGCTCGTCCGGGGCGATGCCCAGGATATCGAACACGGTAGACTGCATCTCGCCGTTGTGGATACGCACCGAGCCGCCACCGACTTCATAGCCGTTGATGACCATGTCGTAGGCGTTGGCATAAGCCGCCAGCGGGTTGGCCTTGAGCTCGCTCGCGCTCATGTCGCGCGGAGAGGTGAAGGGGTGGTGCATGGCCGCCAGACCGCCTTCGCCATCCTCTTCGAACATGGGGAAGTCGATGACCCACAGGGGCTTCCAGCTGTTCTCCAGCAGGCCCAGATCGCGGCCCACTTTCAGACGCAGGGCGCCCATGGCATCGCACACCACCTTCCTGGAGTCGGCGCCGAAGAAGATGATATCGCCGTTGGCCGCACCGGTACGGGCCAGGATCTCGCGCACGATGGCGTCAGAGAGGAACTTGGCTACCGGGGATTGCACGCCCTCGAGACCGTTGGCGGCCTCGTTGACTTTCATCCAGGCCAGACCCTTGGCACCATAGATGCCGACGAACTTGGTGTAGTCGTCGATCTGCTTGCGAGAGAGCTCGGCGCCGCCCGGCACCTTCAGGGCAGCCACACGGCCTTTCGGATCGTTGGCCGGGCCGGCGAACACGGCAAACTCGACGGCAGACAAGAGATCTGCCACATCGACCAGCTCCATGGGCAGACGCAGGTCCGGCTTGTCGGAGCCATAGCGGCGCATCGCCTCGTCGAAGGTCATGATGGGGAAGTCGCCCAGATCCACGTCCAGGATGTGCAGCCAGAGTTTGCGGATCATCTCTTCCATCACTTCGCGCACCTGGGGTGCGGTCATGAAGGAGGTCTCCACGTCGATCTGGGTGAATTCCGGCTGGCGGTCGGCACGCAGGTCTTCGTCGCGGAAGCACTTGACGATCTGATAGTAACGGTCGAAGCCGGACATCATCAGCAGCTGCTTGAACAGCTGCGGGGACTGGGGCAGGGCGTAGAACTTGCCCTTGTGCACACGGCTCGGTACCAGGTAGTCACGAGCCCCTTCCGGGGTGGCCTTGGTCAGCATCGGGGTCTCGATGTCGAGGAAGCCGTGCTCGTCCATGAAGCGGCGCACGAAGGCGCTGGCCTTGGCACGGGTCTTCAGGAACCTGGCCATCTCGGGGCGACGCAAGTCCAGGTAGCGATACTTGAGGCTCACCTCTTCGCTGTTGACCTGGTTGAAGTCCAGCGGCAGGGGCTCGGCGCGGTTGATGATGGTCAGCTCGTGGCCGAACACCTCGATGGCACCGGTGGCCATCTCGCCGTTGCGCTGGGACTCAGGACGCAGACGGACCACACCCTTGACCTGGATACAGAACTCGCCGCGCAGCTCGGAGGCCAGGGCAAAGGCCTCGGGCCTGTCCGGATCGAAGAAGACCTGAACCAGCCCCTCACGGTCACGCATGTCGATAAAGATGAGACCACCGAGATCGCGACGGCGGTGCACCCAGCCACAGAGAGTAATGGTCTGCCCTTCATGGGCCTCGTTGACCTGTCCGCAATAATGTGTGCGCATGGACTTCTTCCTTCGGAAATAATGAGAGACGGTTAACCCTGAGCCGCCGGGCACGACTGGCAAGCACCGTCTGTCTCGCAGCTGGCCAGATTCTTTTTCTTGCCCGGTTTGAAGTCGGTCTCGTACCACCCCGACCCCTTGAGCCGGAAGCCGGCGGCGGAGATCTGTTTGACCAAGGCGCTCTTGTGACAAGCGGGGCAATCGGTCAGGGGGGCATCGGAGAGCTTTTGCAGTTTTGCCAATTCATGGCCACAGTCATCGCAACGATATTCGTAGATAGGCATGGGTCACAAGAATTTGGTAACAAAAGGGGGCACATTATAGAGGAAAAGCCCGCTCCGGGTAAAATGGCCCGATGCATCTCCCATCGTGAATCGTCCCATGCCACTCTATCTCGGTCTGCCCCAATGGAGTCACCCCGCCTGGCCCGGCCAGCTGCTCGGTCGCGCCACCCGTCCTGCCGACCATCTGGCCGACTACGCACAGGTGTTCAATGCCATCGAGGGCAACACCACCTTCTACGCCACTCCCACCCCGCAGACAATACGGCGTTGGCATGACGCCACGGGTGATCATTTTCGCTTCACCTTCAAGTTTCCCCAAACCATCAGCCACCAGAGCGACCTGCTCGACGTGGATCGGGAGGCGAGCGCCTTCATCGCACTGCTTGCCCCCCTGCACGCACGCCTCGGTCTGCTCAAGCTGCAACTGCCGGCCGGCTTCGGGCCAGCGAGCCTGCCACGGCTAGAGGCCTTCCTCGCTCGCCTGCCGGCCGACTTTGCCTATGCGGTCGAGGTGCGCCACCCGGCATTCTTCGCCAAGGGGGAAGCCGAGCGAGCCCTCAACCGCCTGTTGATGGCGCGCGGGGTCAATCGCATCATGCTCGACAGCCGTCCGCTCTTCTCGGTGGCAGCCAGTGTCGCGGCAAAGAGTGCGGCCATGATCGATGCCCAGGGCAAGAAGCCAAGGCTGCCGGTGCACCTGCTGGCCACCGCCGACGCCCCCGTGGTGCGTTTCATCGGTTTACCCCATCCCGCCGACAACCACCCCTTCCTGCAGCCCTGGTTGCCGCGCTGGCGCCAGTGGCTCGATGAGGGCAAGTCCCTCTACCTCTTTATCCACACCGCCGACAACGCCCATGCCCCGATACTGGCACGAGAGGTGGCACAGCTCCTCGGGCACCCCCTCCCCCCGTTCGTGGGGGAAAACGATTCGGTGCGGCAAGGGCGTCTCGACCTGTGACGAGGCGGTCACGGGCAGCACTTTTTTTACTGTGAGCCCGGTCACCTCCCAAGACAAACCGGGTTCAATCCTCTAAAATGCGCCCCGTTGCCCATCCTTTACCGGGACAGATCCCGAGGTGGGCAGGACTGCGCACATTACCCGAACATGGGTTGCCCTCTTGCGGCAACCAGGCTGCACAACATGCACTCCAAAGATCAGATTTTTGCCGCTCCGATCGACCGGCTCGGGGACTTCTGCTTCGACGAACAGGTCGCAGAGGTCTTCCCGGACATGATCCAGCGCTCCATCCCGGGCTACAGCAACATCATCTCCGCCATCGGCATGATGGCCGCCCGCTACGCCCGCCCCCACACCCGACTCTATGATCTGGGCTGCTCCCTCGGGGCCGCAACCCAGTCCATGCGCCGCCATGTCAGCGCCGAAGGCTGCACCATCACGGCGGTGGATCTCTCCGCCCCCATGATAGAGCGCGCCCGCAAGCATCTGGCCGCCTTCAAGGGGCTGCCGGTGGAGCTAGTGCAGGGGGACATCTGCGAGACCCCCATCGAGAACGCCTCCGTGGTGGTGCTCAACTTTACCCTGCAGTTTCTCGAACCCGCAGCGCGTCTGACCCTGCTCCGGCACATCCACGATGGTCTGGTGCCGGGTGGCCTGCTGGTGCTGAGCGAGAAGTTCCGCTTCGAAGACGACGCCGTCAACGACCTGCTCATCGATCTGCATCTGGATTTCAAGCGCGCCAACGGCTACAGCGAACTCGAGATCAGTCAAAAGCGCACGGCGCTGGAGAACGTGATGCGCACCGATTCCATTCCGACCCACAAGGCACGCCTCCTGGAGGCCGGTTTCAGCCACGTGGATCTCTGGTTCCAATGTTTCAACTTCGGCTCCCTGGTAGCCATCAAGCAATCATGATCGACTTTGCCAACTTCTATCAGCTGATCGCCAAGACCCGTCTCAGCCACTGGTTGCACACCCTGCCGGCCCAGCTCCACACCTGGCGCCACGACAATCAACACGGGGATCTGCCGCGCTGGGAGCGCGCCCTGGCCAAGCTGCCCCGGGTGCCGGCAACGTCCATGGACCTGGCCCACGCCGTGAGCGTCGGCGATGCACAGAGTCTCGCCGACGGGGAGCGCAAGAAGGTAGAGAGCCTGCTGCGCCAACTCATGCCCTGGCGCAAGGGACCCTTCACAGTCCACGGCATCCACATAGACACCGAGTGGCGCTCCGACTGGAAGTGGGAGCGTGTGCTGCCCCATCTCTCGCCGCTCGCCGGTCGCCATGTGCTGGACGTGGGCTGTGGCAGTGGCTATCACCTGTGGCGCATGGTGGGTGAAGGGGCAAAGCTGGCCGTCGGCATCGATCCTAGCCCACTGTTCCTGTGTCAATTCGAAGCTATTCGCCATTTCCTTGGCGGCGACCAGCGCGCCCACCTGCTGCCGCTCGGCATTCAGGAGCTGCCTCCCTTGCGCGCCTTCGATACCGTCTTCTCCATGGGGGTGCTCTATCACCGCAAGTCCCCCATCGAGCACATCGAACAGCTGCGCAGTCAGCTGGTGGACGGGGGTGAGCTGGTGCTCGAGACGCTGGTCATCGATGGTGACGAGCATCAGGTGCTGGTGCCCGAAGATCGCTACGGCAAGATGCGCAACGTCTGGTTTATCCCCTCGAGCCAGGCCCTCAAGCGCTGGGTTGAGCGCTGTGGCTTCGTCGACGTACGCATCGTCGATGAAAATGTGACCAGCACCGACGAACAACGTCGTACCGACTGGATGATTAATGAGTCCCTTGGTGACTATCTAGACCCTGCCAACCCCACCCTGACGGTGGAGGGTTACCCGGCCCCGAAACGGGCCGTACTGATCGCCCGCAAGGCCAAAGACTAGCCGATGAACTCAAGGACAGTTACACTGACTCCATTCTTGGAAGCCCAATAAAATGAAGCACATGAACAGCACAATCAAAGGCATGACCCTGCTCTCCCTGTTCACCTTGGGTGGTTGTGTGGCCATGGAGAAGGCCCCCCAGACGCCGCCCGCCACTCTGGCCGAGATCAAGAGCGAGCTCTCCCTGAGCGAGCAGCGGCTCCAGTCCAACCTGATGCAGCAGCAGAAGCAGTTGATCCAGCAGCAATCCGATCTCATTGCTCAACTGACCAGCGACCTCAAGCGTATGAAACAGACCGTCAGCAAGGTGGACGACAAGCTCGATAACTTGCCGGGCACCGAACCCAAGCCGGTGGTGATCCCCACTGCCAAGTGTCCCGCCCCCGCCCAGGGCCATACTCTGGATGGCAAACTGCTGGTCGGCGAAGCCGAGTGGCTCTGGGTGGATGCCGCCAACGACGCCTTCCAGGCCCGGGTTGACACGGGCGCCACCACCTCCTCCATCAGCGCCCAGGACATCACCATCTTCGAGCGCAACGGCAAGAACTGGGTACGCTTCTACCTGAGTCACCAGGAGATGGATGACCGCATCCAGATCGAGGCACCGCTGGTGCGTCACGTTCGGGTGCGTCAGGCCTCTGCCGACGAGCTGGATCGCCGTCCCGTGGTGCGGCTGGCCGTTCGTCTGGGCGACATGACCGAGAAGGCCGAATTCACCCTCAAGGATCGCAGCGACATGGCCTTCCCCGTGCTGCTCGGCCGTGAGTACCTCAAAGACATCGCCGTGGTCGACGTGGCCCGCGAATATATCCAGCCCAAACCCCAGCTCAAGGATGTGAAGTAATCCATGGTTTCTCGCAAGCCGTTTTATCTGCTGGTCGCCCTGCTCTATCTGGTCGGCCTGGGCATGACCATCTATCACCATATTGCGCTGGACGTTCCCCTGACTCCGGGGGAGAAGCGTCAGATCTGGTCTATCGAGGCCAAGCTGGAATTTGATGCCACCGGTGAGCCGGTGATCGCCTCTCTGGCCATCCCCGGCACCCAGAAGGGCTTCACCCTGATGAACGAGAACGCCGCCAGCCCGGGCTATGGTCTCTCGTTTGTGGAAAAAGACGGGGATGCCCGCGCCGAGTGGTCGATTCGCTCGGCCACCGGTCGTCAGGAGCTCTACTATCGCGTCGATATGATGGCCGACAGCTTTGCCAAGCCGGCTGCGATCTCCCAACCTCCGGCCATCGAGAAGGAGATCGAGAGCGAGCCTTATGCCACCGCCATGGCCCAGATCCTCGAGCGGGCCCAGGAGCGCTCCGCCGATGCCTATACCCTGACTCGCGAGATCATCAAGGAGATGGACAACCAGAGTCAGAACGCCGAGCTGCTGAAAAACCACAAGCGCCGTGCCACCCTGATAGCCCAACTGCTCAACAATGCCGAGGTTCCGGCCCGGGTGGTACACGCCCTGAAGCTGGAAGACGGTCGTCGCCGCCAGGAGCTGGTGGACTATCTGCAGGTGTTCAAGGGCAAGGATTTCCTGCTGTTCGATCCCAAGACGGGCCAGCAGGGACAACCCAATAATCTGCTGCTGTGGGAGTACAACTCGGGCGCCCTGCTGGATGTAACCGGCGGTCACAACTCTCGCGTCACCTTCTCCATGATTGAGCAGGAGCAGCCGGTGAGCGTGGCCCTGGCCAAGAAGTACGAGAAATCGGACTGGCTCAACTTCTCCATCCACAGCCTGCCGCTCGAGGAGCAAACCCTGTTCAAGGGGCTGCTGCTCATCCCCATCGGTGTCTTGATGGTGGTGTTCCTGCGGGTACTCGTCGGCATCAAGACCTCCGGCACCTTCATGCCGGTGCTGATTGCCGTCGCCTTTATCCAGACCCAGCTCTTCACCGGCCTGGTGGGCTTCTTGCTCATCGTCGGCACGGGTCTGGTCATCCGCTCCTATCTCTCCAGGCTCAACCTGCTGTTGGTGGCCCGGATATCGGCGGTCATCATCATGGTCATCTCGATGATCGGCATCTTCTCGGCACTGGCCTTCAAGCTGGGGCTGACCGATGGCATGAAGATCACCTTCTTCCCCATGATCATCCTCTCCTGGACTATCGAGCGGATGTCGATCCTGTGGGAGGAAGAGGGCCCGAAAGAGGTGATGAAGCAGGGGGGCGGTTCCCTGATGGTGGCGGTCATCGCCTATCTCGCCATGGATAACGAGCTCATTCGTCACCTCACCTTCAACTTCCTCGGCCTGCAGTTGGTGCTGATGGCCACCGTACTGCTGATGGGTAACTACACCGGTTACAAGCTAAGCGAGCTCAAGCGCTTCAAGCCGCTGGTGGATGAGATGAGTGCCGGCAAGGGCAACGGGGACAAGCACTAAGATGGCGTTCTGGGAAAAGTACACCTGGCCCTGGAAGCTCTCGGAAGCGGGCATCCTCGGTATGAACAAGCGCAACCACTCCTACATCAGCCGCTACAACCCGCGCCGCCTCTACCCGCTGGTGGATGACAAGCTGCAGACCAAGCGGATCGCGCTGGATGCGGGAGTGACGGTGCCGAAACTTATCGGCACCATCAGTGAGCAGCACGAGGTGAGCCAGATTGCCGACATGGTCCGTGACTGGCCCGGCTTCTGTATCAAGCCGGCACGCGGCTCCGGGGGCAAGGGGATCCTGGTGATCCTGCGCCACGAGGATGGCCTCTACTACAAACCCAACGGCAAGGCCGAGACGGTGCCGGACCTGGAGCGTCACATCTCCAACATCCTGGCCGGTCTCTACTCCCTAGGGGGAAAGCCCGACAAGGTGCTGGTCGAAGACCTCATCAACTTCGATGACGTGTTCGATGGTTACTCCTTTGAAGGGGTGCCCGATTCGCGGGTCATCATCTTCAAGGGTTTCCCGGTGATGGCCATGATGCGCCTCTCCACCGCCGCCTCGGACGGCAAGGCCAACCTCCACCAGGGCGCCGTGGGGGTGGGCTTGTGCCTGCGTACCGGCCGGGCCCTGCGCGCCGTGCAGTTCAACCAGCCCATTCGCCACCATCCGGATACCGGCCTCGATCTCTATGAGCTCAAGGTGCCCCACTGGGATACCCTGCTGACCCTGGCCGCCTCCTGCTACGAGATGTCGGGGCTCGGCTACATCGGCACCGACATGGTGCTCGACAAGCAACGCGGTCCCATGCTGCTCGAACTCAACGCCCGCCCGGGTCTCTCTATCCAGATCGCCAACGGTCGTGGCCTGGTGCCCAACCTCAAGGCGGTGGAGCGTCTGGGCAGCAGCAAGATGAATGTGGCCCAGCGCATCGCCTTCTCCAAGGAGCACTTCGGCGTCTTCGACGACTGATCCCGGCGCAGGCTACCGCCATAAAAAAACCGACACCCTGACGGGTGCCGGTTTTTTCTTTATGCCGCCCTTAGAAAGAGGTGCGGCGATAGCGACGGTACTCGGGGTGCCAGAAGTTGGCTTCGATCGCCTTGTCGATCACCTCATCCGGGGTCTGTACCGCCTTGCCTTGCAGCATGGCCGTCTTGGCCACCATCTTGGCGATGTGACGGGAGACCTGCTGAATATCCGCCAGATCCGGCAGCAGGGACTCACCGGTTCCCTTGGCGAGCGGCGAACATTCGGCAAGGGCACGGCTGGCCGACATCAGCATGGCGTCAGTCACCCGCTTGGCACCGCTCGCCAGCACCCCCAATCCAATCCCCGGGAAGATGTAGGAGTTGTTGCACTGGGCGATGGGGTAGAGCTTGCCCTTCACGTCCACCGGCGCAAACGGGCTGCCGGTGGCCACCAGGGCCTGACCGTCGGTCCAGCGCAGGATATCCGCCGGGGTCGCCTCGACCCGGGAGGTGGGGTTGGAGAGGGGGAAGACAATGGGACGGGCACAGTGCTTGTGCATGGTGCGGATCACCTCCTCGGTAAAGAGACCCGGCTGACCGGAGACACCGATGAGAATATCCGGACGGCCATGCTCCATCACCTCGAGCAGGGAGATGTTATCCCCCACCGGCCAGTCGGCGACCCGCTCCAGCGGCTGGGAGAGCCGGCGCTGAAACTCGAGCTGGTTGGGGATCTTGTCGGTGATAAGGCCGAATCTATCCACCATGAAGACCCGGGCCCGGGCCTCACCGTCGTTCAGCCCCTCGGCCTTCATCTGGGCCACGATCTGCTCGGCGATGCCGCAGCCGGCGCTGCCGGCGCCGAGGAAGGCGACCCGCTTCTCGGAGAGCTTGGCACCGGAGGCCTTGCAGGCGGCGATGAGGCTGCCCAGGGTCACGGCGGCGGTGCCCTGGATGTCGTCGTTAAAGCAGCAGAGATCGTCCTTGTAGCGGCCGAGCAGCGGCATGGCGTTGGTCTGGGCGAAGTCTTCGAACTGCAGCAGCACATCCGGCCAGCGGCGTTTGACCGCCTGGATAAAGGCATCGACGAACTCGGCGTACTCTTCCCCCGTGATGCGCGGGTTGTGCCACCCCATGTAGAAGGGGTCATTGAGCAGTTGCTGGTTGTTGGTACCCACATCCAGCACCACCGGCAGGCAGTAGGCCGGTGAGATGCCGCCACAGGCGGTGTAGAGGGAGAGCTTGCCGATGGGGATCCCCATGCCGCCGATCCCCTGATCCCCCAGACCCAGGATCCGCTCCCCGTCGGTCACCACGATCACCTTGACGTTCTGCTTGGTGGCATTTTGCAGCAGATCGTCGATCCGTTCCCGATCCGGGTAGGAGATAAACAGGCCGCGGGCACGGCGATAGATATTGGAAAACTCCTGGCACGCCTGTCCCACGGTCGGGGTATAGATGATCGGCATCATCTCCTTGAGATGATTCGCCAACAGGCGGTAGAAGAGGGTTTCGTTGGTGTCCTGAATGTTGCGCAGATAGATATGACGGTCCATGTCGTTGCCAAACGCCTGATATTGGCGATAGGCGCGCTCCGCCTGCTCCTCTATGGTCTCGATGTTGTGCGGCAGCAATCCTTCGAGGTTGAAGGAGGCTCGCTCCTCGGCGGTGAAGGCACTCCCCTTGTTGAGCAGGGGCGTTTCGAGCAGTGCCGGACCGGCGTAGGGAATATAGAGGGGACGTTTCTGATTATTATCTTCAAACATGGTGTTCACCTTGCTGTGGTTGCCCGCCGATCCTAGGGGCTTCACTCCTCAATTTCAAAGGGTTTGCAGACCGGGAGGCGGCCACTCCTGCGAAATTCGCCCGGCGTCACACCCGTGTGGCGACGAAAGCGGTTGGCAAAGTTGGCCCCATCGCTGTAACCGACCCGAGCCGCCAGTTCGCTCAAGGACCAGTCGGTGTAGAGCAGCCACTGCTTCGCCTTCTCCATGCGCAGCCGGGTGAGGTGAGCCATGGGACCACAGCCGAGCCATAGCTGGCAGAGGCGGTGAAGATGAGGCACAGAGCAGGGATGCAAGGCCGCCAGGGTACGCACGCTCCAGGGTTCGGCCAGGCGCCCCTCCACCACCCGAAACAGATGGTGCAACCGGCGCTCCGGTGCCTCCTGTCCCTCCTCCTTGAGCGAGCGCTCGATGACGCTCAGCAGCAGGGTGAGCAGATCCGGTAGCAGGGGGGAATCGGGCCGCTCTCCATGCAGCAGGGCGAGCAGATGATGCAGCGTCTCGACCTGATCGCTGTGACGGACCAGATGACCGAGTCGATGCAGATGGTGCCAGCGTGGCACATCGTCGAGCAGCACCCAGCTGGTCTGCCAGCTGGCACCGGTCAGGGCCAGCCCTCCCGGCACCCTGGCAGGCAGAAAAACCAGGCTGCCGGCAGGGATAGGCTGAGCCCCCTCGGGCAACAACAGGGCCCCTCCCTCATCATGACTCATCAGCAAGATATGAAAATCGGGGCGGTTGCGGCGAATGAGATAGTGATCCCGCAGCTCCGATAGCCCGGTCAGGAAGAGCCCGGCCTCCCCCAGCAAAGGGTAGCCCTCACGCCCCACCATCCGCTCCACACAGGTGGGTGCTATGTCGAGACACTCTCGTAAAAATGCCATAGCCCTCGCTCACAATGATAGTTTCAAACAATAAAATGGAGAGTCTGCCACAGCGTCTCCATCCACACAGTTCCTTATCATATAAGCACTGAAAGTCACTTTTTTCGATCCGGTTGTTCTTAATGACTCATTGGCAAGCAATTTTAAAACAAACCACCGACCGCGACTTCATGAGGCGTCTGTGGCGACTGGCGCTGCCGGTATCGCTACAATCCATGATGTTTTCCCTGCTCGGCCTCATCGACATCATGATGGTGAGCCAGCTCGGCACCACAGAGGTGGCGGCGGTGGGTCTTGGCAACCGGATCTTTTTCTTCAACCTCTTGGTGATCGCCGGCCTGTGTGGCGGGGTCTCGGTATTGGCGGCCCAATACTTCGGTCGCGGGGATCTGGCCGGTGTGCGCCGCTCCCTCGCCCTGGCCTTGCTCGGCGCCATGCTGGTGACACTCCCCTTCGCCCTGCTCTATCTCACCCACCCTGAGTGGATCATCCGCCATGCAACCAACGACCCCCGACTCATTCCTCTGGCGGTGCAGTACCTGCTAATCACCGGGGGCTCTGTGCTCTGTACCGCCATAGTGGTACCGCTGGAGTCAGCCCTGCGCGCCGTGGGTCAGGCCGCGGCGCCGACCCGAATCGGCCTCGTCGCCATCCTCGCCAACGTACTGCTCAATTATGCCCTTATCTTCGGCCACTGGGGATTCGAGGCCATGGGGGTGGCGGGGTCGGCCTGGGGCACCACGCTGTCACGCTGCCTGCAAACGGTGCTGCTGCTGGTCTACCTCTGGCGTGCCCGCCGGGATCTGCTACCGACCCGGGCCGACTGGCACCGGGCTCTGACCCGGGTCGAGACGCGCCGCTTTGCCCTCATCGCCCTGCCGCTGCTGCTGCACGACGGACTGTGGGCCTTTGGCATGATGCTCTACGGCTTTCTCTACGCGCATCTGGGGGTCGACGAGCTCGCTATCATGACCACCCTGGGTGCCCTGGAGGGGATCCTCATCTCCCTCTTCTTTGGTCTGGCGGTGGCCTGCGCCACCCTGCTCGGTCACCAGCTGGGCGCTCAGGAGTACCAGCGCGCCTGGCAGCACTCCCAGCTCTTTCTGCTGCTCGCTCCCTTTGGCGCCCTGCTGGTGGGGGCTGTCGTCTGGCTGCTGCAAGCACCGCTACTCGGTGCCATCGGCAATCTGCACAGCGATCCGGGCTCTCTGGCCAGCCAGGTGCTGGCCATTGTCTGCATCGGCATGCTGGTCAAGGTGTTCAACATGGTGGGGATCGTCGGGGTACTGCGCTCTGGGGGTGATGTGAACTACACCATCTTCATCGACATCGTCAGCATGTGGTGCATCGGTCTGCCCCTGGCCGCCCTCACCGTCTGGCTGGGCTGGCCACTGCCGGCCGTGGTCGCCCTGGTGCTGCTCGAGGAGATCGCCAAGTGTCTGCTGGTGCTGCGCCGCATCGGGCGCCGCCGCTGGTTGCGCAACCTGATCCTGGAGTAACCCGATGCACAGGGCTCACGACTGCGCTATCATCCTCGGCCTCGCACCATGAGGAGAGTTGTATGCATACGCAAAGAGAATCTATCGGTCGGGAGGCGCTGCTCACCATCGCCAATCAAATGATCCGTGAACATGAAGACTTCATCCACGGCATGCAGGCCGACGATGTCGAGCAGCGGGGCGATGTGCTGGTGTTCAAGGGGGAGTACTTCCTCGCCGAAGATGGCACCCCCACTCCCAAGACCATGGCGGTCTTCAACATGTTCAAGTATCTGGCTCACCAGCTCTCTGACAAGTACCGTCTCGCCTGATCTCAGACCGCCATCGACTGGCTCGATGGCGGTGTCACCACCACACAGTTTCGCCCGTTGATCTTGGCCTGGTAGAGACACTCGTCGGCCCGGTTGAGCAGCGCCTGCACCCCCTCCCCCCGCTTGGCCAGCGCCACCCCGATACTCACCGTCACCTCGATCATCTCATCGGAAGCGGGGCTCTTGACCGCCCTCGCCTCCACCGACAGGCGCAGACGCTCGGCAATCTGCCGTGCCTGCTCCAGGGTCGCACAACGGGGTAACAGGATGGCGAACTCCTCTCCCCCGTAGCGGCCGAGCACATGCTGCTTCTCGAGCTGCTCTCCGAGGGTGGTCGCCACAGTGTGAAGCACCGCATCCCCGGCCAGGTGGCCATAGTTGTCGTTGATCCGCTTGAAGCGATCGAGATCGAGCAGCAGCAGGGCGAAGGGGCGATCCCGGCTCATCAGGGCGGCCCTGGCCTGCTCCAGCTGTTTCATCAAGAGGCGACGGTTCATCATGCCGGTCAGCTCGTCCGTGGTGGACTCCCGGTAGAGGCGCAGCAACATGTTGAGCTGGCCCGCCTGCACCCAGGCGGCAGTGAGGGTAAAGAGCAGCAGCAACCAGAGCTGGTTGAGGGTCTCCATGCCAAAGAGCGCCTGATCGAGCAGTATGCTGCGCCCCAGCAACAGGACACAGAAGATGAAGAGGGCAACACCAAAACCGATCATCAGAGGGATGGGAAAGACCGCAAACAGACTGATCATCAGGTAGGGAAAGACGGTATAACCCATCTGCAGCCCCTCGACGTGACCGAGCCCCGCCATGCAGATCAGGGCGAAGGCGAGCATGACGCTCATCAGGTAACCGAGGGCCGCCCGCATTCGCGAGAGGCGGTAGTTAATGAAAAACGAAAAGGGAATTAAGGGAGAGAGAGCCAGAAAGGTGGTCATCCTGACCTTGAGCAAGAAGGCATACTGCCCGGCACTGAGGGTCAACCAATCCACCACAGACCAGGCCGGCAAGCCGACCATCAGCAGGCACACCAGCCAGCGAAACCGCACCGTCATAAACTCGATACGAGTCATGGTGAAGTCTTCGGAGTGATTCCTGGCACTCCATATCTCGGACATCCTCAGCACAGACAACCTCACACCGCTCGTCGAAAGGGGTCATTCTAATCCGGTCCGGCCAGATTATCATGCAAGGAGTCAGTAATCCGAGAGTTAAATCATGCAGTGAGCCCGGTCGAAACCGGGCTCGCTCTAGAAATCAGGCCGTTTGAGTCTCCCCTTCCGGCTCAGCGCTATCGCGCCGGGCAAAGAAGGCCCGGGTTTCGGCCACCACCACATGGCGCAGGCCGATAAGACCGATGAGGTTGGGTACCGCCATCAGGCCATTGACGATATCTGCCAGCAACCAGATGAGATCCAGGTGGAGGAAGGCGCCGCTGGCCACCAGCGCCAGATAGGTGAGGCGATAGGGCTTGATGGCCTTGACCCCGAACAGATACTCGGTGCAGCGCTCACCATAGTAGTTCCAACCGAGGATGGTGGTGAAGGCAAAGAAGAGCAGGCCTATGCTCACCAGGTACTGGCCCACATGGGGGTTAAGTCCCTGGGCGAAGGCAGCACTCGTCATGGCCGCACCGCTCAGATCGCCGCTCCACACCCCGGTCACCACCAGGGTGAGGCCGGTCATGGTGCAGATGATGATGGTGTCGAAGAAGGTGCCGGTCATGGAAACCAGCCCCTGCTCGACGCAAGAGTCGGTCTTGGCCGCCGCCGCTGCGATAGGGGCCGAGCCAAGGCCCGACTCGTTGGAGAAGACACCGCGCGCCACCCCGGACTGGATTGCCAGCATCACGCCGGCACCGACGAATCCGCCGGTCGCCGCCTGACCGGTGAAGGCCGAGGTGAGCACCAGGGAGACCGCATCAGGCAGTGCCGAGGCATTGGCCACCAATACCCCGAGGCAAGAGACGATATAGAAGAGGGCCATGAAGGGCACCACCTTGCTCGACACGCTGGAGATGGAGCGGATCCCCCCCAGCGTCACCAGCCCGACCAGCAGGGTCAGCACTACGGCGGTCGCCTCACGGGGCACCGCAAACGACAGGGTCATGGCGTCGGAGATGGCATTGACCTGAGGGAAGGTGCCGATACCAAAGAAGGCCACTCCGATGCCAAACAGGGCAAACAGCTTGGCCAGCGGCCTGGAGCCGAGACCACGCTCGAGGTAATACATGGGGCCACCGGCCATCTGGCCATTGGCATCGGTCACCCGGTACTTCACCGCCAGCAGACACTCGGCATACTTGGTCGCCATGCCAAAGAAGGCGGCCATCCACATCCAGAACAGGGCACCCGGACCGCCTAGCTTGATGGCGGTGGCGACCCCGACGATGTTGCCGGTACCTATGGTGGCGGAGAGAGCGGTACACAGCGCCGCGAAACTCGACACATCCCCCGCCTTGCCCTGTCCCTGATCGCGGCCAAATACCAGACGCAGGGCAAGGGGCAGCCGCAAGACCTGCAACAGTCCGAGACGGGCGGTGAGATAGATGCCGGTACCGACCAGCAAGATAAGCAGGGGAGGCCCCCAGATGAAACTGTCGATGGCCAACAAGGCCGCTTGAATTGATGACATGCATCCTCCTTAAACAGAAAAATTAAGGAGGAGAAGGATGATCTTCCCAATAGCAATACGATCGCAGAGGCGATGCGAAGGGCCAAAGCCCGGGTACAACCATCCCATCCCCTCTGTCCTTTTGCCTGAGAGTTTCCGGCTGCCGCACGGGTCGGCAGCCTTGCTCCTTCGGCGCCCGATTTAACGGGTCTCTCCAGAGTATCGTCCAGTGGCAGTCCACACCGGTTGCCCGGTACCTGAAAGATTCACTTCTTCGGTGGATGGTTTCCCATCGCTCTCCTGCCACCTTCATCCGAACTAAATTTGGATTAGGCCGGCGCATGGTAATCAAAAAAACGTGAACTGTCTCCCATTCATGCCGGCTTTTTCGTCTTGTTTACCTTCATTAACAATCACACAACCTGGCATCAGCCTCCCCCGGAAACCATGCAGTTTCCTCTGTCGTCTCAATCAGAAAAACTCAACAACATACCCACCCACGCATATTGCACAAAAATGCAATGAGACCATAATCACGCGCATAACCAAGCACCCACGCGAGCTTGGTTCGCGCCTGAGCCGGCCGCCGCCGGTTCACTGTGACTGGACTGGGCACTGCGCCCCCTAAGGATGATGACACGACAATGAACGAGACCTCTCAGGCTCTGGATTACCGCCAACTGATTGAACAACACGGCTCCCCTCTGCTGCTCCTCGACAAGGCCAGCGTCCGCAAACAGTACCGGGCACTGGCCGCCGCCCTCCCCGATGTGCGTTTGCACTATGCACTCAAACCCCTTCCCCACCCCGCGCTGGTCGAGGTGCTCAAGGAAGAGGGAGCCTGTTTCGATCTCGCGACCAACGGCGAAGTGGATCTGGTCAAGAGCCAGGGGGTACGCCCCGGGCGCTGCATCCATACCCACCCCATCAAGCGTGACGGCGATATTCGCCACGCCCTGGAGTACGGCTGCACCGTGTTTGTCTATGACAACCCCTGGGAACTCGACAAGTTTCTCCCCTACAAGGACGAGGTCAAACTGCTGCTGCGCATCAGCTTCCCCAACCCCGAGACCAAGGTGGACCTTTCCAAGAAGTTCGGTTGCACCCCGGAGCAGGCCCTGCCCCTGATGCAGCTGGCCCAGGCCAAGGGGCTCAAGGTCATGGGGCTCTCCTTCCACGTCGGCTCCCAGGTGCCCAACCCCAGGCGCCACGTGCAGGCCATCGATGCCTGCCGCGCCATCCTGGAGCAGGCGTGGGATCTCGGCCTCAAGCCCTGGGTGCTGGATGTCGGCGGCGGCTTCCCGGTCGACTATGAGGGGGGGGAGTTCGATATCGACGGCTTCTGCGCCCCCATTCGTGATGCCCTGGCCAGGCTCCCCGCCACGGTGCAGAAGCTTGCCGAGCCCGGCCGCTTCATCTCGGCCCCGGCCATGACCTCGGTGGCCAGCGTCATGGGCAAGGCCCATCGCGGCGACAAGATCTGGTACTACCTAGATGATGGCCTCTATGGCAGCTACAACGGCCAGATGTACGACCACGTCACCTACCCGGTGAGTGTGCCCTATGTCAGTGGCGATCCGCACCGCAGCGTGCTGGCCGGTCCCACCTGCGACAGCGTGGATGTGATCCGCGATGAGATCCCGCTGCCCGAGCTGGAGATAGGGGACCTGGTGGTCGGCCGCGTCATGGGTGCCTACACCTGGGCCTCCGCCTCCACCTTCAACTTCTTCCCCAAGGCCGACATCCTGGTGATCGACTCGAGCCAGCAAGAGCTGCGACTCACCGCCGTCGCCTGACCCCAACGAAAAGGGGAGCCTCGATGGCTCCCCTTCTTCTATTGCCAAGACTCAGAACTGAGTGCCCAGCAACCAGAGGGTATAAGCCACATAGGCGGCCAGCAGCAAACCCCCTTCGGCCCGATTGATGCGACCCTGTCCCTTGCGGCCCACGCACATAAACAGCAACACCAGGGTCAGCCCCATCATGACGCTCCAGTCCCGCGAGAGCACCGCCGGATCCACATCCAGCGGGTGAATGCCGGCAGCAATCCCCACAACCGCCAGGGTATTGAAGAGGTTCGAGCCCAGCACGTTACCAAGAGCCAGGTCGTGCTCCTTCTTCTTGATGGCCATCAGGGACGAGGCGAGCTCCGGCAAGGAGGTGCCCACCGCCACTATGGTGAGGCCGATGACGAGATCGCTGATCCCCAGGCTATGGGCTACCTCGACCGCCCCCCACACCAGCAGGCGAGAGGCGCCCACCAGCAGCACCAACCCCAGTACCAGCCAGAAGAGGGCACGTTTGAGGCTCATCCCCTCGCTCTCGATATCCTCGCTCACCTCCGCATCGAGGGCATCCCCACGACCCGTCATCCCTTGCCAGATGGACCAGCCCATCAACACAAAGAACACCACGATCAGGATCAGGGCATCCCCGCGCCCCAGATGCCCATCGAGCAGCAGCGCCCCCGAAAGCAGTGTGATACCGAGCAGGACGGGGATCTCCTTGCGTACCACCTGAGAGGCGACGGCAATGGGGCTGATCAGGGCCGTCAGACCCAGAATGAGCGCGATATTGGTGATGTTGGAGCCATAGGCATTGCCCAGGGCAAGGCCCGGGTTGCCCTGAGAAGCGGCCAGGGCCGACACCACCATCTCGGGGGCCGAGGTGCCAAAGCCGATGATCACCATGCCGATAAGCAAGGGAGGCATACCGGCATAGCGGGCGGTCGCCGCCGCCCCATCCACAAATTTATCCGCGCTCCACACCAGCAGGGCCAGTCCGGCTACGATGGCCAACAGGGACAAGGTCATCTCGTTTTACATCCTCTACGCATAAAAAATGGCCTGCTGACTGCAGGCCTCACAAGTTGCCGTTAGTGTAAACGGTCGGCGTTTAAATTACAGCAGGGCCAGCAGGCTCTCGGCATCCGACACCTCGAACTTGCCCGGCGCCTCGACCCGCAGTGCCGTCACCACGCCATCCTCGGCGATGAGGGCGAAACGCTGGGCGCGCAGACCACCAAAGGTGCCCGTCTCCTTGGCCAGCCCCAACTGACTGGCGAAGGCGCCATCCCCGTCCGCCAGCATGGTGATGGCCTCGGCGTTTTGCTCCCGCTGCCAGGCTGCCATCACGAAGGCATCGTTGACCGAGAGGCAGCAGAGGCTATCGACCCCGGCAGCCGCAAACGCCTGCGCCTTGACCACATAACCCGGTAGATGGGCGTTGGAGCAGGTCGGCGTGAAGGCCCCCGGCACGGCAAACAGCACGACGCGCTTGCCGCCGAAGAGATCGGCACTGCTACGGGTGACCTTCCCCTCCGGGGTAATAAAGGTGAAATCGTGCTCTGGCAATCGGCTTCCGATGGCGATCATGGGCTACTCCTTGAGTTGGGTGAAGGCGCCGCGTCGGCGCAGCTCGGCGATGGCAATGAGGGAGTCCGGGGTGAATTCGCCGGCCCGGGCGGCAATCTGCTCCAGGGTGAGCTCCTCGATAGACTCAACTTCTTCGGCCTGCAACGTCAGCTCGCCATCATAGGTGCACAGATAGAGCCCCCCCCAGACATGGTAGAGGTCACTGCGTGAGTAGAAGGTACCAAAACCGTGCAGAGGCACCCCCTGCACCCCCAGCTCCTCGGCCAGTTCGCGCAGGGCGCTCTCGTCATACTGCTCACCGGCACTCACCACACCGCCGCAACAGGCATCGAGCATACCGGGACAAAAATCCTTGCAAAGGGTCCGACGCTGTACCACCACCCGGCCATCGCTTCGCCGCACCAGGATATAGGTGGCTCTGTGAGCCAGATTATCCCGCCGGATCTCGTCCCTGGGAGCAACCCGCACAGCCCTGTTCTGCTCGTCCACCACCTCGACCAGTTCCATCCCTGATTATTCCTGACTGCATGAAAAGAGTTGCAGTATAAAGCCATTATTCTGCAGGCGACATCTCCCCATGAATGATTAACAAAGGGCGACGAGACCGTTCATCTTACCGTCATCTGATACTGTTATAGTGAGAATGACTAATCAAACTGTCGAGGAACAGATGAAAATTTTCAAACGCTTCTCACCGGTTCAGATCGCCCGTTATGTAAAAAGCTTCCACCGGGGTGCCTTCGCGGTGGAGTCGGTGGGTGAATTTCGTTTCTGCGACGGGCGCGTCAGGCTCGAAGGGCAGCGCGAGCAGCGGGCATTGGCCGGCCAGATCAACCAGTTGCTGCGCACCCTGCGCCCGGGTCTCGCCCCCTGCTAAGGGATGGCTCGCGACGACTCTCCCGGCGGGCCATTCTCGATCTCGACAACCTCGCCGTTGACCACGGTCACCATCTGCATGAAACGCTGCTTGCCAAAGTTATAAGTCCAGCGCTCGCCGTATTTGACCGTGATCTTCGCCCCGAAGCCGTTCTCCTCGAAACGGGTGAGATCCTCTTTGAGGAGGGGTTCGCCGCACTTGATCAGCAGCAGGGCCGTGCTGTCCCCCTCCGTGATCAGGGTATCCTTGCAACGCACCGTATCGGCCAGCGCCGCTGGCACCATACCCAGCAGCCAGAACACCAACAGACACTCTCTCATCATCCCCTCCCCTTGCTGTCATGATGACCACTATAACCCCAAAAAGAACGGCGGCCACAGGGGCCGCCGTCAGGGTCTACCGCTTGGTGTGGATCACAGGATATCCAGCAGCTCGACTTCGAAGACCAGTGCAGAGTAGGGGGGGATGGAGCCGGCACCGCGGGCACCATAGGCCAGATCCTGCGGGATGTAGAGCTTCCACTTGGAACCCACCGGCATCAGCTGCAGCGCCTCAACCCAACCCTTGATGACACCGGTCACCGGGAACTCGGCCGGCTGGCCACGGCTGACGGAGCTGTCGAAGACACGACCATCGGTGAAGGTACCGTGGTAGTGAACACGTACGGACTGACCGGCAACCGGTGTTTCACCGTTACCCTCTACCAGCACTTCATACTGCAGGCCGGAGTCGGTCACCTGCACCTCGGCACGCTTGGCGTTGTCAGCCAGGAAGGTCTCACCCTCGGCGGCGGCGGCCTTGGCGGTGGCCTCCTGCTCGGCCTGCATGCGCTCGGTGATGATACCGAAGGCTTCGTTGATCTCGTCGCGGCTGACGGCAAACTCGAGGCCGTTCAGGGCATCGGCCAGACCTTGCTGCAGGGCCGGAATATCCAGACCGCTGAACGCCTGCTGGGCCAGTTGCTCGCCCATGTTACGGCCGACGCCGTAGCTGGCCTTCTGTTCGGTGGTGTTGTATTGGGACATGTCGCTCTCGCTTGTCTCGAGGGTAAATGAGGGGCCGATGATAACAGAGCCGACGCCCCCTGTCGTGTCAGCCGAGCAGTCGACGCACGGCGGCGATCTTGCCGGCATCGGTGACATTGATGCGGCCATCGTCGGCACTCCCCATGGATACGCCCCTCGCCATGGCGCTGCCACGCCAGCCCATGCCGGACATATGCACCTCAGCGGCCCCGCTCTCGGCCAGGATCCGCAGCACATTGTCCCCATTGACCCCGGCCCCCGGCATCAGGCTGGCCCGCCCGGCGAGCTGGGCCTGCATCTCGCGCAAGGTCACCAGCCCCGCCTCGGCGCTGGCCGCCTGGCCCGAGCTCAGGATGCGTTCGCAGCCGGCGGCTATGATGATCTCAAGATCGGCGCGCCAGTCACTCGAGAGATCGATGGCCCGGTGAAAGGTCACGCCAAGCGGACCCGCGGCTTGCACCAGACGCCTGAGCCGCTCACCCGGCACCCGGCCTCGCTCGTCGAGCAGCCCCACCACCACCCCCTGCAGACCGGCCGAGCGGGCCGCAGCGATATCCAGCTCCATCAGCGCCATCTCCTCCTCGGAGAAGCAAAAATCCCCGGCCCTGGGTCGTATCATGGCGTAGACAGGGACACGGGCAAGGCGGGCAGCCAGCTGCATCAGGCCATGGGAGGGGGTGAGCCCCCCCAGCCCCAGGGCACTGCACAGTTCGATGCGATCTGCTCCGGCCGCTTGGGCCGTGTGCAGGGATTCAAGGTTATCGATACAAACTTCGAGTCTCGTCATGGCTTGGTGCGGGTATGGCCCGCTCTCATCTGGTCAGGTTAAGGAGAGCTGCCCCACGAACCCCGCCGGCCCCGCCGAAGCGGGCCTGGCGAATGGCCGGCAGCGCCACCCCGGGCAGCAGATGGCCGGGCAGGCGCAAGGGCAGCTGTTCATAGAGGATGGGTAGCCCGCTTAGTCCCCCCCCCAGCACCACCACCTCGGGATCCAGGGTGGAGAGGGCACAAGCCAGCCCGGCGGCCAGCACGTCGAGCCAACCGTCGATCACCGCCCGAGCCGCGGCCTCCCCCGCCTCAAGGCGGGCCACAATCTGCTGACCACTCTGGCGCTCACCGGTGTGATGGTGATAGAGGCGCTCCAGGCCGCTGCCCGAGGCGAGGGTCTCAAAGCAGATGAGACGACCACAGCCACAGCGCAGGCGGGGCAGATCCGGATATTTCAGCAGCAGAGTGCCCGGCAACGGGTAGTGTCCTATCTCGCCGGCCAGCCAGTTACGGCCCTGATGAATGCGGCCATTGAGGTAGATACCGCCACCAATGCCGGTGCCTATGGTCATGCCAAGGGCCGAGGCGGCGCCGTCGGCGCTGCCTTCCTGAACTTCGGACCAGAGGAAACAGTTGGCGTCATTGTCGACGGCTACCGGACGATCCAGCCTGGCGCCGAGATCCCTCCCCAGATGGCGACCATTGATAGCGGGCAGGTTGGCGGCCACCACGCTGCCATCCTGGGCGTTGATGATACCGGGGAAGCCGATCCCCACCGAGCCGCGAACCCCGAAGCGCACATCGGCCTGGCGCACCTGCTCGGCCAGCAGATCGAGCAGTCCCTCGTAGTCGTCCTTAGGGGTCGCCAGACGCAGCTCGTGGCGCAGTGCCAGGCCGCCATCGTAAGCGGCAAACGCTATCTTGGTGCCACCGATATCGAATCCGTAATACATGCCTTCCTCCCTGATATGGAGCAACCCAATCCTCAAGAGGCTCTATTGTATTAATTCGCAAAAAAAATAAAGTGACGAGGGGCGTAAAACGGGGTCACAAGGGGCGAGCCAGTTGATGCTGCACACAGTCTCGTCCGAGTGTCTGCAGGGTTCGGCGCTCACCGGTTGGACGAAACCCGTGCTTGAAATAGAAACCGGCACCGATGCGGTTACCACCGAGCAGCCAGAGGCGCGCCTCACGACAACCGGCCCGGCGCATCTGCACCATCACCACCTGCCACAGACGACGACCCAACCCCTGACGCCAGATGTCGGGATCGAGGTAGAAGGCGCGCAGCCAGGCGAGATCCCCTTCCTGCTGCCAGTAGAGCAGCCCGACCGGTTGCTCCTCCAGGCAGATCAACATGGGGCGGGGGTCGGTCTCGGTGAGGCGACGCTCCCACACCCTGTGGTGGGCCGCCTCATCCATCTGCTCGAGCACGTCTTCACCCAGCACGCTGCCATAGGCCATGCGCCAGCTGGCACGCTGTAACCGGACCATGGCCGCCACGTCCTCGAGACGGGCGATGCGCAGGCTTATTTCCGACACTGGGGGCTCCTGCCTGCGGCACGGGCCTGCTGATAGATGGGATCAACCCGGGCCAGGTCGGCCTGCAGCGCCTCGATACGCTGGGTGTCACTCGGGTGGGTCGAGAGCAGCAGTGGCGGCTTGTTGCCACCGCTCTGGGCACTCATGCGCTGCCACAGTGCAACCGACTCGGCAGGGTTGAAACCGGCACTCGCCATCAGATCGAGCCCCATCTTGTCGGCCTCGCTCTCCTGGGCACGGCCATAGGGGAGCAGATAACCCACCTGTACCCCCAGTCCCAGCGCCGCCATGGTGGCCCCCCCATACTCGCTGGAGCCAAGCGCCACGTCGGCCGCCGCCAGACCGATACCGGCCAGTTGGCTGCGGGAGAGGCGCTCGTTGGAGTGCTGGGCCAGCACATGGGTGATCTCGTGGCCGATGACGGTCGCCAACTGATCCTGATTGGCCGCCACCTTGAGCAACCCGGTATAGACACCGATTTTACCTCCGGGCAGGGCGAAGGCATTGACCTGTTTATCGTCAAACACCACCACCTCCCAGCTCTTGATGCCGTAGTGGGCCGGCACCTGGGCAGTCACCGCGCCGGCGACACACTGCACATAGGCGTTTACCTTCTTGTCCGTGCTGATCTTCGCCTGCTTTTTCATCTCCTCGAAGGAGCTGGCGCCCAGTTGGTTCATCTGCTGGGGGGAGTAGAGCAGCATCTGACTGCGTCCGGTCGGGGATTGGGCACACGCGGCCAGCAGGGTGGCCCCGCACAGCAAGGAGAGCAGACGAACAGAGCGGGTGGTGAGCGACATGAAGCATCCTTTGGGAAACGACTTCACTCTATTGTCAAAAAAGGGGGGGCGCTGCGCAAGTCATCAGGGAGTGGATAAATAAAAAGCGGGCCCGACGGGCCCGCTTTTGACAGCACAGATCTTACATCAGACCCAGGGTCTTGAGGTCACGCTCGACCACCTTGGCCGGGAGCGGGATATAACCATCCTTGGCGACTATGGTCTGGCCGCTCTTGGAGAGGATCATCTTGATGAACTCTTGCTCCATGGGAGAGAGGGGCTTGTTGGGGTGCTTGTTCACGTAAACGTAAAGGAAGCGGGAGAGCGGATACTTGCCGGTCAGGGCGTTCTGCTCGGTCGCCTCGACAAAGCTCTTGCCATCCTTGGAGAGGGGCACGGCGCGCACACCGGAGGTGACATAGCCGATACCGGAGTAACCGATGCCATTGAGGGAGGAGGAGACAGACTGCACCACGGAGGCAGAGCCCGGCTGCTCGTTCACACCGCTCTTGAAGTCACCCTTGCACAGGGCGTGTTCCTTGAAGTAGCCATAGGTACCGGAGACGGAGTTACGACCGTAGAGCTGGATATCCTTGGCCGCCCAACCCCCTTCGAGGCCCACATCGGCCCAACGGGAAGCCTGCTGGGCACCACCACACTTGAGGGTGCTGGAGAAAATCGCGTCGAGCTGCTCCATGGTCAGCCCCTTGACGGGGTTGTCCTTGTTGACGAACACCGCCAGGGCATCCACGGCGACCGGGATCCCGACCGGCTTGTAGCCAAAACGCTTCTCGAAGGCCTCGATCTCGCCGGCCTTCATCTCGCGGCTCATGGGGCCAAACTGGGCGACCCCTTCGGTCAGGGCGGTGGGGGCGGTGGAGGAGCCGGCGGCCTGGATCTGAACGTTGACGTTCGGATACATGCGCTTAAATTCTTCGGCCCACAGGGTCATCATGTTGGCCAGGGTGTCAGATCCAACTGAAGACAAGTTACCGGAAATACCGCTAACAGGCTGATACTCCTGCAGATTTTTGTCGACACCTGCTGCCATGCTGTGGGCAGAAAACAGGGTCACGGCAGAGACAGCAATAACGCCAGCCAATTTGTTGAGTTTCATCCAATCTCTCCAAAAGTAACGAGGGTCTGTTCCAAGACGGCGCCAGTATCTGGCCGTGCCATGACAAAGATATGGACAATCTGTGACACTTTCATGACATGCCAAGCCATTATCGGTCAACGCACGAAAGAGAGAGGGCTGCCCGGGCAGCCCTCTGTATGGTTGGTCAGGCGCTCTTACGCTGATCGGCAATCAGCTGGGGAGGCATGAGGAAGCTGAAACGGCTCCCCCGGCCGAGTCGGCTCTCTATCTCCAGATGGGTATCGTGATGGCTCAGGGCATGCTTGACGATGGCCAGCCCCAATCCCGACCCCCCGGTGTGGCGCGAGCGTGCCCGATCCACCCGGTAGAAACGCTCGGTAAGGCGCGAGAGGTGCTCGGGAGCAATGCCCTCCCCCTCATCGGTCACGGCAAACAGGGCATACTGCCCCTGACGCCGCCACTCCACCAGAATCCCCTTGCCGGGCGGGGTATAGTGCACCGCGTTATAGACCAGATTGGAAACGGCACTGCGCAGCAGATCCGGATCCCCGTGCACCCTCAAGTCGGGCTGGACCTGGAAGCGGATGAGATGGGCCCGCTCTCCGGAGAGGGCATTGGCCTCCTGCTCGAGCAGGGCCAGCATGGCCGGTATATCCACCACCCTGGCCAGATCCACCTCGCTCGCCGCCTCGATACGCGACAGGGTGAGCAACTGGTTGACCAGATTGTCCATGCGCAGGGTCTGCTCATGCATCACCCTGTGTACCTTGCCCCACATACCGGGAGCCGGCAGCTCCTCGGTCATCTCCAGATATCCCTTGAGCACGGTAAGCGGTGTACGCAGCTCGTGAGAGACATTGGCCACGAAGTGTTTGCGGGTCTTCTCGAGGCTGCGCAGACGCGTCACATCCCGGGCCACCAGGATCGCCTGATCCAGGGCATAGGGCATGATACGAAACTCCAGCAACTTGTCGTCGTTGACCGGTGAGTGCAGCTCGAGGGGATCCTCGTAGTCCCCCCTGGCCAGGTAGGCGGTAAAGGCCGGCGCGCGAATAAGGTTACCGATGTGCTGACCGGCATCTTCGGGCCAGCGAAAGCCGAGCATCTTCTCCGCCAACTTGTTGCACCAGAGGATGGAGCCATCCTCCCGATAGACGACGGCCGCATCGGGCAGCGCCTCGGCCCCCTCGCGAAAGCGGCGGATGAGGCCCGCCAGCTCCCGGCGGCGGCCGCGCTGACGCTGCTGCAGCTTGTAGATGCCGTTGAAGATGTACTCCCAGCTACCGCTGCCGGAGGGGGGCACCAGGCTGCGATCATGCCACAGCCAGTGGGCCAGCCGGTGTTGCTGCTGATAGTGCCAGACGAGATGAAGGGTGGTCGCAACCAACAGGGTTGCGGCCACGTGGTCGAGCAGCCAGCCAAGCAGGGCGAAGGGGATATAAAACCCAATCATGCGCCAGAGCTGACGGCGCCAACTGTACGGTTGCAACATGGCGTGTTCCTACAGCCGGGTCGAAAAGCGGTAGCCCGCCCCCCTCACGGTCTGGATGAGGCGGTCGTGGCCCGTCTCTTCGATGGCCTTGCGAAGGCGGCGGATATGCACATCAACCGTCCTGTCTTCCACATAGACGTTGGTGCCCCACACATTGTTGAGTAGCTGCTCACGGCTGTAAACCCGTTCCGGGTGAGTCATGAAGAAATGGAGCAGTTTGAACTCGGTTGGCCCCATGTCGAGAGGCTTCTCCTCCACGCTGACCCGATGAGAGAGGGGGTCAAGACGCAGCCCCTGCACCTCGATCGCCTCCTCCACCGAGGTAGGCGACACCCGGCGCATCACGGCATGCAGGCGGGCGGTGAGCTCCTTGGGGGAGAAGGGTTTGGTGATGTAGTCGTCGGCACCGGCCTCGAGACCGCGCACCTTGTCCTCTTCCTCACCACGGGCGGTGAGCATCACCACCGGGATCTGACGGGTCAGCTCCTCTTGCTTGAGCTGCTTGAGAAACTGGATACCACTGCCACCGGGCAACATCCAGTCCAGCAGGATCAGTTCGGGATAGGGCTCTTTCAACTTGACCAGCCCATCGTCGAAGTCCTGGGCCTCGATGACATCATATCCCTTCTGCTCCAGCACGAAGCTGAGCATCTCGCGGATTGGGGCCTCATCCTCGACCACCAGAATTCGCTTTGCCATTTCCCTCTACTCTCCCGCGTTAAGAAACGTGCGCCAATTATTGGAACCTTTTATGACACTTTTATGACTTGGGGGACAAGCTCCCCATTCGGGGACCCGGCGCCATCCCATTGTTTTTTTTGAGTGCAAATTATTTTAACCCTGCCCGGCACCAAGAGTGCGCCTGGCAAAGGGTAAAAAAGCGACCAAAGACGACAAAAAGGCGCACTGGAAAACGTTGCCAGCCCTTTTATCGCGGCCTGTTCACGAAAGTTCCCCGGGAAGGTCTGATTTTTTTGCACTCTGTCATACTTTTGAAAATTGAGGCCATCAGGCGATTGATATTTCGCGGTGCGAAAGTACTCTTGAGGTGTCCGAAGGCCAAGTTCGGAACGAGATTAAAGAGAATCGATGAAGTGTTTGCATCCACGGGGGCCAAGACCCGGGAGAGCGACATAAACAAGATAAAGAGCAGGCCGAAAGGCCAGATGCCATCACCGAGCGGCGGGCTGTGACCCGGCCGCCCGAAAAATGCTAAGTCCATAAAATCAGGAGCATTATCAATGGAAAGAGTGATCTTCAAGCGTGCCGCTTTGAGCGCCGCTGTCGTTGCCGCACTGGTGGCCCCGGGTCTGGCTGTGGCCGCCCAGGATATGATGAGCCCGGAATACGGCAAGTCTTATGAAGCGTTTGTGAACGATGCCAAGATCACCGGTGGCCTCTTCTACTTCCAGCGTGATCGTCAGCGTATCGACGGTGACCCCACTGCCAAAAACAAGGAAGGCAAGTACCAATCCAACCTGAGCCACGCCACCACCCAGATGGCTCTGAACTTCAACTCCGGCTATGCCTGGGACACCGTCGGTCTGGATCTGGGCGGCTTTGGTGCCTATGACCTGGCCGTGACCGAGAATCACCCGGTCAATCAGGAAAACGAGTTCTCCTTCGCCGGTGGCAAGTGGGGTGAAAACTACGCCGATGGCTCCCCCGAAGGTGGCGTCAGCCTCTCCAACGCAGCCCTCAAGCTGAAATTCATGGACGGTGCCATCACCGCCAAGGGTGGTCTGACCCAGCTCTATGTTCCGGGTATCATGGGCGTCAACTGGTCCTATCAACCGGGTACCTACCGTGGTGGCCAGATCGAAGGTAACTTCGGCGGTCTCTACCTGACCTATGCCATCGCTGACGAGTACAAGGCTCCCTGGTACAAGCAGACCCAGAAGTTCTCCCGTGCCAAGGCATGGATGGATCCGTTCGCTTCCGAGAACGTCATCGACTATATCCACGGTCTGGCCGCTCGTTACACCTTCGAAAACGGCACCGCCGTGACCGCCGCCTTCGGTCAGTCCGAAGGCTACATGGACAGCTACCACTTCAAACTGGCTCACAAGTTTGACGTGCTCGGTGGCCTCTCCACCAGCTACCAGTTCTACGGCTCCGAGACCGACACCTATGAGAAGGGTGGTAGCAAGATCGAGACCTACGACGGTCTGGCATGGCAGCAGGCTCTGACCGCCGCCTGGAATGCCGGCCACTACGGTTTCCGTCTGGAAGGAATGTGGACCAAGGCCGAGGGTGCCGAGGGTAACTATCTGCCCCGTCTGACCCGTGGCTACGCCAACTCCCAGGGCGCCAACGAGATTTGGTGGGATTCCCGCTCCGACTGGAACGCCAACAACGAGAAGGCCCTGTTTGCCGGCGTGACCCGCTCCCTGGATGATCTGGTGGGCGCTCCGGGCTGGTCCGTGGGTGTCTCCGGTGCCTACGGCTGGGATATCGAGGATGGCCAGGGCAAGAAGGCCGCCAACGGTGAAGACACCGAGTGGGCCGTCAACTTCGACGTCAGCTATACCGTGCAGGATGGCAAGCTCAAGGGCACCCTGTTCAAGCTGCACTACACCGACTACAACAACGACATCACTCAGGGCGGTGGTTGGACTCACTATCCGAACATCTTCGCCTCCGAGCATGACGTCAAGTTCCACGTCATCATGCCGTTCACCATCATGTAATTGCGCGAACGCCATGCAATCCAACCGGGCCCCTGTGGCCCGGTTTCATTTTGCGCTACCCTGAGCCCTCTTCATCTCAAGGACCCCATGATGGCCAACCGTTACGTACTCATCACCGGCTGCTCCAGCGGCATTGGTCTGGCCGCGACCCGCGCCCTGCGCGCTCACGGCTTCTCGGTGATTGCCTCGACCCGCACGGAAGAGGATGCGGCCCGCCTGCGCAAGGAGGGGCTCACCGCCCTGCGTCTGGACTTAAGCGATCCCGCCAGCATCGATGAGGGGGCGGCCGAGGCGCTCTACCTCGCCGGTGGACGCCTCTATGGCCTGTTTAACAACGGCGCCTATGGCCAGCCAGGGGCGCTGGAGGATCTGCCGACCCAGGCCCTGCGTGATCAGCTCGAGACCAACCTCATCGGCTGGCACCATCTGATCCGTCTGGTACTGCCGGCCATGCTCGAGGCCAAAGAGGGGCGTATCGTACAAAACAGCTCTGTGCTGGGGCTGGTGGCCATGAAGTTTCGCGGCGCCTACAACGCCAGCAAGTTCGCCCTGGAGGGGTACAGCGACACCCTGCGCCTCGAGCTGGCTGGCAGCGGCGTCCACGTTAGCCTCATCGAACCGGGCCCTATCGACACCCGTTTTCGTGAGCATGCCCGGGATGCCTTCCTGCGTCATATCGATGTGAAGGGGAGCCGCCACAAAAAAGCCTATCGCCAGACCCTGGAGCGGCTGGAGCGGGAGGGACCGAGCGGACGCTTCACCCTGCCCCCCGAATCCTGCATCCCGCCCCTGGTGCATGCCCTCTCGAGTCGCCGCCCCAGAGCCCGTTACCCGGTCACCTTCCCGACCCGTCTCTTCTCCTGGTTGCGGCGCCTGCTGCCGACCCGGCTACTGGATCGGTTGCTGGCCAAGGCGGCCTGAGTGTCAAAAATGAGCGCCATCGCTGTAGTAAGCGTGGCGCGCCAGGGGGAAGAAGAGCACGGCAATCTTGACCCCCTCTCCCACGATGTCACGCACCCGCGTCGTGATGAGGCGCGCCGCCGCATCCTGCTGCTCCTGAGGGCGGGCAAACCAGTGAACCTCCACCATGGGAGAGCCATGGACGGGCCAGCCGTCGGCCACGAAGGTGCTCTCGAGCCGCTCCAGGGTGAAGTGGGCCGGGTCGGCCCCCAGTAGAGCCGAAAGCTCTGTGATGAGGGTCAGGCTCAGTCGCTCCACATCCGGTTGGGACATGGCGCGGCAACGCAGGTGAGGCATACAAACTTCCCTTTGTGTTAGTGTGAGGCGCCCCCAGTGTGCAACATAAGGTTTTTCATGATCAAATCCCTGCGTCTGTGGCTGCTGCTGCCCCTGTTGACCTGGTCCCACCTGCTGCTGGCCGATCCCGCCTTCTACCGCCTCGAGAAGGGCGATCAAACCCTCTGGCTGCTCGGCTCTGTCCATGCGGGGACCCCGGCGCTCTACCCCCTTCCCGCCCCCGTCGAGGCAGCCTGGCGCCAGAGCCGGCAGCTGGTGGTCGAGGTGGATCTCACTCGCATCCCCCCCGAAGATCTGGCCACCATGGGCC